>NZ_CP169638.1:0-600000 GCF_042134605.1 Flagellimonas alginilytica | reverse complement strand
GACCGAGTAATTTTACCGTAACGGAATCCAGCTACAGCCGTACCAACGAGAATTTGGCTGGTGCCTTTGGTCAATTTCAATTTGCGTACAAGAGTTATTTGTATGCCACAATATCTGGTAGAAACGATTGGGGCAGTACGGTAGAAAAAGATAACCGATCACTTTTCTACCCAGGGGCATCCTTATCGTTTATTCCGACCAGTGCGTTTAATTTTGGAGGAAACACACTTAACTATCTTAAATTTAGGGGAGCGTATGCAACATCATCAGGGTATCCCGCGCCGTATAGAACGCGAAGTACATTGATCATTGATCCCTTGAGGTTTGCCGCTCCCGACGGAACCTATCCGGTAACCAATAGATATAGTACCCGCTACGCCAATCTAAATTTAAAACCAGAACTGCATAAAGAAATTGAGTTTGGTATAGAATCCAAACTGTTTCACAATAGAGCCTCTTTAGAGGTGTCCGTTTATCAACGCGTATCGGAAGACCAGATTGTAGAGTCGCCGGTAGCCCCGGCCACTGGATACGATGATCAGTTTATAAACTTAGGAAGGATAGATAGTGAAGGAATCGAGGTTGATCTAGGTGTCGATATTTTTCGAGGGGATAAATTTCGTTGGAATTTCAGGAACATAGTCACTGCGGACGAATCCATGGTTCGTGAAACCACGCCAACCGGAGCGGATATAAATATCCGTGAAGATAGATTTGCCGTGGAAGGCGAGCCTTTTGGTGTTATAAAAGGGGACTATGCCTTAAGGGATGAGGATGGAAACCTACTGATCAATGGCAATGGCTCGGCGACCAGAGTAGGTGAAGTAATTACCAGTAACGATATTGGCCTGCCCAACAAAGTTATTGGAGATCCCAATCCAGATTGGAGGCTTACCAATATAAATAGCTTTGGTATCGGGAGTTTTTCGATCAGTGCTCAAATCGAATACCGCCATGGGGGCGAAATTTACTCCACAGCGGTAAAAAATATGCTTGAACGGGGCGTGGCAAAGGAAACCGAGGATAGAGAAGGGTCATTTGTGTTGCCTGGTTTTTTGGCGGACGATGTTACAGGCGAACCATTATTGGATGCCAATGGAAATCAAATTCCCAATAATATTCAATTAAATAGCGGAAGATTGGGTTATTCCAACTATTACAATGCTAACGATCTTGCCATGTGGGATACGTCGATCTTTAGGCTTAGGGAAGTGGCGGTAGGCTACACGTTGAAACCAAAAAAAGCTGACAGATTGCCGTTCAAAAGAATGGACCTTACCCTTTCGGCAAGAAACTTATGGTATGTAGCCCCCAATTTTCCAAAATATATCAATTACGACCCGGAAAGTGATGGTCTGGATGGGGATAGCACCGTCCCATCAACAAAAAGGTTTGCCATTAATGTATCAGTGTCCTTCTAATTCAAAAATAATTTAAACCACATGCGAAGAACAATAGAATATTTTGGTAGAATAGCATTGATATCCATAGCGTTGCTAGGGTGTGAAGTTTCTGATTTTGACTTACAGGACAACCCTAATTTCCTTACCCCGAAAAGCGCGGACCCTGAATATCTTTTGAACGAAATCCAATATCAATTTCAATCCCTAATGGGACTTATGATATTAAATACAGACGATCTTATGCGTTATGAAGCAATGACCGATACCTATGGTGATTTGGTCTCCGTAACAGTATTGGATACTGAATGGGAAAGCTATTTTGAGGCCCTGAACAATTCCAAGACCATAGAAGCTTTGGCAGAAAACGATGAAACCTTATTGTTCCATAACGCCATCAATAAATTGCTTTTGGGATACCTTACCATAACTATGGTGGACTATATGGGGGCAATACCTTACACTGAGGCGGTTGTCCCATCCGAATACCCGAACCCAGGATTGGAAAGCGGTATAGATATTTATAAAAAAGTCCTGAACGATATTGATCGGGCCATATTGGATATTGAGAACTCCACCTTCAACTTTTCTACAGATTTGTTCTATGATAGCGATAAGGATAAATGGATAGCTTTTGCCAATTCTTTTAAGCTCAAGATTTTGGTGCAGACCCGATTGGCGAGTTCTGAAATTGGGGTATCAGATATTGCATTGGCAATTAATGAACTGTTGGAAAAAGATTTGATAGATTCAGAAACTAAAGATTTCCAATACACCTTTTCCACTGTGGAGGAGCCAGAAAGTCGCCATCGTTATTTCCGTAGAGGGTATGTGAGCAATTTTGGACAATACATGGGCAACTATTTTATGTTTATGCTCAAAGATTCCAAAAGCGTTGCGGACCCACGGCTACGTTACTATTTGTATAGGCAGTCCGATTCCAGTCCGTTCAGTATAGTGCCCTATTCAACGTGTTTGCAAGAGTCCAATGTGGATTATTGTTATATCGGGGATTTTTACCGAGGACTGGACCATGGAGAAAGTCGTACTGGCTTCGGAGATAATGAGGAAAGAACGGTATATGGTTTGTATCCCGGAGGTGGAACATTTGATGAGGACCAGTTTGTATCCGCCCCAAAAACCTCTACACATTTGGATGGAGCGGGTATTTTACCCCTTTTAACATCTTCCTTTGTAAAGTTTTTAAGGGCAGAGGCAGCATTAATCCTGAGTACGGGCGAAGACCCGGAAACACTATTAAGGGAAGCAATACAGGATTCTATGGACAAAGTTCTCTCTTTCGGAGAAGTAGATTCGGACTTTGAGTCCACGGATGAAGAAGTAGAAGCATATATTGATGAGGTTCTTTTCAATTTTAACAATGTGGCCACTAACGAACAAAAACTCGATATAATTATAACGGAGTATTATTTGGCAGCCTTCGGAAATTCGATGGAATCCTACAACGCATATAGAAGAACAGGATACCCTTCTAATATTCAAGTCCCCATAGATAACGATAACCCAACATTCCCACGAAGCTTTCCTTATTCGGCACGGGCGGTAGAGATAAACTCCTCATTAACCCAAAAGCTGAATACAGATAGGGTTTTTTGGGATACCAACCCAGAAGGGTTCATAAAATAACTAGAAAACTTGTCAATATGTATAGAAAAGTACTTTGGATTGTTGCATTGGTGTTGGCTCTATCCTGCGATAATGAGAACAATACTCTCGAGGATATTGCATTCAAGGGTGGTTATATCACATTTGTAGAAGCACCGAACCTTAGTTTTAATATTTTAAAGGTTGACTCGGAGGTGTTTACGGCGACGTTGCAAGACCCGAATCAGAATGCATCAAGCTATACCTTGGATGTATTGTACAAAGATGGCGAAGCGGTCATAGAAGATTATATCGAGATAAGTAGTTTTCCATATACCCTAACATTTGATCTCTCCGATGTACTTGAAGCTTTACAAGTAGAAGAAACCGAAGTAGAGCTAACGGATAGAATAACGTTTGTAGCAACTGTTGTGACCCCAACAGGAACCTTTAATGGAAGGTCGCCGGATTTTGATTTTAATTATATCAACCAAGGTGGACAAACCACAGACCGGTTAAAGCAATCTGAACATAACAATGCAATGGAATTTACCATTGGGTTCTATCAGCCGCCTGGTGTAAAGATCAGAGGAACTTCTTTCGAAGAACCTGCCGTAGCAGGAGATGAAGATGTTTACAATAGAAATGGTACAAACGATGAAACACTCGACCTGATCAATGGACCAAGTCCGCCCTACGTGGATTATGTAGCGCAAGGGTCCGGACCAGATAATGAGTTAGGCTTCGATACCGAGTATTTGGCCATTCCCAATATCAGTACCAGTAGCCTTGGCTTTTCGGAAGAACGCATAGGAGTAATGTCTTTATTCGAGGATTACGAAGAATATCCGGATGGAGTACAGGGATTCCATTCGGAAGATGCTGATGGCGCTCTGAGAATAACTTTTGATACGGTACATGTTCCCGAAGGGCAAAACAACTCGGGAATCTCTTTTGAAGTTTTCTTTGGGGACACCAGTTGGGAGGACTTGGACGGTATCCACGCCTATGCAAATATCACCACAGACAATGGCGATGAGGTTTTGGAACTAATAAATATCTATAACGATGATGTAGAGGCCGTAGCTGGCCAATGGATGGAGGTAAACAGCGGGTTTCAAAAAGGAATTCGCTCGTATCAATTGGTTGTTCAAATACAATCAGGAGCCACGGCAGAATCGTTCGATTTGGATAATATCATTATTTATGAAGCTGAAGACTAAACCTCATTAATTGGAGACTTAAATTAAAAGTTATGGATTTAATAATAAAAAGAAGAAGTTGTTCGCAAACAATCATCAGTTTTTTATGGCTATTGTTGGGAGCTATCTCTTGCTCATCCGAGGATAAAGAAAATACTGAAACAGCTGTAGATCTGGACCCCCCTACCATACCAGTAGGTTTAAAGGCCGAAAATATTACACAACGGACATTATTTTTGTATTGGAACCCTGCAGAAGATAATGTAAACGTAAAGAATTACTCCTTGTACCAAAACGGTGAATTTTTAGTGGGGTCGGGCAAGCCATCTTATTATTTGGATGATCTGGTACCGGGAACCGATTATACTTTTCAAGTACTGGCTACCGATGAAGCAGGAAACTCATCTAATCTCAGCGACCCTATCAATGTGCATACATCCGACCCCCTTGTGGCGGAACTGCAGTTCGTCTCCGGTAACTTGGAGGATTACTTAAGGGATTTGCTGGATATTGTGCCGGGTATATCGGCCAAGAAATACAAAGTCCCCACGGACAACGAATTGGATCAATGGGACTCCATTATAGATGCTATTTTGGATGAAGACATCACCAAAGCTGTTGATGAAGCCGTGTATCTAAATTATCAAATAGTGGAGTTTACGGATATTTATTCCTCTCCGAATCAAGTTTACTATATTATAAAGGAATATCAAGAAAGACAGAACTACTGGGGGACTTATGTTTTTAGCAAGACCCCAAAACGAAAAGACTTGGTTTTGGCTGCACCTCACGTATTGCACGATCAAAAAACTGGATACCAGGCAGCATTCGCCTTTAGAAGAAACGTAGCTAGGGCATTGTTTTTAAGCGGGGCCCACCGATGTGATCAAGAAGGTTCCTCTACATGCGATGGCACAACCAAATCTTGTAGCTCAAATTTTGGGGCATACAGGATATCAGATGTTCCACACAATACCAATACTACATTTCAGGTCACAACCGAAAATCTGTTTGATGCACTTCCTTCCAGTGTTTTTGTTCAACTCCATGGATTTGGTAAGGAGCCGACCGACCCTGACGTAATTTTAAGCAACGGTACCAATAAAACACCAGCAAAAGATTATGTGGTTATGCTTAGGGATGCCCTTCTTGAAGAAGATAATACCTTGACCTTTAAAATTCCGCACATCGATCTAAATTGGACACGATATGCAGCGTTCGATAATACCCAAGGCAGATATATAAACGGTTCGGCATCTCCTTGCAGTGTGCCGGCAACAGGAACAACAGGTAGATTTGTGCATATAGAGCAAGAGCGCTCAAAACTTCGGCAAGATGAGTCTGGGTGGATTAAAATCAGTAATGCATTGGGCAAAGTGTTTTAAAATGATAGGTTCAATGACAATTAAAACTATGACTTTGTTAGGTTTCACCTATATTTATGGATGATGAGGCAACTAATGAAACTCTGATCAATTGGGTGTAAAGATTAAATATAAGGTGTTTTGTGTCGGTGCAGTGCTCACATTGCTATTTGTTGCAGCCTGTACCCACCCTGCAATTAAAGCCGATATACTAATTAAAAACGGAACCGTGTACAATGGGATGGATACCGTTCCGAGTATAGTGGATATAGCCGTTAAAGAAGATAAAATCGCTTATGTTGGCAGTGCGGGCAAAGTTCAAATAAACGCTTCAAAAATAATTAATGCCGCAGGATTGACAGTATCACCGGGCTTTATTGATCCCCATACACATGCAACCAACGATTTGGTAAACGAAAATTTGTCGGACAATAAATCGTTTCTTTTTCAAGGCGTAACAACGGTAGTAGTGGGCAACGATGGTAGTAGCCCATATCCATTCGTAAAATATGCTGCCAAATGCGAAGAGCATGGGGTCGGTACCAATGTAGCAGTATTTGTTGGGCATGGCACGGTAAGGAAAATGGTAGTAGGATCCAGCGACCGTAAGGCAACACAGCAAGAAATAACAAAAATGCAAAAGGTAATCCGAGCAGAAATGGATGCAGGGGCCTTTGGTATGTCCACCGGATTGTTCTATGCCCCGGGAAGTTATTCCGATACCGATGAAATAATAGCATTGGCAGAAGTCGTTGCCGAAACAAAGGGTGTTTATGATACACATTTGAGAGACGAAAGCACTTACTCCATAGGATTGATCCCTGCAATAAAAGAAACCATAGAAATCGGAGAAAAAGCGGGGTTACCCGTACATATTTCGCACATTAAATGTTTGGGAGTAGACGTATGGAAACAAAGTGATTCCATTATAACCATTATTGAAGCTGCACAAGAAAAGGGAATTCAGGTAACCGCAAATCAATATCCATATAACGCATCGGCTACTGGACTTCAAGCTGCAGTAGTACCACGCTGGGCAGAAAGTGGGGGTAGGGATTCGTTGGTTGTTCGTATTAATACCACTGGGCAAAGAACTAAGATATTGGAAGAAACCAAAATTAATATCGCAAGAAGGGGAGGGCCAAAAACCTTATTGATCGTTCAGTCGCCCAACAAACTGTATGAAGGTAAAAATCTTGAGGAAATATCCGAGATTCATAATATGTCTCCAGAAGAAACCGTCTTTAAAATCTTGGAGGACGGTTATGCAAAGATCGCCTCCTTTAATATGACAAGGTATGACATTGCAAATTTTATGGATGAGCCATGGGTGGTAACAGGTTCGGATGGCGGTTCGGGACACCCGAGAAAGTATGGTTCGTTTCCAAGAAAATATAATACCTATGTTAAGCAGGATAGTGTATTAACTACAGCAGCCTTCATTAACCGAAGCAGTGCAGTAACCGCAGATATTCTTCGGATCCCTAATCGGGGTAAGTTGTTGGAGGGGTATTTTGCAGATATCATTATTTTCGACCCCGCTACTTTTATGGATAAAGCTACTTATGAAGATGCTTTTAAATTGGCCGAAGGGTTAAAATATAGTATCATCAACGGGAAGATTGCCATTGATGAAGGAAAATATACAGGACAAAAAAATGGTACGGTTCTTAGGAAAAAATAAGAAAAAGGTGTCTAATTCTTTCTAAGGCTTAATGCCTGTTTGAAAAATTTGGTTTAAAAATTCCCATAAGGTAGATGCGGTTGGTTCTAACTTAGTTTTTTTGATGTTTATCGATATTTCAATTTAGGACTTATTGAACTTTACGGATAATTGCCTTTAATTTCCGAATCAAATCGCTAAAAATGTGAATTCGGGTATATTAATTTAAGCAAGCCATTGTTTTTTGTTAAATTGGTCTTGTCTTATCCAAAGAAATCTAAGAGCAATTGTATTGATGGGCGAACCGATTTTCCCTCGTAACCATCCTACTAAAACCAAAAAGATCATGAAAAAAATATTCCCTACACTGATTCTCTTTATTGCTTTTTTTAGTTTATCCAATCAAAAAGCGATCGGGCAGTCCCAATTGGATGCCGAAACGGTAAACGATTTAAAAAATACGACCCAGTTCGCTATCGGCGTAAGTGACGAACGACATTTTAAAGGAGCTTTGAGCATGTACGATTTTTTGGTGGAAAATGGGGTGGAAATAACCGACTACGAAATTGTGGTAAAAGGTAAAATTGTGGCAAAATTGGTAAAGGGATCGGAATTGGAGGTCTTTTTTCAAAAATATAGGTCAAAGGTGCGCGTAAGCCTTTGCAGTGTTGCCATGAAAAAACAAAATGTTACCAAAGAGCAGATTATCGAAGGTCTTGTTCCGGTCCCCACATGGTCCGTCCGAATCTTGCAGTTGCAGGCCAAAGGGTACAACACGCTTACCTATTGAATTCTGATTTAGAAGTATTTGTTTTTCTTTCATTGCAAAATAATGTTGGCATAACAAATTATTATACTTTTGCTGATTGAATCAATGTATTTAAAATTGGTAAAAGGGCGAAAATCATATGTTTTTGTTGCATTGTTGGCAGTGTATGCTTGGGCAATGGCATTGGGGTATTCATCACTCCATTCGGTCCATGGATCTCCAAAGGCACTAAGTCAACAATGGTACCAATTGGACGATACGTCCGATGGCTTCCAGCACACATTGCCCGCTGTTTATTCCGATTATATTAACAGTGCTTCGGAGAACAATCAACATTTAGGTACAGATAGTCACATTGTCGCAGGTTTACATGGTCTATTGCATCCGATGGTTTCTCATCTAGATGCGCTTCCAATAAAATCACCAAATGGCCTCATTAATAAGAACAAGGCCAATTTACTTTATCCTTTCCATTTCTTTTTTTGAAATCTTTTTGATTTTTCCGTGACATGGATTGTGTCATACACATCTATTTAAGCCCTCACATACGTGCTGGGTTACATTATTTTATTTAAAAAATCAAAAAATGGAATTAGGAACAATTAGTATTGGGGTTGTAGTTATAGCCCTTTCCGCTATGCCATTTGTACTCATGGCAAAAGGAAAAAAGAGAAAACAAAAAGAACTTCTGGATAAATTAAAGAATATAGCTGCATCACTCGGGTCCGACGTTGCCAACGTGGATTATGGACGTAAAATGGCTTTGGGCATATCCAGCGCCAAAAACTATATTTTGTTTTATAAGGAAACCAAAGATAAGATTGTGGAAAAGACCGTGCCTGTAAATACACTACTTAAATGCGAGGTGAATGAGGCAAAGCAACGTGTTAGGGTGAACAAGAAAACCGAGGAAATTTTGGAAAGAATAGAACTTGTTTTTTACTCCAAGGACAAAAGTGCTGCACCGATCAGTTTTGAGCTTTATAATGCAGACGAATATTTACAACTGAACGGGGAACTTCAACTTGCCAAAAAATGGCATGGTATTACCAAAGAAGCGATGGAGTTTTATGCCCATTGATCAAACTGTGATCTTATTTTTAAGGCCTCTGGAATTTTCTGGGGGCTTTTTTGTTGATGGGCCTTAACTGATCTTGTGATTCGTTATTTGATACTTCCTCGGGAGAACCATCGGTTTTGAAATTACATCAACCGTTTGAGCAAAGCTTCTTTTCTTCGTACGGCGACCTCAATTTTATTGCCGTCGGACAGGGTTAAGTATCCGCCCTTCCCTTTATTGTAGGATTCTATGAATTTAAGATGTACCAAATGGGATTTGTGTACCCGGAAAAAATTTTGTCCTTCCAAAAGCTCCTCAAAAAATTTAATGGTCTTGGATGCCGTAATCTTTTTTTGGGTAGCGGTGTAAATATGCGTGTAGTTGGCATCGGACTGCAATCGTACAATGTTACCGGTGTCCACCATAGTAAAACCCTCAATGGTTGGGATCGCTATCCGTTTTGAGGAATCGTTGGTATCTTTAAAGTTATGGAAAAGGACATCAATCTTTTTTGATGTTTCCTTTAAGTTGTTTTGTTGTCGTAGTTTTTGAAGCGATTGGATAAAATCTGTTTTGTCGATAGGTTTTAAGAGATAATCCAATGCCGAAAATTTAAAAGCCTTTAATGCATAGTTGTCATAAGATGTGGTAAAGATTACTTCAAAATCGATTTGGGACAATTGTGAAAGTAGGTCGAATCCGGTGTTGTTCCCCAATTGAACATCCAAAAATAAAATATCGGGGGATTCACGTTCTATTTCTGATTTTGCCTCCTTAATGGAATGGCATCGTGCCAAAACATTTACATCGTTTCCATACTCTTGGAGTAAACCGTCCAGTCGGTTTATGCAATGTTGTTCATCGTCTACTATTATTGCTTTTAGCATAGGGAATTAAAATTGGGCTTCATACGGAAGTCTGATCTCTACACGGACCCCTTCGTTTTTATCAAACAATTTAAGTGATCCTTTGGTATTTTTTAAATGGTTGATAATATCTATTCTATTCCTTGTAATTTTTAACCCAAATGAGTTGTTCTTGTGCGTTTGGCCATGGTTTTTTAATCGTCCTACACCATTATCGTCCACGGAACAAACAAGCATGTCTTCAGCTTTTTTAATGGAAAGGTCTATTTGCCCAAGCCCGTTTTTTGGAGCGATGCCATGCCAAATACTATTCTCTATAAATGGTTGTAAAATAAAAGGTGGTATCAAAGTATTGTCGGTTTCAATGGACTCGTCAATGGTAATGGTATAGGTGAGTTTCTCTTCCAAACGCAAAGCTTCCAACTGTATGTAAAGTTCCATCAGTTCTAGATCTTCCTCCAAAGGAATCCATTTTTTTTCCGAGTTTTCAAGGATAGATCTGGTCAGCTTGGAAAATTTTACCAGATAATCATCCGCTTGTTTGATGTCTTTTCGTGCAATAAAATCGCTTATCGAATTTAGCGAGTTGAATATAAAATGGGGATTCATCTGAGAGCGCAGGGCCTTTAGCTCCGTCTCGGCCACTTTGGCATTAAACTCGGCAGTTTTCTTTTTTTCCAAGGCATCTCGCCTACGTTTGTAAAAAACATATCCCAAGGCGCTTATGATCAAGAGCACCAATGTGCCGATCAAATAACCATTCTTCACCAAACGTTCTCTTTTTATTTCTTCTTGGGCTATGGCCTGTTGACGCTCCATTTTGAACTGCATTTCCTTTCGGGTCAGTTCCGATTTTTTTTCTTCGCTCAACACGCTGTCCCTTAGTGTAATATATTCCTTGTAAGCATAAAGTGCCTCGGCCAATTTGCCTTTGTTTTCAAAAGCACTGCTAAGGACTTTCCACGAATCTGCTTGCCACTCCACGGCCCCGATTTCCTTCGAAATGGAAAGGGCGCGATCGGCATTGGTCTCGGCAACTGAAAAATTTTGCAGTAGCGCGTTGATTTCTCCAATACTGTTCAGTGCAGAGGCTTCGATGTATTTGTTGCCGATTTGTTGGGCCAAGTCTGCGGCCTTTTGGTAGTTTACCAAGGCCTTTTCGTGGGCACCTGCTTTTTTTTGGGCCAACGCCAGGTTGTTGGTAATGGCGGCCACAAATAGATCATTGTTCTCTAGTTTGGCCAGTTCCAATGCTTTTTCCAAATACGAAATTCCTTCTTCAAAGTTTTCGGAGTCGTTGTACACAATGGCTATGTTGGAAAGTGCCTTAATTTCATCAGGTCGACTGCCCAATTCCCGGGCAGTATTAAGGTAAGCACGATAATTTTCCAAAGCGCGATCATACTCTTTTAGATCTGCATGTATATTGCCTATGTTGCTCAATAGGCTGGACTCAAGGGGTTTGTCCGATATTTTCTTGCTCAGAAGCATTGCTTTTTGATAAGCGTCCAAAGCATTTAGGTTGTCTCCCAATACGTAATAGAGGTTGCCTTTTTGCCGTAGCCCCAAGGCTTCGCCCTTCGTCCATTTTTCATTTCTAGAAATCGAAATCGATTCATCAATTAAAGGAAAGGCCTCATTCGGGTCAGAATACGTCATTTCAGAAACGGTACGGATCAATAGGCTTGCTCTAACGGTGTCTTGTAGGGTGTGGTTCCGCAACTCGACCTGTAAGGAGTCTAGGGTTTTTTCTTGTGACCGTACATTAAAAACAATAAGAAAAAGCAAACAAAAACAAAGACTATTTGGTATGGTTGGGCGCATGTTGAGAGGTTGGTTGCTTCCAAATTTAATCCTTTTGTCCAAAAAAATAACCATAAAGTGGGTATTGCGGATATCTACCCATCGGGTACGGTACGGTATTAAATGGGCACGTAGAATAAATCAAGGTGGTGTACTTTGTTTTAAAAATATAGTTTAGAGATTGCTATAAACATAAACCATCAACTATATGAAATTTAAAACTATGTACTGCTTGTTATCTGCCATGTTTTTTTTGCTTTTTAGTTGCGATAACAACAACGAAGACGATAATGAGGACACACTGACCACAGCACAAGGGACCATACGTTTGTCAGGAAATGAAACGCAGGTACTGGGAACAAGCTTGACGGTCGGTAATTTGGAAGTTGGCAATGTTGCGTTGTCGGGTACCAATAAATCGGTAATCCTGATGTCGGAAAACATAGCGGTTGTTGATAACGAGCTCGTCTATGAAAATGACCAAAACGGGTTTGTAATCGTAGCTGCGGATTTCTCCACTGGAGGTTCACCAAATATAGACAAAAGTATATCCATGACCATAGTAAAAGATGGTGAAGAATATAGGCATGCCTGCACTTCTCCCTATCAAAACTTTTTTATTGCTTGTGGTGACGGGTATGAGGTTGATTTTGAGGCGAAAACCATTACTTTAGAGGAAACAACGGTAATCAATACCGATACCAATGTGATTTTGACCTTGGACGGAACCATTACTTGGGATTAAAATATGAAGGATAAAATTATGGCAAGATCAATTTTATACATCGTTTTCTGTTTTTTGGGAATTCTGGGCGGCAGAGCACAATCTACAAGTGATAAAGAACTGGTCGTGCTTCAAGCGCCTTCCGACAAATTTGTTTCCATAACATTGCAAACACATAAGGGTTTGCCACGTTTCGGGGCTTTGAACATGTATCGGGGACAGGCTACCGGACAAAGACAGGGAATACGGGGAGGCAGACCAGTTCGTGGTGCCGGCGACCCTAATGGCATGCAGAAAAATAAAATCGTTGCTTCGGGCATGAACAATTTTGCCTTATTGGTCGGTCTAAAGTATCTACAACCGTTTATGAAAGATCTGGATCGGGAGCGGTTGACCACAATGACCTCCAATATGTCCGAAAAAGATGCGAATTCGGCCTTTTTACAACGGTTTTTACGGCGTCGGGTGGCTCCAGATCTATGCTTGGCAGAAGAGTGTAAGAATGCCGGACAGGGCAAAAATGAATTTGAAATTCTTCGCAACTATACGTCTTTCGTCGACAACTGCTTGGATCCGCTCTTGGATTGGAGCAAAACTGTTATGAAGAACGATGAGTTGGTTGTTTACCATGTATCTATACTGAATATTGGCGGTACTTATGATTTTGATAAAAAAGGATATACCGTATATCACCTTCTAAAGCTAAACAACATTTTTCCGATGAAGCAGGGCATCTTGAACAAGGTGGAGTTCGAACCCGTGAAACCTTTCGAGTTAGCGCTCCGAAACGCGGTTGATAAGAGGATGGCCATCAAATTTTTACTTCAGATAGATGAACAAATGGCAGAGCAATTTCAGAAAGAAGGGATAAGACATTTGTATGCCGTGAAAAAAATAAAGGTAAAATGGGCGAACAAACCTATGGGGGCTGCTTCTGATCCCTTAGAATTTACATATTCGCACGAAAACGCCGATTTGGAAATTTATACCGACGAGGCACTGACACAACACTTCAAAACATTGTCCCTTGCCGATCTAACTCATTGATTTATGAAACAAATACTATTTATATTCATCGCATTTTCAGGGCTGTTTTCAGTTTGTGGGCAAGGAAAAGAGAAGGTCTACAAAGCCCCTTCACCCAATTTTATAGATCTGTCGCTACAGACGCATAACGACAAATTGCGTTTTGGGGTGCAAGATGAGTATTATTTAAAATCGGATGGCAGTTACGTAAAGCCGAGTGATGCAACGTATGTGGATATCGACAAGCGATTCAGTCACAACAATGCCAGTAGACATGCTTTTGCGGAACTTTTAAAGATTAGGTTTAAAGAAGAGATGTTTGCGGCCATGGACACGGATTATTTTACCGAACGAACCAATACGATGTTCGAAAAAGATAAAATGTCCCATACCGCCCAACAACATACTTTGGTTCTTGCTAATGCGCTCAGCACCAATGAACATGCAATGAGCTATTTCTGTAATCAAAAAGAAGATTCGGATTGTACATCGAGATTTCCGCAAGAAGGATATTACAACGAGCCAAGGAACATAAGGCCATGGGGCGGGAGGGGAGCCACCGAGTTTCAGCAACTAAGGGCCTACACTACATTTGCCAAGAACGATTTGCCCGTGATCGTAAAATGGGGAAGTACGTTGCTTCCGGACAATACACTTAATGGTTACTATGTAACCCGGACCCATCTGGGGAAATACGATTTTAAAGCCGGAGGGTTTTGGTTGATAACACATCAATTTTACAATCAAGGATTTTTGTTAAAGTGGTATGGATTGCAGCCTGGCAATTCAGCAGAAAGAAAATTAATGCACCCCAACGGTGCCTCCATATTATTAAAAATGTCGCCTGAGAAAGCCGAAACTTTTTCGGAAAAAGTACAGCAGATACTTTTGGTGTTCAATGTGACCGGAAAGTTGAACGGGCTCGAAAGTTATAGGGCAGACCAGTTAAAAACCACATTCAAATTGAACTCCCCGATAATTGAAATCTATTCGGATGACAGCTTGACAAAAAAGGTTGACGAAATTGATATTAATACGATGGTGACCAAAACCAGATAACAAATGATGAGAACCAAAAACACACAAACTATTCTATTGATCTTGTTCGGGGCAATGGTCTTTTTGAAGCCTATTTCTGCGAATGCCCAATTTTTTAAGAAATTAAAAAAAAGCATAGAGGATAAGGTTGTAGAAACGGCAAACTCCAAAACAGATAGAATTTTGAACGGGGAAGACAATACTGCTTCAACCGGCCCTGTTGTAAAATCTCCACCCAAGGTTGGGTCCAACAATCCTGCTGACCAGGCAAAGCCGGTCAATGTAAAAAATACTGGCCAGAATCAAGATCAGGAAGTATTGCGGTTCTCGGCCCCATCCAAAGATTTTCGAGATATAGTTATTCAATCCCACAAGGGTTTGCCAAGATATGGAGCGCTACATTTCAAGAGAAATACACACAAACTGATTACCAATAAGGCCTATAAGGCTATTTTGGAGATGCGGTTTTTAGAGGAAACGTTCAAAGATATGGACCGTGTAAAGCTTACAAAAAATCAAAACTCAACAGGAGACCTGAGTAAAAGGAATTCGGAATTTGCCCAGAATCAGGTAAGGATCCTGGCAGGGGAAACGCTATCCGACGATAAATTGAAAGACTATTTTTGTGATTCCGAAGCAGCATCACCCTGTAATTTCTATAATCCGTCAGGAGAGCGGGTCAACGTTTCCTATTGGGGGGGCATGGGTAACAACGAGTTTGCCCAGAACCGCAGTTATACCGGTTTTGTGAAGAATTATTACGACACTCTAAAAGATTGGAGTAAGACCTTCTATGCCGATGGTAGCGACGTTGCGTATTATGTGGCAAAGGGTCTGGTGGCCGAAAAATATGATTTTAAAGAAAAAGGCTATTGGATAGGGAATCTATTTTCTATAGGAGGCGATTTCATACTACATCATGCCAATTTTATACCTTACACCGAGAACGAGAAAGCAATAAGGCACCAACGCAAAAAAATATTCTTGCCCATAGATGCCCAAAAGGCCAAGAACTACAAATTAATTCCAAGGTCACCGGTTTTTGTAGTGTTCAAGGTTCGGGTAAACCCCAAACCCTATAATATGACCTCTGTAAATTGGGAATACGAACTGGAGAGTCCGATCATTGAATTTTACAAAGATGTGGCACTTACCGATAAAATGGGCGAGGTGGATATAAATAGTGCAAATCTTAAACAATAATCAAAATGGGCAACAATCGGGTATATATGTTGATCATGGCGGGGCTAGTGTTTACCATATCGCCCAAGACCAATGCCCAATTTTTTAAAAAGCTGAAACAACAAGCAGAAGAAAAATTGCTCAAAAAGGCAAACAATGGGATAGATGTTGTTTTTACCGAAAGTAAGAGTGGCACAAAGACAGCTGGAGACGCTAAAGGTCCTGTAACGGTCAAAAACGATCAAGATAAATCGGCATCCCCCAAGGCCGTAGAGCAATCAAAAACCACGTATAACGAATCGGATTATTTGGTGTACAAATCTCCGGATCCTGCCTTTAAGGATATAGTGATTCAAAAACACAAGGGACTTCCCCGATTTGGGGCCATAGATTTTTACATGAAGCGGGACAACCCCAAGCAGGTAGATCTTTCAAAGGAGGCGGCGGACAAAAGAAACCTCACGGGCTTGGGCTATACGGGTTTTGCCCATTTGGTACGTATCCATATGTTAAAAGAGCATTTTAAGGCGATGGATAAAACGGCCCTTACCCAACAGACCAAAGGAGAGATCATAGAACAAGAGGCGAAATCCAGTCTGGCGCAAAAAGTATTAAAAGAGTTTGCTTTTGATATGGGTACCGATGCCTTAAAAAGGGAATATTTTATGAACGATTGGAGCGGCGACGGAAAAAGTCCGTTTGTTCGTAAATGGGGCGGTCACCAGGCCGATGATTTTACCGAGAACGAAAGGTATGTTTCGTTTGTGGACAAGTATTTGGAAACCATATTAAAATGGAGCGAAGCCTTTTTTTCGGACGGGACCGAAGATTTTCAGTTGGTGCATGATATAAAGTTTCACGGGCAATATGATTTTGACAAAGGTGGATTCTGGGTTCAATTACCTTTAAGAAGCAAATCGATCAAGGTGTCTTCTTTGGATTATTTTTCTGAATTTTTGCCCCAGACACCGTATGGGCAAGAGATTGCCAATAAAACGAGCCAAGTGGAGTATATAAATGGGTATGTCCTCTTTAAGATAGCCCCGGAAAAGGCCGAGGCCCTGATCAATGATAAAAGCGTACTCCTACAGCTTACCATGAAAGTAAGGTCGGTTTTTAAAGATTTTCAAACGGACAACCCTTTCGTGTATGGAGCTCGTTACAGCTATCATTTCTTAGAGCCGGCAATGGAGCTGTACTCTAATGCAGAGCTTACCCAGAAAATTGGGGAAATTGATTTGCAAGACCTAATTTATAAAGGGCCTAACTAGCTAAAGGCCAATTTTGTTCAAAAAAGGAAAGTCTTTACGGTGGCTCGCATAAAGGCATAGGCTCGCTTTATCTGGGTTTTTACCGTGTTTACAGATATGCCATTGGCCTCTGCGATCTCAGCATAGCTATGGCCATTGATCACCGAAGCTTCAAAGATCTTTTTTCTTTTTGGAGGCAAAGATTCCATTAGCCTAGAAAGATTAAGTTCCCGTGGGTCAACTTCCATGGCCGGATGGTCGATTACTTCTGTTTCTTTTGGAAGATTTTGAAGTAGAGCTCTTTCTTGACTGGTTTTTCGTAAAAAAGTATAGCTCATGTTTTTTACAGCACGCACTGCATATGCTTGGAAAGATACTTTTAGGGCAATGGATTCATTTTTGTTGATGTAGTATTCAAAAAAATCTTGAACAATGTCGCAGGCAATATTTTTATCCTTAAGAATAGTGTAGGATGTTATCAGCAACAACTCATAATTTTCTTTGAATTGAAGTTCTATATCCACGTTGTCACTATTCAATTTTTCTTTCACTATTGGGGTTACAGGTATTTTGAGATTAGAAAAACCTTCATAAAAATAGTAATTGCTCATTAAATGTGTAAAAAAATTGTCTTACAACCATGTTTTTTTAGAAAAAAGTTAAAATTTAACAAGCAACTGTCACCCTATTGTAAAACTGTCCCTACTTATAATTAGAAAAACACAGTTGTGGAAAAATCAAGACTAAGACAATTATTGCACCGGATAAAATCCTCGGATGTTATTGATCAGGAATTGCTGAAAGACTTGACTCCCGAAGAAAAGGAGTTGGTACAGAAATTACATGCGGAGGGATTGGTGGAAAGTTATTTGGAGGAAACACGTTCGCTCAACATCGATGAAGAATGGACACGATTCCAAAAAAGACTGCAAAAGAAAAATGGAGTACAAACACGGGTAGTGCCCTTGTGGAAAAATGTTCTAAAGTATGCCGCAGTGGCCATTGTGCTGTTAGGGGCAACAATTATCTTTAAAATAGTTAAATCTCCAGAACTGCCCGAGCAGCCGGTCAATGGGGAAGTGGTGACCTTAAAAGGAGCCGATCACGATGTTCGGATTATTGATGAGGACGGCAATGGCCAGATCCGCTCTTCAACCGGGGAGCTCATCGCCGAACAAAAAGGGAACAGGATCAAGTACGTATCACAGTCCAGTATCAAAAAATTGGAATACAACGAATTAAAGATTCCATATGGACAAGTGTTCGAACTTGAGTTGTCCGACGGTACCTTGGTTCATCTTAATTCAGGAACGACCATTACATATCCAATAAATTTTATCAAAGGAAAAAATAGAGAGGTATTTATAAAAGGAGAGGCCTATTTTGATGTAACCTCAGATAAGGCCCATCCGTTTTTGGTGCATTCCGATAAAGTAACCGTGGAAGTATTGGGTACACAGTTTAATGTGAGTTCGTATCCAGAGAACCCAGAAATACAAACAGTACTTGTTGAAGGGCAGGTGGCCATGAGAAACTCGGAAACCGATGAAGGGGATATGATACTGACCCCCGGCACCAAGGGATCTTGGAACAAAACAACACTTTCTTCTCGCATGTCCGAAGTGGATGTAGACCTTTATACAAGTTGGATAGGAGGTGAACTGGTTTTTAGGGACACTCCTTTTAATGAAATACTCACCATGCTCGAGCGCAGGTACAATGTAAGTATCGAAAACAAAAACACCGATTTAAATAATAAAGTATTGAACGCCAGATTCAGTGTGGAGATTGAAACCATAGATGATGTGCTTCGATCAATGAAGAATATACTGGGCTACAATTACCAAATAGATGGCAAAACCATACAAATAGAATAAAAAACACCTGATAGTTCCCGAAGCAAATACGAATTTCTATACAACCATAAGAAACCAGGCCAATTAGTCCAACCAGTGTTGGGCCAAAAAACCAATTGGCTTTACTAATAACTAACTTCAAACTCAAATAACATGGAAAAAACCCCAACTAGGATTATTAGGCCAGACCAATCAACGGTCAAAAGGTCCAAGCTTAATCTGTTAACCTTTTTCTTGGCGCTGAGTCTTTTTCAGCTTCAGGCAAACGATCGGTCATCCGAAGTCCCACTAAATCTGCACATGAAAAATGTGACGGTGGAACAAGTATTCAAAAAGATAGAATCGTTGACTACCTACCGTTTTTTGTATGAAAGTGGTATTACTTCTTTAGATCAAAAAGTAACCTTAAAGATAGAGAATGGTGACATTACGGATGTATTGAACACCGTATTTAAAAACACAAAATTGTCCTATGCCATTCAAGGTCGTCAGATAATTGTAAATATAGCTGCGAATCCGCCTACGGCTAAAAAAGCGATGCCCAAGGAGGACATTGAGAGCGAACAAAACCAAATCAGTGGAGTTGTTTCCGATAATAATGGAATGCCGTTGCCGGGAGCAAATGTGGTGGAAAAAGGTACCTCAAACGGAACACAAACCGATTTTGATGGTAAGTTTTCATTGACCGTTGCTCCGGGGGCAGTTTTGGCAGTAACCTATTTAGGATTTAAACCGTTGGAAGTGCCGGTAAACGACCAAAGCAACCTTACTATAACCATGGTGGAAGATTCGGAGCAGTTGAGCGAAGTAGTGGTAGTTGCCTATGGTGAGCAGAACCGTGAAACTTTGACCAGTAATGTTTCGTCGGTTAAGGCAGAGGAAATTGAAAACCTACCGGTAGCTAGCTCAGATCAACTTTTGCAAGGGCGTGCTCCCGGAGTATTTGTTTCCACCAACTCGGGCGATCCAGGAGGAGGTGTTTTTGTTAGGGTCCGTGGTTCCTCTTCCATAAGTGGGTCCAGTGATCCACTCTATGTAGTGGACGGAATTCCAATCCAAAGTGGAAACCTTTCCCAAAACGATGTCGGTGGAGCAACGGTTAGCCCAATTGCAGATATAAACCCTGCCGATATTGAATCCATAGATATCTTAAAAGATGCTTCTGCTACTGCAATTTATGGTTCCAGGGCGGCAAACGGAGTGGTACTCATTACTACTAAAAAAGGTACGCGGGACAAGGCCGTGGTCAGTATTGGAGTTTATGGAGGTGTACAGAGTTATGTAAAGAAACCATCATTGGTAACAGGCCAACAGTTCGAAACTCTTATGAATGAGAGTGCCCGTAACAATGGCCGTCCAGAGCCCTATGCCGATCCGGCCAACGCCGTTAATACCAATTGGAACGATTTGGTGGTGAACGATGGAGCTCCCATTCGAAACATAGATCTTTCCGTGAAAGGAGGAGGAGAAAAAGCAAGATACTTTGTTTCGGCCAACAACTATTCGCAAGAGGGATTGATCAAAAACTCTGGTTTTGAGCGTTTCTCAGGAAGGGTGAACATGGATTTTAGGGTCAATTCCAAACTAAATATGGGAACAAGTATGCTATACTCCCGTTCCAATCGGGATATAGTGCCGAATAGCGATAATATTGCCGGAGCCTTTGCCGGTTCGCACTTTTACCCTTCAAATATGGAGGTGTTGGATGCAGATGGCAACTATAATCGTATCCCTACCATTGACCACCCTTTGGCAACGATCAACGATGTGGATATCCAAATGGAAACAGGAAGATTTCTAGGTACCGTTTTTGCCGAATATACCTTTTTGCCCGGGTTGAGGTTAAAATCTTCATTTAGTGCGGATTATACCAATAATAGGGAAACGGAATACCTTAATACCAATACAAATGCGGGTAGTGCCGTACAGGGAAGTGCAGATTTATATACCCTCGATGATTATAACTGGATTCAGGAAAATGTTTTGAGTTATCAGTTTAATTTGGAAAAAAATGCATTTAATATTTTGGTGGGTAATTCCGTTCAAAAGTCGATCAGAAGATATGGTTTTTCGAGTGGGACCGGTTTTCCTACCAACGATTTTAGACAAATAAGCTCAGCAGCTATTTTAGATGCCAGTTCAGGAAGCACGAGCTATGGATTGGCCTCCATATTTTCGAGGGTCAATTATAATTTTGATCAAAAATATTTGGTCACATTAAACTTAAGGGGCGATGCCTCATCCCGATTTGGAAAGGACAATCGTTGGGGAATTTTCCCGGCGGTAGGTTTGGGATGGGTCATATCCAAAGAAAAATTTTTACAGGACGTAAAGTTTTTGAACAACCTAAAGTTTATGGTGGGCTACGGTATCACCGGTAACCAAAGTGGAATTACCGATTTTAATTCGGTAGGTCTTTGGGAAGGAGCTGCATACACCTCTGAGCCAGGCGTACGTCCTCTACAATTGGAAAATCCTTCGCTCAAGTGGGAAACTACAAAGCAGACTGATATCAGTATGGATATGACCATGTTCGATAACAGAGTCAACTTTACGGCCGGCTATTATTATAAAAAGACCGAAGATCTATTGTTGGAAGTACCTGTGCCAACTACATCCGGATTTGAGTCGGTGATCCAAAATTCGGGAGCGATCCAAAACCAAGGTGTGGAAATAGGTCTGGGTGTGGAAGTATTCCCAACGAATAATGATTTGACTTGGTACATCAATGGAAATATTTCCGGGAATAGAAATAAAATTTTAGATCTGGCAGCTCCTTTCAATGTGTACAACAGGGATTTGTTCCGATATGAAGAAGGTGCACCGATGTATTCCTACTACATGCACAAACAATTGGGCGTAGATCCACAAACAGGTGATGCCATTTTTGAAGATTATGATGGGGATGGGGAGTTTTCTACCAGCTCCGACCGATATATTGTTGGCGATGCCAACCCGGACTTTTTTGGAGGACTTACCAATACTTTGAAATACAAGGGAGTTGATCTTAGCTTTTTCTGGCAATTCTCCTACGGAAACGAGCAATTGAACTTTACACGCTTTTTTATGGAACATGGCGGTAGTAGGGGTACCAACTACACGACTTCGCAATTGGCCAGATGGCAACAGCCGGGCGATATTACTGATGTACCAAGAATGTCTGCGGCCAATTATGCATCGGATCTTAGACCATCTCGATTTGTGGAAGACGGTTCCTATTTAAGATTGAAAAACATATCATTGGGTTATACTTTGCCATCTTCGATCACGGAATCTTTAAAAATGTCAACGGCAAGAGTATATGTTTCAGGTCAGAATATTGTGACCATTACAAATTATTCCGGATTAGATCCGGAAGTGACTGCAACTGCAGATACATCATTGACCCAAGGAGTTGAGTTTTTTACCACTCCTTCCCCAATGACGATCATGGCAGGTATCAACCTAAGTTTTTAATTGAAAAACAAAGAAATAGGAGTGAAAAACTTAAAAAAAAATAAACCAATGTATAAGACCATAAATATAAACGTGAAGACTTTCCTGAGATATACCACCGTGCTCGGATTGTTGATAACCACCGCATGTGATGATATACTGGAGAGGACACCTGAAAATCAAGTGGAGGAAGCTTCAGTGGTTACCGATGAGACCAGTGCCCGTGCTGCGGTAAACGGTATGTACAACGAATTGCAAAGCTCGGACTACTACGGTGACAATTTCCTGATCATGGGAGATGTATCGTCCGATATAGCCCAAAGTATTGGAACTTGGGATTTTTATCGTGAAATGGACACTTACGAAGTATCGGCCGCGGGGAATACCGAGAACGATAATTTTTATAAAAGAGCCAATTCTGCCATTAACATTGCCAACAATGTGCTCAAAAAAGTTGCAGAATTGGATAATATCACCGACGAAAGCAAGGATGCAAAATTGGGCGCAGCATACTTTATTAGAGCGTTGGCCTTGTTCGACTTGAACCGGGTGTACGGAGGTGTTCCCGGGGTGGTAGGGACCATGGGTATGCCAGTAATAAGAGAGGCAACGGGATCTATCGAGGAGATCACTTATCCAGAAAGGCCCGCACTGCTGGATTCCTATTTGGCAGTAGAAGAAGATTTGTTGAACGCTATAGAGCTGTTGCCGGATACCAACGACAAAACTGTGGCATCCAAAGGAGCGGCACGGGCATTAATTTCTAGATTGTATCTGTATTTAGGATACTACGAAGACGTAATCGATTATTCAACAGATGTAATTGCTGACCCTAAGTACACACTGAACCCAAATTTTTTGGACATATTTGTCACCAAATCCAACCAAGAATCGGTTTTTGAACTCGATTTTAACACTACCGATCAAAGTGGCATCCGAAACTGGTACAATCCCAATGGCGGCCGTGGGGATTTAACCTCGCACCAGGAATTTTATTTGGAGGCTTCATCCGATCCAATGGATGTTCGCGGACAGTTATTTGGATTTTCCGAGTCCAACGGCAATTTTCAAATCAAATATCAAAAAGCAGGCGGACTGGATAACATCCATATCATCCGTATTTCCGAAATGTATCTAAATAGGGCAGAGGCCTTGGCCCAGACCGATGACCTTGATGGGGCAATCGACGATTTGAACGAGGTTAGAACTAGAGCAGGTATTGATGCCATTGCAGTTACCCCAGCAACTAAACAGGAAGTTTTAGAGCTAATCTGGCAAGAAAGAAAACTGGAGTTTGCCTTCGAGGGACACCGTTTCTTTGATTTGACCCGAACAGGACAGATTATGGATGTACTTCAAAATATTAACAGAAACAATGGGCCGGCGGTAAGCATTCCAGAAATCGGAAGAGCAGTTTTTCCAATCCCAAGATTTGAACTCGATGCAAATCCAAATCTCGAGCAAAACGAAGCGTATCGCTAATTTATCCAACCAATAAAACAATAATTATGAAACACTTTAAAAAGATAAAATATATTGCACTAAGTGGTTTGGGCTTCTGTATCGCACTTTTGGGTACAAATGCACAGGCGCAGAACAAACCTTTGGACACTACACTTTTTAAATCCATGGAATATCGTGTAGCAGGGCCATACCGTGGCGGACGTTCCATTGGTATTGCAGGTCACGCGGACCGACAGAACGAATACTATTTTGGTGCTACCGGCGGAGGACTTTGGAAAACCACCGATGGAGGTAACACATGGGACCCAGTTACCGACGGACAGATCAACTCGTCCTCTGTAGGCGCGGTGGATGTGGCCGATAGTGACCCGGATATCGTATACATTGGTACGGGAGAGTCAGAGTTTAGAGGCAACATTATGCAGGGTGATGGTGTTTACAAATCCACCGATGCGGGAAAAACCTGGGTACATGCCGGTTTAAAAGATTCGCAGACCATTTCGAGGATACGGATCCACCCGACCAACCCCGATATTGTATATGCAGCAGTTTTGGGTCATCCTTTTGGTCCAAACGAAGAAAGAGGTGTGTTTAAAACCACAGATGGGGGGGGCACCTGGAAAAAAATCCTGTACAAGGGCCCAAAAGCAGGTGCGGCCGATTTGATCTTGGATCCTTCCGATCCAAATACGATTTACGCTTCTATCTGGGAAGTATACAGAACCCCTTGGAAAATGTGGGGTGGAGGCGGAGCTTCGGCTTTGTATAAATCTACAGATGGAGGTGAAAGCTGGGAAGAGCTTAGCAATTTGCCCGGAATGCCAGAAGCACCGATAGGAAAAATCGGTATTACTGTATCCCCAGTGGACTCTAATCGTGTTTGGGCCATAATTGAAGCCAATAACGGTGGTGTTTTCCGATCTGATGATGGCGGAAAGACTTGGGAACATACCAATAACGAAAGAAAACTGCGCCAAAGAGCGTTTTATTACACACGTATTTACGCAGATCCCAAGGATAGAGAAACAGTTTATGTACTCAATGTAAATTTCTGGAAATCTACAGATGGTGGAGAGAAGTTTGATACTGAGATCAAAGTTCCACACGGCGATAACCATGACCTTTGGATAGACCCGAACAATCCAATGCGTATGGCACAGGCCAACGATGGAGGAGGAACTATTTCGGTAAATGGCGGTAAAACCTGGACAGATGAAAATTTTCCGACCGCTCAACTTTACCATATTACTGCGACGAACGATTTTCCATATTTTGTGGCAGGTGCCCAGCAAGACAATAGCACCATTGCTGTCCCGAGCGAAGGGTGGAACTTTTTAACGGCAAGAACAAACACTTTAAAAAAATCCACGCCCCATTATGCCGTTGGTGGAGGTGAGAGCGGATATATAACCCAAGACCCGGAAGACCTGGATGTTTTCTATGCGGGCAGTTATTCCGGAGTACTTACCCGCTATAATAGGAGGACAGGAGAAAGTAGGAGAATTGAGCCATATCCACGTTATTTTATGGGTGAACCGGCAGAAACTTTGCCCGAGCGTGTACATTGGACCTATCCTATAGTATTTTCCCCACTGGATTCGGATAGACTTTACGTAACTTCCCAACACGTATGGGTCTCCAACGATCGTGGGCAATCCTGGGAAAAAATCAGTCCAGACCTAACTTATGCCGACCCGGAGACCATGGGGGAAAGCGGAGGGGTCGTTACCCTGGATATGAGTGGTCCCGAATTGTATGCCACTGTTTATGCATTGGCACCTTCGTACCATGATGTGAATACTATTTGGGCAGGCTCAGATGATGGAATGTTGCACATTACCCGAAACCATGGTAAATCTTGGGAAAATATAACACCTCCCGATGTGCCGAAACACTCAAGAATCAGTATTATCGATGCTTCAAGGCATCATGCCGGTACAGCTTATGTTGCCATAAAAAGGTATCAAATGAACGACCGTGCCCCATATATCTACAAAACTACCGATTATGGTGCCACTTGGACCAAGATCATCAATGGTATTGCAGATGGTCATTATGTACATGCCGTTCGAGAAGATATACAAGTGCCCGGATTGCTTTATGCAGGTACCGAACACGGAATGTATGTGTCTTTTGATGCGGGGGAAAATTGGAAATCGTTCCAGTTGAACCTACCCGATGTAGCTGTGCGCGATCTAGTCGTTACCGAAAAGGACATTGCTATTGCAACCCATGGTAGATCTATGTGGATTTTGGATGATATATCCCCGATACGTGAGTACAAAGAAGATATTTTGCAGAAAGATCTGCATGTGTACACCCCGTATTATTCAGTAAGACGAGTGCAAGATGCTGTTTTTCAGTACTATTTGGGTAAAGAGGCCAATGAGGTAACCATCGAGATTTTGGATGGATCTGGAAATGTAATCAGAAAGTTTGCCCCCAAAGATCCTGCCGAGGAAATGGCAACCGAAGAGAAGGATAAGAACGAGGAAGAAGAAGGCAAGAAGAAAAAAGATAAGGATGTGCCCACTACTCACATGGGGCTGAACACCTTTAACTGGGACCTTCGTTATCCAGGCGCCACTGTTTTCGATAAAATGATCCTGTGGTCTGCACGCCCTAAAAGAGGTCCAATGGCCCTTCCTGGAAAATATCAGGTAAGGATAACCGCAGATGGCAAAAGTGAGACCAAAGAATTTGAAGTGAAAATGGATCCAAGGGTGAAGAACGTGAGTTCGGCCGATCTTAAAAAGCAATTTGACCTTTTAATGAATTTAAGGAACAAATTAAGCGAGGCCAACGAAGCTGTTATCGCCATTCGAAAATACAAAAAGGAAATGGGGGACGATATCAGAAAATCCACATTAAAAAAATTGGATGCCATAGAAAGTGAATTGTACCAGGTTAAAAATGAAAGTAATCAGGATCCTTTAAACTATCCTATAAAATTGAACAACAAGTTGGCCAGCCTTAGTTTAATAGTGGATAGCGCAGAATCAAAACCTACCAATGGTGCCTACCAAGTTTACGAAGAGCTGAGTCAAGAACTGGCAAAATTATTGGACGAACTGAATGCGTTGAATTTGGAGAAAAAAATGGCGAAGAAAATCAAGGGTTAAAATGAATTAGCTAAACAACAATCCAAAACCTTATACGTAAGGTGTTAAGTTTTGACCTCTTGTTTATCGATTGACCCAAAACTTCAATCGTAACGATCCCCCTAATTTTAGGGGGATCAATTGTTTCTATGAGAGTGTAAAGGTCGCGATACATACTTTTTGAGACAATTTCAATCGTGTTTTTTAAGGATGATAAAACAAGAAGGAAATCGTTCAAAAACTTAAAGAAACCTTTAAAAGCTTGTTAGAGGGGAAATCGGGTGTCAACGCATCTAAAATTAACAGATATAAAAAGGTACACAAAATCTTATAGTTTGTTTTTTGTTTTAATTGAACAGGGTCAAACCAAAAAAAGGAGGTATTGTAAATCCTTGTATGGTATCAACTTATAGTATTCAGTAAGTGTAAAGGGTTCTTTTATTTATATAAAAGCTTATTGGTACCTCGGGTTACCAACTATTTTCTGCCATTTAACCCCATAAACCTGCACTCCTGTACTTTTACTATACAGAGTTGGATGATTTTCATTGCTTTGTATCAAGTTATTCATCAATCAAAAAACGAACAAATGAGAAAAGGAGTAATTGCAAAACTTGTATTGGTATTGATTTTCACTAGCTGTGCATCAAAAAAAACCAATGAACCCATTGTAAAAGATTACCAAATGGGAGAAAAATGGACTTGGAAATGGGAACGAAAAGTAGATGGTGAAGTTCGGGCAGAAGGCGAGGATGTACAAGAAGTTGTTAAATACAAGGGTACTTTGGGGCTGTGGAACGGAACGGATACCCTTCAAATTCCTACTGAAATAAATAAAAACCAGAGCAGTACACCATTTAGGAGTTGGCCTTTGCAAGTAGGAAAAAAATGGAAGTATGTTTCGGAATGGGCGAACAACGAGGGAACCACCGGAAAGACCAGTCAGGATGTTGAAGTTGTTTCCTTTGAAGAACTGAATGTAGAAGCAGGGAAATTCGAGGCCTATAAAATTGAATATAAAGGGATTGTGACAAATTCAAGAGGTTTTAAGGGTGAGATGACCGATATTTGGTGGTATGCCCCAGCATTGAAAACATACATCAAACATATAAATGATGATGGTTATGGTTTGTATACCAATGAATTGACCAGTTATTCAAAAGCCGGGGAGTAATATTTTTTTTAGGATAAAGTACATTTCAAATACGAGCATTGGAAAATAAAGGCACACATATGGGATTATCACTTTATTGGAAATGCCAACTTATAGGTTGGGGCGTGGTATCCTTGTTGTGGCTTTATATTGCACTGGACAGAGACCAATTTACCGTTTCCCATGCCATGATCAACTATGTGCTCGATGTTTCCATCTGTATTGGGCTTACCCACGCATATAGGACCATAGCATTGCATTTTAAATGGAATCAAATGGGCATTAGACCATTGTTGAAAAAGCTCATACCATCCATATTCGTTTTGGCCGTTTTGTTCATGCAGCTCATGAATTTAAAAACATCGGCATATATCTACTTGGTCAATGAGGTAAATGTCTTTGTGGAAAATATCTTGGTTTGGAACCCGGTTTTGATCACAGGTTTGAGGCATATGGCAATTTGGGTACTCGCCTATCACGCCTATCATTTTTATATGAGAGAAGTAAATACGACAAAAGTAAATGCCCAACTTACCATCAAAGCAAAGCAAAGTCAGTTGGATAATTTATCGGCACAGCTCAATCCTCATTTCTTGTTCAATTCTTTGAACTCGATCAAGGCGCTGGTTGTTGAGAACCCGACCGGAGCAAGAAGGGCCATCGATTTGTTGTCCGATCTATTGCGTACATCGCTCTACGATAAGGAGCACTTGACCATTTCCATAGCCGAAGAAATGGCTTTGGTAAACGATTATGTAGAGTTGGAAAAGCTTCGGTTTGAAGAACGATTGACCATTAATATGAACCTTGACAAATCCCTCGATAAAGTAAAAATTCCACCTTTGAGTATCCAACTATTGGTGGAGAACGCCATAAAGCATGGGGTGGACAAACAAATACAAGGAGGTACGGTAGATATTTCAGTTCAAAAAAAGGAGGGTTATGTCGTGGTTCAGGTAAAGAATCCTGGGGTCTTCTTAAAAGGAGAAGATGCGGGAGTAGGGCTTAAAAATCTAAGTGAACGCCTTTTGTTGCAATATGATGGTCTAGCGAAGATCGAGATTGCAACGCCTTCAGAAAATGTGGTTCTGGCCACTTTACTAATTCCAATTGAAAAATAATGGGCAACTATAGAACATTGATCATAGATGATGAACGCTTGGCTCGTGAAGAGGTACGAAGAGCACTGGAACACTATCCGGAATTTACCATAATTGGGGAGGCAAACAATGTGGAAGTAGCCAAAAAATTGGTGGAAAAGGAACAGCCGGACCTCATTTTTTTGGACATCCACATGCCCGGAAAATCAGGTTTTGATTTATTGGAGGAGTTGGGAACTGTTCCAGAAGTGGTGTTCACGACTGCCTATGATCAATATGCGGTTCAGGCCTTTGAAGTAAATGCACTGGATTATTTGGTAAAACCGCTTCGGGAAGAACGTTTTGCCAAAACCATCGAAAAAGTAAAGCTTGAGTTTAAAAAGCAGGAAGAAGAGCAGAAGGTACCCTTGGCGAGCCATCAAAAAATCTTTATTAAAGATGGCGAAAAGGTGTACTTTATTGCATTGGCGGAGGTTAGTTTAATCGAGTCCATGGACAACTATGCGCGGCTATATTTTGGTGATGAAAAACCTATGATCAAACGCTCGTTGAACCGATTGGAGAAGAGATTGGACCCCGACATTTTTTTTAGGGCAAATAGAAGTCAGATCATCAACACCGAGTACATTAAGGAAATTCAGCCCTATTTTAATAACAAACTACGACTTGTATTGACCACGGGGGAAATTGTTGATCTATCGAGTAGGCAATCCGTAAGCTTCAAAAAACGAAATAGTTTGTAGCCATTTACAAACAATCAAATTCAAAAACGAACAAAAAAAGCATACAGCAGTAGGACATCTATGTCCCAATCCTAACATCAATCAAAATGAAAAAATCAATCAGTTTAATAGCTTTTGGTATTGCAATAGTCCTTGTTTTTTTCGCTTCTTGCAAGGAGCAAAATCAAGTTCGGCCCCCTAGAATCATTACCGAAAATAATTCATCCTATCTGGTTCAGGATAGTATTTTGATCCCAACAGCCGATGGCGCAAATATCCATGCGATAATCGTTCGAAATTCCGAATTGGAGGAGCCAGCCCCAACTATTTTGTTCCACACCATTTATGCCCGTAAAAATGACCTGGACAGGGCAAAAATGGCGGCCGACCATGGGTATATAGGTGTGGTTTCGTACACCCGAGGCAAAGGATTGAGCCCGGATTCGATTGTACCCTATAAATATGAGGCAAAAGATGCGTATGAAGTAATCGACTGGATCAGCAAACAGGATTGGAGCAATCAAAAGGTGGGGATGTACGGTGGAAGTTACGTCGGGTTTACCCAATGGGCCGCGGTAAAATACAAGGTACATTCAGCGCTTAAAACTATTGTGCCCTCCGTTTCGGCAGCACCCGGTATAGCCGAACCTATGGAGAATGGCATTCATTGGAACTTTCATTATCCTTGGAACCATTATGTGTCCAACAACAAGTATTTGGACACCACTTTGTATAACAATTGGCAACGTTGGAACAATTTGAACTTGAAATGGTTTGAAACCGGCGTAGCTTACAAAGCAATGGATAGCTTGGATGGATTGCCCAATCCACAGTTTCGAGAGCGCTTATTACACCCAACATATGATGATTATTGGCAAAACATGATGCCCTACAAAGAAGAATTTGCCCATATCAATATTCCTGTTTTGGCCACGACTGGATATTATGATGGGGGGCAAGTGGGAACACAGTATTATTTAAAAGAACATACCAAATTCAATACAAATGCATCACATTATCTAGTGATTGGACCCTACACCCATTTTGGGGCCCAGGAGAAACCTAATCGTCATATTATGGGATACGATATTGATCCAGTGGCCCAAATTGATATCACAAGCTTGATCTTTGAGTGGTTTGATCATATTTTAAAAGGAAAAGCCAAACCAGCATTGTTACAGGATAAAATCAATTATCAGGTAATGGGAGCGAACAAATGGGGTCATGCCCCTTCTTTGCAGGCCATGGCAACTGATACTTTAAAGTATTATTTGGGCAATGGGCGTTCGGGTGTAACTTTCGCATCTTTGTTTGGAACGGGAAACAATGACAAGGATGAACATTACACTCTCTCCCAGCAACCCTTGGATTCCAGCGAATATTTGGAACAGGTCATAGATTTCACAGACCGTAGCAATCGAACTTGGAATTCGAGTGGATGGCGGGCTATTGTTGCGGATAGCCTTATGGTTGGCGGTGGTTTTTCTTTTGTCACCCAACCTTTTGAATCCGATGTTGAATTGAACGGATCCTTTGGTGGCGAAATTTCGGTGTCCATTAACAAAAAAGATTTTGATTATACGGTAGTCTTGTTTGAACAGACCCCAGATGGTAAATTCTTTGCCTTGACCTTGCCCTATAAGGCTAGGGCAAGTTTTGCGCATAGTCTTGAGAAACGGCAGTTGTTGATACCCAACAAGAAAACAAAACTTCCTTTTGGCATTGTGCGGATCACCAGTAAAAAGATAAGCAAGGGCAGTCGTTTGGTAGTGGTCGTCAACGGAAACAAAGAACCCTTTACGGAAATAAATTATGGAACGGGAAAAAATGTCAGCGAAGAAACCATCAATGATGCGAAAGAGCCTTTGATCATTAAATGGTATGGGGATGGTTATATTGAAATACCGTTAAGGATAGATAGTAATACGATTGGAAATGTAGGAGATTAATATACAGGGGTGCCAAAAATAAAAAGGAGCTATTTTTAATAGCTCCTTTTCTGTGACCTCGGCAGGACAAAGTTCTAACTTTTTGAAGGAAGATATTGAGATAATTATCGATAAATCACTTCGCATAAAAAGCGCTTGATTTCAAAGTGTCGGTAAATTTCATTGGGCTTTTCTGTCCCTACCTTTTTGAGTCAGTTTATATTTCTGTTTACTACTATTGGGTTTATCAGGAATTGTTAATTCGATAAAGCCCAACGCTATGGCCGGTTGCAAGTAGTTATATAAGAATGTAGGGCGGTGTTTAACTTCAACCAATTCCATTATTTCTGCTCGTGAATATTCTTCACCGTTCATCACTTTAATAAGGGTTTCAACTTGTTCGGTGACTTGTTCGGTGACTTGTTCGGTATCTTGTTCGGTGGAGTGGACAGGTTCTTCCGAGGGAAGCACCATTCGCAAGAAATTATCGGAGAACTGGAAACACTCCTTACCATAAGACTCCAAGATTCTTGGAATACCCGACCCTAATTGTTCAACCAAGTCCAAATCTTTGAAAATCCGCATCAGTTCCTTGTTGCGCGGAACGGAAAAGCCTTCAAAAAACTCACTTTCGCTTAACCCTTCAGGCAAAGACCCAACGGAAGTGATTTCTATCCTATCCTGAAATATCTCGAATTTGGGTGCTATTTCTCGAGTTTAATCATTATGGACGAAGGCATTAATAATGGCTTCGCGAAGAGCAATACTGTTCCAAAGACGTTTTTCCAAACGCTCTTTAGAAGTGATTTGAGTGATGGTGCGGTTTTCCAATCCTATTTTATCAAGTACACTTTTAGTGGCCTTGACTAGCGATACATAGCCATACTCGTTGCTTTCCGCTAAATCTACCCGTGTACCGCCTTTGTACTTGGCTACTTTTACAGAGATATTGTTTTCATCTGCCAATAGGTAACCCGCATAATTTAAATCACCTTGCGGAGTCAGGAGTTCCAAGTTCTTTTTTAACTGTTTATTGAGTGGTTTCCGTTTTTCTTCGTAATAAATGCGCAGTTGTTCAAAGCTAACATTCTGTCTGTTGGCCTTTATCTTGCCAATGGAATTACGTGTACGGGAGGCGAACAATTCCTCGATCATTTTCTGGGGCATGGGCTCGGCAGCCGTACCAATGCGGAGGTAACAGCCTTTCTCGGTCATCCCGTATTTTTTCTTGAAGTATGGTTTTTCGCTGCCGCTGGCTACGATGATCTTGATGATAGTTTTGCCATCTTTTTCTTCGGTCACTACATCGAACAGACCCATGGCCGAAGGGGAGATGTTGTTTTTTATACGGTCTTTTATTTTAAGCATATCGGCATCCGGGTCGGCCACGCCTACGGTTTTACCCTTTTTGTCAATACCGATATAGATCAAACCGCCCTCATGGTAATTTAAAAACGCCACCACTTCTTTTTCCAAATCCAAGTCTTTGGTCAGCTCACGTTTGTATTCTATGCGGTTGGTTTCAGGCATCACGCGTTTTTAGTTTTCATGGTAATCATTTGACCTATGATGATACTATTAAAATGATTTTCTTGAGTTTGGGTCTTCACTTGAAGAATGTTGTTCGCTGTACTATAATCAACAATGACATTGTTGTATTCTGGGAATCTTTCTATTTTGTAATCAACCATTTTGTCAATGACATCATGATAATTATGATTTTTTAGTTCTTTTTCAAACAAATTGTTATTCATCAAGAATTCTTTGTTATTCGCTAAATTCCAAGCATCGATTCCAACCTCCAACGTATCCTCGAATGTCAGTTCGCTGGACAGTTGTTCATCAAATTCTTGCACAAGTTCCATTAGCATCTCGGAATATTTCGGCCCCGTATTTCTGATGATTGTTTCTTCTTCCATTTTAATGACTTTATTAACAAATTTAGATGTTTCACGCATCGAATCCAACCGAGTTTCATCTTAACAGTTCGTAGTATAAATACATTCGAAGTAATACTTACCTTAGAGGCTATCCTTATTTTCAGATGTCAACCAACCTATATTTCAACGAAAAAATTCGATTGTTCCGGTCACTTTTTAAAGGTCGGGAGGATGTCTTTGCGACAAGATGGGAAAAGGGAACCAAAAGCGGCTACATACCTGCCTATTTTTACGACCCCTATCGGTACAGGATGCATAAAATCAATGGGGGAACGTTCAAAAACTTAGCTGAAAAATCATATTTGTCCTTGACCGATGACCAGATTTCGAAACATCTCCTAGGCGAACATTTGATAGGGATGTACCCTTTGCTACAGGACAATACTTCGTGGTTTATTGCCGCCGATTTCGATAAGGAAAACTGGAAAAAGGAATGTACCGATTTCATTCAAATTTGTAGGTCAAATAGTATTCCCGCGTATTTGGAGCGATCCCGTTCCGGCAATGGCGGCCATGTCTGGGTATTCTTTGAACAACCTTATCCGTCTGTAAAAAGTCGCGTTATATTCAAACATCTTCTCGAAGAGAGCGGGGCATTCTCCATTTTTGATACGACTTCGAGCTTTGATCGTCTGTTCCCCAATCAAGATTTCCTTTCCGGGAAGGGGCTGGGCAACCTTATCGCCTTACCGCTTCACGAACCCCATGTCGCCCAGGGGAATAGTTGTTTTATCCATCCGGAATCATTCGCTCCTTATGGCGATCAATGGAGCTTCTTAAAACAAATCGAGCGAACAAGCATAACAGACCTCGAATCGTTACATAGCTCAATTGTTCGAAAAGATGAGAGCAATGGCTTGAAAGAGCCGATGCCCTACACGAAACTGGTCATTTCTTTGGATAAAGATGTTCGGCTGACCAGAACGGGTATGCCGTTGCCGCTTATCAACTTTATCAAAGCGAATTTCAATGTGCCCAATCCCGAATATTTCGTCAAGAAAAAGATGGGTAAAAACGTTTGGGGCACAGACCGTACCTTTAACTTAATTTCAGAATCCGGGCAGCATGTTATTTTACCAAGAGGGGCGATTGGGCGACTTATCCGTTTTTGTAAAGCTCAAAAGATTGATTTTGAATTTCAGGACAGGAGGGCAAAATTGGAAGATGTACTTTTCACCTTCGGAGCCGCATTGTACAAACATCAGCAAGCCATTATACCTTCCATTTCCAAAAAGGATTTTGGGGTGATAGTTGCCCCTCCCGGATCGGGAAAAACCATCATCGCACTCAAAATCATTGCTGAAAAACAGCAAGCCGCTTTGATTGTGGTACATCGGAAACAATTGTTCCAACAATGGATGGAACGTATCGAATCGTTTCTGCAAATCCCTAAAAATGAAATCGGTAAGATCGGACAGGGCAAGACGAAAATAGGAAAAGCGGTTACGGTCGCGATGGTCCAAAGCTTGCAGAAAAGAGTCGAAGACCTGGAAGTCCAAGAAAACTTCAAGACAGTCATCATCGACGAGTGCCATCATATTCCTGCCAAAACCTTTGACACCACGATTTCCAAACTTGCCCCTTACTATCAATATGGTCTTACGGCAACCCCGTTTAGAAAAAACGGTGATGGCAAACTTATTTTTGCCCATCTGGGCGAATTGATCGCCGAAATAAGACCACAGGACATCGAAACCTACCAAAAGGCCAGGGTAGTCATCAGGAATACCGATTTGAATGTTCCCTATAACCCAAAAACCGATGCTTTTGAAACCTTGTCAAAAGTACTGGTACACGATTCTGTCCGAAACAAGGCCATTGTTACAGATATAGGGTTGGAAATCGCCAAAGGCAAAAGGGTGGTCGTCATAACGGAACGAAAGGAACATATTGCAATACTGTATCAATTATTAAAGCAAAAGTTCGAGGTAATATCGTTGAGCGGCGATGATTCCGAAAGTGATAGGAATCTGAAATGGAAAATACTCAAGGAAGGCAGTTATCAAGTACTGGTCACCACGGGCCAGTTTTTTGGGGAAGGAACCGATATCCAAAATGCGCCCTGTCTTTTCTTGGTTTACCCATTTGCGTTCAAGGGAAAACTGATCCAATATATCGGAAGGGTGCAACGCTCCGAAATCGCCCCGTTGATCTATGATTATAGGGATTATAAAATACCCTATCTCGACCGACTTTTTTAAAAAGGAATACGTATTACCGTAATTTTTATAGACAAGAAACACTTTTCGACCAATTTGGTTTGGACACAACCAAAATGAAGGGTAGTATGATAGTCAGTAAAAAAATCAAGGTACCCATCGAGAAACTCGATTTCCGTTTTGGCTCAATCGCATTCACCTACAAGGAAACCAAATTTCCGATGGCACTGGAGTTCGAAATCGAGAACGATTACATCCGGCCTGAATTTGATGTGTTGAAACCCTACTTCGTCAAGGTACTCGGTTCGAAAACTGTAGAAGTATCGATTAAAGCCGAATTTGAAATGAATGAGGTGGTGGCGCAGTTGGCAATGTAACCCTCCCTAAAAGTCGGACTGGTCTGAATTAGACAAAAAGTTTAATTTTAACAGTCAGATATTATGAAGAGAACCAAGTTTACCGAGAGCCAGATCGTATCCTGCATCAAGCAGCACGAATCAGGGGTCAAAGTGGACCAGATCTGTAGGGATATGGGCATCCACAAGGCCACATTTTACAATTGGAAGAAACGATATTCGGGGATGGACAGCCTCGAGCTCAAGCGCCTGAAGGAACTTGAGGAGGAGAACCGCAAGCTCAAGCAGATGTATGCGGACATGGCCCTTGACAACAAGATGCTCAAGGACGTGCTCTCAAAAAAGTGGTAGGCTCCGGTGAGAGGAAAAACATGGTGGCCTACCTAGGGGAATATTACAGGGTAAGCATCACCAGGGCCTGCAGGACATTGACGTTCCCAAAATCGATGTACTATTACCGCTCCGTGAAAGATGACAGTGAGGTGATCGACAAGTTGCTGGAGCTTTCCGTGGCCAAGCCAAGGGAAGGACAGGACAAATACTATCAGCGGATAAGACTGGAAGGCCATAAATGGAACAAGAAGCGGGTCAGACGGGTATACCTGATGCTGGGCCTGAACTTGAGGAGAAAGACCAAAAAGAGGGTGCCCAAGCGGGTCAAGGAGCCCTTGGTGCTGCCCGATGGTCCGAACATGACATGGTCCATGGACTTCATGAGCGATTCATTGGTGCACGGGAGAAGGTTCAGGACCTTCAACATCATCGATGACTTCAACAGGAAGGCCATCGGCGTTGAGGCCGAGTTCAGTTTCCCTGCCATGGGCGTGGTACAGGTATTGAAGAGGGCCATCGGGGAACACGGTAGGCCCGAAAAGGTCAGGGTGGACAACGGGCCCGAGTTCCTTGCGCTCGATTTCACGAGATGGTGCGGGGCCCAAGGGATAGATATCCAGTACACACAGCCGGGAAGGCCCATGCAGAACGGGTTCATTGAACGGTTCAACCGTACCTACAGACAGGATGTACTTGATGCACATCTGTTCGAGGATATTTCACAGGTACGCATATTGACCGAGGAATGGATAAAGGATTACAACATGAAACGGCCACACGAGGCCCTGGGTGGGATAACCCCGGAACGCTATGAAAAGGAATTCTCTTCCAAGCAAGCTTGCTTGGAAGAACAAACAAAAGTTGTCTAACCAATGGTCCGAGAAAAGGGAGGGTTACAACTACACATGTGTTCTTTGCATACGATTTTTTAGCAAAAGACGTTTATTTATAAAAGTCTTTGTTATGGAAAGAAAACAATTTTTACAGAATCTAGGGGCAGGTGCAGCCTTTGCCCTTGTTTTTCCCTGTTTGAACGGATGTTCAAAAGACGGTGCGGTGGGGGGGCTTCCAGTCCCTACAGGAATTGATTTTACGGTCGATCTTGACTCTCAGGAAGGTGCCCCTTTACAGAATAATGGGGGCTTTATCTTGAAGCAATTTGTGGTGGTGGCCAAAAACTTGGAGGGGCAGTATGTGGCGGCCAGTCAGATATGCAGTCATCAACAGACCGAGGAAGTTAGGTTTGTGGAGAACGACGGCGGTATTTACTACTGTTCTACCCATGGCGCACGGTTTGACCAAACCGGAAAGCCCTTGAACAGTATTACCAGTAATCCCTTGAAAATATTCAATACAGAACTTACCGGAAACATACTTCGGGTCTTTGAATGAATTGGACTAGGTTCTGGGTATCTTTTCAATTTTCACATTTTTCAATTCGATGAGCGAGAGCTCCTCCAGTTGGTCATTTTCAAAAGCCTTCTCGATTTCATCAAAATCAATGCCGTCCTTTATTTTAGGTTGTAGGTTACGGTAATCCTGTATTACGACCCCATTAACGTTGCGCTGGTTGTATGCTTCCCGAAACCGCATTCCCCCTTTGCCAGTAAAGTATTTGTAAGCCAGATAATCCATACTATAATCCTCAACATCGAACCAATAGAGGAACACATCCTCAAAATCATCGCCACCGCCCTCTTGCTTAAAAGTAACACGGATTTTATAGTACTCCTTACTTTTTATCACGCTTCTACCTTGGTCTTCTACAATGACCGCGGGGTCTTTGAGCCAAAGGGGCAAAAACGCAAAGTACATCACTGAATTTACCGAATTGGTATAGGCTTTCTCTCTTTTTTCGGTAAGGCTTATCAAGGTATCGGCCACATAGCGGACCAGCCCCTTATTGGTATAGACATCCCGTATTTCCGTGCCATCGCCTTTCTTGCCGATTCTTGTGTATTCAAACCGCCCCTGGTTTCTTTTGTATTTATAATGATAATCCCGAAAATCAAATGAAGCCTTTGCATTTTTCAATTTTTCGGTTCCCGAAACTGCTATGGCCTTATCGATGATATCTTGTTGCGCAAAGGAAAGACTAAAAGATAGTATGGATATGATTATTGGAATCGAAAAAAAGAATGGTTTGTTGCTTACTTGTTTCATATAGTTCTTGATCGGTCCAGTTGTTTTTTGGTAATTCATTTTATTTCTTGTTTGTTGGTATTCCCTTATTCTATTCATCAATAGCTTTGGTCTCCGTCTGTAAAAAGTCCGGTGCCAAGAACTGTATCTGTTCCCGTATTTTTTTTGCCTTATCTTCTTCCCCGGTACTGACATATCGCAAATAACGATGGTAAAGCGCCCCCACTTTTACAAATCGAATTTCTTCCTCTGCTAAGTTGGAAAGATAGGGGTCTTTCCCAGCAGGAAGATTAGTATTTAATAAGGTCAACAAATCATCCAACTCCTTGCCTGTAATATAGCTTGCACTGCCCGAATTGGCTTGTTGCGATAGAATAGGTGCCTTAAATTCAATAGACCTTCTGTCATCGGTATTCAGTTCAACACCCGACAACCGATTTCTAATGGCCTCCAAGTTACCTAGATAAAAAAGACCGGCCATGTGGTTGTTTTCCGGGTCAATTTGCTTACCCACTACATGGACAATATTTTTGCGTAAGGTATTATCGTTAAGCTGTGAGCCTGCTTCCTGGCCAACGAGTACGATACTGGCCCGGTCCTTGGAAAAATCGGCCCGCCAGAGTGTCACTTGTGGATAAACGGCTGCAAATGTAGCGGCAATGGTATTGAAGTTCTCAGGTGTAAGCTGGTATAGCGGTAACCATTGCGCAAAGATGCCACCGGGCGATAATCGCTTTTTAACTTGTTCAAAATGTTCAAGGGTGTAAAGACTTCCCGTACCTGCATGCCACGGGGTAAAAAGGTCTCCGATAATAACGTCGAATTTCTTATTGGCGCCCAGAAGAAAGTTTCTGGCATCGTCAGCTACTATATTCGCCCGTTTATCTTTGAAAAGTCCATTGGTCCAAGGTGAAAAATAACGTTTTGCCGCAGTAACCACGTTGGACACCAGTTCAACGGCTACTACATTTTCTACATCATGGTTAAACGCCGCACCTGCCGTGATGCCGGTCCCCAGTCCCAAAAACGCCACATTTTTAGGTGCTGGATGTATCATAAGCGGAACATGGGCCTGCATTTGCTCGACCAAAAACGATTTCGAATCCCCGAGCACATAAAAATTATCTAATCGCATCTCTAAATTTCCCGCCAATTGTATTATAGAGACGACACCGTCGCTTGATTGCCAATAATCCAGTACTTTTTCTCCTGTTTTCAATTGTACAAGAGGTGGGTTTTTCAACACGAATATTCCGAAAATCAATGCAACTGGTAATAAAAGTTGAATAATTTTCTTTTTTCCGGATGCTGGGAAAACAATCAATAGAGCTAAGATGCCATACAGAACAGCAATGATTTTTATACTATTCCAGAGGCCGACCAAATCAAGTAGAACAAAACCTGCCACTACCGGCCCCACAAAGCCGCCCAACGAATTGTAGAGTACTAATTTGCCCGCGATTATCCCAGATGGCATATGGATTGTAGGGGCCGCTTTCAACAGAAAGGGAAACACGGCACCTAAAATAATAGTTGGAGGCATAATTACTATTAGGCTTAGTTTAAAGACGGACCATATATATGTAAGCCAAGATGCGTTCACTGCAAGGTACTCAAGTCCGTTTGTCACAGTACTGAATACCGTTGGAGATATTCCTATCAAAATTGCGGCCGAGGCCAACAATAAGATCAAAAGTTTTGTTGACGGCGCCCTTAGCCTTACCAGCACATGGGATAAAATACCGCCAAGCCCTAGGGATAAAAGGAACACTACCAATATTGCAGCGAACGAATAGACCGAATTTTGTAAAACTTGGGCGAACATTTTAGTCCATAAGGTTTCGGCCGCTAGTGCCAAGGCCCCGGAAAAAAAGGCGACCGTGATGAATTGGCCATAACCCAATTCGGATGTATCGTAAGTGGATTTTTCGTGCTTTTCAGGCCAATCGAAGGCTTCAAGAGTAGCGGGGCGGGGAGTCTTATAAAAGCGGTCGATAACAAGCGCCAGAACCCCTACGGAAAGAGCCAGGGCCATGGCAAAGCTATAGGTTGCACTGACCCCGTACCTAGCTAACAAATAAAACGCGGCAGCAAAAGCACCTAGAGCGGCCCCTAAGGTATTTACGGCATACAAAATCGTTCCACGTCTTGAAAGGTCAATTCGGTTTTTCCCGATGTACTGTGCCAAAACGGGAAAGGTGCCTCCCATTAAAAATGAAGGAAAAAAAAGTAATGAAATACCAAATACAAACTTGATGACTAAGAGAACGCTTCTTGAAACCCCTAAAAAAGATACGATATCAGAATAGTACTTTTCGTAGAAATGGAGGCCAGGAACCAACAAGAGTGCCGTTACGGCAATACCTAGCTCCATAAAGCCATATAAGCGAAGTGGACGTTTAAAACGGGCGGAAGCCTTGCCAAAAAACCGTCCCCCAAGGGCCAATCCGAGAAAAAAAGCGGATAATGTTGCAGCTGTTGCATACGCCGCATTCCCGAAAACAAGTCCCAGCCGGTACATCCAAATCACTTGGAATATAAGGCCAGCGGTGCCGGACAACAAAAACAAGGCACATAAGAAAATGAAGCTTCCAGAACGTTCAAATTTTGGAATCGCTAACAGGTTTTTCATAAAAAATGTAATTGACAACTTTGCCTTCAGCAAACTTAAAAAGAAAAGAGGCCCTAAAAAGCCTCCTCTCTTTTTTGTATGACATTTTCAAATATTTTCAATCCAAACAGCCAACATAATTGGGGTTGTTCGATTCTGACTGTGGGACTAGAAATTTAAGATTGGGATTATATTCCCCTCCCTTGAAATAAGGCCCCCATGGAAACACACTTGAGGGCATCATATCATAAACATCCACAAGTCTTCTTAGGTCTCCCAGTCGATGACCTGTACTGAACAACCAAAAGGCACGTTCTGAAAAATGGGCCAGCAACAGGTCTTCGCCACTAATTCCTGAGAGGTCTAACTCTGATAGACCCATTGCGGCCCTAAGTTCATTATGTATATTCTCGACGGTTTGGGCATCATCTGCACTAGCGGCCGCCTCGGCTTCGATCAACCTTGCTTCTATTCCTGAGGCCAAGGCCACGGGTACACTGGAGGAATTGAATTTGAGTTGGTTGTAATACAGGGTAATATCATCTTGTCCAAATTCCGTGCCCCCGTCCCAAGGTGTCCGGGGATCCATAGCGGAGCGGTACATTAGACCATTGCCGCCTTTGCCATCTGCTATAGAAAACTGACGGCGAACAGTGGTCATTATATAAATACCGTTCTCTTGTCTACGACTGTTGTCTGATTGTTCAATATTGTAAACAAAATCTGATGGAACAGCAGATACTTCGCCAGCCGCGGCATCAATTTGTCCTAGGCCCAAAAGGGAGCGGGCCTTGCCTAACCGCCCCAGGTTGGCCAATTTATCGTTGCTGCCGGCGTTGGTGATGGCTTGATCAAACCATTCGACCGCAGCATTAAACATTTGCTCAGTAGTCAAAGGCTCGCCATAGATCAATTCACCTCCGTCGGCAGGTGCCTTGCTAAAGGGAACCCCACCGCAAAAGGTTTCTGCGAACATGACATAGGCATACCCAACGATACTTTGCATCTCGCTTTCCACTTCTGGATTTCCGCCGAAATTGGCAAGAAGGTCTATAGTAGTTTCGGCCCCGGTTCGTGATCTGTGCAGGTTACCATAAATTGTATTTATGTCACCGTTAATATCTTGAAGGTTTCGGGTATCAGCCTCACGTCTAGTGGGGAAGGTTCCAGAATAACTATACTCATCAGCCATAAGGCCGCTCATAACGATTAGGCCCGTGGTAGCCCCATGGCCTGCTGCGGAACCGCTCATGGCCACGGCAAGATCTCCCAAAGAACCCGCGCGCAGGGTTTGTATACCGGCTTCGCTATTAAGCGATTCCGGTGTAACAATATCAGGATCTGTAACTTCTACCACCGAATCGCAAGATATACTCAACGATGTAAGTACAACCAAAACAACGACATTAAAGATCAATCTGGAATAGTTGTTTTTTATTTTCAGTAATGTTCTCATTTTCTTAGATTTTTTAATGTTAAAAAGATAGGTTTAGCCTTGCTTTCCAAGAACGCACGGGTGGTTGACTGAGAAATTCCTCAGTAGTAAAATTGGCTTGCCCCTCAGAACTTATTTCGGGATCAAGTCCCGTGTAGTCGGTCCATACACCCAAGTTTTGCCCGGAAAGCGTCAGGCTTATACGGTCAAAACCAAGTTGACTCGAAAAGGTGACAGGCGCATTATAGGTCAACGAAATTTCACGAAGCCTCCAAAACGAAGCATCTTCAATATAACCAGCATTAGTGCCCAAAAATTTTGATGCAACGGCCCTTGCCTGATCGGCAAGCGAGGCATTGGGATCGTTCAGTTCTTGGTTGTTACTATTCCCGTTTCGCCAAGAACCGGTGTTGTTATAAAGTTTTTGACCACCCCTGTAGTTTAGGAGTCCTCTTAGCACAAATTGATTTTCGAAAAAACTAAGTGTTGGGGTAAATGAAATATCAGTAGTGGCAAACGGCGTACCTAAGTACCCTACTTCCCCAACTTGTATCTCATCCTGCCCAATGAAACCATCGCCATTGGCATCGTTAAAAGTATAGGTTTCATCCCAGTAACCTCCAAGGGGAAAGCCTTCAACGTGACGTTGTTGACCAAAAATGACCGGTTGTATGCCCTCACCCAATTCTATCAATTCATTATCTATGAACGAACCCACAAAATCCACCCCAAAGAAAAACTTATCGGTTTCGATGATTCTTGTATTCAATCCAATTTCAATACCCGAGTTTTTAACGGAACCCAAATTTTCAAAGCGCCCTTCGCCCACGCCGAGCGATAAGGGCAATTGCCTAAATATAAGAGCATCTTCGGTACGTTTATTAAAATAGGTCATTTCAAAGCCAATTTTTTCGGACAATAGTTTCGCATCAAAGCCGAACTCAACTTCCGTTGACCGCTCTGGGGTTAAGTCGGAGTTTCCAACGCTGCCAATAGTGACCCCGGTAACACTTTGTCCGTCCAGTGTAGCGGCTATGGGATTGAAAAACCTCAGCGCATCATTGGTGCCCGGTTGTACCCCCGAGGCTCCCCAGGCTCCCCTAAGCCGTAACGAGCTTATGCCATATTTGTCGGAATCATTGAAAAATTCTTCTTCCGAAATCAGCCAAGAAGCACTCACTTTGGGGTAAAATACCGAATTGAACGAGGCACCAAAAGAACTCCCGCGATCGGCCCGTACGGCACCTGTCACGAACAATTTGTCATTAAAACCGATCTGTTCCTCCACAAAGACCCCTACGGTACGCGACTCGATGGTCTGTTCGTTACTTTGTGTTACTGCTGCCCCCGCAATAGAATTACTACCCGCAACCAACTGAAGACCGGTTGCGAAGGTGCCTTGCGAAAGATTCTGTAAATATTGGAATCCAAGGGAAGTTCTGGAATTTATGCCCTCCCAAAGATCTGTTTTGTAAGAACCTACGGCATCCAAAGTATAGACAAAATCGTTGAACCTATTAGAGAACCGGGCACCTTCGTCGTAGTTTAGAAAATCAGGGGCTTCACCCGTGGGGAAAAACTGACTGTCCCAACGGGATGTAAAATCTAGGCCTCCGGAGGCTCTTAGGTTCAATTTTTCAGAGGGTTGCCAAATGAGTTCAAGACCACTGGTAAAACGATTGATTATTTGCCGGGTGTCTATGGTAAACAGTTCATCGGGTGTAAATTCACCCCAACCGTTGTTGACATCTATGGTCGATGTACCATTTAGGCCCTGACTCATTAATGCGAGGGCAAAATTATCGTTCAAGGGAAGTTCCAGATTACTGTTGGTGTAGCCCGTGGTCAAATTTACCTTAAGGTCATCAGTAATCTTGGCTCCGAAATTTCCCCGGAAATTCGTTCTTTTTATGTTATTGACGGGCAACACGCCTTCACCGTCGGTAAGACTTCCCGAAAGGAAATAGGTGAGTACTTCCGAACCTCCCGATACGCTCAACCCACCGCCATAAGACTGTCCGGTTCTAAAAGGCGAGGTACGCGGGTCGTTCAAGGGCTGAAAAGAATTGACCGTACTGTGGACAAAAGTGCCTTCGGCCGCTTCAAAGTTGAAACCGGGATTGCCTGCTGCGTCAAGTGCCTGATAGTTTTTGGGATAGGTTGTTACATCTTCTACCAAACCGCTCTCGAAAAATGCAGACCATCTTGGTTCTCCTTGTTTACCTTTTTTAGTGGTAATACGAATTACACCGTTGGCCGCAATAGATCCGTATAATGTTGCCGCGGAAGGACCCTTGATGATTTCGATAGACTCAATATCCTCTGGGTTGATATCATTTAAACGGGAAGGGGATTGCCCACCTGTTTCAAAAGAGATTGAATTTGCCTCGTTATTAATCAAAATACCATCAACATAAATTACTGGTTCGTTGGAAAGGGATGCACTGTTCGAACCCCTGATCCTAATGCGCGAGCCCATGCCTGTAGAACCTCCACTACTTGAAATCTGAACGCCGGTCGCCTGGCCCTGAAGTAGGTCCGAGACATTGCTTATCGGCCGCTGCTTTACGTCATCGGCAACGTTGAGATTCGCAATGGAATTTCCCATCTCAACCTTACGGCGCGCACCGGTTGCGGTAACGATTACTTCGTTCAAATCCATTGAACTTTGCATCATGGCAACGTTAATTACGTCTGCTTGTTTTACACTGATTTCACGTGAGGAAAAGCCAATATAGGAGAACACAAGAATATCGCCCTCAGAAGCTTCTATTTCATATTCCCCATCAAAATTGGTGGAAACCCCCTTAGTGGAGCCCTTGATGACAATACTCACTCCACCTAAGGGAATATTGTCTTGATCGGTTACCGTGCCAGTTACCGTCATAGTTTGATCCGGAACCTTTGGAGGATTGGATGAGGCCGGACTTGTACCGGAATTCAACGTTTTGCCGTTTTCAACCAACACGATAAGTTTTCTTCTAATTTCAAAAGAAACATTGGTTTCCTTTAGAACTATTCCCATCAGTTCATCTATCTTGACTTTGTCGACGTTTACGGAAATACGTTTATTGATGTCTAAAGTGGAATTCTTATAAAGAATGTTGAAATCGGTCGTTTTCTCTATTTCTTCAAATACGGAGGCTATCGTAGCATCCTTCATGTTCATAGAAATATTGGATTTCTGGGAATACGTGTTATTTGCCTGAAGTTGAAAAAAGGCAACCAAAAGAAACAACATGGTAATTTTCATTTTCAGGTCTATTTTAATCGTAAAATACCTTTTACATAGTGTGTTTTTCATACTTTTGAGAGAGTTTAGAAATTGGTCAAATAGTTTTTAAATTCGTTTGGAATCATGGGATTGTTCCAGCAATCCCTGATTCTTTTAAGGTTCACTCCATACGCTTAGTTTTTAAGGTTAATTTTAATGTTATTGTTTTCAATGTTGTAGTCAAAACTTTTAATCCGTTGAAAAGCCTGTAGTATTTCCTCAATGGTTTCCGTTTTAAACCTTCCTGTATAACTTTCTTTGCTTACCTGCATATCCTTTATCTCGATTTTTACATCATAGTGCCTTTCAAGTTTTTTTGCGATATGATAAAAGTCTTCGTTCTTGAACAACAATATGCCATTTTTCCAAGCAATGTAACTGCTGACATCTATATTAGCAGTGGCTAGTTCATCATCGGAATAGGAATAGGAAGCCAGCTGATTCGGTTTTAGGATTACATCTCCCGAACCAATAGAATTATTCCGACCGACTGACAGACTACCTTCAACAAGTACCACTTGAATATGTTCGTCATCTCGGTAACTGGAAATATTAAATTCCGTCCCTAGGACCTTTGCATCAAGAAGCTGTGTGCTGACCGTAAATGGCCTTAAAGAATCTGAAGCAACGGTAAAGTAAGCTTCCCCTCTAAGAACAACATTCCTTGGGCCTTCGTCGTAAAATACCACTGGGTATGTAATTGAGGAACCCGAATTAAGGTATACTTCCGTACCATCGGATAGTACCAACTGAAACTTTTTCCCATAAGGTACATCCAAGGTGTTGAACACCAACCGATTCACCTTTTTTTGGTTCGATGCTACTTTTTTATAGGTAATTTTAGTGCCTTCTTGCTCTACCACATAGGCATTTGTAGTAGACACTATTCCGGTTGCCTTGTCATTTAAGGTTTCCTTTTTAGACCCATCTTCAAAAGTAATCGTGGCTTCTTTTTCAAGAATTACTTCAGGACTACGTTGCTCGTAAGCATAAATACCTAACATAAGAACGCCGACAAAAATCGCGGCGTACCTGAGTAGTAAGTTCCTTTTTTTGACCTTGCCTGCGACGAGTCTAGCTTGATTGAAGGCCGATGTCAGATTTTTCTTTAGGTGTTCCGTACTTTCTTCTTCTCCAGCCCCGGTTATTAGATGATGGAGTTCCACTTCTTCCTGAAAGCTAGATTTATTTTTATCGACCCATTTGGCCAAAATATCAATCTCATCCAAAGTTGCCGTATTGGCCAAAAATTTGTGTATGATAATTTCTATTTTCTTGTTTTTCATCGATGATTTTTAGGAAAGTCCCAATTCATATTATGTAAACGATTGAACTATACAATACCCTTGCTTTTTATTGTCAATAATCTATAATTATTGATTTTTTTTGTTAAAATAGCCTATGAATTCAAATAACTTGGATGAAAAAATTAAGGTTGAAGCAATCCAAAAAGGGGATAGGAAGGCTTTCAAAACAGTCATTGAGTTCTATTATAATGAAATCTATTGGTATGCAAAAAGTTTAAGCCGTAACGAAGCTTTGGCAAAAGATTTGGTGCAGGAAGCATTTTTTAAACTATGGAAGAAAAGGGATAATATAAAAAAGGGAACTATCTTAAAGGGATGGCTCTACAAGTCTGTCCGAAACAATTTTTTGGACCATGTAAAAAAGTATAAGAAAGAAACTTATTTTTTCGAGACTACCTATGCCGAAACTTTGGACCTTGTAATTGAAAGAGAATATCAAGAAGACTTAAAACATAAGGTGGAACTAGTTGAAAAAGAGATCGAACAGCTTCCCAAGAAGTGCAACCAAGTATTTAAGTTAAGTAAGAAAGAAGGGCTAACCAATACTGAGATTGCGGAACATTTGGGTATCTCCATCAAAACGGTCGAAGGACATCTTACCAAAGCCCTCAAAATTTTAAGGGAAAAATTAAAAGAAAAAATTCAAGTGCTGTTTTTAATTCTTGGCCATGTGAGGTAAAAAGGACAAATGTCCTTACATCGGTTTTCAATTGACATGGTCTAAAAATTATGATTCTTCCTTTTAAAGGCCATAGGTTATTGAAAAATTAACCCCGAATGGATGCCCAGGCCGTAATCCGGCAGGAACCCTTGACACCGCATAGGTGGTGTCGAACAAGTTAATGATATTGGCGGAAAAGGTGAAGTGGCTATTATAGAAATAGCGGCCCGACATGTCAACGACAAAATTGGAATCCACCCTTAAATTTGTGGGAATGGTCCCTGTTCCTGCTTGTGTCCTGAATGCATCGATATAGCGTGCGCCCATGTCAATGCCAAACTTTTCATGCCCCAGGCCAAGGTTCAAATTGAACTGGTTCTTGGCGATATAGGGTATCTCATCACCCACCGAGACTTCCCCGAATATAGCGTTGGCACTGTCAAATGAACTAAGAAACTCGGTATCGGTCAAGGTATAGTTAAACGTTAACGGTAAGCGGACCTTTTCCGAGCTGTTATTCAAAAGGTTATAGTTCAACGATACTTCTACACCGCTGACCCTTACCTCGCCAGCGTTGAATTGGTCCAAGCTGCCCGTACCACCTGTAGCCGCAAGGTCGCTCCCCAACAAGTTTTGATAGTCGTTATAGTAGCCTACCACTTCGCCTTGAATTCCATGATAATTGAAACGGGTACCCAATTCATAATTTATACTGCTTTCCGCATGTTGGCCTTCGGTATTGCCGGGAGGGGAAAACCCTTTGTGCACCCCGCCAAAAACGGAAAGATTTTCGGTAAAGGTATAATTTGCCCCAATTCCCGGAATCCAAACATCCACTTGGTTCTCACGTTCGGAAAGGTCCGTACCCGATCTCGTTGCATCGTTGGTACCGTAATTTATCCTGCCCAAGGTAATATTCTCGTACCGAATACCTGGGGTCAATGTAAACCTGCCCAAATTTAGTTTGTACAAGGTATGCGCGGCAATTGCCTTTGCGTTGCCGATACGGTTTGCATCCGCCCCTTTGATGCCGACCGTTGTGCGTATTAGTTCATTGTTCTGAAAACCATACCTGTCTACCCATTGAAACCTATCCTCCTCATCCTCATGGTAGCGAATACCCAGCTCCAGGCTTTGTAACCAGTCAGCGCCCCATCGCAACCGGGCAATGGACTGTATTCCTTGGGAGGTATACCTCCTGTTATTCGCTTTTATGCCGAACACATCTTCCGGGGTATCCGTGTTTCCCAACAAGGCATTGTATTCCATGGCATAGGTTTCCGGATCTGTGAGCACATTGTTTATTCCAACGCGCTCCCCAAGATTTACATCGTCCAATTTGTACCAGTTGCGTTTAAACTTGTTCACATATCCCGTGGTGGTAATGGACAGGGTCTGGGAAAGTTTAAGAAAATGTGTTAATTGGTATTGTTGGTGCTCCGCGTCCATCACATCTTCCGAGGATGCCCTGTATCTACGGTACGGGTTTTCATTGAAATCGGCATCGGTCAACCCTAAATAGGTTTCATTGGCCCTTTCTTCGGAAAATTGGATTTTAAAGAGAAGGGATTGATAGACTTTGGCACCTTCATCGGTATTCATTCGAAACTTTGCCAAATAGTCCGATTTGTCAAAACCCGTATTTCCCCCTCCGTCAATATTTTTAAAACCGTCTGAATTGTAGTTATAGTATTCGCTTACGAATCCGAAGTTCTTAAAACTATCGCCTATTACGATCTGCGTATTCTTTGAATTGAAGTTACCGGCCGATAAGGTCGCTCTTCCAGTAAACCGGTCCGGTATCCGGGTAGAGATCATGTTGATGGCGCCACCCGTAGTATTTGGCCCGTACTGGACCTGACTACTTCCCTTCAATACTTCCACGGCCTGCATCCTTGCGATGGTGGGAAAATAATATGCGGCAGGGGCACTGTAGGGGGCAGGGGCTATAAGTACCCCATCTTCCATAAGATTGATTTTTGCACTACGTTCCGGAGAAGTACCCCTTAAACTGATATTGGGCCGTAATCCAAAACCATCCTCCTCGTATATGTTGACCCCGGGCACGTTTCTCAATATCCTGTTAATATCGTTGTAACTGAATTTTTGAAGTTCTTTCGCCGATATATAATTTGCGGAACCCGTTCTGTTCATGGCTTCAAATTTACTCCCTAGAATTGCACTTCCATTGACTATGACCTCGTTTAAAACTTCCGTTTTCAGGACAGTTGAATCTTTGCCATCATTGCTTTCCTGTGATAATCCTAAATTCGCTGTCAGGAGCATTATTGAAAATACAGTTAAAAACCATTTCATATTATACTTATTTAGATTGAATAAAAATAAAATGCAAATATAATTTTTTTTTTAGAATTGACGTGTACGTCTTCAAACGAATTAGGACTGTCCCGATCCAAAGTTAAGTCATAGTTTCAACTTTTGAATTAGGTGCTCTTTCCTTCTTTTGAGCATCGTTCTTTTCTTTATCGATTTACGTTTTTCCAATATCTTTTTGTCCCTTCCGAAATATACGGCTGCCGGTGTCAGGTTGTCCAATGATTCGTGGTATCTCCTGTTGTTGTAATAGTCCACGAACTCTTCCAACCTTTCCTTGAGTTCCCCCGGCATATAGTAGTTGTCCAGTTTGATGATGTTCTTCATCGAACGGTGGTAACGCTCTATCTTGCCCTGCGTCTGTGGATGGTTCGGTTTTCCCCGGATATGCTCCATCTCCCTTTCCTTTATGAACTCCTTCAGTTCGCCACTGATGTAACAGGGCCCGTTGTCCGACAGGAGCCTTGGCATTTGCCCTTTGGGCAGCGATACCTTTTCCAATGCCCTTCCCACTGTTTTCTTCACATCCCCTGCGTTCATCGAGGGACAGAGTTCCCAATGGATAATATATCGGCTGTAATCGTCCAGAATGGTCGAGAGATAGTACCAGCCCCACCCGACGATCTTCAGATAGGTGAAGTCCGTCTGCCACATCTGGTGAACCCTTATGGTCTTGTCCCTGTACTCCTGTGAAGCGGCCATGGTATCAAAAGCAGGGGATGTCACCAGTCCACGTGACTTAAGTATGCGGTAGACACTGCTCTCCGAGATATAGTATTCCCGCTCATCGGTCATCTTACAGGCAAGTCCGCGACAGGATTCCTCCGGGAAGTCCAGGGCCATCTCCACGACCTCCGACCTAATCTTGTCGGGTATCCTGTTCCAATAGGTATTGCGTGCCCTATGGTTGGGCGCAAGTCCGTCAAAGCCACCTTCGAGGTACTTACCGTACCAGTTGTAGAAGGTGCTCTTGTTTATCCCTATTTCCTTCAATGTCCTGTTCACGCCTATTTCAGATGTCTCCACAAGCCTTATGATCTCGTATTTCTCCTGTTGGGTAAATCGCATGTACTTCCTCCATTTTACCCTAAGCCATTGGTACTTTTTTTGAGCACCCGGTTCTGGAGCAACAGTTCGGCCACCGTTTCCTTAAGCTGGGAGTTCTCCCCACGGAGTTCCTTTACTTCACTGGTATTGGCCTCGCGCATGGTGTCACCCATCAGGCGCTTTTTCCCAGCTTCCAGAAAATCCTTGCTCCAACGATAGTACAGTGCCGGGGCAATGCCCTCACGCCTGCAGATGCCGGATACCGATTCCTCGCCCTTGAGACCTTCCAGCACGATACGGATCTTTTCCTCTGCAGAAAACTTCCTCCTTGTATTCCTTTTAATGTCCTTTACGATTGATTCCGTGTTCTTCTTTGTCATTTTAAGTGATTTAAATGGTTAATGAATCCATCTTCAAGGCTAGCCTTGAAGATAACAAAACCATCACTTATCTTTAGACCAAGATCAGTCCACTTTTAGTTGAAGATTTACAGTTAGCCCCTTTAAAATGGATATTTCTTAGGCAATAGCTATGCGGTTGTTTTAAAAAGCAACTTACAGAGATTCCTGAGATTGTGAAGTTCAAATTAAATTGGAGTTGTTTGTCCGGCATATAATAGGGAGAAATTTCATTTAACCCTTTCAGAACCTATTATTAGCACTTTCTTTGAAAACAAAGAGCGATAAACTCTTTATTTTTATTATCCTGTTCAAATACAAAAAAGGAATTATCTTTAGGTTGTTATCTTTGTTCAAAACAAAATTTATATGCTCAATAACTTGCAATTTAACTTTAGGAAAGAAAAAGAAGGCCCTGAAAATGACTTGGTCAATACTTTTCTAAATCAATATACTCAAAACTTTGAGAAGAAAAATTACAAGTTTAAAGTACTAAAGGAAGTTTATGCCGAGACAGGAATCCCAGATATTCTGATTGTGGTATGGGAAGATATTGATAAAAGTGGTTGGCCGCCAAAGAGAAATAAACTCGATAAAACGGACATTAAAATCCTGCACCATATTTCTTCAAATGGTAAAAGGGGTATCCGTTTTAAAAGAATACTTCAACAACTTGGGTACTCCGAAAAATCCGCTCAGAAATCCCTTAAAAAGCTGGTGCAAGCAGAGCTTATATTCTTTAACGGAATGACTGCCAGAATAAAGGATTTTGAAAATTCCTTTTTTGTACGTGAAATCATTTCCATCGAAGCTAAAATGAGTGATTGGAAGAATGCGTTTAAGCAAGCACAGTTAAATGAAAACTTTTCCTCACATTCTTATGTGTTGCTTCCTGATAAAACCATAACCGAGAATGTAGTGTCTTCGATCAATGGCAACCTTGGAATTTTATCTCAAAGTGAAGACGGCGCAAAATTGAAGGTAAGGGCAAAAAAAGCCAAACTACCTGGGTCTTATTTCTCTTGGATTATCAATGAATATATAGGCCGTCAATTGGCATCAGCTTTGTAAGTTTTATGATAGAAGAATTAAAGGATTTAAACCTAATCAAAAAAGGGGGGCAAAAGGAAGTTTTCCAAGGTACACATGATGAACATGGTCAAATCGTATTCAAGAAAGTTTTTCCAAATTCTGACAGTTTAGAGCGAACAAAAAGGGAAATAAGAGCGGTATCCGTACTAGACGAATCTCCGAATATACCTAGAATCATCGCTCATAATTGCGAAGAAGCTGACCCAGAATTTATTTGGATTGTCGAAGAGTACATTTCAGGGCAAAATCTAAGGGACGCCATAAATGACGGCAGAAAGTTCCTAATAAATGATATTGTTCGGTTTTTGGACACTATGCTCGAAATAGCTGTTCATTCCGAAAACAAACAACTGGTGCATAGGGATATTAAACCAGAGAATATTATCCTCGACGATGATGACAACTTTTGGCTTCTTGATTTTGGAATAGCAAGACACCTTGATCTAGAATCCATAACCAAGTCTGATGACCCCTTTGGCCTATTTACAGTGGGTTACGCATCCTCAGAACAATTTAGAAACTATAAAAAAGATATTGATATACGCGCAGACCTTTTTTCAATAGGGGTGGTTTGTTATGAATTGTTAAGGGGGCAAAATTTTTATATGGTCGATGTCGATAATGATATTTTTAAGGTTCTTAGAAAACTGGAGAATATATCTTTACCGCCTCTGAGAATAGAAGGCGATGGACAATTCCAACTCTCTACCTTTATTAGTCTTTTAGGAGACCATCGAAGAAATAGAAGGCCGAATACGGCTAATGAGGCAAAAATTATTTTTGACACTTTAAAGGAAACACTTACTTTAAATTAAATGGAACTATACCTTCAATTTGGATATGGAATGATGGCGCATTGCAAGCACCTTATTAAGAACTGGCAATCAGGCACTGTAATTTTGAGTCCAAGAGATCAAGACATAGATCAAATGAACGGTTTTGTTCCGGACATACATAAAGTAGGTGGTCAAGTTGTCTTTGATCCTCAATTTTATGTGCCGCACGCTGACCATGGAAGATTGACATCCCATTCGTTTTGGCCATCGGATTATTCAACAGCTCTTTTTAATTCGGTCGACGTCAGAAGAATGCTCGCAGTATTAAGGGACGAGTATAATAGCCCTTATGAAACGCCATTTTTCATCCTACCGGGAAGCAGAAGCTCTGAAATCAATGATAATTGGTATAACTACCATACTTTAATTATCAATGAAGCACAGAATTTAAATGTTCATGAAAACATTTATTTCACTTTGTGTTTATCTCAAGAAGCTATGAATTCTGAGGAGGCAATTCACGATGTTTTAGAATATATGGATACTTGGAATGTGCAAGGCTGCTATGTGGTACCAGAACCATCTAACAATCGCTATTTGGTTGACAACCCAAATTGGCTTGTCAATCTAATGGATTTAACCGCAGGTTTAAAACTTCAAGGTAAACAGGTTGTTGTTGGCTACGCCAATCATCAAATGCTCAATTTGGCACTTACGAAAACCGATGCAATAGCATCCGGAAATTGGCTCAATGTTAGGAGCTTTAATGCCAATAAGTTCAACAATCCGGAGGATTCTGTTAGTAGGAGGTCAACATGGTACTATTGTCCTCAGAGCCTATCGGAATATCAAATACCGTTTTTAGATATTGCGAGACGTTTGGGTATTTTGAGTGATTTAAGAACGGATACAGAAAACCTTTCTGGTTATGCCGATATTCTCTTTTCTGGTGCGCAACCAACAACTGTCAAATATGGCGACCGAGAGTCTTTCCGGCACTATCTACAATGTTTACGAATGCAAGCCCAAAATAGCGTGAAAGAATCTTATATTGAGACTAAGGAATCCATTAAATTAAGACTGGAAGGAGCCGATAGACTTACCAAATATTTTAATGACAATGGAATACGAGGAAAGGACAGGGATTTTTCGGATGTTGTAGACTCCAACCTTTCTGCTTTAAATGTTTTTCACAGATTAAGAGGAATGGTCTTAAGTCACAAATGGGATTCTATTTAAATTTCCTATGGATTTATACATCTCAGTTATCAACTACGAAAAGCGCATGAATTAACGAAAGCCCTACTTCGTATGCAACACAGCCTGCCATAGATACCGTAAACTACTTCCGCAAAAATTTTTACGGTTACCTAAAGTCCATCCAAAAATTTGCAATGATTCCCGCCCGCCTCCAATAAGCGGACACCGGTTCCAACGCCCCTTCGGGGCGTATTTTGTGGTGAGGGGAAGAAGAAGTCGATTGTGGTTTAAATCCTTAATTTTCAATGATTAGAAGATTCTTGAGGGTATCTTGTAACAACAATTAAAAGCAAAATCTATGGAAACATTCTTTAAATCTTTGGGCAAGACGGGCATCGGGCAATTCTCCATATCGGTCTCCTTTCACGGTACGGACTGTGCGGTCTCGCTACTCCCAAAGGCATCGGAGGGCGACAACGCCCTAAAAGCGATACGGCCCTTTACGCTCAAGGGCAGCATCGAGGAAATCGATACCGTCTTTTTGGAACGGTTGGGGAAACCCATGCAGGAAACAAAAGTACTGTTCGACAATGCCAACGGCTATCTCAGCAACCTGAAAAAGGCCGAGGAAAAGACCAAAATGGCGAACGACCGTAAGGAGAAAAAGAAGAAGGCCCTGTCCGACCTAAAGGAACTGGTCAAGGACAAGAAGTTCAACCCAATGGCCGAACACGAGAAGGCCGTGGATCTGGCCAACAAGGTATTGGAACTCGATGAAAACGACGCTTTGGCGAAAAAGACCATCGAGGATATGAAAGCCTATCAGCAACCCACCTTTTTTTAAACCACAAGCACTATGGAAGTATTAGGATTGGAAAGAAAATTTATGCTAAAGAACGTCTCGGGCGAATCCGTCTTGGACGACATCGACCCAAATTGGGCACCGGATCAAATCAAAGACCACTATGCCTCGGTGTATCCCGAACTGACCAATGCCAAAATCGTGGACAACGGCATTGTCGACGGCCGTCATGAAATTATGTTCAAGACCATAGCGGGAACCAAAGGATAGCGATGAATGAAAAAGAGGCACATACCATCAAAAAGGGACCTGTCCCGTTTCCACAAATCCTTGTTCGGCATTCTGGATTCGCGGGCGAGGCCGTCATCGGGAACCCGAAGACCCAAGCACGTCCAACAAGGGGGTCGTTTTTTTCTGACCTGACCATCCCGATCTTGCCTCGATTCGAGGTATTCGAAGATGGGGACGGAAATCGATGGGACACTCTAGGTACTCTCACAAAGAATGCTTTGGATACCCTTACAGGCAAGGCATCCGCCTTAACGGAAGATAGCCCAGAAATGCAGTTCTTCGGACAGTTGCAACGATTGCACAGGGAAATACCCGATGCACTGGTAAAGGAGGTATGCACCCAAGAGGGAAATGATGGCATCCTTGTCATGAAGCCTGTTTTTGAGGCGCACCATATTTGGGCGATCCCAATGGCTCCCATATTTTCTTTGCGTACCCGAAATGCTAAACTGTTCGCTAGCCTGCTGTCCTTTGTGCATTCATTGCCCTTTGACAATGTATTCAAACGGATGGGCTACCTCTTGGAATGTTTGCTCGAATGGTCGTTCGAGGTCTCGGAATCCGAATCCGACCCCGAGACCGACTGTTGCGCCGAGGGGCCATGTGTCCTATGCTTTATAGAGGCCCATGCTTCCGATTATGCCAAATACGAGGATTTCGATTGGTTGGCCTGTATGAGAAGCTACCGACCAAAAAATACCTTGTTCAAAATGATGCGGGATTTGCTGTTGGAAGCACCTACCATTGATTTCAATGCCTTTGCCAACCTATGTTTTTTGGAAGACGATATGGATATGGAAGTGGACGACCTGATCGTCTTTTTAGATAGGGAGGATTCCCAACTGGAAAACGGCTATATCAACTTTGTAAACGAGATCGCACAGTACGGCTACTCCCATACCATCTACGACACATCACTCACAGTTGGGAACAAGACCAAAGCCTTTGTTATGCGGGAGGAAGGGCAGGTAAATGCCATTTTCAATTTTATGGATTGTTTGAACGAACTCTTAAAAAAACTCTGATGGAAGAAAACACCCGACACGACCCGAAATTTCATTTTGAACCCAAAATAGCCATCATAGGCTATGAGGCCATAAACGGGTATTACGGACGGGACGAATGTTACTTTTCAAGGCACACCGTTCGAAACGGGAAATTGGGGGCAGGATCCCCGCTTACCATGGATATGGTAAGGGACATGCTCAAATTGGTCGATGTGGACAGATGCGAGTTTTCCTTTAAGGGTCGGTTGCCCAAACAGTTGCTCTATTTCAGGGACAAGGGTACGTTACAATTGGTCTGGTCTTGTGACCGACCCGTGGAAAGGCTACTTTTTAAAGAGCAATTGGACATACCTACGGGAACATATCCCATACCCAAATTGGTATTTTCCCTTTCGGGGGAATCGCTTTCCGTTTTTGCCATAACTCGAAAAAAGCCGATCCATGACGGCACGGAACTCTACCATGCCCCTTTTATGAACGTCTATGCCTCTGGAAAGGTGTGCATGGGCGATGCAACATTGTGTTATCGCCATTTGGACTTTTATGAGGACATGATGGCCTTTGCGGAAAAGCAATTTTTCCTGTCGGTTTTTACCCATACGAACCACGACCATCTGCTCAACGGAAATTACACGGAGTTGATGCTCCAAATGCATGGGACGCAGCATTTCGAGGAAGCCCTTTTATTCCCTAACCACCAACTTTTACAGCATGTCTATGAAAACTGATCTCCACTACGCCCCGAACTATTTTTTCGCTCCCACCCATCCCATTAGCATTGCGTTGGTCGGGGCAGGGGGCAACGGTTCCCTCGTGTTGGCACGTCTGGCAAGGCTAGGCCATGCCTTGGTGCAGTTGGGGCATCCAGGCCTCTATGTGACCGTTTTCGACGGGGACTTGGTACAGCCCTCGAACGTGGGCCGGCAGTTGTACGCCCCACAGGACGTTGGGGGCAACAAGGCCATTTGTGCCGTAACCAAGGTGAACCATACCTTCGGACTGCAATGGGATGCCGTTCCCGAACGGATAGGCGCGGACGATAAAAGATTGCACGCCAATCTGATCATTAGCTGTGTGGACGGTGCCGATTTTCGTTTGGAACTGGCAAAGGTGCTTAACCATCCACGTTCAGGTTCCTATCCATACGAGAACCAACATTATTGGTTGGATTTGGGCAACGGAAAATATTTCGGACAGTTTGTCCTAGGAAACCTGCAACACAATAATCTGCGTTCGGAAGGGGAGGCGAAACACCGCAAGCTGGACCATATCGTAGACCTGTTCCCCGACCTATTGGCGATGGAAAAAGAGGTCGAACAGGGAAGGGGATGCAGCTATGCGGACAAGTTGCAGGAACAATCGCTGTTCATCAATGATACCTTGTCGTCAATGGCCGTCCATTGTCTCTACGAACTTCTAACGAACAAAAAGATCAAATATCACGGGGCATTCGTAAACCTTGAAACGGGTAGAACGAATCCGCTTCCCATAAAATCCAACGTGCATGCTGTCGCTTGAAATGCTATACGAAAAGCTTCCCTTTATGGGATTTGTCATTTTTATGTGGATCATTCTACAGGGAATGCTCAGGCTCAAACGTTTTTTGGGAATACCGTTACTGCTATTTCTTTTTATCTTGGTAGGCATCCCATTTATTAAGGATTTGGTGTGGCTCTTTGGGGCATTGGAACTATCGGTCTGGGGATATTCTATTGCCAAAAAATGGCCGAGGCCATATTCTTGATTGTACCATTGTAATGATCGTTCTTATTGGTTCGTCTTTTTCTCTCCCTTCCCATGGTTTCTGCGGGAGTTGCGCGAAAGCCGCACCTTATCGGCCTCCCGAAATCCCTGCGGGATGTCATCGGGGGCCTCACGGTTTGCTTTCACACAACCCCCTCGAAACGGGACGCAAAAGTATGGAAGCCCCTATCGGGGTCCCATACCTTTGCGGAACGTGTTTTGTAGTTCCATAGTGTACGAGAACTTTGTTCGGTGTGTGTACCGTTGGTTCCCGTATTTAAGATATTTTATCGTTTTTTACGCAGGCAACTATTGTAGGAATAGATTAATAGCCAAAATTATTTTGTAACAAAAATTTACTAAATTTGTTACAAATAAGATGAATATGCTATGCGGAGTGTTGAGTCCAAAATAAAAAAATCCATTTCCAAAAAGGAGCGGGGAGAATTAGTGTTCCCCGATGATTTTCGGGGATTGGGTTCACCTGAAGCCATACGGTTGGCCCTCCATAGGATTGAAAAAGAAGGGTATATAAAAAGAGTGGCCCAAGGAATCTATGTCCGTCCCAAGATAAGTAAATATGTGGGAGAGGTATTGCCAACGGCAGAGGAGATTGCTAGGGCCATAGCCAAAAGGGACAAGATCAGGTTGGTACCTACCGGGGTATATGCTTTAAGTGCGTTGGGGCTTAGCACACAGGTACCCATGAAACTTGTCTTCCTTACCGATGGAGCTCCCCGGGAATTAAAATTGGGGAAGCGAAGCATAAAACTAAAGAAGACCACCCCCAAGAATTTATCGGCCAAGGGCGAGATAAGCAGACTGGTCATACAGGCCCTTCGCGAGATAGGAAAGGAACAATTAACGGACGAGGAAGAAGCAAAGATTATTGCCCTCTTGAAAAAAGAAGACCAAAAAGACCTGCTTCACGATATAGCACTGGCCCCGGCATGGATTCGGAAAATTATGGAAAAGAGCTTGGACAATGAATAAAAATGAATAAAATGAAATTTTACGATATACCCAAAGAAGATAGGCTTGCCATCTTTAAAAATGTAGAAGGCAAAACGGGAATACCAGATTTTGCGGTTGAAAAGGACTGGTGGGTCGTCAGTACATTGGGAATAATATTTGAAATGGGGATAGCGGAACATTTGGTCTTTAAGGGCGGGACGTCGCTAAGCAAGGCTTGGAAACTGATCGATCGATTTAGCGAAGATATCGACCTTGCCGTTGACCGGGGATTTTTTGGATATTCAGGGGAGCTATCAAAAAAACAGCTGACCAAGCTGAGGAAAGAAACGAGTTCCTATATTTCAGGGAAATTTTATCCAGAGTTGCAGCAGCGATTTAAGAGCAATGGATTTAAGGATGTGGGTTTCAATATCATTCCGGCCGAATCAAGCGACCAAGACCCTCGTATCATAGAAATCTATTATCCATTTCTGACCAAATCCCCCGGATACATCCAACCAAGGGTACAAGTTGAAATTGGCTGTCGTTCTCTAAGGGAACCATTTCAATCAAAACCGATAAGCTCCTTTGTGGACGAAGAATATCCCGATGCCGAATTTGTAGCGCCTCCAGTAAAGGTTCCATCCGTAACCCCTGAAAGGACTTTTTTAGAAAAACTTTTTCTATTGCATGAGGAATTCCAACGTCCCAAGGAAAAGATAAGGGTGGATAGGCTAAGCCGTCATTTGTACGATATTTTCCAATTATCGAAAACGGAATTTGCGGTCAATGCCATCCACGACAAAGGTTTATATGAAACCATTGTAAATCATAGATATGTATTCACAAAACTTGGTGGGGTCGATTATAATCTGCATCGACCTCAGGATATACGGCCCATCCCACCCCCTGAGTATGAGGACGATTGGAAGGCAGATTATAAAACCATGCAAGAGCAAATGATTTATGGGGATTCCCCAGCCTATGAAAATTTGGTCAAGGGAATCCAAGGATTTTTAGAAAAGATGAATGTTTTGGATTGGAGAATGGGAGTGGAATTTCCCTTACCCAAAAGTTGAGATCAATTTGGGCAGGACAACCATATAAACGAATCAAATAGGAATAAAGACTATGTAATCGGAATCCATAATGGATGATGTTTGATATGAACACCTAAATTTAATCATCTTTGTTATCGATTAAAGAATCAATGAGTTATGGGAAAAATTAAAAAATTTAATTCGGACACCTTCTTAAGGATATTCGCCCTATTAATGTCCGTGTCGCTGTGTTCTTGGATCGCACCACTTGTTTTTGAATTAGAGGTTAATGAGATTAAAGTGGTCTACATGATAAGAACATTCACTTTCGTTATGATTACTTTAATGATTATTGTTCCGTTAATTTTATTCTCTTTCGAAAAACCAAAAAAGTACAAATAGGCAATTAAAACGAATAGGAATGCCAGAAGACGAATTTTCCATACAGGTAAAGTCAAAATAGCAAGGAGAATACCTTGATGGATTTGTACGGTCTTCCCATTTATAAGGAAGAAGTTATAGACTATCTTTTGGAGGGTAATTGCGATAATCAGTTTCTGCTATTTATGTTCTCTTCAAAAGGGTGGATACGGCCAAGAACGAAGTGATGTATTATTTGAATCTTTTCCGTTACATTGATTAAATTTATACCATGTCGGAAACCCTATATAAAGTACTGGATTTCAGTCGGCCGATAGGCCGACAGTCGTTCAGGGAAGTCATTAGTGAACTGGATGGTCATTCCCCTTCCCACAAAAAGTCTGCGCTTTCAGAAGGGCAACTGAAAACCCTTATCGCGGCCATCTTTACGTATGGACTTCATTATGACGAAGTCCCCAAAGAGCAAAGGGAACTGCTGTTAAAGGCAATTCTGGAAGATAAACAACCGCTGTTTGACCTGTCCCAAACCTTTGGAAGACATCTGATAAACAACCTGGGTAATTCCGCGAAATTACAGCTGGAAGCACTAAAAAATATCGAATATGACTTTAAACGGCCATTGTCCAATGAACCGCTAGTGGATTTTGTAGAAATGGAACTCTTGGACCAGACCACCTCGTACCGGAAATGGGAATATGGCCGATTCTCCGTAGTTTACATGGCCGCTCATTTATCGAAGCATGTCGGATGGGAAAGTATGGAGAAAACCGTGAAAGAAAAGAAGCTCCTTCCCGAAGGTTATCTCAAAAGTCTTGGTAAGGAATTGGAAAATGCCCGCTATGGTCTCGATGCCCACGAACAATTACTGCTACATCTTATCGTAAAGGCCAAGCTCTGGCCAAAAAAGACTACCATGGCCGATTATTTGTTGGCGGGCTCTATAGTGCAACAACACCTGCTCGGCCTCTCCCTTCGGCTCGAAAAACTTGCCAAGGCATTGGTAAATGTTATAGAGCGAACTCCAAACATAAACAAACGCAGGGGCGGCCCTAAATTATGATTCCGTCGGAAAAACTGCTCAGCTATCTGGAGGAATTGGCCAAGGAGGAACATCCCGAGGTCAACGGCAAGGAATATTCCCGATTACAGGTCCTTTTGGCCGAGCGTTTGGTACGCGATGTACAAAATGCCATCGGCATCGCTTCGCAGAAACCGAAACTTTCCCGCAGGAGGGCCTTTATCGTAATCTTGGAAGAACTTTATTACAATGTCCCCAACTATCCCAAAGATCTTACCCTTCAAGGTATCCACAGAAGGGCTTCCCAACGGTTCGAATTTATGAACAGAGACGTAAAATCCTTTACAACGCCCATGGAGGTGCATCCTAAAGACCCCTGTACTTTTTATGAGGACAACGCACATGGCAAGGCACGCTATAGATCCGCATTAAAGCATCTCGTATTGGAATCCCATAGATACTTTGAGGTTCCTGAAGCGGAGGCTTCCCTTAAAATCCTTTTTGAGGACGTAAAACTCTGCTGAATCCATTTACCGTACAACACTCCGTGTACGGCAAAGCCCTTATTGACTTGCGATATGTTTTAGGTTTGGCCTAAGTTAATCGGAGGTCACGTAGCAAGTTGTGTTTTTGCTAACAAAAACCCTACGCACTTCGTTTGCAGATTATCTGAAATACAAGCTAAATCAATTGAAATGGGAAGACCGAAAAAAGAATTTACAGCACGAAAGACAATACAGGTCAATGTAAGAATGACCGCTGATGATTATTCCAAAGTTTCCAATAATGCGGAAACTATCGGGTTGTCCATTGCGGAATTTATCCGAAGAAAGATTACGAAAAAGTCGCTACCAAAGAAAAAGGTAAGTCCATCGGACCGGAAACTTTTTGTTGAACTTAGTCGAGTGGGAAACAATCTGAACCAAATCGCCAAGGTCCTAAACTCGGGTATTCGTGACCCTTTCAGTATTCATAGACAATTAGAAGAAGTAAAAACGCTATTGCAATACCTTAAATCAAATATCGCACACAATGATCGGTAAGATAGTCATAGGAAAGGATTTTTATGGAGTGCTGGCCTACAATGAAAAAAAGGTCCGTGAAGGGGTTGGGTATGTCATCGATTCCAATATCGAACATTCCACTTCCGTTGAAATGACGCAGGAATTCAACTTGATAAGGGAGCTACGCCCAAACCTCGGGAAATCGGTACTTCATGTCTCCCTGAACCTGCCGCATTCGGATTATTTGGATGATAAGACGTTCGTATCGGTCGGGTGCGATTATCTGATGAAGATGGGTTTTGACAACAATCAGTTTATCATGTACCGTCATACCGATACGGAACATGAGCATATCCATATTATAGCCAATAGGGTAAGATATTCAGGGAGGTTGACAAGCGATAGTAATATTAAAAGGAGAAGCCGTAAAATACTTGATGATCTGGAAAAGAAATACGGACTGACCCAAATTGTTGGTAAGGCGAATACCCAAAAATCACTTACTCAAAAAGAAATAGAGAAGACCCTAAGAACGGGTAATGTTCCGATAAAACTTGTTCTTCAGGACAAAATCGGTTCGGTAATTTCAAGGGCCACGGATACAGCGCAATTCATCACATTGTTACAACAGCAAAATATATCGCCAAGATTCAACGTGAGCAAAACCACGGGAAGAGTCTCGGGCATATCCTTCAAATACCAAGGAGTTGTATATAAAGGAAGTACCCTCGGTAAAAAATTTTCATGGAACAGCATCGTAAAACATATCGCTTATGAGCAAACAAGAGACCGTCCGGTTATACTATCGGCTAATGAAAAAGAACGAGGAACTCATAATACTGGCGAAAGAAACCATGGAACGACAATCAGGCATGAACAAAGAAATAACAGAACTGCACAAGGCACTCAAGATTCTTCTGGGGAATCAAAAGGTCATCTGGGAAAAATTGAAGGAGATGGAGTAGTCCAACCTCTAGTAGATGAAACGGAATGGAATCCGTTTAAACTCGAACTTATGGATGATGGTATTAAGAAAAAGCGCAAAATAAAGAAGAAAAAGAAAGGACTGAACCTATAGAAGATATTATGAAAGAGAACAATAAGTTACAATCTTCGGAACTAACTCCATCTGAAATTCAGGTGCTGGAGATGATACGGAACAAAAGGTTTCTATCCATTAAGTTGATTATCAAAAATGGGGAGGTCGATACAATCGAGGGTTTGGAGCGACTACGAACAGGAGAGCGTATTATCGATATGTTGAAACAACATGATTTTCAGAATCTGGAAATCAAGCAAAGCAACGGTAAAATTGTTTGTGTGAACAGGATTTTCAAGAAAAAAATCCTTCAGGCCAAGAATACCAAGAGTTGTTGACCGTTATTCATAAGTATGGAATAAAATAATGGGTTCTGGAGAATCTAATAACAAAAAAAGGTAAATTAAAGCCTGCTTTCACAAATACGGAAGTCACCTTCAAGACACGGGAGCTGCCGATATGTATGGAAAATGTCGAACTCAACAGTCGAGCCAAAGCAGAAAAACAAAGTATTCAACAGTACATGGCTTAGAACTTACAAAGGTTTTGAGGATTGTTCGGTAGAAGATGCGGAGCGAATCGTAGAACAACTTCTAGCACTTGCCAACATAGTCTGTGACCATGTCCAAAAGGTAAGTAAAGACGAAGATTAAATTTAAAAAACAGCAACTAAATAATAGTTGCATTTTAGTATCTTTGATAATGGGTGGATTTAGGATTATGTTCGTGAACGAACGAAACAATAGGGAATAAAGCGGATCAGGAAAATAGAAGCAATGGCGGATAATTTGGAACATGAAGGGTATTTCGGTTCCGTGGAGTATAGTTCTCGGGACGGGCTGCTACACGGAAAAATTATCGGAATAAACGACTTGGTCAGCTATGAGGGCGGGTCCGTTGAAGAGCTGAAGAAAGCCTTTGAAGAATCCGTTGAAGATTATCTTGAAACCTGCAAGGAGCTTGGCAAAGAACCGAACAGGTTTTATAGGGGCGTGTTCAATATCCGTACATCCAGTGAAATCCACAGAAAACTTTCGATAATGGCCGAAAGGGAAAAAATGAAACTGAACGAACTGGTCAACAAGGCCTTTGATTATCTGGTAAAGAACGAGGACAAGGTCCTGAACCAAAATAAGGTCGAACAATGAGAACGGGAACCAAAAGAATGTTGACCGCAAGTGGAGAATGGGCCAAACATTTGAGGCCATTTCGAAAAAGAGTGTTCTGGAAAGCCGAAAGACAGGCCCAAAAGAAAATAGAAATCGATTCAAAATTCAAATAGCCCATGGAAGGAAAGGATCCGTTCGTCGCAACCAGAAAAAAATACGATTCCCTAAAGGAGAAATATGATAAATTGATCGTATCGGCCTTTGATGCCGATGATTTCAGGAGATACAATGAAATCCTGTTTTCCGCCCACAGTTGTGGTATAGAGGGCAATAGCTTCAGCGTGGACGACACGAGGGAGCTTAAGGAAAAGGGGTATGCCGTTAATCTTGTCAACAAGACCTTACTGGAAGCGTTCGAAATAATGGACCATTTCAATGCCTACGATTATATCCTGAAAAACAAGGGTTCCGATTTCAACGAATCCTTCGTAAGAACGGTACATAAAATATTGACCAAAAATACATTGCCCTATAAAGGCCACAAACCCGGGGAATATGCCAAGACCCAAATGGCGGCCGGTGATACGGTATTCCGTGACACCAAAAAGGCCATAGCGAACATGCCAAGGCTTCTGGCCAGTTTTGACGATGCCATCAAAAACAAAAAAACCCACCCTTTGGAGTTGAGCGCCATATTCCACAAAATGTTCATTTACAGCCATCCCTTTCCGGATGGTAATGGAAGGTTAGGCCGGTTGCTGTCCAATTTTATTCTGGAGAAGTTCAAACATCCCCATATCATTATTTTAAAGGAGGATAGGCAGGAATATATCGATGCACTCAAAGCTTCCGAGAAGCACAACAATATGTTGGCGATAGTCAACTTTTTCTATGATACATCGATCAAGAGAATGCAAAATGAAATAGGTCAAAAAAAAAACCTTTCGAAGAATTTCAACTTGGGTTTTGAGGACGGGAATAAAAGAAAAAAGGGTTTTACAGGCCCAAAAAGATAGCATATGGACTTAGAGGTATTCGAGCAATTTGCCAAGAAGGAAAAGGGAAGAATCATAGGTAAAAGTAATACGGCCGTCATTTACACCCGTGTTTCCAGCAAAGAGCAATTTGACAACAATGCCAGTCTAACTACCCAACTCAAATATTGCCAAGAGTATGCGATCAGAAAAAAGCTAGAGATAATCGAATATTTCGGGGGAACCTATGAATCGGCAAAGAGCGACGAACGTAGGGAATTCCAAAAGATGCTAAGCTATGTCAAGCGACGAAAGAACATCGGTTATATCATTGTCTATTCCTACGATAGGTTTTCAAGAACTGGCGCGAACGGTGCATATATCAGTGGGCAACTAAAGAAACAGGGAATAGCGGTCGTTTCGGCCACCCAGGAAATCGATGTTACAACAAGCGCAGGTACGTTCCAGGAAAATCTTTTCCACATGTTTTCCCACTTCGACAACCAAATCCGCAGGGACAAATCCATTACGGGCATGCAGGAGAAGTTACGGAAGGGATACTGGACGGGAGCTTATCCCTTTGGTTACACCAATGCCAATCCCGGAAAGGGGAAGGTTCCTAATTTCGTGATTACCAAAAAAGGAAGACTACTCAAGCAAGCGTTTTTGTGGAAGGCGAACGCAAATATGTCCCATGTCGAGATTGCAAAACGCTTGGAAGAAAAGGGCTTGAATATCAACGCAAAAAAACTGACCGACCTTTTCAGGAACCCTTTTTACTGCGGGCTTATTGTCAATAGTCTGATTCCGGGAGAGGTAATTCCGGGAAAACATGAAGCTTTAATACCAAAGAAAGTATTTCTTAAAATCCATGATTTGCTTCACGCAGGGAATTCACCGAAGAAATATTCGTTCGACGATGAAAACCTGCCATTGAAAAAGTTCGTCAGATCCTCGGTTTGCGGAACACCTTACACTGGATTTATCGTAAAGAAAAAGGGCCTGTATTATTACAAGAATAGGCGTAAAGGAAGCAAGGAGAACAGAAGTGCCAAAAAGCTGCATGACGAATTTTTAAACGTATTAGGGAGGTTTAAAATAGCAGATAGAAAGTATATCGAACCATTAACGGCGATAATTCACGACACCTTAATTAATAAAAATCAAGAAGCTCTAGAAGACCAAAGGCGATTGACCAAGGAACTCGGCCAGATCGGGGAACGTATTCATACATTGGAAAGAAGGTTTGTTGTACTAAATGAAATCACGAAGTCGCAATACGACCTTTTTATGCCGGAACTAAAAGCGAAACAAAGGGAACTGGAAGTAAAACTGGAAAATGGGGGGATCAATAGTTCAAACCTCAAAAAATCGGTAAAGATGGCACTTGGTTATGCCTGTAACCTGCCTAAATTGTGGGAGTTAGGCGATTTGGAAACCAAAAGGGCCGTACAATATATGGTGTTCCCTGACGGGATTGCGTATAACTTCAAAAAAAAGCTAGTTCAAACTTTTCGTGTCAATGAAATATTTGGTGCAATATCCTCATTTTCAGATAATTGCAAGGAAATAGAAAAGGGGAATTTCCATCAAATTTGTGGAAAATCCCCTTTAGTGACCGCGGCAGGATTCAAACCTGCAACCTTCTGAGCCGTAATCAGATGCGCTATTCAGTTGCGCCACGCGGCCTTATTTAAGGGCTGCAAATATATTTCTTTTTAACTTTACCACAAAACCCTAGCGAACAAAAATGGATTTTGAACCCTACATTCGTGATATTAAGGACTTCCCAAAACCGGGCGTGACTTTTAAGGATATAACGCCCCTATTAAAAAATGCCACAGCGCTGCAAAAGGCGGCCAATGCCTTGGTGGGGTTTATTGGCAATACGAAAATTGATAAAGTAGTAGGGGTGGACAGCCGAGGTTTTATTTTTGCTCCCATGTTGGCCGAAAAACTAGGTGCTGGTTTTGTAACTGTCCGAAAATCAGGAAAGCTACCTTATACGACTATTTCTGAGTCCTATGATCTGGAATATGGAAAGGGGATCTTGGAAATCCACACGGACGCCATTGAGGAAGGTGACAAGGTGTTGGTGCACGACGATGTACTGGCAACAGGTGGGACTGCCGAAGCCGTATGTAAATTAGTGGAGAAGCTAGGGGGAGAGGTGGTCCAGTGCAATTTTCTAATCGAACTTTCCTTTTTAAAGGGGGGCGATAAGCTCAACGGTTATCCTGTAAAAGCCCTACTGAGATATTAATTATTGTCCAAAGCCTTGGTGGTTACAAAATAGCGCCACCCGATTATCGCTAGCTGCAATTTACTTGCCTTGGATAGATCCAGTCCCTTTTTAGAATATGACGGGAGAATAACCTTGTTTACTTTGGCCAAAACCTTGTAAAACATAAATTAATTGGGTTTAGGACAAATATAGGCAAAGCAACTTATAGGTTATATCTTATAAGGTTGCAGGTAGCTCGGTGTTTTTTAAATAAAAATTAGAGTCAGGAGTTGCATTAAAAGAGCGATGAAAAACTTTACGATTGCGATCATTTTTTAGATTGGTTTAAATGTTGAACAAACAACTATTTTGCTTGTATGTTTTTCGAATATAGAATGATAAAAGTCATGCTTCCAAGCTATTGAGTAAAAATCTATGCAATTGAATACGAGATTGAATCTTTTAAAACGGTAAGCTGCTATAAGTGTAATCTTGGTGCTTGGTAAAAATTAATATATGTAACCTATAAGTGTTTGTGTGGTTAAATAATGTTAGAATTGTAGAGGGTCTTTTAATAGGTTTGCCAAAACCTAGGGAGCTTTCGTTTAAAAAAGCGCTATTTTTAGCTGTTTCGTTTCTCGATAAAAAAAGAGCCGCTAAAAAAAGCGACTCATTCAACATTAAGTTTTTATGGTTTAAAAAGGAATTATTTATTTTTTTTGGTGGTTATCTCAACCACTCCATTTGTAGCTTTTTTACCATATTTTTCAATAGCAGGGTCTCCCTTTAAAACGGTTACATTTTCAATATCGGAAGGTGATATTTTATTGACCATTTTTTGTTTTGTTTTTTTACCATCCACAATATACAGTGGTCGACCTTTGTCATCAGAACTTATAAAAAGGAAGTTCGAGTCATCACCGCTGACTTCGATATCCTCGTCATCATCGGAATCCCTAATGACCATTACATTTGTTTTATTCTCAATGTTCACATCCTTGTCGTCAATCATTTTCATTACAAATGCACCGTCTTTCTTTTTTCCAATTTTCTCAATTTTTACATTCTTCTTTCTGTTACCTTTTTGTTTGACTATAAAAACACTTTCTTCATCACTATCCTCATCTAAATGTATATCCATGGTATGTAGCTTATCTTCATTGACCTCCTCACCATTGACGAATACCTTCTTTTTACCATCTACTTTTTTTACGATAATTTCTTTTTCGTCATCCGTACTCCATGAGACGTCACTATCATCCGTTCTATGGGTTTTAACCTTACTTTTCTTTTTTGCGTTCCAAAAGGAGACCGCATTGTTCGTATCATCGTATAGTACGGTTATAGGGTTGATCGGACTGTCGGAATTTGAGTTGTAATTCCCACTAAAGTCTTTACCGTTTGCGTTTTTTCCGCTTAGGTTCAACGAGATGGAAATAATTTCGCCGTCGTCGTTCCTTACTGTGGTATAGCTAAAGTCCACACCCTCTTTGGCCAAATCTTTTTTAATGTTGTCCAAATCCGCATCTGTGGTGTTCTTGTCAATGGTTAGCTCTACCATCTTGTCGTCTTTTGGTGTTTCTTTTACCATAACGTTATCGAGGGTGACGGAATCTTTATAAAGATATTTTTTCTCAATATTGAAACTCACAAGCAGCAATCCCAATAGAGGCATTACGGCCAATGTTTTAAGAATGTTGATTTTTTTCGATTGATTTTGATTTAACATGACTATTCGTTTTTTGATTAATGAATTATAAAATGAGTTGGCCAATGTGTATTCTTTTTGATCGACCGCCTGTTTTAGCATAAGGTACTGGTAGGATTTTTTGTTGTCCGTTTCTTCCACGGCGTAATGATCCGCCAAATACTCTAGGTTCTGTTTTATTGCACTTTGATACAACCATAGAATTGGATTGAACCAGAAAACTATCTTTAAAACTTCCAATAATAGAATATCCAAGGTGTGATATTGTCTTGCATGGACCTTTTCGTGTTCCAAAACCGAGCGTAGTTCGTTTGGTTCGAACAATCGCGGATTATAAAAAATATAATTGAAGAACGAGAAGGGGGAAATCCGCTTTTCCGTAATCATATGAACATATGGACTTTCCTTTTTAATATTTGCGTTTCTGGATAGCTTTCTTAGCGAAAGCAACCTTGTAATGAATTTTATAAATAGTAAAATGGCGACCGATAAGTATAAGGCTATGATTAAACCCTCGGGGACAATAAAGCCATTTTGACCTGTTGTGGCGGGAACTTGAGAGGAGGTTTCACCAACTTGCACTAAAATAGGTTGGGCCGCTACAACGGTTTGCTGAATTTTAAGTAATGGAAAGATAAAGGACAGTACCAGGCCTGCAACCAAAAACAGCCGATTCTCCATAAAAAGGGTCTCCTTTTTTAGAAAAATATGGTACACCGCCAAAAAACCACCGGCCACAAGAAAGGATTGTAAAATATATAGTAGAATGGTTTCCATTACTTTTTCTTTTCAATTAGGTCAATAATCTCTTTTAGCTCGGAAACCGATATCTTTTCTTCTTGTGCAAAATGTGAGACCAAACTCTTAAAAGAGTCGTTATAGTAATCGGCAATTGCGGCATTCACATATTTTTTGCGGTACTGTTCTTTGGTGATCAAAGGGAAATACCTATGGGTGTTACCGAACGCTTCGTGGTCTACGAATCCTTTTTCCTGTAGGTTTCTAACTATGGTGGACAAGGTGTTGTAATGCGGTTTTTCACCTCTAATTTCCTCAAGAATTTCTTTTACAAACGCTTTTTTGAGCTCCCAGAGAATTTTCATGATTTCCTCTTCCTTGTTGGTCAATTTTTGCATAATACTGTATTTGTTGCCCAAACTTAATACTAATCTTATAGTTAAACAACTATTTTTATAGTTTATTAACTAAAAAAGTAGTTTTTATTTTTGTTATAACCTTCTTGGGTGAGTTATTCTTCCATTATATTTGCATGCAAATCATACATTTTTGGGAAATCTACTTTTTATTGTTTTAGGATTGGTTCTGCTTATAGCAGGTGGAAATTGGTTGTTAAAATCGGCGGTAGCCCTGTCCTTGCGGCTCTATATCCCTAAAATTGTTATTGGTATGACGGTGGTTTCCTTTGCCACCTCTGCCCCAGAGCTTATTGTAAGCATAAAGGCTGCTTTGGATGGGTTTCCGGACCTTTCCCTGGGCAATGTTGTGGGGTCCAATATCGCAAATCTGGGACTGGTTTTGGCCATTACCGTAATAATGGGAAGTATAGATGTGCGTAAAAGTTTTTACACTACCGATTGGCCGGTTATGATAGTTGCTTCGTTGTTGTTTTGTGGCTTTATTTATTTTGATGGGGTTCTGGAACAATATGAAGGGATCATAATGGTATCCTTGCTATTTGTGTTCCTTGTTTACTTGCTGAGGTTTCAAAAAACAGCGGTAGTGGACGAAATGCCGGAGGACGATGTTCCTTTGCCATTGTATAAAATAGTCCTGTTTCTGGGAATAGGAGGAACTGCACTTTGGGGAGGTTCCGAGCTGCTTATTGATGGTGCAGTGGGTCTGGCGTCCTCCTTTGGAGTAAGTGATCGTGTAATTGGGATAACCATAGTGTCCGTAGGAACCAGTATTCCGGAGTTGGCAGCATCGGTAATCGCGGTGATCAAACAGGAAAAAGCGATTTCTTTAGGGAATTTGATCGGGTCCAATATTTTTAATCTGCTCGCGGTATTGGGAATAACTTCGATAATTACCCCGATAACCGTAATGGACGAGGGGTTGTTGTCCAGCGATATCTTTTGGATGCTTGGGATATCTTTTCTTATTTTTCCATTGGTGTTTTTTCCAAAAGGATTACGGTTGGGCTGGAGAGATGGTTTAATTCTTTTAACCTTCTATGTGGTATTTATATATATGACCATAAAATAAAAACCGCCCCTAATGTGGGACGGTTTTCATATATAATCAACAACTAATTAATATGTGTACTTATATATCCGCGGATTTAACCGTTTTAATAATTCTGGCAGCTACCTTATAAGGGTCGGCATTGGAAGCAGGTCTTCTGTCTTCCAACCATCCTTTCCAGCCCTTTTCCACGGTCATGATCGGAATCCTGATAGAGGCACCTCTATCGGAAACACCGTAGCTAAAGTCCTTAATGGAAGCTGTTTCGTGCTGTCCGGTCAATCTTTCATCGTTAAATTCACCATAAACGGCAATATGCTCTTTGGTAACCGGGCGGAAAGCTTCACATACTTTTTCATATGTTTCTTTAGATCCACAGGTTCTCAACAACGTATTGGAGAAGTTGGCGTGCATACCGGAACCGTTCCAATCCCCTTTGATCGGTTTTGGGTGGTACTCAATATAGTATCCGTAACTTTCTGTCAATCTCTGTAATAGGTAACGTGCGACCCAAATCTCGTCTCCGGCCTTTTTGGCGCCTTTGGCGAACAATTGGAACTCCCACTGCCCGGCAGCAACCTCTTGGTTAATACCTTCGAACTGAAGACCAGCATCCAAACAAAGGTCGGCGTGTTCCTCAACAAGATCCCTGCCCCAAGTATTTTTACCACCTACGGAACAATAGTATAATCCTTGTGGGCCTGGATAACCGCCAACGGGGAAGCCTAACGGCAGCTGGGTGGCCGTATCCATTATAAAGTACTCTTGTTCAAAACCAAACCAGAAATCGTGATCGGCATCGTCTATGGTCGCCCTCGAATTACTGGCATGAGGCGTTCCATCCGGATTTAAAACCTCTGTCATTACCAAAAAACCGTTTCTTCTGGCTGGATCTGGATAAATGGCAACGGGTTTCAATAAACAGTCGGAATTACCACCTTCTGCCTGTTTTGTGGATGAACCGTCAAAAGACCACATGGGGCAATCTTCTAGTTTGCCGCTGAAGTTTTCTTCTATTCTGGTCTTACTTCTGATGTTGGCTGTTGGGTCATATCCATCCAACCATAGATACTCTAATTTAGATTTGCTCATAATTCCGGTAGTTAATCGTTTTATATTTTATGATTCACAAAAATAATTGTTTCGATGGAATATCTGTATTTTGAGGGGGTAAAATCACAAATTTTCGTTTAATGTTTAAAATACCCCTTTTAAAGGTGGGGTCAAATATCAAAAAAGTAATTTTTTGATTATTAATTATTAAATTCTTAATTGTAGATTTGAAAATTAAAAATACTTCAATATGCCGCAAACAAGATTTCAAGCACTGACCGAAAGCCGCAATCGAACATATACCAATATCAACGAAACGGGCAAAAGGTCCGAACTCTTTGGGAAAAATGTTTTCAATGAAGAGAAAATGCTTCAGTTTTTAACTGCAGAAGCATTGGATAACGTAAAATCGGCAATATTTCAAGGAACCAAAATCGATCGTAAAATCGCCAATCAGGTAGCGGAGGGGATGAAAGCGTGGGCACTATCGGTCGGAGCGACCCATTATACCCATTGGTTTCAACCGCTCACAGGTTCTACAGCAGAAAAACAGGATGCATTTTTTGATCTGCTTCCAGATGGTAGGGCCATGGAGAAGTTTGGAGGGGCCCAGTTGGTGCAGCAAGAACCGGATGCATCCAGTTTTCCCAGTGGCGGTATCCGAAATACGTTTGAAGCCCGAGGATATACGGCTTGGGACCCAACATCTCCTGCATTTATTTATAAGACCACTCTTTGTATACCTACCATATTCGTGGCGTATACCGGCGAGGCGTTGGATAATAAAGCGCCATTGCTGCGGGCATTGAGCGCTGTGGATGAAGCGGCGACCTCCGTAGCACAGTATTTTGATAAAAATGTTAGAAAAGTACATGCTACCTTGGGTTGGGAACAAGAGTATTTTTTAATCGATAAATCTTTGGCCAAATCCAGGATAGACCTTTCGGTCACCGGGCGAACTTTAGTGGGGAGTTTTTCTGCCAAAGGACAACAGTTGGACGATCATTATTTTGGGGTGATTCCTGCCCGGGCTTTGGCATTTATGAGCGAACTCGAAAAAGAATGCACCAAATTGGGAATCCCCGTCAAAACCCGTCATAATGAGGTGGCGCCGAACCAATTTGAATTGGCCTCGGTTTTTGAAGAAGCCAATCTCTCCGTAGACCATAATCTATTACTAATGGATGTTATGGAGGAAATTGCCGATAAATTCAATTTCACCGTGCTCTTCCACGAAAAACCATTTGCTGGAATAAATGGGTCCGGAAAACACAACAACTGGTCCTTGGCCACCGATACGGGAGTAAACCTGTTGAGTCCTGGAACCACACCAATGAAAAACCTTCAATTCCTTACATTTTTTGTAAACACCATTAAGGCGGTGGATACCTATGAGGAATTGTTGAGGTCTTCCATTGCATCTGCGAGCAATGATCATAGGTTGGGGGCTAACGAAGCGCCTCCACCAATAATTTCCATATTTATAGGTAAACAATTGAGCGATGTGCTCGACGAACTCGAAGGGGTTTCCAAGGGAAAGCTGTCACCTAAAGAAAAAACCGAGCTCAAACTTAATGTGGTAGGTAAAATACCAGAGATACTGCTGGACAATACGGATAGGAACCGAACTTCTCCGTTTGCCTTTACTGGGAACAAATTTGAAATGAGGGGGGTTGGGGCCAAAACCAACTGCGCCAAGCCCATGACCTTGCTCAACACTATTGTGGCCAAGCAACTTACAGATTTTAAAAAGGAGGTCGATACCCTGATCGACAAGAAAAACCTGAAAAAGGACGAGGCGGTCTTTAACGTATTGCGAGAATATATCAAAACCTCCAAGCGTATCCGTTTCGAAGGAGATGGATATGGACTGGAGTGGCAAGAAGAGGCACGCAGGCGCAAATTGAGCATCAACAAAAATACTCCCGAAGCACTGCAGGTAATTACTTCCAAAGAAAGTATTTCGCTGTTCAAACAGATGAAAGTACTGAGCGAAGTGGAGCTTAAAGCACATAAGGAAGTAGAGTTGGGTGCCTATATTTTCCATATCCAGATAGAGGGAAGGGTATTGGGAGAAATGGTGTACAACCATATTATTCCTGCAGCCGTAAAATACCAAAATGTGTTGTTAAAGAACATTCGAGGGTTAAAAGAAGTATATGGGGCGGCACACAAAAAAGTCGCAGAAAGCCAATTGAATATTTTGGAACAGGTAGGAGAACACATCCTGAGTATAAAAAAACTTACCGACGAGATGGCAGATGCACGCAAACGTGCCAATGGCATGTCCATGGTGGATAGAAAGGCCAAAGCGTATTGCGATAATGTGAGGCCATATTTTGAAAAGATCCGGGAGCATTCCGATAAATTGGAAAAATTGATTGCCGACGAGTTTTGGCCTTTGACCAAGTATCGGGAAATATTGTTCTCCAAGTAGTTTGGTGCCAAAGAGGAAAAGACGGAAAGCATGTCAATAGTTTGATGGCTTTCCGTTATTTTTGCGCAAAGTATTCATATGTCATCCGATACCAGTAAAAGATATGCACAACGAGGAGTTTCCGCCTCCAAAGAAGACGTGCACAACGCCATCAAAAATATAGACAAAGGACTTTTTCCCAAGGCATTTTGTAAAATAGTGCCCGATTATCTCACCGGGAGCCACGAACATTGTTTGGTAATGCATGCCGACGGTGCTGGGACAAAATCCTCTTTGGCATATATGTACTGGAAAGAAACCGGGGATATTTCGGTTTGGAAAGGTATAGCCCAAGACGCCCTAATTATGAACGTGGACGATCTTATTTGTGTAGGCGCTACCGATAATATAATGCTGTCATCCACCATTGGGCGAAACAAGAACTTGATTCCTGGCGAGGTGATTTCTGCCATCATCAATGGTACGGAGGAACTTATTTCAGATTTGGGCAAACACGGGATTACCATACGTTCCACCGGAGGTGAGACCGCGGATGTCGGTGACCTGGTTCGTACCATTATCGTAGACTCCACGGTAACGGCTCGTATGGAACGTAAAAACGTTATAGACAATGCCAATATAAAGGCGGGGGATGTGATTGTCGGTTTGGCATCGTTCGGAAAAGCGTCTTACGAAACCGAGTACAATGGGGGAATGGGCAGTAACGGGCTGACATCGGCCAGGCATGATGTGTTCTCCAAGTATCTTGCGGATAAATACCCTGAAAGTTTTGATGCTTCAGTGCCTGAAGAATTGGTGTATTCCGGGAATACAGGTTTAACGGACGCTGTATCCGATTCACCGCTTGATGCTGGTAAATTGGTTTTGTCGCCAACCAGAACCTATGCACCGATCATTAAAAAAATATTGGACAAATACACCTCACAACAAATTCATGGTATGGTGCACTGTAGTGGAGGTGCTCAGACCAAAATTCTTCATTTTGTGGAGAATCTCCATATAGTAAAGGATAATATGTTTTCCATTCCACCTTTGTTTAAATTGATCCAGGAACAATCCGGAACCGATTGGAAAGAAATGTACCAGGTTTTTAACTGTGGACATCGAATGGAGTTGTATGTGGATGAAGGAGTGGCGGAAGATATTGTGTCCATTTCCAATAGTTTTGATGTGGATGCTCAGATAATTGGGCGCGTGGAAGCATCCGACACTAAAAAATTGACCATTCAGAGTCCCTACGGGAAGTTTGAATATTAGCATACGATTTGCTCGGAAATAGCGTTTGAGTATATAAACCTCACGCTATGGAAAGAAAAGAGTTTTTGAAAAGTTTGGGAGCGGGTGCCGCTTTTGCCCTAACCTTCCCATGTCTGCACGGTTGCTCCAGTGATGAAGTGGACGGTAATTTGGTAGAAGAACCTACCGGAGTCGATTTTATTATCGACCTTAATTCTGCCGAAGCAGCCAATCTCTCCGAGAATGGCGGGTTTATTTTAAAGAATTTGGTCGTAGTTGCTAGGAACTTGCAAGGAGAATATGTGGCGGCCAGCCAAGTTTGCAGTCATCAATCCTATGATCAAGTGCGGTTTGTGGATCAAAATGGAGGAATTTTCTATTGCGATGTGCATGGTTCCCGTTTTGATCAGGATGGGACACCTCTGAACCAAGTGGATAATACGGCGGCAAAGGCGCTCAAGGTCTATAATACCGAACTCGACGGCACTGCGCTTAGGGTGTTCGAATAGTTTTTGAAACCCAAATTTTATGAAAAATATAATCTACATTTTGCTCTTTGTCTGGGGAGGCATGCTCCATGCACAACAATGGCACGAAAACTACGATGAAGCCCTGGCCCAAGCAGCGGGTGAGGACAAGCCCATTATTTTGGTGTTTTCTGGATCGGATTGGTGCGCACCCTGCATCAGGCTGAAGAAACATATTTTTGATAGCGATACATTTAAGACGTTTGCTGCCGAACATTACGTGTTATATAATGCCGATTTTCCCAGAAAAAAGAAAAATCAACTGCCGCAAGATAAACTCAACCGGAACAAATCCTTGGCAGAAAATTATAACCCAAAGGGTTATTTTCCGTTAGTGGTGGTTCTGGATAAAAATGAAAATGTTTTGGGTACCACAGGTTTTGTGGCCCGTACCAAACCCGAAAAATATATTAAGACGATCAACAAGTTCCTAAAATGAGAATTTTTACGGCCCTTTTTTGCATTTTCTTCTCCTTGCTTACCTATGGGCAGGCAAGGCAAAATTTGGTTACCGTAAAAAAGACCCTCAAATTGATGGGAACCCGTTTCGAGATTACCGTGGTGGCACCAAACGAGGAGATAGGCTACATCAACATTCATGAAGCCGTTTCGGAAATAGAACGGATAGAGAAAATTATTTCATCATGGGACAAAGACTCCCAAACCTCTTTAATCAATAAGAATGCAGGTATAAAACCGGTAAAGGTAGGCAAGGAGTTGTTCGATATTATTGAGAGGTCCATTAAAATATCGGAACTTACGGATGGTGCCTTCGACATCACCTATGCTTCTATGGACCATATTTGGAAATTTGATGGAACAATGGATAAAGCCCCGACCGAAGCGGAAATCAAAAAGTCGGTATCTAAGATCGGGTATAAAAAAATAGTGCTGGACGCTGAAAACAGAACCGTCTATTTGCCAGTTAAAGGTATGCGAATCGGTTTTGGCGCAATCGGTAAGGGGTACGCTGCGGACAAGGCCAAGGAACTTTTGGTCTCCAAAGATGTCAAAGGAGGTATAATCAACGCATCCGGAGATCTTACAACCTGGGGTACCAAGGTAACCGGAGAAAAATGGTTGGTGGGCATAGCCAATCCCTTGAGCAAGGACAGGGTTTTTAGTTGGTTGCCCGTTGTGGAATCGTCTGTGGCCACCTCCGGAAATTACGAAAAATACATAGTGTTGAACGGTGAAAAATACTCTCACATCATCGACCCACGAACGGGATACCCCACAAGAGGAATCAATAGCGTATCCATTTTTGCCAAACAGGCCGAATTGTGCGATGCACTTGCAACCGCAGTGTTTATTTTGGGAAGGGACGTAGGGCTCCATATGATCAACCAGATAGATGGGGTGGAAGCCGTTGTTGTGGATGGTGAGAACAAAGTTCATAGGAGTTCCGGTATTGTGTTCGATACGAATTAGTACATTTGAAGTATGGTTAAAACCTTAGCTTTCGTATTACTTTTGATCTTGGCAAGTTCATGCGTAACCGTTCGTGAATATGAAAAGGCATACCTGAACGATGAGGATATGCAATTAAGTGCCAGGCCCAGCGAACGTTTTGAGAATAATTTTCAAGTGTACCGAGAAGCATCTTCTGGTGCCAACGGCGGAAAAACCGGAGGTGGCTGTGGTTGTAATTGATAACATTACTCGTTTTTTGATATAAAGCCAATGTACTTCCAAGCTCAAAACGTAAAGCATTCCATTTTCCTTCTATCATTTTTGATGGTGTCCATAATGTGGTCGCAACAAAGCGATACGTCCTATAAAAAAAGAGTATTGGAAGCCAGTGAGGTGGATATTCTCTTCAGTTATTATGATCAAGATGGGCAAAATGCAGCTGTAACCGGAGGGGAAGGTACCGAGGAATTAACGGATGCAACATCGAGTATAGTGCTTCGCATGCCCATGAACGAAGATGATATTTTGACTGTGGATGTGGGGCTTTCCGCTTACACCTCTGCATCATCGAGTAATGTAAACCCTTTGGATGGCGGACTGCTTGTGAGCCCGTTCGATGCCTCATCGGGTGAATCCCGTAAAGATGTCCTGGTTTACATTAACCCTAGTTATCAGCATAGCTCCGAGGATCGGAATTCCATTTGGAGCGTTAATGGGTACGTATCGTCGGAATATGATTATTTTTCCATAGGATTTGGAGGCAGTTTTACCAAGTTGTTCAATGAGAGAAATACCGAAGTGACCTTGAGTGCCAATGTGTTCTTGGACAAATGGAACTCGCAATATCCGATTGAGCTTCGTGAAGGTTTTTTTGATGATCGAATTTCTGGTAATGGAACATACAGCCCTATATTTTCCGAGTTTGAAGATGAAAACAGAAATTCCTATTCAATTTCCCTTGGGTTTTCCCAGATTTTGAGCCGAAAACTACAAGGAGCTTTGTTTATGGACCTGGTTTCGCAGAATGGATTGTTGAGTACCCCTTTCCAGCGTGTATATTTTTCTGATTTCGAAGATTTTTATATCGATGACTTCCAATTGGCGGATAATGTAGAACAGCTGCCCGATAGCCGTTTTAAGATTCCTGTGGGGGGACGGTTAAATTATTATTTGAACGATTTGATCGTTTTGCGATCTTACTATCGATTCTATTGGGACAATTGGGGAATACGTTCGCATACGGCCAGTTTGGAAGTGCCGATTAAACTCACCGATAAGTTTACTTTATATCCCACTTACCGCTACTATACCCAAACGGCAGCGGATTATTTTTATGCCAAGGAGCAAGCCCTTTCTACTTTTGTACATTATACATCGGATTACGACCTGTCCAAATACAATGCCCATCAATATGGGGTTGGAGTGCGGTACAAGGACATTTTTACAAGTGCCCGCGTTTTTAATTTTGGTCTAAAAGCCATTGACCTTCGGTTTGGTCAATACGAACGTAGTGATGGCTTAAATGCATTCATTATTACCTTGGGAACTACTTTTGTTGGTAACTGACACCTTTTGTTGGGAAAATAATCCGACTAAAAAATCGTAAATTCGCAATTCCTATACGAGGATCTATTTATGCTAGACAAACTCAACATTGTAAAACAACGTTTTGATGAGGTTTCGGACCTGATCATACAACCAGATATTATTGCGGACCAAAAAAGGTACGTTAAGCTCAATAAAGAGTACAAGGACCTTAAAGTGCTAAGCGATAAACGCGACGAGTATATTACCCTTGCCAACAATATCCAAGAAGCCGAGGAGATAATCGCCGATGGCAGTGATGCAGAAATGGTGGAAATGGCCAAAATGCAGTTGGACGAGGCCAAAGGCGCATTGCCCAAGTTGGAAGAGGAAATCAAGTATTTGTTGATTCCAAAGGACCCTGAGGACGAGAAGAACGTGGTGATGGAAATTCGGGCCGGAACCGGAGGCGACGAGGCGAGTATTTTTGCAGGAGACCTCTTTCGGATGTACACTAAATATTGCGAATCCAAAGGTTGGAAGACCAATGTTATCGATTTGAGCGAGGGGACCAGTGGCGGATTCAAGGAAATCCATTTTGAAGTTAACGGGGAAGATGTGTATGGAACGCTAAAGTTCGAAGCTGGCGTGCACCGTGTACAACGTGTGCCACAGACGGAAACCCAAGGTCGTGTGCACACCAGTGCCGCAACCGTAATGGTAATTCCCGAAGCAGAGGAGTTTGATGTGCAGATAGACCCAAAAGATGTACGTATCGATTACTTCTGTTCCTCTGGACCAGGTGGGCAATCCGTGAACACTACCTATTCTGCAGTGCGGTTGACCCACGTTCCAACAGGTATCGTGGCACAATGTCAAGACGAAAAATCGCAGCACAAAAACAAGGATAAGGCTTTTAAGGTACTTCGTGCACGTTTGTACGATATGGAATTGGCCAAAAAGCAGGCAGAAGATGCCGCTAAACGTAATTCACAGGTGAGTAGTGGCGACCGCTCGGCGAAGATCCGTACCTATAATTACCCCCAAGGGAGGGTTACCGATCACAGAATCGGATTAACATTATATGACCTTCAAAATATTATGAATGGTGATATACAAAAAATCATTGACGAGCTTATGTTGGTAGAGAACACCGAAAAACTCAAGGAAGCTTCAGAGATATTTTAATAAAATTTTTAATCCAAATTCTGTATCGGAAACAACCCACCAGCATGAAGATAGAGGACTTAATCTCACAAATTCGTCAAAAAAAATCATTTCTCTGTGTTGGTCTTGATACCGACCTGGATAAAATTCCAAGGCATCTTTTGGAAGAAGAAGATCCCATTTTTGCTTTTAACAAGGCAATAATCGATGCTACGCACCCTTATTGTGTGGCATACAAGCCCAATATTGCTTTTTATGAAGCCTATGGGCTGAATGGTTGGAGATCTTTGGAACGGACCATGGTATATTTGAACGAAAAGCATCCGGAAATATTTACGATTGCAGATGCCAAACGCGGCGATATCGGGAATACATCTACCCGTTATGCGAAAGCATTCTTTGAAACCATGAATTTTGATTCGATTACCATTGCACCGTATATGGGAAAGGATTCGGTAGAGCCTTTTTTGGAATTTAAGGATAGGCATACCATATTATTGGCGCTCACTTCCAATCAGGGTGCTTTTGATTTTCAGACCAAAAATGTGTCCGGTAGGGAATTGTACAAAGAAGTATTGTCCGTTTCCAAGACCTATAAAGGAGCAGAAAGGTTGATGTATGTTGTGGGTGCTACAAAAGCCACATATTTGGCCGATGTTCGAAAGCTTGTTCCGGAAAGCTTTTTATTGGTGCCAGGTGTAGGTGCGCAAGGCGGAAGCTTGCAAGAGGTTTGCAAGTATGGAATTACCAAGGATGTGGGCTTATTGGTGAATTCTTCCCGTGGAATTATCTATGCTTCGGCAGAGACTGATTTTGCCGAAAGTGCAGAAAAAAAGGCACAACAAATCCAAGAGGAAATGGAAATAGAGCTAGCTAAGATCAATTAAGTGGAATTGCCTACAAGCTTTCCAATACCTTTTTAATGCTTAGAGCCTTGTTTCTGAAAAAATCACCCAATTGGGAATCCTTTCCAGAAACACTGGCGGCCTTTTCTATAAAATTATTGTGCATTACTTCCAAAACCGATGCGGCCTGGCTTAAACCTGTGATAGGGGTTACCGTTCCAACTTTGCAATACTGATTATTCATAGCGATTCAGATTTGTTACTTACAAAGATACGTTCAAAACAGCCTTTTGGACTATGGTGAAAAGGGGTACACGTCTAAAAATCAGGTAATTTATCTAAAATTTAACGTATCTTAATTAAAGCGGCGCTTTTGCTTACATTGGGTTGGAATAAAATTAAAGTACCTTTAATGGAACTCCATTTTTCCTTGATGCGAAAAACATTTTTTATTCTTATCGTTTTAATTCAGGTGAAGCTGTTTGCCCAAGTAGCAAATAACTGTAATTGTTGTACCCAGAACCATAGTGCTTTCGATTTTTGGGTCGGGGAATGGAATGTGATCAATTCCATAAATGGAACGCCGGCAGGAACTAGTATAATAGAGAAGGTGGAAGATGGTTGTGCGATACGGGAATATTGGACGAGCGAACAAGCGGGATATACCGGGACCAGCTTAAACTTCTTCAATACAACCACTGATCAATGGGAGCAGTTGTGGATAGACAATGCAGGGGCTGTTTTAAAATTAAAGGGTGGACGAACGGGTAATCGAATGATTCTTATTTCCGACCCATTTAAGGGTGCGGATGGCAAAACTTACATAAACCAAATTACATGGACCAATAATACGAACGGAACGGTACGGCAACTCTGGGAGGTACTCCGGGATGGTCAGGTAAGTTCGGTTGCTTTTGATGGCATATATACCAAAGTAGAAAAAACAAAAAACCGGTGAACTTCACCGGTTTTTAAACTAACTAACTCAAAAAAATGCTAACTCAGATAACTGATACAAAATTCCATTTTAACCTTCAGGTGTAGGTTAATTTAACTTTAGGAATTTGTTATAATTAAACTCAATTATTGAAATTAGAACGTATTCTTTTTAAAGTTATTATATTTTTTTCAAAAAATTATGATTTATCTTGAAGAGCGAACACTTTTTTTAACAAATCTGTTGTTCTGGACGAAACTTTTGTCCTAATTTCCTTTTCTTCTATCGATATCATGGTGTACACACCTTCCAGAGCTTCATTTGTGGTGTAATCCGTTAAATCTGGATTTACATCGTTTGTCAAGGGCAGATTATTGTATTTGGTAATAATGTTGCTCCAAATTTGGTCTGCACCAACTTTTTTAAATGAGTTTTTAATAATGGGATTAAATTTGTTGTATAGCTGGGTCTTTGTCGCTTGCTGTAAATATTGTGTGGCAGCATTATCATTACCTAAAAGAATTTGTTTGGCATCATTGAAGGTGATTCCCTTAACAGCATCCACAAAAATGGGTGTTGCCTCGCTAACGGCATCTTCTGCCGCCCGGTTGATTATTTTTAATCCTTCGTCCGCTAGGCTGGACAATCCTATGTCGCGAAGGGTCTTATCTACTTTTTGTAACTCTTCGGGCAAAAGGATCTTAACCAGTTCGTTGCGAAAAAAGCCGTTTTCCAATGCTAGTTTGTTCACTTGTTTATCGATTCCCATATTAAGGGCCTCTCGTAATCCTTGGGCAATTTGTTCGTTTCCGATTCCGGTTGTTCCTTGTGGCAATTGGTTTACGACTTGCTGGAGTTCTGCACACCCAGCCAATTGCAATACCAAAAAACAGAGCAGTAATTTTTTCATTTCGATGATTTTAATTGACCTAATTTAATTCTAATATCTGTTGATTTGCAGTGCTTTATCCATTTTGGATAAAATTCTGAATTGTAGTTTGCTAACGAAAATAGAAACGGACTTAGTATACTTCTAAAACCAAACCTGATTTTGCCCTAATTTCCAAGCTTTTTCCGATTTCGTATGTTTTTCCTGAAATAACTTCCCTGGCCGTTTTGCTTCCCAGTAGTCCTTCTGAAAACCTATCCAGTTCTATGGTCTGTATTTTGGTGGAATTGTTCAGTACTACCATAACGGTTTCTTTGGGATGACCGGGCAAATATCTAAAGTATACATAAACATTGTCCACTGGTGAATAATGGAGTGTTTTTCCAAAGTGGATCGATCTTTTGCCTTTTCTCCAGTTCAATAATTTCTTGGTAAAATCGAAATATTCGTTTTGCAATGCTGTTCTGCCGTGTACTGTAAAAGCATTTTGTACATCACCGGGCCATCCTCCGGGAAAATCCCGTCGAATATCTCCATCACCTTCACTTTTACTGCCCATCATTCCAATTTCATCCCCATAATAGATTTGGGGAATACCGCGTAGGGTCAATATTAAAGTAAGGGCCAATTTGTATTTATCCACATCTCCATTCAATTCCTCGTTGATTCGGTTTACATCGTGGTTCCCCATTTTAATTAGAAGATTATTGATGTTGGGGTAAAGAAAATCCTTGGTTAGGTGGTCATATACCCGAAATACCCCGTTTCCCCAATTTTGTTCGTCCTCATTAAAAACCTGGGATAGGATGTCGTGCAGGGGGAAATCCATTACAGTGGGCAAATTGGAATTAAATCCTTGTATTGCACCAACTTTACTGTCTTTTTGCCAATAGGCAATATGTGCGGTATCGTGCATAAAAATTTCTCCCATAATATTAAAATCGGGGTACTCCTCCATAACCCGGGTCACCCAATCGGTAATGCCTTGCTTGTCGTTATAGGGATAAGTGTCCACGCGAAGCCCATCCAAATCCCCATGCTCGATCCACCATATAGCGTTTTGAACAAGATAAGTGATCAACATGGGATTGCTTTCGTTCATGTCCGGCATGGTATAATCAAACCAACCATCCATGTTTCCTTTTGCATCAATTTTGGAAGCATAGGGATCAAACTGGGTGGTCTGTATATAATTACTTCGTTTAAATCCATTTTCCCCACCTTCCCAGTAATGGATCCAATCATCAGAAGGTAAATCTTGGATCAACCAATGGCTCAGTCCCCAGTGGTTAGGTACAAAATCCATAATATGTTTCATGTTTCTCTTGTGCAGTTCAGCAGAGAGTTTTGCAAAATCTTGGTTGGTACCGTAACGGGGGTCGATTTTGTACAGGTCGCTACTGGCATATCCATGATAGGAGTAAACTTTTTCGTTATCCAGGGTAAGGGGAGTGCTCCAGATAGCGGTTGCTCCCAAATTGTGGATGTAGTCCAAATGATCTATTATTCCCTTTATGTCGCCGCCGTGTCTGCCTCCTTTGTGGCTTCTATCGGCTTTTTCAATAGTGTTTGATGTGCTATCGTTGGAAGGGTCGCCATTGGCAAATCTGTCCGGCATTAAAAGATAGATGACATCAGAGGAATCGAAGCCTTTTCTGTTTTCTGAATTCTCTTTTCGAGACTTGAATTGGTAGGGGTGCGATTCTACAGTTCTACGTCCTTTTTTAAAAGATAATGTAGCTGTTCCCGGCGATATGGCTTTTGTGTCGATGGTGATAAAAAGATAATTGGGATTTTCAACCTTTACCACTTTTTTGATTTTTATATCATCGGAAAATACGGGTTCTAGATTATTGATGTTTTTACCGTACACCAATAACTCCAATTCGGTATGTTTCATGCCCGTCCACCAGTAGGGAGGCTCTATACGTTCTATTTGACCGATTACAGCGTTGCAAAAAGCCAAATACAACACAATCATCCACTTTTTCATGAGTTTTGTTTTGATCCGAAGTTAGATTGTATGTAAATATGTGTTTACCCCAGTTTTACAGATTCACCATTGACCAATATTTCCAGGGTTTCTCCCGAATCTATATCGAATGTGGTGCCATCTTGTGATACGGTTACTTTTAAAATTCTTTCCCTAAAGTTGATCTTAAAGGAATATTTCTCCCATTGTTTTGGAATTTTGGGTGCAAAAGAAAGTTTTCCATTTTTTATGCGCATCCCACCAAAACCTTCTACAATGCTCATCCAAGTACCGGCCATGGAGGTAATATGCAAACCTTCTTCAACTTCTTTATTGTAATCGTCCAAATCTAAGCGAGAGGTTCTCAAATAAAAGGTGTAAGCTTGGTCCATGCGGTCCAATTTAGCTGCCTGTACCGAGTGTACGCAAGGTGATAAGGAAGATTCATGGACCGTATATGGTTCATAGAAATCAAAATGTTTTTCCAGCTCGGCATCGGTAAAGTGGTCCTCAAAAAAATAGAAACCTTGTAATGTATCGGCCTGTTTAATGTAGGGCGATCTTAGAATACGGTCCCAACTCCAATGTTGATTGATAGGACGTTCTTTTTTGTTCAGATCCTCTACGGGTACCAAATCCTTATCCAAAAATCCATCTTGTTGCAAATAGACGCCGTGTTGCTCGGAATAAGGGAGGTACATTTGGTCGGCCACTTTTTTCCACAACCCTGTTTCATCGTTGGTCAACTTGGTTTTGTCCAAAATCCTTTTATAGTCGCTCGTGTAGTTTTGTTGTACATGATCCAACTGTTCCAAGGCATACTCCAAACACCATTTGGCAATGTAGTTGGTGTACCAGTTGTTGTTTACATTGTTTTCGTATTCGTTAGGCCCGGTTACCCCGAGCATTACGTATTTGTTACGATTGGTGGACCAGTTGACCCTTTGTTGCCAAAAACGGGCAATACCGATCAATACTTCCAACCCCATTTCTGGAATATAGGTATGGTCTTGAGTGTAACGGGTGTAGTTAAAAATGGCAAATGCAATAGCGCCGTTTCTGTGGATCTCTTCAAAAGTAATTTCCCATTCATTATGGCATTCTTCACCGTTCATGGTAACCATGGGGTAAAGTGCGGCACCGTTTTTAAAACCCAGTTTTTCTGCGTTTTCGATGGCCCTTTCCAAATGGTTGTAACGATATTTCAATAGTTTTCGCGCTACATCTTGGTTTTTGGTCGCCATGTAGAACGGTATGCAGTAAGCTTCGGTGTCCCAGTAGGTACTCCCTCCATATTTTTCTCCAGTGAATCCTTTGGGACCAATGTTTAATCGAGAATCTGTGCCCATATAGGTTTGGTTCAATTGGAAGATGTTAAAACGTATGCCCTGCTGTGCCTTCACATCGCCTTCGATGTGGATATCGCTCATTTCCCAAACGCTGGCCCAGGCTTTTTTTTGTTCGTCCAAGAGCGCATCAAACCCTATGGAAAAAACTTGGTCCAATAGGGTGTTGGATACTTTTTTTAATTGATCTGCTTCGTGGTTTCTATCTACAGTGTAGCCTCCAAATTTTATTAAAGCGACCTGTTCGCCCTTTTTTACTTTTTGAGAGAATTCAAATCCGACGGACAATTCACTTTCATTGATCGAATCGGGTGCTTCCTTGGTAGTATTGCCATACACCATTTTTGCCTGCATAAAAGTGCAGACCTTAAAGTTGGTTTTCATGGTGTGGGATTCGATGAATGCCCTGTTCTTTTCCGAGCTAATTTTGGTAGTGTTCCAAAACTTGTCGTCCCAGTTACTATCTTCGTTGGTTATACCTGCATCGAGATAGGGTTTTAAAACAACTTCGGCATCCGTATTAATGGGTTTGATCTCAAATTTGATGGCGCCAACTTCATCCTGTACTAAACTTAAAAAACGGGTGGCAATCACTTCGATTTCCACATTGTTTGGGGTGGTCGCGACAAAATTTCGTCGGTACCATCCTTCTTTCATGTTGAGCTCTCGTTTAAAATTTTTGATATGGGAGCACGTGGCCAAATCCAAAGGTGTTCCATCGATTTCTACATCGATACCGATCCAATTGGGTGCGTTCAATACCTTGGCGAAATATTCCGGATAGCCATTTTTCCACCAACCAACACGGGTTTTATCGGGATAATATACCCCGGCAATATAACTACCCTGAAAAGTGGGCCCAGAATAGGTCTCTTCAAAATTTGCGCGTTGCCCCATGGCACCATTTCCTATACTAAAAAGGCTTTCGGAAGATTTAACACGATCCTTGTCGAATCCTTCTTCAATTATGCTCCATGCATTTGGTTGTATATAGTCTTGATTCATTTTTGCGGTTGATTGATGTTTATAGTATTTTGAATATTAAGTGTTCTTTATCTGAGTGTTAGCTCGATCGGGAATATAGGAAAATCAATTATAACTCTAGTGCTTTATCGTCCGTATCATCTACTTTTAAAACAAGTATTGCAGCGATCAGAAAAGCAACACCACTTGTTACCAATGCATAAATGGGCTGGCCATTATAAAAGTACTTTACAATGGGGCCGCCGATCAATGCATTTATAATTTGTGGTATCACAATAAAAAAATTGAAAATGCCCATATAAACGCCCATTTTTTGCGGGGGAATGGCCCCGGCCAATATCGCATAGGGCATGGCCAAAATACTGGCCCAAGCAATTCCAATGCCGAACATGGACAAAATGAGCCAATTTTCGTTGGGCATAATATAAATGGATAAAAACCCGAGCGCACCAATGATCAAGGAAATGCTATGGGTTTTTTTACGTCCTACCTTTTTGGCAATAGCCGGTAGAAAAAAGGCAAAAATTGCTGAGACCCCATTATATACTCCGAATAAAATGCCGACCCAATCCCCGGCATTTTGATAGGCAGAACTTTGGCTATTGTTGGGGTCCAAACCATAGATATGTTCGGCGATGGCCGGTGTGGCGAACACCCAAAGCCCAAACAAGCCGAACCACGAAAAGAACTGCACCCAACTCAATTGCCGCATGGTAACGGGCATTTTTGCAAAATCAGAAAAAATATCCAGCAGACTGCTCTTTTCGTCAATGGTTTCTTTGGTGTTTTCTTGTTTGTTCAGCAGGGCCATTTCGGCTGGTGTATATTCCTTTGTGGTGAATACGGTTATGGCAACACTGGTAACAAGTACCAAGGCACCTATTACAAAGGAAATCAATAAATTCAATGGGACTTCCCCTGCAGTTGCAGTGTTGCTTATACCGACCCAGTTGGTCAGAACATAGGGCAACCAAGAACCTATTACTGCACCAATTCCGATCAAAACTGTTTGGACACTATAGCCAAGGGTGCGCTGATCGGAGGGCAACATATCCGCAATCAACGCCCTAAAAGGCTCCATTGCAATATTGAATGATGCATCCATAATCATAAGCATACCTGCTCCGACCCAAAGCGATGGCATAATGGCCGTAAACATATCTGCGTTGGGCATTAGCACAAGCCCCAACGAAGCCAACAATGCACCTGTTAGAAAGTAGGGGCGGCGACGCCCAAGGCGTGTCCAAGTCTGATCGCTATAATGACCGACAATGGGTTGTACTATTAATCCTGTAAGTGGGGCAACGATCCAGAACCAGGAAAGTTCGTGCACATCGGCACCAAAACTTTGGAGTATTCTACTGGCGTTGGCATTTTGAAGGGCAAATCCCATTTGTATTCCTAGAAATCCAAAACTTAGGTTCCAGATTTCCCAGAAGCTTAATCGACGCTTTTGAAACATTGTAGTTGATATTTATTTCAAAGTTGGAACAGTTCGTCTGACCAACCAATATTTACCGGGAAGTAAAATTTAAGCGTTGACTGGGGTCAAAGGTACGCTTTTTTTAATTATTAAAAGTTGTGCAACCTTTTTACAGGCCCTTAATTTAGCGTCGAGTCCCGAAGAACAAGGTTGGTATGAACTATATGTGTGGTGTATTGTGGTTCTTGATGGTCTTCTTCCATTTTTTCCAGTCTATTGATTAGGGTCTCTGCAGCAAGCCTGCCCATTTGAATACCGTGTTGACTGATCGTGGTCAGGTGCGGTCTGGAACATTTGGATAAAATTCCATCCGAAAAACCGATGACCGAAATCTGTTCCGGTATCTCAATGCCTCTGGCCCGAGCTACATTCAACGCAGTGATCGCATAAATTTCGTTCACACCGAAAATGCCGTCAATATCTGGGTGGTTTTCGAATACTTTATGAATTCTATCTTCCAATATCTTCTGGTCATCGTCGGAATCACCGACTTCTCCGATCCTAATGATCAAATCCTTATTGTAGGGAATATTGTTGGCAGAAAGGGCATCTCTATATCCCTCGGTCCTCAAGCGGCCAATGTCCAAATAATCCTTGGTGGTAAGCAATAAAATTTTTCTCCGGCCTTCATTTATCAGTTTTTGAACGGCCGTTCGCCCCGCTTCACGGTCGTTTATAATTATTTTATCGCTGGGAATTTCGTCCACTACACGGTCGAACATCACTACCGGAATGTTTCTGTTGATGGTTTCTTGCAGGTGATGGAAGTCTTTTTTTAATAAGGTCTCTTTGGATAGTGATATTATAAAGCCATCGATACTGCCATCCACCAACATTTCCATATTTATGACTTCTTTGTCAAATGACTCGTTGGTTACCCCGATGATAACGTTGTACTCTTTTGAGTTGGCCACCTCTTCAATACCAGAAATTACCTTGGCAAAAAAGTGATGTACGATTTCTGGGATAATAACACCAATGGTCTTGGTTTTTTTGTTTTTGAGGCTCAGCGCAATACTGTTGGGTCGATAATTGTAGAATTTGGCAAAGGCCTGTACTTTTTCCCGGTTCTCCTTGCTTATGTCCTTATTGTTCTTGAGTGCCTTGGATACCGTTGAAATGGAAAGTCCCAATTCCGCGGCAATCTTTTTAAGCGTCATTTTAGGTTTCATTCTACATGATCTTTCATTGAATCCGGTAATCTGATTCAATTTTCTACCAAAGATAAGGGGAATGGGAATCGTTAGGTAATTTTTTGTCAACCAGAAAACGTTGTAAGTGTCAAAACCTGATAATTGTCAAAAAAATGAGGTTGGTAATTACATATTTTCGCCTACGGGAAGTAAAATTTAGCATAATCGTAAAATTAACTTTAACTAACATCAATATGAGAATTAAACGGATGTACCTTTTATGGTGCATGTTTCTGATTCCTTTTGTACAATATGCCCAAATTACGGTGCAAGGAACGGTAACAGACGCAGCCCAGGTGCCATTGCCTGGAGTTAGTATCATCATTAAGGGAACAAGTCAGGGAACAGCAACTGACTTTGACGGGAATTATTTGCTGCAGGCCAATATGGGCGATACACTTGTGTTCTCCTATATTGGTTTTCAGCCAAAAGAAATGGTGGTTTCGGGTAACGAACTGAATGTAACCCTAAATGAAGATACCACTTTATTGGACGAGGTTGTGGTAATCGGGTACGGTACCACGACGGTAGAGGATGCTACAGGATCGGTAGCGTCGGTAACTTCGGAGGACTTTAACAAGGGAGCCATTGTATCCACGGATCAACTCCTTACGGGTAAAACTGCCGGTGTGAGGATAACAAGCAGTGGTGGACAACCCGATGCCGCACCGAATATCCGAATTCGCGGTGGATCTTCATTGACCGCAAACAACAACCCTTTGATCGTAATCGATGGAATTCCGGTGGACAATACGAACCCAGCCGGGGTAAGCAATCCACTAACATTGATCAATCCAAACGATGTGGAGAGTTTTTCCATATTAAAGGATGCTTCGGCGACCGCTATTTATGGGTCCAGGGCATCGAACGGGGTTATTATTATCACTACCAAAAAGGGATTGACCGGGGAATTTAAATTCAATTTCTCTACAAATACTACCATAAGCAAGGTGGGTAAGGAAATCGATATGATGAATTCGAGCTCGTTTACTAGATTTATTCAAGAGTATCATCCGGATTTCACCAATTTTCTTGGGGTGGATGATCCATCTACCGAAGCGGTTGACGATTTGAGCACCGAAAACATCGAAGGAAGGATACTTGCGGATACTGACTGGCAAGATGCCATTTATAGAACAGCAATTTCCTTTGATCATAATTTTAGTGCCAGGGGAAGTATTTTTAAATCCGTTCCCATTAGATTGTCATTGGGTTATACGGAAAATCAAGGCTTGGTGAAAACAAGTGATTACGAAAGGATTACGAGCTCCGTAAAGGTAACACCACGATTTTTTGACGATCATTTGAAAGTGGATTTCAACGCCAAGGGCATAATCTCCAAAAAGAATTCCATCGATGAAGGTGGTGCTTTGGGAGGAGCCGTTAACATGGATCCCACAAAACCTATTTTTGATGACTCACCCAACAATAGATTTGGTGGATATTACCAAAATACGGTTCTAGATGGGGATTTTGTTAGTTTGGACGGACAGTGGAACCCTGTTGCCATATTAATGCAGCGTTATCGACCAGAACGGGTCAATAGAATCTTGGCCAATATGGAATTGGATTATAAAATGCATTTTATGCCAGAACTGAGAGCCGTTGCCAATTTGGGTATTGAGGCTTCAAAAGCAAAAATCAAGGAGGTCTACACCGATAATTCACTGGCGACCTACAAACAAGATGATACCGCAACAGAAATAGCTAACAATTATCGATTTAACCCGGGGGTTAATTATAGGGAAAATCAAGATATTGTGAACCGTACCCTGGAGGCCTATCTGGCCTACGATAAGGAATTGGGGGGCGCTATATCAAATTTTGATGTACAGGCCGGTTACTCGTATCAAAATTTTAAGAACGATGGTACCAAAGAGGAGTACAATTACGATACTTCCACCGGTGAGCGTTTTCTAGTGTTCGATCCGCAAAACCCAACCAACAGATATTACAACGAACTCAACTTGCAATCGTTTTTTGGTCGTGGAAACATAAATTTTTACGATAAATATTTGCTTACACTGTCTTTCCGAGCAGATGCATCCTCGCTATTTGCCAAGGAAAATCGATGGGGATATTTCCCTGCAGCCGCATTGGCCTGGAAAGTTTACGAAGAAGACTTTATGGAAAGTGTGGATTTCGTGAACAATCTTAAATTAAGATTGGGTTGGGGTAGAACTGGGCAACAGGACATTACCGGGGCAGTAGGTTTTTACCCATCACTTCCACTTTTTGAACCAGGATCGGTAACCAGCCAATACCTTCAAGGATATGCGCTTTACTCGGCAAAACCATTTAACTCCGATCTAACTTGGGAGAAAGCGGAGACCTATAATGCAGGAATCGATTTTGGATTGTTCAACAACAATGTTTTAAGTGGTTCTTTTGATGTGTACTACCGAACCACCAAGGATTTGTTGGCAACGGTTCCTGTAGCTCCAGGACAGGCACTTACCTCTTCTTTTGTAAAAAATGTTGGTGAAACCGAGAGCAAGGGTTTTGAACTTAATTTCAATGTAAAAGCTCTTCAGAACAATGATATGTCACTGGAATTTTATGGAAATACCTCTTACAGTCGTGCGGAAGTAACCGACTTGGAAGATGTGACCCGTATTACAGCAAGTGAATCAGGACTGCCTACAGGTACTGGAGTAAACCTGGCATACCATGCAGTTGGCTTCCAACCCTATTCAGCATGGGTCTTCCGACAATTGTACGACGAAGCTGGCAATCCAATACATGGTGCATTTGCTGATTTTAATGGTGACGGTACGGTAGATAACGACGACAGATATTATCGTTCTTTGCGCCCAAATTGGACATTTGGTTTCGGTTTTAGCTTTAACTATGGCAAGTTTGACCTGAGCTCAGGTTTTAGAGGGCAATTTGGTGGACAGGTCTATAATTCCCGAAGGCTTACATCGGGCTGGGTGGACAATGCAATCCCCAATAATTCCAATAGTCTATCCAATGTGCTCGATTTTTATGGCGGTGCAGCAAATACAAACTTTGTAAATGTACAGGGAAATGTGCCATTCTCCGATTACTTTTTGGAAGATGCAACTTTTCTAAGATGTGAGAACATAGTGTTGGGCTACAGTTTGGACGATGCACTGCCAAACGTTTCCATGCGATTTTATGGAGCCTTGAACAATCCGTTCATTATTACCAAATATGATGGACAGGATCCTGAGAACTTCAATGCAATAGACAATAATTTCTACCCAAGGCCTCGGTCTTTTACAGTTGGGGTAAATGTGGACTTTTAAGATATAGCTGACATGAAAAAATTAAAATCAATAATATTTCTAGTAATTCCCTTGGCCTTTATGATCCAAGGGTGTACCAAAGACCTGGATACCGAACCAGAAGTAGAGCTCACTTTGGATGAGCTACTCCAGGAAGATCCGGATGCCGTTAGCGGTATTCTGTCCAGACTGTATGCTTCATTTGCTCTTTCTGGCCCAGATGGACCAGGTAGTTCCGACATTGATGATGATGCCGGGGAATCCCCATTCTTGAGAGGAATTGTCAATCTTCAGGATTTTACCGCAGATGGCATGAAAAACCGATGGGGGGACGATGGTTTGGACCAATTGACCACCACTTCCGACTGGGACGAGAACAATAAATTTTTCCGTTACCTCTACAATCGTATTTACTACACCATCCCACAAGCAAATAACCTGCTTTTGGTATTAAGTGCCGTAGATTTCGAAAACAAAGGAGAGATCGAGGGAGAAGTTCGGTTTATTAGAGCTTTGGCCTACTACTACCTAATAGATTGTTTTGGTAAAGGTGTGCTGGCAACAGAGGAAAATTACGGTACATCCGATCCACTACCGGAGGTAGACCGTTTGGAATTGTTTTCCTATGTGGAGAACGAACTCTTGGCGGCCGTGGACTTATTGCCGGATACAAACGAGTATGGTAGGGCCAATAAAAGTGTGGCCCGAATGCTTTTGGCAAAACTATATATGAACGCCGAGGTGTATACAGGAACTGCAATGTACAATGAGGCAGTGCCGATTATATCACAAGTGATCAACGAAGGTGGTTACTCCTTGGACGAAAACTTTGAGAGCGTCTTCTCAGGAGATAATAACTTATCATCGGAAATTATTTTTCCATTGATTGCAGATGCCGATATAAGCCAAAGCTATGGGAATACCACATATATAGTAAATGGTAACCTTAGTACAGAGACCATGACCCTTAGCGATTTTGGCGCAGAAGAAGGCTGGAGTGGGCACAGGGCGACCAAAGCATGGTACGGTCTCTTTAACGATGGCGATTTGGAAAACAGCACGGATGATCGGGCAGCTCTTTTCTGGACAGAAGGCCATAATTATGAAATGACGGACTATAAGGCATGGACCGATGGGTACCCGTCCATAAAATTTAGAAATACATTTTACTATAGCGACTCCAATCCAACAAGTTTTTCCAGTACCGATTTCCCCTTGTTCCGTTTGGCAGATGCCTACTTAATGTACGCCGAGCTGGCAGTACGCGGAGCTACCGGTGCCGATATGGCGACCGCGGTGAGCTACGTAAATGCTGTTAGAAACCGCTCTAATGCAAGCTCCATAGGTCAATCGGCCCTTACATTGGATTTTATTTTGGATGAAAGGGCAAGGGAACTCAATCTCGAAGGACATCGCAGAAGTGATCTAATTCGGTTTGGTAAGTTTACGGGCAATAGTTACGTGTGGCCATGGAAAGGAAATACATTGAATGGAACTTCCATTCCAGAAACCTACAAACTTTTCCCAATTCCATTGACTGCATTGGAAGCCAACCCAAATCTGACTCAAAATCCTGGATACTAATAAAAACCATTCTCATGAAAAACATAAAATTATTTATAGCACAAATTTTGGGGGTTGTAACGGCCCTGGCCCTATTTACCGGGTGTGAAAACGATGATCACGTGCCAGAATTCACATTGCAGACAGCATCGGAAAATGTTGCATTCCAAAATGAATTTTTGGTCGAATATCTTCTTTCGGACGAGACACCGGATAACATAGCCGAACGATTTGTATGGAACCCAGTGGATTTTGGAGTGCCAACAGAAATCTCCTATAGGTTGGAAGGCTCTATCTCGGAGAATTTTGATGCAGACGGAGCGTACCAGTTCGATTCGGGAACACTGACGACCACCAATGCAAGTGTTACCGTAAACCAGTTGCTGTCCATGGCGGAAGGTCTTGGATTGGACGACGACCCATCTACCACTGACGAAGAAGGAGAACCAAACAATTCGGGAACTGTTTACTTTAAAGTAACCGCATTTGTAGGAAGTGGAGAAGGAACAGACGCAGTTTCAACGGAATCCGATGTGGAAGCATTGACCATAACAATGGTCGAAAAATCATCAGAAGGAGGTGCAGGAATTGAAATATCCAGTTGGGGAGTGGTAGGCTCCGGATATAACGATTGGGGAGCATTCGAAGATGCCCCTTTCTACACTACTTCAACCGACGGAGTGTATGTTGCCTACGTAAATCTGTTGGATGGGGAAATAAAATTCCGTGAGAACAACGATTGGGCCAATGATTTTGGCGACACCGATGCAGACGGAACTTTGGATGCAGGTGGCGATAATATTGCGGTAACTGCCGGTGATTACAAAATAACCATGAACCTTAACGATAACACCTATACCATGGAAGAGTTTTCCTGGGGTGTAGTTGGATCGGGCTACAACGATTGGGGTGGCGCTGGGCCAGATGCCAAATTCTTCTACGATTATACAACGGATACTTTTAAAGTGGGTGTAGAATTGATCGATGGCGAGATCAAGTTTAGAATGAACAATGAATGGACAACCGATTTTGGGGATACCGGAGTAGATGGAATTTTGGATGCAGGTGGCGATAACCTAGCTGTAACTGCAGGGTATTACATGATTACTTTGGATTTCAATGCAGGGACCTATACCATGGAAGAAGCTAGTTTATGGGGTATTGTTGGTAGTGGGTATAACGATTGGGGAGCAACCAATGATTATATGCTCACCGAAGTGAACCCCGGTATTTGGGTGGCCGAAAATGTGGAATTGATCGACGGGGAAATCAAATTTAGGATAAATGAAGCATGGGATACCGATTTCGGTGATACCGGTGCAGATGGAACCTTGGATGCAGGTGGTGATAATATTGCCGTAACGGCAGGTACTTATCTGGTTACCATGGACCTGTCCAACGAGGGCGCACCTGTTTATTCCTTGATTGCAAGATAGGTAACAGACCCTTTAAATAATTAAAGATAAAGGGGAATGGCATACTGCTGTTTCCCTTTTTTTCTAAATAGCCACTATGAAAAAACTTATACTTTTAGGGTTTTTGCTATCCATCACAACGTTCTGGGCCCAAGTTACCATTGAGCCTTTTCCTTTTGCGGTGGATGAGCAAATAACCATAACCGTAGATCTTAACAGCAATGCGACCGACTGCAATGGACTTGCCGATCCGAACAAAGTATATCTTCATTCCGGTATAGGGACGAACATCGACCCATGGGCAACAGTTGTTGGAAATTGGGGGCAAGATGACGGTGTTGGAGAAATGTCCGATAACGGTAATGGAACATGGAGCATCACATTTGTTCCAGAAGATTACTATGGATTAACCCCTGAGCAAGCTGACAATGCAACCCGAATGGGAATGGTTTTCCGGAATGCATTGGGCAGTCAAGAGCTTAAGGCCAATGGCTGCAACGATTTCTTTTTTGATGTTGGCAGCTTTCAAATGGAACTGACCAATCCTACCACAAGTCTAACCGTGTTAAATCCGGGTGAGAATTTGGTAATTTCCGCCACAAGTTCCGTAGAGGCAGAATTCACATTGACCATCAACGGAAACATAACCGATTCCTTTAATGGCGTGGAATACAATTTTGATCATACCAATATCACCGAAAATTCACAGTATGTTTTAGAAGCCGAAAGCGAAGGCGAAACGCGTACGGAAAATTTTATGGTCGTGGTTAATATTGAAGAACAAGCAGTGCCCAACGGTATGCAGGACGGCATCAACTTTGATCCCAATGACGATACTTCGGCAACACTCGTTTTATATGCTCCGGGGAAAGAGGTGGTGCATGTGGTCGGAGATTTCAATAATTGGACACCCAATGATGCATATTTACTGAAAAAGGATAGTTATCAAGATCGATTCTGGATCGAGTTGACCGGATTGACTCCTCAATTTGATCATATGTATCAATACTTGGTAGATGGGGAGATTACAATTGCAGACCCTTACTCCACCCTTATTTTGGATGAGAACAACGATTCCTATATCGATAATATTACCTATCCGGATTTACCAGCCTACCCTTCCGGTCAAACAGAACACGCTGTAACTGTACTAAAAACAGGTCAGCCTACATTTAATTGGCAAAATGATGGAGTGGAACTACCCAGTAAAACGGATTTGGTGGTTTATGAGCTGCTGATAAGGGATTTTGATCAACTGCACAGCTTTGATGCCGTACGGAATAGGTTGGATTATCTTCAAGGACTGGGTGTAAACGCCATTGAGCTGATGCCTGTTTCCGAATTCGATGGCAACGAGAGTTGGGGGTACAATCCATCATTCCATATGGCGTTGGACAAATATTATGGAACGGCCAATGCTTTTAAACAATTGGTCGATGAATGCCATGGAAGGGGTATGGCGGTAATCGTGGATGTGGTTTTTAACCATGCATCCGGGCAAAACCCGTTTTACCGACTTTGGAACACCGATAACGGAGGCTATGGGGGTTCCGCCGCAGGGGACAATCCGTTCTTTAATGAGGAGGCAACACATGCTTACAGTGTTTTTAACGATTTTGACCACGGTCAACAAGCAACCAAGGACTACGTAAAACGTGTATCCCAATACTGGATATCGGAGTATAATTTGGACGGTTTTCGGTGGGACCTGACCAAGGGTTTTACCCAGAATTGCTCAGCATCCGACGAAGCTTGTACAGGAGCTTATCAAGCGGATAGGGTTGCCGTACTCAAGGAATATGCAGATTATCAATGGGAAATCAAAGAGGATTTTTTGGTCATTTTTGAACATTTGGGAACAAATGAAGAAGAGACCGAGTGGGCAGAATATCGCTTGGAAGAAGGTAAAGGTATTATGCTGTGGAGCAATCTAAATGTTTCCTACAGCGAAGCTTCGATGGGCTGGAACAATAATTCCGACTTCTCTTGGGTGTCCTATTTAAATCGCAACTGGAGCGCGCCATCCAATATTTCGTACATGGAAAGTCATGATGAAGAACGCATGATGTACCGCAACCTGAATTTTGGAAACGCATCCGGAGACTACAATATACAGCAAATATCCACGGGCTTGGACCGTTTGGAGCTGGCGGGAGCTTTTTTCTTTACTGTCCCCGGACCAAAAATGATTTGGCAATTCGGTGAGTTGGGATACGATTATTCCATCGATTATAACGGAAGAACTGGGAACAAGCCCATTTTGTGGGAGTATTTTAATGACCCGGATAGAAAGAATGTTTACGATACATGGTCCAAATTAAACTTGTTGGCAGTAGAGGAGCCCATATTTGAAACTATGGATTTTGCCTTGGATGCGGACAATGAATCCGGATTAAAAACGATTCATTTAACCAATGCCTCAGCCGGTGAGGGCGAGATCGGGTATGTGGTCATTGTAGGGAATTTTGATGTGCAGGAACAAGCAATAGATCCCAAATTTCAAGAAACTGGAGTTTGGTACGAGTTTTTGGAGAATAACCTAAAGCATGTTGTGGTAAATGTAAACGAACCAATGGTTCTGGCACCAGGGGAGTACCGTATTTTTGGAAATAACCCAAGTGGGCTTTTTCCGAACGACAACCCTCCCGATGCAGATTCCGATGGGGTATTGGATGCGAACGACCTTTGCCCGAATACAACATTGGGAGCTGTTGTGAATGTGGACGGCTGTGAGGTTTTTTCTCTCCCAGAGGACAATTTCACGGTTCTGACGCAAAGCGAAACCTGTCGTGGCAGTGATAATGGAAGCATATCCGTATCTGCTTTGCAAACACTTGCCTATACAGCTACATTGTCCGGGAACAGTGAGGCCACCGTCAATTTTGAAAACGAAGTCGTTTTTGAGAATTTATCCGCAGGTAACTATCAACTGTGCATTACTGTTGCAGGCCAATCTGATTACCAGCAATGCTACACCTTGACAGTCACAGAACCACAATCCTTGGAAGTATATTCAAGTTTGAACAAGAACGATAATATACTTTCCTTGGAATTAAAAGGCGCCGATTTTTACAACATACAAATCAATGATGAAGTCCATCTTACCACACAGGAATCATTTAAACTTAAATTGAGTCAATCGGTAAACAAATTAAAGGTCCTTACAAATAAAGATTGTCAGGGATTGTTTGAGGTTACCTTTATCCTAACAGATAAGGCCATGGCCTATCCCAACCCAATGGTAGATGCAAGCTCGGTATCTGTAGATTTGGGCTTTGATACGAATGAAAAATTGAATGTTCAGGTATTCGATCTCAATGGGAAATTACATCTATCCAGAACAATGGAAACCAATTTTGGTAAACTGGATATCGATCTCTCCGGATATGCCAATGGGATGTACCTTATTAAAGTGGCTGGCAAGGAAACTACACACGAATTTAAAATTATAAAACAATGAAAATAGTTTATAAATACTTTCTGTTTACTATGGTACTGTCACTGTTGTCGTGTGGAGGTAGTGGAGATGACCCAGCGCCCGATCCAGACCCGGATGTGCCGGCACCTAAGGCGGCCACATTGGTTTTTCCTAATAATAACGAAGAATGTACCGAAGGTGTTTTGGTTTCGGATACGGAAAGCCTGGTCACTTTTGAGTGGACTGCAGCTGAAAATACCGATACCTATATGTTAATACTAACCAATCTTGAGTCTGGTGAAGAACGTTCATCCATTACAACCAATAGTGAACTTGAGGTAACTCTGGAGAGGGGTACCGCATATTCATGGTATATAATTTCAAGGGCCAATGGCACCAATGAAACAGCTTTAAGTACTACATGGCGTTTTTACAATGCCGGTGTACCGGTTGTCAATCATGCTCCATTTCCGCCCTATGAACCTTTTCCGCAAATGGGACTTGCCGTTAACGCTGGGAACATTACCTTAAAATGGAATAGTGCCGATCTGGATGGAGATGTACTGACCTTTACACTGTATTTGGATACCATTAGTCCGCCGACCACGATTTTGGGAGAAACGGATTCCAATAGTTTTAATGCTACTTTAGATTCCAATACCATTTATTATTGGCAAGTGGTTGCCGCGGATGGGGCAGGAAACAATACCCGGTCAGAAATTTTTGAGTTCAGGACCAAACCGTAAACTGTCTGCTGAGTTATCGGGTTTTGATGATAGGGCAGTCTAACAGGTATATAAGTATGATCCTGATTTAAATTCAGAATATTAGTGGATTCGCCTCAAATGGTCGTGAGAATCCGAAAAACTGGTGATGATCATAGGTGCAGATTGATGAAAACAAGCTTATGGGACAGCTCGTATTTTAATCTCAGATGTTAGGAAAAGATAACAGTTTTATTATTGTACACCATAGTTTTTCGGGCAACATGGAGTTGAACTGCACGCGATAGTACAATGCGCTCCAAGTCTCTTCCCTTGGCAATAAAATCTTTAACCGAGTGGGTGTGGGAAACTGTGGTCACATCTTGTTCAATAATGGGTCCGGCATCCAGATCTTCTGTAACATAATGACTCGTGGCCCCAATAATTTTTACACCTCGGTTAAAAGCCGCATGGTACGGCTTTGCCCCCGCAAAAGCTGGTAAAAAGGAATGGTGAATGTTAATGATTCGTTGTGGAAAAACATTGATCACCTTTGGGGATACAATTTGCATATATCTTGCCAGCACAATAAAATCTACATCAAACTTTTTCAAAAGATCAAGTTGTTTGTCCTCGGCTTCTGCTTTGTTTTCCTTGGTCACGGGAATATGGAAATAAGGTATGTTGAATTGTTCCGCGACGTATTCCAAATCTTTATGGTTGCTCAGTATAAAAGGAATTTCGACCGATAGCTCGCCCGAATTATATCGGCTTAGTAGATCATATAAACAATGATTGTACTTGGAAACGAACACAGCCATTTTTGGTTGATGGCCATCAGTATAAGCATCCCATTCCATATTGAATCCATGAGCGACTTCCTTTTCAAAATCATGTTTAAAATGGTCTAAGGAGACCGTTTTTTCGAACTCGCTTTGTAAGCGCATAAAAAATACCCCAGCCTGTTTGTCCACATGCTGGTCCAAGTAAACAACATTGCCTTTTTGTTTATGGATAAAAGTGGTTACGGATCTAATAATCCCCGATTGGTCAGGGCAATTAATGAGAACGGTAAGTTTCATGCGGTATAATTAAGTGAGTAAAATTATGATATTCAGAATAGCAAGCCCAGACTTACAATATTTTTTGTATAATCTTAATCAAAATCAATTTTCAATTGCATTTTCCGTAAATTGCAGAGCAAATTTTCAGCTTTTATTACAGATGGAACAAATAGAACCTTATAAACCCAAACATAAAATCAGAATTGTAACGGCAGCTTCCTTGTTCGATGGCCATGATGCGGCCATTAATATAATGAGGCGAATTATCCAGGCTACAGGAGTGGAGGTAATTCATTTGGGACACGATAGGAGTGTGGCCGAGGTGGTAGATTGCGCCATTCAAGAGGATGCCAACGCCATTGCGATGACCTCTTACCAAGGAGGGCACAACGAATATTTTAGGTATATGTTCGATTTGTTGAAGGAAAGAGGTGCTGGACATATCAAAATTTTTGGCGGCGGTGGCGGTGTAATCTTGCCCGATGAAATAAAAGAACTGATGGAATACGGGATCGAACGTATCTATTCTCCGGATGACGGACGTGAACTCGGACTTCAGGGCATGATCAACGACCTGATTCAAAGATGTGATACAGCAGTCCCCGATATGCCTCTCTCCAAAGGAGAGTCCTTGGAAAACAAATTGGCAGAAAAGGATTCAAATACATTGGCTCGTTTAATTTCTTTGGCAGAAAATCGTCATGAAGAATTCGAAAAATTTGAAGCTATTATTGCCAAGGAAAAAGGAAACGTTCCAGTTTTGGGAATTACGGGTACAGGAGGAGCTGGTAAATCCAGCCTGGTGGATGAACTCGTGCGCCGATTTTTAATGGATTTCCCCGATAAACACATTGGGCTTATTTCCGTAGATCCATCTAAGCGAAAAACCGGGGGTGCGCTTTTGGGGGACAGGATCCGTATGAACGCTATCAACAACGAAAGGGTTTATATGAGGTCTTTGGCCACTCGGCAATCCAATTTGGCCTTGTCCAAATACGTAGCGGAAGCTGTTGATGTGCTCAAGGCGGCAAAATATGACCTAATTGTGTTGGAGACCTCTGGGATAGGTCAGTCGGACACCGAAATATTGGAACATAGCGATGTTTCCCTATATGTGATGACCCCGGAATTTGGAGCCGCCACACAATTGGAGAAAATAGATATGCTGGATTTTGCGGATATCGTGGCCATAAATAAGTTTGATAAAAGGGGAGCCCTCGATGCTATCCGCGATGTAAAAAAGCAATACGCCCGTAACCACGGACTGTGGCATGCCAATGAAGATGAACTTCCTATTTTTGGAACCATTGCTTCGCAGTTCAATGATCCTGGGATGAACAGCTTGTATAAAATGGTGATGGATACACTGCAAGAAAAAGCGGATTCCAACCTAAAATCTCAGATGGAGATCACACAAGAAATGGCCGAAAAAATCTATGTGATCCCACCGGCACGTACCCGATATTTATCTGAAATTGCCGAGAACAATAGGAGTTATGATGAAAAGGCCAAGTACGAAGCCAAGATAGCCCAAAAACTCTATGGAGTCTTTTTGACCATCACATCTACCTTGGAAATAGATCAAGAACGTGCCGAAGAATTGTTTTTGGATAAATCCGGGCTGAACGAAGATGAAATTCGGTCGAACATCAAAAATGAAGCTTCGGGCGAATTGGTCGAGCTGCTGATCAAAGAGTTTGATCGGATAAAAATGCACTTGAATCCCTTGCATTGGGATGCCATTATAAGATGGAGAGAAAAAGTAGAACGCTATAAATCCGAAGTTTACTCATTTAAAGTAAGGGATAAAGAAGTAAAAATAAAAACCCATACCGAGTCACTATCCCATAGTCAGATTCCAAAAGTAGCTCTGCCCAAATACAAGGCTTGGGGCGATATTTTACAATGGATTTTACAAGAAAACGTACCCGGTGAGTTTCCGTACACAGCTGGTTTGTACCCGTTTAAAAGAGAAGGGGAGGATCCAACAAGAATGTTTGCCGGTGAAGGTGGACCCGAACGGACCAATCGTCGCTTTCATTATGTGAGCATGGATATGCCCGCAAAACGGTTGTCCACGGCCTTTGATTCCGTTACCCTGTACGGTAATGACCCCGATCACAGACCCGATATTTATGGCAAAATAGGCAATGCCGGAGTTTCCATTTGTTGTTTGGACGATGCCAAAAAACTGTATTCCGGCTTTGACCTGAGTAGTCCAATGACCTCGGTGAGCATGACCATTAATGGTCCCGCCCCTATGCTTTTGGCATTTTTTATGAATGCCGCCATAGATCAAAACTGTGAGAAGTACATCAAGGAAAATAACTTGGAGCAAGAAGTGAAGAACAAACTGCAATCCATATTCAAGGCCAAGGGTGTAGAACAGCCCCAATATTATGGCGATTTGCCCGAGGGAAATAATGGATTGGGGTTAATGCTTTTGGGCGTGACCGGAGACCAGGTGCTCCCGAAAGCGGTATATGAAGCTATTAAACAAAAAACTTTGAACCAGGTTAGGGGTACGGTACAAGCAGATATCTTAAAAGAAGATCAAGCGCAGAACACCTGTATTTTTTCAACCGAATTTGCATTGCGCTTAATGGGCGATGTGCAGGAGTATTTTATTGAGCAGCAAGTCCGAAATTTTTATTCGGTTTCCATTTCGGGATACCATATTGCGGAGGCAGGTGCCAATCCTATCACGCAATTGGCATTTACTCTTTCCAATGGTTTTACTTATGTGGAATACTACCTGAGCCGTGGAATGGATATCAATAAATTTGGACCAAACCTTTCATTTTTCTTTTCCAACGGGGTGGACCCGGAATATGCCGTAATCGGAAGGGTGGCAAGACGTATTTGGTCCAAGGCATTAAAGGAAAAATATGGGGCCGATCCAAGGGCACAAATGCTTAAATATCATATCCAGACTTCGGGAAGGAGCTTGCACGCCCAAGAAATCGATTTCAACGATATCCGTACCACCCTCCAAGCTTTGTATGCCATTTACGATAATTGTAACTCACTGCATACCAACGCGTATGATGAGGCCATTACCACACCTACCGAAGAGTCTGTGCGCAGGGCCATGGCCATTCAATTGATCATTAATAAGGAATTGGGCCTCGCAAAAAATGAAAACCCAATTCAAGGCTCTTTTATAATTGAAGAATTAACCGACTTGGTGGAAGAGGCAGTTTTAATGGAATTTGACAGGATTACGGAGCGGGGCGGCGTTCTGGGAGCTATGGAAACCATGTACCAACGCTCAAAAATTCAGGAAGAGAGCTTGCATTACGAGACCTTGAAGCACTCCGGTGAATACCCTATAATCGGAGTAAATACCTTTTTGAGTTCCAAGGGTTCCCCTACCATTTTGCCCGCCGAGGTTATCCGAGCTACCGAAACAGAAAAGGAGAATCAAATTAAAACCTTGGAAAACCTCCATAAAAGAGAGGCGCAAAAAGCAAAAACACAGTTAAGCGAATTGCAGCAAGTAGCAACCCATAACGAGAACATTTTCGAAAAACTGATGGAAGCGTCCAAATACTGTTCGCTGGGTCAAATTACCGAAGCCCTTTTTCAAGTGGGCGGACAGTATCGCAGAAATATGTAGTAATGCTTAATCGTTCTTGGAAATCAAGGACTTTCTCCATTTTTTAAAGGAAATCCGAAAGATTCGGATTTCTTTTCGAAGGAGGTTCAGGTATTCTTTTTCTTTTACCCCATCTCTTTCCAAACCATTGCAGTAGGCGAGAATATTGCGGGTCATAATGTTGACGTAGGATAGGCTCTTCATTCTGACCGATGGACAGCTGCTCAATGCGGCTTGCTCGACCTCTTTGGTGATCAGATCCGCATCTGCCATAAGGGATTTGGAGATGTCGTCCCTAAAAGAATCGATTTTGCGAAATGATAAAATTTCTCTGTTCTGCGCAAAATACGAGGCCACAGCTTCGCTCATGTCGCGTAGCGCCAAAGATTTACGGTAGATACTAAGGGAGTTAAGAGAATTTCTCTCCATGATTTCACAGCAATTTTGAAACATAAAATTACACACGATTAGAATTTTTTTACTTTTGTTATAAAAGCAATTGGTCGATTTTACTTTCGATTGCAAAAAAATATAACTAATCTACTTTGCGTATGAAGATAGATGACTTGAATTGGCAAATACTAAATCATTTACAACAAAATGCAAGGGAATCATTTGCCAATATTGGAAGGAAAATTGGGCTGACACCGCCTGCTGTGGCCGAACGTGTAAAGAAAATGGAAGACCTCGGAATTATTGAAAATTATGGCGCCAATATTTCCTATGTAGAAACAGGTTATCAATTAAAGGCCATAATAATGCTCCGTGCATTTATGGGTAAATTAAAACCGTTTTTGGATAAGGTAAAAACTTATCAAGAAGTGGTGAATTGTTATCGGATCACGGGCAACGAGAATATAATTATGGAAGTAATTCTAAAAGATCAGTCCCATTTGGAGAAATTTATAGACGAACTCATCGTATATGGAGAGTGTAGGACCCATATTGTGCTATCCAGTGTGGTAAGCAACGCCCCTATCAAAAAAAGCAGGGGGAGTAAGTAACGAATTGTTAATTTGATGATTTCGAAACAGACTTTGGCTAGATTTTTGATAAAATTGAGTTATGAAAAAAACGTATTTGTTACCAATTCTGACTGTTTTTTGCACACTTTCTGTCTTTTCGCAACAAATGGTTTTAAAAAAGGGGGAAATAATTGAAAACCTTCCACTGAACGATACTACCGAAAACACGTATTCCTTATTTATTCCGAAAAAATTTTCCATGGATAAGAAGTGGCCTTTGCTTTTGGTCACCGATACCAAAGGCGAAGAAAAAAGTGCACTTTCCATGTTTGTTATGGCAGCGGAGAAAGAAGGTTATGTTTTGGCGGCACCAAAGTTATCGGACACTTTATCACTGACAAAAAATATGCTGGTCACAAGTGGCACTATAAAAAGAATAACGGAAATGTTGCCCATACATACAGACCGAATTTACGCTGCAGGTCAGGATTCCGGCGGGCAGTTGGCCAGCTTGGTGCCAATACTCATTAAAGCTGTGAATGGCGCTATCTCCATAAATGCATCCCTTGCCAACAGGGAACTGATTAATATGAAAGAACCGTTTCATTTTATCGCTATTGTAAACAAAGAAAATTACCGGTACCCCTATACGCTAACCGATGCTAAACTATTGGATCAATTTAAATTCCCAAATCAAGTGTTGTTGTACGATGGAGATGGGGAGTGGCCAGGTGTTGCATATCTGGAGAAAGCAATGCAACTCTTTACTTTGGATGCCATGGGCCGAAATAGAATTCCAAAGGATACCCTATATATGGAAAAAGCTTTTAAAAAAGATATCGCCCACTTAAATCAACTCGGTAAAATCGGGGATTTGCTCTGGAAAGAGCAATATATAACCGAAATGATGTCCATGTACCGCGCCATGAAAAATATGGACTCACTTAGATCTGTGCAGCGTGATTTAAGAAGAAGCAAGGAATACAAAGTAATGAAACGGGCGGAAAACGCCGCTTTTTTACAAGAGAACATGCTAAAGGAAGATTATCAATATTATATGGATGAAGACCTTTATACCCACAATTACAATAATTTGGGGTGGTGGAAATATCAAAAAACAGAGATCGAAAAGTTTATCGATGGGAGCAAACCGTTCGAAAAACAAATGGGGCATAGGTTAAAAGGTTTTGTAAATGCCCTTGCCGAAGATAATATAAGCATAGAAATGGCTGAGGAGGTCGTCGATGAAAATGCTTTGGCATTTTTGTACATGCTCAAAACAATTTTAGAACCTGGTAATTACGAATACTACCTAAAAACCATATCGTTGAGCGCAAAGAACGATGATTTTGGAACCTCCTTGTTCTATTTGGAAGAGCTTTTAAAAAAAGGGTTTAAGGATAAAGAAAAACTTTATAATATAGAGCATACCGCACTCTTCCGGATTATGCCCGAGTTCAACGAAATGGTCTCAAAGTATTTGGATGATGCCAGATACCACATTAAGATAGAAGAAAACTAAATGTCCGCATAATTCAGTTATCTTGATTTGGTTTAGAACCGTATTTTTGTACAAATACTTTCTGAATGAAATATACCATATTACTTTCGGTCATTTTTTTGATTTCCTGCGGACAAGGTAAAAAGTATCACGACAATGATAAAGTCGAGCCCGTTACATCGGATTTGGTAGCGGATATTTTAAAGTATCAAAAGGAGCAAAATGAAAGTCTGAAAGATCCGGATACATCTCCCTTACCGGACAAATACAGGAAGAATTTTGAGGGTTTGGATTTTTTTGAGCCGGATACGACCTACCTGGTCAAAGCGCGTTTTGAACGTACCCCTGATGCCACTCCTTTTATGATGCCCAGTACGACCGATTTGCAGTCCCAAGAAGTAGTTTACGGCATTGCCCACTTTAGGCTCAACGGAAAGGAACATAAATTGGAAGTGTACCAAAGTCTGGATTTGATGGGGGAAGAAGGTTATGAAGATTACCTGTTTTTGCCGTTTATGGACGAAACCAACGGAGAGGAAACCTATGGAGGGGGCAGGTATATTGATTTGACCATCCCAGAGGGGGATACATTGGTAATCGATTTTAATAAATCATACAACCCTTATTGTGTTTATAATAAAAAGTACTCCTGCCCTCTAGTGCCAAGGCAAAATTATTTGAGAACTAATGTGAGAGCAGGAGTGAAAAACTTTATAAAGGATTAAAAAAAGCCTTAATCCCAATGGAATAAGGCTTTCGTTGTTTTTTTAACTAGCATTGAGGTTAGAAGGAATAGATCGCAGCGATCAAAAATGAAGATTGATTACTGGTAAAATCTCCGTCGCCATCCGCATAGGGCTCAAGGTCATTGCCCCAAGTATCCAAGCGTACCTCAGGTTTTATTATTAGATTTTCCTTTGTAAAACTTCCGGTCAACGTTAAACCAAGAACTGGGGAGTCGTCCTCAAGGGCATCATCAGTGAAGGTCATGTATTCACCGCGAAGCCCAATGGCAAAACTATCGGAAGTCGTCAATTGTGGGTAGATCGCAGCTCCATAAAAACCAGTTCCTGTTTCGGAATTGTCGTTATAGGCTGCATTGATGCCGAAGAAGAAATCCTCGGTCACATCAAATCCACCGGTATAATCAACTTCAAAACCAAGGCCACCACTTTTTCCACTATCGTAATATAGGTTCAGGAATTGATCATAAAAACCTAGTTGGCCACCCAAGGAGTATTCACCAGAATCACTAATATCATTGGTATCCCATGGATTCATTACCGCAAGCATTAAGCTTACATCGTCCGATAGGGCAAAATCTGCTTTTATGCCCAAGTGCGAAAATGGTCCGTTGGAGAACAGGTAAGAAACACTATAGTTAAAGTTTGCCTGTGGGGCGATAACCTCATACCCTAAAAAGGTGTTGAAACGACCCATGGTCAAGGTCGTACCTTCGGAGACATTCCAATACACATAGGCCTGGTTGATGATGCCGTTAAGTACATCATTTTCAAAAGTGGCCTCGGTACCTCTAGGTCCAAAAACCAAGTCAACTACGACACCAGTGTCTCCCATGTCATAGGTGCCTACAAGATTGGCCATGCCCAGTGCAAAACCAGTTTGGTTGGCAAAGGATGTAAAAGTTGCGGTATCCGCTTCTCCAGCATCCTTAAAGGTAGTTCTGTAATAAGCATCAACAGACCCGCTAAGGCTAAACTTGGAGGTGGTTTCTTCTTCCTGTGCAGAGACAGAAAATGATAGTGTTGAAATTATGGCAATCGCCATAATTTTTCCGAAATTTGTATTCATAATCGTTTTCATATCATGATCATTTTAAGTTGTCCTTTTTATTAAGGACCGTTAGTTGTTTTATAGTGAGTTGTGTTTGAAAAGGTTATTTAACGGAGCGTTTGGCAGAACGCTCCGTTTCCTTTGGCAATCTTTGGTTATTTGTAGGGCTATTTATCTTGAGAAATGTGTTCCGGGTAGGCTTCCACGCCATGTTCGTGAATGTCCAAGCCGTCAATTTCTTCTTGTTCGGACACTCGTAGCCCAATGGTTTTCTTTAAAATAAAGAGAACTATAAAAGATGCAACGGCAGCCCAAATAATATAGGCCAATGACCCGTAGGTCTGTACCCATAAAAGTTTTCCGCTTCCTCCGTAGAACAATCCGCCGTCAAGTGCAAATAGGCCGATTAAAACAGTTCCAAGGAAACCGCATACTCCGTGAACTGAAATCGCGCCCACGGGATCATCTATCTTAAGTTTTTTATCAATAAGTTCGATGGACAGCACCACTACAATACCGCAGATCAAACCAATGGCAAGCGCTCCCCATGCATTTACTGAGCCACATCCGGCGGTAATTCCTACCAAACCGGCCAAAGCACCATTGAGTGTCATGGAAATGTCGGCTTTCCCATACCTTGCCCATGTAAAAAACAAGGCGGCTATGGCTCCTATTGCAGCAGCCAGGTTGGTGTTGATGATTACACTAGTGGCTCCAATGGTATCATCTCCGCCCCAGGCCAATTGTGAACCTCCGTTGAACCCGAACCATCCTAACCAGAGGATGAAAACACCCAATGCACCGAACGCCATGTTGTGACCGGGAATTGCTTGTGCCTTGCCATCTACATATTTTCCGATTCTGGGTCCTACTAGTATCGCTGCCACCAAGGCTGCCGCACCACCAACGGCGTGTACTACCGAAGAACCTGCAAAATCAACAAATCCTGCAGTGTTGAGCCAGGCATCGTCGTCGAAAGGCCAGTACCAGCTACCGGAGATAGGATAGATAAGTGTGGTAAGGATAACAGAAAAAATTAGATACGTGGAAAATTTGGTCCGACCCGCAATAGCACCCGATACAATGGTTGCTGCGGTCGCGCAGAAAACTGTTTGGAAGAAAAGGTTGTACCAATCGTCGGCACTAAAAAAGAAGTACCCCTGATCTGACGGGCTGGATCTAAAAAAACCGCCACCTACAAGGTCGCTGCCATACATAATGGCATAACCTACGGCCCAGAACATAACGGAGCCAGCGGCCAGGTCCATTATGTTTTTCATGATGATGTTACCGGTGTTCTTACTGCGTGTAAAACCAATTTCCAATAAGGTGAACCCTGCCTGCATAAAAAATACCAAAATGGCCGCAAGGGTTATCCATAAAGCTCCCATATCGCCTGTAATGGCTTCCACGGCTTTGTCTATTGCTTCTTGTTCTTGTACAATCATAATCTAAGTTTTTAAGTTTTTGGCTATTAGTGTTAGTTGATTCCTGCGCTTCCGCTTTCTTTGGTCCTTATTCGATAGGCTTCGATCACATCGGAGACAAATATTTTTCCGTCACCAACATTACCAGTGCTTGCCGTATCCAATAAAACATTCACGGTTTTTTCCAGAAAGTCATCGCTGACCACGATAACCAAATACCTTCGTTGTATTTCGCTAGTGCTGTACGATATACCACGATAGACGTGTCCAAGTTTTTCATTTCCAACTCCTGTTACATCCCAGTAACTGAAGAAGTTGACCTCAATTTGATGTAAGGCTTTTTTAACCTCATCAAATTTGGATTTTCGAATAATTGCCTCGACTTTTTTCATAATTAAGTAGTTAATTGTTGTTTCAAATATATCTTAATTAAACAAAGAGGCTATAAAAAGAGGGGTAGTTGTCGTGATTTTTATTACTATAAAAAAAATACCCCTAATAATTTAGGGGTATCCAATTTATAATAAACTTTTATCAATTATTTGTTGATCTTATGTTAACATATAGTGTTAAAACTTTGATATTTTTCACAAAAAAGCTGTTTAAGACTATAAAATGTTCAATATTTAACAAAAATTAACTAATATGATTTGGTTTGTAACGGCTAAGGTTGTTTGGCTAACCATAAACCTAAAACAACCGACAAGATACCAAGGATAATACTGGCCATCATATAAATAGCGAAATTAAGGTAATCGCCACTTTTTAAAAATGTATGCTTTTCAAAAGCGAATGCGGAGAAAGTGGTAAAGCCACCACAAAAACCTGTGGCCAATAATAGGCTGTTGTTCTCGGAGAGTATATCGCCTTTAGCGGAAAAACCTAAAACAAGCCCGATGATAAGACATCCCAAAATATTAACTGTAAAAGTACCGATAAAGAAATTCTGCGAAATGGAATTGAGGGGTTTTGATACTAGATAGCGCAATACGCTGCCAAATCCTCCTCCTAAAAAAACAAGTAAGGCCTGTTTCATGCCTCAAAGTTACAAACTAAACCGCTTTTTTGTATTCGGTTTCTAAAGACTCCCGAGGAAAAAGCTTGGTAGTGGTAGATTCGGAAATTTTACGAATCGGTTTTGTAAATGTCTCCTTGGCACCATTTACGCTGAAAATCAAAAGAATGGCATTAATGGTGAGCAATACGAAAAGTATACTAAGAAAAACAGTCATTTAGGTTAGGTGCTAAAATAATGTTAAACAAAAGTACGGGTTTTCCTATAAGAACGAAATCCAAGGGCTGTTAATGTTGTGAAAATGAGGATTTTTGTTGCGATTGCAATTAATCTGTTAATTTTTGAGAAAAAATTTAATAAGGAACAGTGTAACTATGAAAATCAGAAAAGAAACAAGAATCCAGATAACACCTTTATAATTTTTTTTGTGCAATTTTTTGTCTTTTCGATAAGAAAGGGAGATAATTGCCACAAAAGCAATAAAAAACAAAGCTGCAAAAACAATCTGTCCTGTACTGAACATATTTTATAATTTTATGCAAAGCTAAATCAAAATTAGATAATGGAAAGTAAAATAAAAGCCGTGGAATTATTCCACAATTCTTTTGGGCTTGGAGTTTCCCAACAGCCAAAAGCCAATTTGGGAGAAGAAAAAAATCTACTGCGATTTAATTTAATGGACGAAGAGAATCGGGAATACTTGGAAGCGGCCAATAATAACGATTTGGTGGAAGTGGCCGATGCCTTGGGGGATATGTTGTATATTTTATGTGGGACGATCTTGGAACATGGCATGCAATACAAAATTGAAGAGGTGTTCGAGGAAATACAGCGAAGCAATATGAGCAAGCTTGGTGCGGATGGGAAACCTATTTATAGGGAAGACGGGAAAGTGCTCAAAGGGCCAAACTATACCAGACCGGATATTCAAACGATAATGGATAAATAAAAAAGGCGCCGTTTCGGCGCCTTTTTTGTTAGATGACTTCGTGTCGCCATCCAAATTTATCTTCTGATCGGTTATATTGAATATCCGTGATTCTTTTTTTCAATAAGGACGCGTAGCTGTTATCCACTTCGGGAAGTTCGTAATCCTTTCCATGGTAACCGAATCCAGAAATAGGAGATACTACAGCTGCGGTACCTGCTCCGAACATTTCCTTTAGGGATCCGTTCTCTGCAGCTTCAACAAGTTCATGTACCGAAATTTTGCGGACTTCGGTTTTTATACCTTCATCCTCTGCAATTTTTAAAATGCTCTTTCTTGTGATACCATCCAAAATACGATCACTTGTAGGTGCTGTCATCAATGTATCGTTGATCCGCACAAAAACATTCATAGCGCCCGCTTCTTCAATAAATTCATGGGTATTGTCGTCTGTCCAGATTACTTGCTGGTAACCCTTGTCGGCCGCAAGTTTGGTAGGGTAAAACTGCCCGGCATAGTTGCCGCCCGCCTTGGCGTAGCCAACACCGCCGTTTGCTGCCCTGGAATAGGTCTCCTCGATCAATACTTTTACTTTACCTGAAAAATAAGATCCAGAAGGCGCACAGGCAATTATAAATTTGTACTCGTCCGCAGGAGATGCATGGAAACCATTGCCAGATGCAAAAACGAACGGTCTAATATATAAAGAGCTTCCGGGATTTTGAGGAATCCAATCTTTTTCCAATTGGATCAAGGTTTGTAGCCCTTCCATAAAATGGGCTTCCGGTATTTCCGGAATCGCCAAACGTTGTGCTGATTTGTTCAATCTTTTGCAATTGTCCAAAGGTCTAAAGAGCCAAACCTTCCCGTTCTCATCCTTGTAGGCTTTCATTCCCTCAAAAATGGACTGTCCGTAATGGAAGATTTTGGCCGAAGGATCCAGCGTAATAGGTTGGTAAGGAACCACTTTTGGAGTGTTCCACTCGCCGTTTTTATAGTCGCAAACCAACATATGGTCCGAATAGACACTTCCAAAGGAAAGATTGTCAAAATCAATATCTTGGATTTTTGAAGATTTAGTCTTTTCTATAGCAATTTTGTTAGCCATTGTTTCCATATCACTTACATTTACAGTGTTAAAATTAGCTATTTATTGTTAGTTTTGGACGATTCACAAATCTAAATGTTATACTTAATCTACATTTACTTAAATGTTATCAAAAATGAGATATTTTAACACAATTGCTACTGTATTTTTAGTAGGAGTTCTTTTTGTCTCCTGTAAACAAGAAACGATACAAGGGGATTATTTCGGTCAGGAATTCCAGGTTTCTGGAAAAGCGTCCAAAACCGCTGCACCTTTTGATCAAATTTCAGAGAAAGATTCGCTTCAGACCCAAATGATCGGTGAAATCAAAGAAGTTTGTCAGGCAAAAGGATGTTGGATGAAGGTTAAACTTGAATCCGATGAAGAAGTGTTTGTCCGGTTTAAGGATTATGGTTTTTTTGTGCCCAAAGATGCTGCGGGTAAGAAAGTTGTGATGAACGGCGCCGCATTTTTAGAAGAAATGTCCGTAGAAGACCAAAAACACTATGCTGAGGACGAGGGCGCTTCTGAAGAAGAATTGGCCCAGATCACTGCCCCGAAAAGGACACTTAGGTTCGAAGCTGATGGTGTTTTGATCGCAAACCAGCCTTGAAACGAAGAATAATTACGACAGGGGACGGTTCCAAGACCATTCAAATAGAGGATTGGAGCGAGCAATACCATTCCAAACACGGTGCAGTGCAAGAAGCTTACCATGTATTTATTGAACATGGGCTGCGGTTGTTCAACAATAGATCCATTACCATACTGGAAGTTGGTTTCGGTACAGGGCTTAATGCACTTATTACCTTATTGGAGGCTGCCAAACAACAACTAACGGTCGAATATATTGGAGTAGAGGCCTTTCCTGTTTCTGTGGATGAAATAAGCGCTCTGGATTATTGTAGGCAGTTGGGTGCAGATAATGTTGAAGCATCTTTTAATAAAATGCATAGTTCCAACTGGGAAGAAGAGGTAGCTATAACACCGGATTTTTCGTTGCTCAAACAAAAAAAGGATTTTAGGCAGATCGACGAGGAAAACCTTGTCGATCTTGTTTATTTTGATGCATTCGGGGCACGTGTGCAACCCGACCTGTGGACCGAAGAAATTTTCTCGATCATGCACAATGCACTCAAGCAAGAGGGCGTATTGGTAACGTATGCGGCAAAAGGTAGTGTAAGAAGGGCGATGCAGGCTGTTGGATTTACCGTGGAAAGGTTGCCTGGACCACCCGGAAAAAGAGAAATGTTAAGGGCCATAAAGATGTGATTCCTAACAATTTGTTAACCCATGGTGCTTTGCAGGACTATTTGGCACTAAAGTTTAAACAAATATGTTAAACCTAAATTAAGGTCTGATCAACAGACATTTAAACCTGTAAATTTGTACAAAATGTTGCTATGAAGGTGTTGATAACAGGAGCTACGGGTTTGGTCGGGCAGGCCATTGTAAAGGTGCTTCACGATAAAGGAATACCCGTAAATTATTTGACCACAAGTAAAAACAAGATTACCTCCCAAGAGGATTTTCAAGGTTATTATTGGAATCCTTCCAAGGGAGAAATAGATTTGGATTGCTTTAAAAATGTTCAAGCAATAATAAACTTGGCAGGTACCACCATTGCTAAACGTTGGACGCCAAATCACAGAAAAAAAGTTCTCCTAAGCCGAATTAATAGTCTGCAAACCTTAAAAAATGGATTGGAGCAATCCAATAATAAGGAAGTTGAATGCCTAATTTCTGCATCGGCGGTTGGGATATACCCAGATTCCATAAGTGACTTTTACGACGAGACCGAGACCAAAGTTGACGACGGTTTTTTGGGCGATGTGGTCCAAAAGTGGGAGGCCGAGGCCGACTCGTTTCAACAGTTGGACATAGACGTGGCCAAAATAAGAATTGGAATCGTATTGGACAAAGATGAAGGAGCTTTGCCCAAAATGTCGCAACCGGTCAAGAACTTTGTTGGGGCGCCCTTGGGCAGTGGTGATCAATGGCAATCTTGGATCCATATCGAAGATTTGGCACAAATGTTCGTGTTTGCCGTGGAGAACAATCTGAAAGGAATCTATAACGGGGTCGCACCAAATCCGGTTACCAATACCAAAATGACCAAGGAATTGGCAAAAATATTGGACAGGCCTTTATGGTTGCCAAACATCCCGGCATTTTTATTGAAGGCAATTTTGGGTAAAATGTCCGCCTTGGTATTGTCCAGCCAAAGGGTTAGCAGTAAAAAAATCGAGGAAGAAGGTTTTACATTTCAATATGTGAACATTTGCCAAGCATTAAGGAGCTTGTACAGTTCAGAAGCCTCGGATGTTCCAGCTTCTGTAGAGGCATAGACATATTTAATTTTATGACGATATTGATGGGAAAAGTCCGCTTAGGCGGCTTTTTTTATGATTTGCGGTGACATTTTGACATTTTTGGACAATTGGCAGTACTTTTGCCACTTCAAATTCGAATAAAACAATTGAACATGAGCAATAAAAGTAAGGTTGAGGAAATAGAAGATGAGCCTAAAAAAGGGCAAACCGAAGAGAGTACTGAGCTGAACGATGATCATATAGAAACCAGCGACACGGAAGAAAACAATGAAGAATTGTCCGAGGAAGAAAAACTACGTGAAGATTTGGCCAAAGAGAAGGAAAAATTTTTAAGACTCTTTGCCGAATTTGAAAATTACAAGCGCAGGACGTCCAAAGAACGTATGGATCTGTTCAAAACGGCAGGACAAGAAGTCATGGTGGCATTGTTGCCCATTTTGGACGACTTTGATCGAGCCTTGAAAGAACTCTCCAAATCCGAGGACAAGGAAATGTTCAAAGGTGTGGAACTTATCAGCAATAAATTTAAAGAGACCCTGAAAAACAAAGGATTGGAGCCTGTGCAGGCCGAACCAGGGGATACTTTTGATGCGGAAGTGCACGATGCCATAACCCAAATTCCTGCACCGGACAAAAAAATGAAAGGGAAAATAATCGATGTGGTCGAAAAAGGATTCAAGCTCGGAAATCGTATCATTAGACACCCAAAAGTAGTAGTAGGAAACTAAGAGTGTATGAAGGAGGATTATTACGAAATATTAGGAGTATCCAAAGGAGCTTCGGCCGCAGAAATAAAAAAAGCCTACAGGAAAAAGGCAATCGAGTACCACCCGGATAAAAACCCAGGCGATGCCAAAGCAGAAGAAATGTTCAAAAAATCTGCCGAAGCATACGAGGTATTGGGAAATCCGGACAAAAGGGCAAAATACGACCAGTTTGGCCATGCCGCGTTCGATGGCAGTGGAGGCTTTGGTGGCGGAGGTATGAACATGGACGATATCTTCAGTCAGTTCGGTGATATTTTTGGCGGTGCTTTTGGTGGAGGTGGATTCAGTGGTTTTGGCGGTTTTGGCGGTGGACAGCGAAGAACCAAAGGGAGCAATTTGCGCATCCGTGTAAAACTCACCCTAGAGGAAGTTGCCAATGGAGTAGAGAAAAAGGTAAAAGTAAGACGCAAGCGACAAGCAGAGGGAGTTACCTATAAAACCTGCCCCACTTGTAATGGAACCGGACAGATTACCAAGATCACCAATACGATATTGGGTAGAATGCAAACGGCGACCACATGTACCACTTGTGGCGGCGCCGGACAAACTATTGATAAAAAGCCTACAGGAGCAGATGCACAGGGACTAATTGTGGAAGAAGAAACAGTTTCCATTAAAATTCCACCAGGTGTAGAGGACGGTATGCAATTAAAAGTATCCGGCAAGGGTAATGATGCTCCCGGAAACGGAATCGCAGGTGACCTCTTGGTAGCCATTGAAACCCTTGAACACGAAACGCTAAAGCGCGAAGGAGACAATTTACATTACGACCTTTATATAAGTATGCCAGAAGCAGTTCTTGGAAGTTCCAAAGAAATAGACGCCATTGGGGGAAAGGTTCGTATAAAATTGGAATCCGGTATTCAGTCGGGAAAAATTTTGAGACTCCGAGGAAAGGGAATCAATAGCCTAAATGGCTATGGCAGTGGTGATTTGCTGGTGCATGTAAACGTTTGGACCCCTAAAAACATAAATAAAGAGCAGAAGGAGTTTTTTGAACGTATGCAGGGCGACGACAACTTTGCCCCAAGTCCCGAAAAATCGGATAAATCCTTTTTTGAAAAGGTAAAAGACATGTTCTCTTAAGAATAAAAACCTTCTGTTTAAATAAAAAACGTATATTTGAAACTGATGTTGGGTGACCGATATCTAATTTTCTTTTTCATAGCAATTTTTTTCCCATCCTTGATTTTTTTAAGGGTGGGTTTTTGTTTTTATAGAAAATGCAGGTTATCTGCAAATACATATCTTTGAAAAAATACTATACATGGATCATATCCTTGTTGCCGAAAATGTGACCAAATCGTACGGCAACTATACTGCCTTGAGCAACATATCTCTTCAAATACCCAAGAACTGCATATACGGACTATTGGGTCCCAATGGTGCGGGCAAAACCTCGTTCATAAGAATTATTAATCAGATTACGCACCAAGATTCCGGAGAAATTTTTTTAAATGGAGAGCCGTTGGCGCCAAAGCATATTGCTTCCATAGGGTACTTGCCCGAGGAAAGAGGCTTGTACAAAAGCATGAAGGTAGGGGAGCAAGCCCTTTATTTGGCACAGTTAAAAGGGCTGTCCAAGAGCGAGGCCAAGACTCGATTAAAATATTGGTTCGATAGATTGGATATTGGGGATTGGTGGGATAAAAAGATTCAGGAACTATCCAAAGGGATGGCCCAGAAGATTCAGTTTATTGTAACGGTATTGCACGAGCCAAAGTTGTTGATTTTTGATGAACCTTTTAGTGGTTTCGATCCAATAAACGCAAACATCATAAAAGACGAAATTCTGCAATTAAAGGAAAATGGAACTTCGATCATTTTCTCTACGCACCGGATGGAATCGGTCGAAGAACTTTGCGAGCACATTGCCTTGATCCATAAATCCGAGAAAATATTGGATGGGAAGCTATCCGACATCAAAAAGGCATACAAGAATAATATTTTTAATGTGGGCGTACAATTGGAATCGGACGTTGGTATATTCCTGCAAACACTAAAGGAAAAATTCAATATACTTTCCTCGGATATTGATGAGGTTGAGCAACAGATTAATTTTAAGGTGCAGTTACCGTCGTCCCAAACAGGCGAAATTTTGACAGAACTTTCCAAAACTACGAACATAAATAGGTTTGAAGAAACCATTCCTTCGGCCAACGATATTTTTATACAAACCGTAAATAGCAAGGATAATGGCAAGTAAGCTTGGACTGATCATAAAACGGGAATATTTGGCCAAGGTCCGAAATCGTTCCTTTATAGTGATGACGATATTGAGTCCACTTCTAATTGTTGGGATGATCGTGCTCATCGCTTATTTGGCAAAGATCAATGATGATGAAACAAGGGTCGTGTCGGTTCTTAACGAAAGTGCATTTTTTCTGGATGAATTAAAGCCTTCAAAAAGTATCTCCTACGTTTATTTTGATGATTTGACCTTGCAGCAAGCCAAAGATTCTACTAATACTTTGGAGTATTATGGGCTGTTGTACATACCCAATCTGCCTTCGGTGGAAGAAGCTGCCAAAAATAGTTATCTGTTTACCAAGGACAATCCCAATACATCCATAACAAAAGAATTGGAAGCCGTTTTTCAAAAAAAATTAAGACAAGATCGTTTGCAAAAGCTCGGGGTATCGGCAGAACAGTTCTCGAGCGTGGAAAAATCCTTTGAGATCAACCTGTCAACATTTGAAGGCGAAAAAAGTATCAAGGGAATCAATGAGATCAAGGCATTTATAGGAGGTGGTTTTGGTTATGCGATTATGATGTTCATTATCATTTACGGTGGGTTCGTTATGCGGAGCGTGATCGAAGAGAAAACCAGCCGGATCATAGAAGTGATCATATCTTCGGTAAAACCATTTCAGTTGATGCTGGGAAAAATAATAGGCAATTCTTTGGCAGGGATTACACAGTTTTCCATTTGGATCGTCTCTGCATCGGCATTAATGTTTGTCGCTGTTCTAATTTTTGGGATAGATCTCTCGGCACTTTCCGGGGAATCGGCAATGCCTACAGGGCCGATGGGAAGCATGTCGCAATTGGGGGCAATGGATACCGAAATGATGCTGTATGCCAAGGAAATCTACGATATTCCTTGGGGGTTGCTCATTGTGTCCTTTTTTATCTACTTTATTCTCGGTTACCTTATATATAGTTCCATTTATGCGGCGATCGGTGCGGCAGTGGATAATGAGACGGATACACAGCAATTTATCTTTCCTATTATATTACCTTTAATGTTGGCTATTTATGTGGGATTCTTTTCTGTTTTTAGCAATCCTCACGGGCCCATTGCAGTTGGGTTTTCATTGTTTCCATTAACATCGCCTATTGTAATGTTGATGCGATTACCGGGCGGGATTGGTGAGGGCGGTGTACCTTTATGGCAGTTTATCACCTCGATTTTGTTGTTGGTCATTACCTTTTTTGGTATTGTATCGTTGGCGGCCAAGATTTATAGAACAGGCATTTTAATGTACGGTAAAAAACCTACGTACAAGGAATTGATTAAATGGTTAAGATATTAGGATCTTATGCAAGAAGGAGCAGAGGACATAAAAGAAATTATTAAGGAGGATGTTTGGGGGACCATTAAGGATTTCCTCGACTTGGGGTTCCATCTTGGTGAAGGTGAAAAATCCATTGACCTTACCATAGGTCTGCTCCTACTGTTAACGGTGACATTGATCGCCACAAAGTTTATCCTTAAATGGTTGCGCAACATCTTTACCAGGAAGATGGAACAAGAGGACAAACAAAAATTCTCCAGCGTTTTTAAATTTATCAATTATGTGATTTATCTGGTGGCCGTGCTTGTAACATTGAGCGCGGCCGGGGTGGATATCACCCTGATCATTACGGCATCGGCGGCACTTTTTGTAGGGCTTGGCCTTGCATTGCAGGAGTTGTTCAAGGATATCCTTGGCGGAATATTTATAATCGTGGACAAATCGCTCCAAGTAGGCGATGTAGTAGAGGTGGACGGTAAAGTGGGAAAGGTGTTCGAGATCAAATTAAGAACCACTAGGGCCATTACCCGCGACGACAAAGTTCTTATTCTCCCCAACCATAAGTTTATAAGCGATATTGTCTACAACTACACCCAAAACCATAAAACCACTCGCGAAAAGGTTAGTGTGGGCGTGGCCTATGGGAGCGATGTGGATTTGGTGACCAAAATATTGGAAGAAGTGGCCCATAATCAACGACAGGTACTCAAAAACCCCAAGCCCTTTGTTTTATTCGAGGATTTTGGGGATTCCGCACTAATGTTCTCCGTGTATTTCTTTACCAATGATACCTTTAGGGATCCACGGATAAAAAGTGAGATGAGATATAAGATCAATGCCAAGTTCAAGGAGAGCAACATTAGTATTCCTTTTCCTCAGCGCGATATACATATTATTCAGCCTAAACAATAAATAGACATAAAAACCATAGTTCATCATAGTACAATCTGGAAGTGGTTCGCTTTCATTGTAACACTAAGCAGTTCCAATCTTTGCGCGCAGAGCACGGATATTTTGAGGGTGGAGTATCTGAATATTCCTGAAAATGATACAGGGATAAAGACACAGCGGTACAAAGCGTTGATAAATTTGCCCATAAAACTCAACGAGAAAAAAGATTACCTGATCACAGGATTGGAATATAACCGTTTCGATATGGGATATTCCGCCGATCTGCCGTTCGATAAAAGCGAGTTGATTCGATTTCATGTTCTTGATTTGAACCTGGGGTTTATAACCAAATGGAACGAAAATTGGAACTTGGTGACCATACTTACACCTCGATTTGCCTCTAATTTTGTTAGCGGTACCATTACAGACGATTTTTTTATGAACGCGACCGCTACTTTTTGGAAGGAACGGGCCGATGCGGATAAACCTTACCGTATTGTACTTGGTTTAACCTACAACAGCACAACAGGATTGCCGGTACCATTGCCATTGGTGAATTACTATAGAAAATTTCATCCTAATTGGTCGTTTACCTTCGGGATACCTAAATCCAGTCTTAAGCATCACATCAAAAACAGGCACTCTTTGGAAATGGCATTATTATTGGATGGTTACTTCATAAATCTTCAGAACGGAATTGAACTGGAGAATGGTCAGGTGGCTTCAAAAATATCGTTGACCTCTTTACTGGGAACTTTGGTATATCAGTACAATATTTCCAAGCGGATGTCCATTTTTGCCATGTTGGGGAAAACCATTGTTCAAGAAGGAATGTTAAGAAATGATGATCAAGGCAAGGTTTATTTATTGAATGACGAGTCAAATTTTTATATTAGGACTGGTTTCAAAATTGGAATTTTTTAAAACGTAGCATATGTCTAAAATTTTGGTGATCGAAGATGAATCGGCAATTAGAAGAGTACTGGTGAAAATATTGGCAGAAGAGAGCGATGATTATAATGTAGTGGAGGCCGAGGATGGCAAAGCAGGGATCGATCTGATCAAAAAAGAAGATTTCGACCTTGTACTTTGCGATATTAAAATGCCAAAAATGGACGGTGTCGAAGTTTTGGAGGCCGCTAAAAAAATTAAACCCGAAATACCATTTATTATGATTTCCGGCCACGGTGATCTGGATACCGCCGTGAATACCATGCGATTGGGTGCCTATGATTATATTTCCAAACCACCGGACCTTAATCGATTGCTTACTACGGTTAGGAATGCCTTGGATAGAAAAGAGCTGGTGGTCGAGAACAAAGTGCTCAAGAAAAAAATATCCAAAAATTATGAAATGATCGGTGAGAGCAATGAAATTGGATCAATAAAGGAGATGATCGAAAAAGTGGCCCCGACCGATGCAAGAGTGCTTATTACGGGCTCCAATGGTACCGGAAAGGAATTGGTGGCACACTGGCTACACGAAAAAAGCCCGCGTTCTTCTTCGCCATTTGTAGAGGTCAATTGTGCGGCGATTCCGTCCGAATTGATAGAGAGTGAACTCTTTGGGCACGTGAAAGGTGCATTTACCTCTGCGGTAAAGGACAGGGCAGGAAAATTTGAAGCAGCCAACAAGGGGACCATTTTTTTGGACGAAATCGGGGATATGAGTCTTTCGGCACAGGCAAAAGTCTTGCGTGCCCTCCAAGAGAACAAGATAAGCCGTGTGGGTTCCGATAAAGATATAAAGGTGGATGTTCGCGTGCTGGCGGCTACCAATAAAGATTTAAAAAAAGAGATCGAGGACGGAAAATTCCGGGAAGATCTTTATCATCGTTTAGCGGTAATCTTGATCAAGGTACCGGCCCTTAATGATAGGCGTGATGATATACCATTGCTCATAGAGCATTTTTCCAATAAAATAGCATCCGAACAAGGAACCGGGCAAAAAACGTTCTCGAAAAAGGCGATAGACCTGCTCAAAAGTTATGACTGGACGGGCAATGTGCGGGAACTCAGAAATGTAGTGGAGCGTTTGATCATTTTAGGTGGTAAGGAGGTATCCGAAGAGGATGTGAAGTTATTTGCCAGCAAGTAATTTACTGGCAATTCTCCAATTCCGTTAGGGCCTCTTTTGTCAAAGTTTTTACGCGTTGGTGGTATTCTTTTTTATGTTGGGATAGTTTGGTATTGAGCAATATTAACCGTGATTCCTCATAAATATTCGTAATAAACCTTCGGGCATCTTCACAATCTACATCGGACACCACTTTGTTCAATGAAGACTCAAAGCCCAAAAGACATTGGTGGACCTGTTTTTTTACCGTGGAGCCTTGTGTCAACATCATGCCATCGTCAAAATCCAGGACATCCGAAGTGTTCATTACCAATACGTTGCTTCCGTACTCACTGGAGGTTTCTTTTTCGAAATCCTTTAGGACTTTAATGCCGATGATCGTAGTCTCTAAAGCTTTGTGCAATTCCAATTTTGAGTTGTTAAAATCACTGGCCTTGGTCGCCGATTTTAACATGGAAAGTGTGGTTTCAAGACTTTCAATGGCACCTTCACAACCACAATCCAAAAAATTATCCTTGGTCTTCTCGATTCCGTTCAATGCCTTGTAAGCGTGGTACCTGGCCATGTTCAGGTCTTTGGACATTGCAGCATCTTCTATTTTACTTTTGATGTATTCCAGATTGGAACTTGCATACTGGCAAGCATTGGCGGGTTTGCTAAAGGAGCTCAATAGTAAAAGAGCTATTAAACCAATAGCAAAGACTATTAGTAGAAGTAGGTTCTTCCTTTTCATAACGCTTTTAGATTTGGGACTTTGCGTCACTGATTTTTCTAAAGTTACATGTACAGCACCTAAACGGGGAATTAGATCGATTAAATAACCAACTTTGGGTACAAGAGGTCAAAATATCGATGAAATGCACTGATTGGGTTACAGTTGAAGGTATAAGCAAAAAGAATTATATTCATTCCCATGAAAAAAATCAGAACAGAAGAATATAGGATAAAGGATACTATTAAACTCTCTGAATTAGCGACCCATGAAGATTTCGACCTATCCGACAAAGAGTTAAAGGAGAAACTGGGGGAAGTCCGTAAAGACTTGGGAGAGTTCCAGGATACGTTATATGCCCACGGCAAATATGGGGTGCTGGTTTGTTTACAGGGAATAGATACAGCAGGGAAGGATAGTCTAATTCGCGAAGTATTTAAGGATTTTAATGCTCGTGGCGTTGTAGTTCACAGTTTTAAGGTGCCCTCTGCAAAAGAAAAAAAGCACGACTATATTTGGCGACATTATATTGCACTGCCCGAAAGGGGAAAGTTCTCGGTCTTTAATAGGACACACTACGAGAATGTGTTGGTCACAAAAGTGCATCCAGAATATATTTTGGGCGAAAATCTACCCAATGTTCAATCCGTGAATGATATTGACGATGAGTTTTGGGCCAAACGCTACAGGCAAATCAATGATTTTGAAAGGCACATTGCAGAGAACGGAACCATTATTTTTAAATTTTTCCTGCACTTGTCCAAAGAAGAACAGCGCCAACGTTTGTTGAGAAGATTGGAGCTTAAACGAAAAAATTGGAAATTTTCCCCTGCCGACCTTGAGGAAAGAAAGCTTTGGGACACGTACGAGGCATGCTACGAAGAAGCACTGAACAAAACAGCTAAAGTACACGCACCTTGGTATGTAATTCCTGCGGACAATAAAAAAGCGGCAAGGTTAATAGTGGCCACCATTATGTTGGAAGCGTTAAAAAAGTACAAAGATATTCGTGAACCCGAGCTTGACGATGAAATAAAAGCTAACTTGGAAATGTTTAAACAACAACTGGAAAAAGAAACCCCATGAGAACAATCTTATTTTTGACCATTTTTCTCGTCAGTACACCATTTTTTTCTCAGAACGAAGATGAAAAACAGATCAAGGCAATCTATGACAAAGCCTTGACCAACGGTAAAGCTTATGATTGGCTCAATCACTTGTCCAATCAAATAGGAGGGAGGTTGTCCGGGTCCGTGCAGGCACAACAAGCTGTAGATTACACCAAGGCGCAACTAGAACTGCTCGGATTGGACAAAGTTTGGTTGCAACCTGTAATGGTGCCAAAATGGGTTAGGGGCATACCTGAATTTGCTTATTTGGAGACCAAACCAGGCTTAACCACCAATGTACCCATTTGTGCGCTCGGTGGTTCGGTTGCCACACTGGATGGAGGTTTAAAGGCCAGCGTGGTCGAAGTACAGGGGATTGAAGACCTTGAGAAATTGGGCAAAGAAGCCATACAGGGCAAAATAGTTTTCTACAACCGCCCCATGGATCCAACTAAAATAAACACATTTTCTGCGTATGCCAGTTGTGCGGACCAACGCTATTCTGGAGCATCAGAAGCATCTAAATATGGGGCAGTGGGAGTTATTGTACGCTCCTTGAACCTTAGATTGGACGATTACCCGCACACAGGATCTATGGCTTATGGAAATATTCCGGTAAACCAGAGGATTCCAGCGGCGGCCATAAGCACCAAGGGAGCCGAGCTTTTAAGTACCACTCTAAAGCTTAATCCGGATGCAAAGTTTTATTTTAAACAAAATTGCAAGCAATTGGACGATGTTATGTCCTATAACGTGATAGGAGAAATAACGGGCAGTACCTATCCCGATGAAATTATGCTGGTTGGCGGGCATCTGGATTCCTGGGATTTGGGGGATGGCTCACATGATGATGGGGCCGGATGCGTACAAAGTATGGATGTGTTACGGCTGTTGAAGGAAACCGGTTATAAACCCAAACGAACCCTACGTGTTGTATTGTTTATGAATGAAGAGAACGGCTTGCGAGGTGGTAAGGAATATGCCAAAGTGGCCCAGAGTAAAAAGGAGAAGCATATTTTTGCACTTGAGAGTGATTCCGGAGGATTTACGCCACGGGGTTTTTCCATAGATGCCGACCCGGAAAACCTTAAACAGATCCAGGGCTGGAGAAGTTTGTTTGAACCATATTTGATTCATCTCTTTCAAGAAGGAGGCAGTGGTGCCGATATTGGCCCTTTAAAAAACGATGGAATTGTACTTGCAGGTTTACGACCCGATTCGCAGCGTTATTTTGATCATCACCACGCAGAAAACGACACTTTTGAACATGTAAATAAACGAGAGTTGGAACTTGGCGCGGCAACAATGGCAAGTTTGGTTTATCTTATAGACAAATACGGTACTGTTCCCCCCACGAAAATCAAAGGGTAATCTATTAAAATTAACAGGTAGATGCCGTCCTTATCCAAAATAGGGACGGTTTTTTTATGGAATTAAGATTTTTTTCCTTTTCTCATCCGCTTTGGGCCATACCACAACCAAAATCCGGTTATGGTAAAAACCAAGAGTGAGGTTCCCATTACAGTGGTATACCCGAGTTTAATATAGCCATCGGTGGATAGGTAATCGTCTAGTAAAGACCCATCGTGTACGGCTTCTAAAAAGTCGGATCTTCTTTGGCCGATGGAAAGAACGTTCCCGTTTGCCCCGTCCAATTGGATTTCGTAAAAAGAATCTATAAAAACAAATTTAACGGAGCCTTTTTCCTGTCTAAGATCTATTCGGTCCAAAGCCAAATCTAAATCTTTGGAGACCTTGCTATGTAGGGTGTTGCATGCAATGGTGTGCAGGCTGTCCATGGAAAGCCATTCCTTTAAATTGGTAGAGGTTCCTTCTTGTGTTTCCGGGAGAATATAACCGTTGGAATTCTTCTTCCACCCTAAAAGAAGTCCAGAGATCGAGATAATAAAGAAAAATATAAATAGTAAAGCTCCTGTGGTTCTATGTACTTTTCGAAAGATTCGTAATACTTTGGCCTGCTTCTTCCTTTTGCCCATTCCTGCCTATTAAAAACCTTAAATATCTACAAAATTTATCAAATCCCAGAGCGGTTCTGTCTCCGATTTAACCAAAACGAGTGCATTTAACAAAAATTTTAGAATGTTGTGCTCGCTATGGAAAGTATATGGCACAGGACATCAATTGCCGGCAAAGGGAGTGTTAAATAGACCTACGGCCAATTCGATCCAAACCAATAAAAACAAAATAAATATGGCTAAAAGTATAAGGGACCTTTTATTGCGAGATCGGGTTTTGCAGAGTACAAAATCAATGGTAAAACCTATGATCGAAAGTAGAATGCTGGCGCCGATAAAATCGTATAACGACCAATTTACTTCGGATGAGAACTGCATGGCCACAAAGGGTACGGCCAACAAAACTGCAATCGAAAAAAGAATAAAAATCTGTCTTTTGCTGATGGTCATGTCAAAATATATTTATTTAACTAAAATAAGCTATAAAGTGTTGGAATTAAAATGATTAAGTAAAAATAAATCTTCGCCCTTACTTCCCTTCACTTTTTAATTGGAATAATCTGAATGTTTTTTGGAAATAGGGGGTCTGCCTTTTAAATGATTGTCTATTACAAAATATTCGTATTCCGATATTCGTTTTGCTTTTTTCTCTTTTTCGATAAGCTCTCGTACATGCTTCCAATACTTTTCTGGCGCATGCCGGAATATTAATACAGTTCGAAACTTTTCATCACACCCCAAGCTTTTACTCGTGACCCAACCATGTTCTTTTACAATTTTAATGAGTTCTTTGGTGTTTTTGGCATCAATTCGTTTTTGTTTTTTGGCAAAGGATTCATTCTTTGCCGTTTTAGGTGTTAGGTGTCGGGACAACAGTTTAGAAGCCAAATGTTTTAGGTTGCCCTGTTCCAGTTCAGGTAGAAGTTCAAAAGTTTGTTTGGTGTAGCCTTTGGCGCTTATTAAAGAATCTAAAACCGATGGATATACTTCTAAAGGTTTTTCAATGGTGCCTCTATACTTTTGGTCGGAGATGGCCATTTCCTGAATTTTTTCACAAAGCGAGGGCGTGCCGTAATTGTTTTTAGAATTCAAATTTGCAGTTTGAAACAGTACAAAGCATATGATAAAAAGAAAGGCTTTCACAGAATGGAGTGTTATGGAATCATATTTTTAATACCAGGTCACATCCAGTTTTTGTAGTTCTCCATCCAAATCTTTGATGGATTCGGGAGCTATGATCAAAGTGTTTATTACAAATTCTTTCGAATCTGTTTTTAGGATATAGTCGCCCGCAAATTTTCTGATACGATCAACCTCCCCAAGCTTTATTTTTTTTCCAAAAGGTGAATTCTTTTTGATCCAACCGTCCGAGATGGTGAGGTATTTGTTTTGTCTTTGATATAAATACAAACCAAAATAGATCATGGAAAATAAGCCTAAACCGTAATCATGCCAATCAGTTCCTTCGGAAGAAAAGTAATTAGTGATAAACCACAATAACCACAACATGCCCAAAGCTAGGTTTATGTTCAAGTGTCTATTTCTGTATTTTATCTTCAATTTTGGAGGTGCTTACATTAAAAGTAGTAAAAAATCAGGTTCTTGTGTGTTGCTAACTGGAAATATAATTGTTGGGCACTCGTAAAGACCACATGTCTTGTGTTCCGGATACTGCACGTTAGCGCAACGATGTGTTTATACTTGTTTTTGAATCCATATTGGAAGCCTTTATTTTGATTTAGCTCTCGTTAACCCATAAACTATATTGATCGGAAATATGAATTGAACTAAAAGTATTAGCAAGACCAGGACCGATATGACGGCACTTAGATAGTTATTGAATTTATATTCCATAATATCGGCCCGATAAAATCCGCTCATTATCCAGACCAGTAGAATCCCTCCAAAAGTGAAGCCTACATGGATCCAAATCAAACGATTTAATTGTTTCCTTCCGGCCTCTTTCATCAATGCATACCCCAAGCCCATAATTCCAAAAAGTATGCAGGCAAGAATGGCAAGGTCCCAAAAGGAGGCAACGTAATAAGTGTCGTAAAGGCTTACATCCAAAACATCATCCCCATGCCATAACGCAATTACCAAGAATAAGGGTATGGCGAGCAAAAAATAGAGATAAGGTTTATCGATTAATTGGCGCATTTTGATTATGGCAAAAATGGTTTGTCCCGATTATTTTACCATAAATATAACGAATTACCGAATCTTATTTTTGATAAGCCCCAGAAGAATAGGTCAATTCGTAGCTATGGGTGTAGATTTCAAAGACAATCCCAAAAGGAACTTCTACATAGACCATTTTATACGGTTTTTCATTGGGATAATATTCCCTAATGGGCATTCTCTGTTTACCGCCGGCCTCGACTATTTTTTTGGTTAAATTTTCAATATCCGGATCTTGCACGCAAAAGTGAAAAAGTCCAGTATTGAATGGATTAAACTCGGGAGCTTCTTTTTTTCCGTATGAAAAGGCGAACAGTTCAACTCCAATTCCATCCGAAGTGGACATGTGGGCAATTTCAAATTCTTCCCAATCCTCTCCAAAAACATCTATGCACATTTGTCCAATGGCGGTGTCGGTCTCTTTCTTTACTGTGGATGGAGGCATTATAACATACCAGCCCATAACGTTTTCGTAAAATTCAACAGCTTTGTTAATGTCTGGAACCGTTATTCCGATATGGGAAAAGGACTTGGGATATGTATTCTCTTTCATGTTGCTATGGTTTTAAATGAAAAGTTCCACAAATTTTATGGGAAGTAGCCATGTTTACAATCAAATATTCGGTAAAATACCCTGGTATGTTGCAACAGGTTGATAATGATTTAAACAAATTGACGGCCATATACATAAGCAAACAATACAAAGTCCAAATGTCTATGTTGGGCTGGCTTGAATCTACATTCCCGTTTTTTGACCTAAAGCATAAAGCCCTATCTTTGCAGCCTTGGAAAAATCCGAGAACCACGTATTCTAATAATCTATTAATCAAGATACAATGCAAGACGGAATCTACGCAAAATTCAATACCACCAAAGGTGAAATTTTGGTAAAACTCACTCACGATAAAACACCGGGGACCGTGGGCAATTTTGTTGCACTGGCAGAAGGAAATATGGAGAACAGTGTAAAACCACAGGGCAAACCCTATTACGATGGCTTAAAGTTCCATAGGGTAATCGCCGATTTTATGATACAGGGCGGATGCCCAACAGGAACAGGGACCGGGGACCCAGGTTATAAGTTTGATGATGAGTTCCATCCCGACCTTATACATGATGGTCCCGGTGTGCTTTCAATGGCCAATGCCGGACCCGGAACCAATGGAAGCCAGTTTTTTATTACCCATGTGGCCACACCTTGGTTGGACAACAAGCACACAGTGTTTGGAAAGGTGGAGGAAGGTCAGAATATTGTAGATGCCATTGCACAAGGGGACGCTATAGAAACTTTGGAAATTGTACGAGTTGGTGAAGAGGCCAAAAAATGGAATGCCATCGAGGCTTTTCGAACGTTCGAGGGAGCCAGGGAAAAACGTATAGCCGAGCAAAAGGCTCAAGCCGAGGCAGAAATGGAAAAATTGGCTGCAGGTTTTGAAAAGACCGATAGTGGACTACGTTACCAAATTATCCAAAAGGGAACCGGTTCTAAAGCGGAAAAAGGCAAAACCGTGTCCGTACATTATGAAGGTGCATTGGCCAACGGTCAGGTTTTTGATTCATCCTACAAAAGAAATCAACCCATAGATTTTGCTCTTGGTGTAGGGCAAGTAATTCCCGGATGGGACGAGGGTATTGGACTATTGCAAGTCGGGGATAAGGCCAGATTTGTGATTCCATCCCATTTGGCCTATGGTAGTGCAGGAGCCGGAGGGGTAATTCCTCCCAATGCTACACTGATTTTTGACGTGGAGTTGATGAATGTAAAATAAAATAATCCTTCTTAGATTATATAGGTGAAGCTTCCAGAAATGGAAGCTTTTTTATTTGGCCCGGTTTACGCTCAATAGCAATAAACAAAAATTAAGGGCAAGCAGAACTAATAGTACGCTAAAAAAAGTGGTCATGGTTGTAAGTGTTTATTCCGTAACAATTCAACGCTAAAAAACCCTACCTATTGTCCGTGTTAAAAATTAAGCTACTTTTTAGAACCGTTTACACTCCAGGCCAATAGTAACGCATTTACGATCAAAAGGAAGGTGAGTACTCCAAAAAAGGTGTTCATTGCTATATAGGTTTAATGGTTGTGGGGAACAAAGCTTATTTACCCAATAGATAGCAAAAAAGAAAATGGTTGCGTAGGGATTTAAAAAAATAAAAAAGGCCCGAGCATTGCTCGGGCCTTAACTATAAAAAAGTATGCTATAACTTATTCCGCAACTTGTACATTAACGGCGTTTAATCCTTTTTTACCTTGTTGTAGTTCGAATTCTACAACATCACCTTCTCTAATTTCATCGATCAAGCCTGAAATGTGTACGAAGTGATCTGTGTTTGAACCATCTTCAGTGATAAATCCGTAACCTTTAGAATCATTGAAGAATTTTACTGTTCCTTTACTCATAATATAAATTGAAAAAAATTAATTGGCTCCAAAGGTACGTTTAATTTATTGGGTATCAGGTTTTTTTTCAAATATTAATTAAAATTAATTTGTAGGGTCCGGCGTCAATCGTAAATATGGCTTAATTTCCTCGACCCCTTTGGTAAAGATTCCCTTGGCCTCTTCCGTTGGAATTGCTGGGCTTACCACCACTTTTTCGCCATTTTTCCAGTTGGCAGGAGTGGCTACTTTGTGGTTTGCGGTCAATTGTAAAGAATCGATTACTCGCAACAGTTCGTAAAAATTACGTCCTGTGGAGGCCGGATAGGTTAGGGTAAGTTTAATTTTTTTATCGGGATCTATAATAAATACGGAGCGAACAGTAAGGGTGTCGTCGGCATTTGGGTGAATCATGTCGTACAAGTCGGATACTTTTCTTTCCACATCGGCCACTATGGGAAAGTTGACTTCGGTATTCTGGGTTTCGTTTATGTCCTTTATCCAATCCATGTGCGATGCGGCACCATCTACACTTAGGGCCATCATTTTTACGTTTCTTTTGTCGAATTCGTCCTTAAACTTGGCGGCAGTGCCTAATTCCGTGGTGCAGACAGGGGTAAAATCCGCAGGGTGTGAAAACAGGATGCCCCAGCTATCTCCTAAATATTCATAAAAATTAAGTGTTCCTTGGGAGGTAACCGCGGTAAAATCCGGAGCGGTATCCCCTAATCTTAAAGTTGCCATATATTTTAGATTTTAAAGTTTATAAAAAGTACTCTACAAAATTACTAGATTATTTGGTCAAATTATTATGTGTCAGTTAAAACTGTATTAAAATCTTAGAAAGAATCCCTTGGGATGCTAGCTTTAGCTAAACGAAGATTCTTATTTTTAAGGCATGGAAAAAGAAGCTTTGGAACAATTAAAATATCCGATTGGTAAATTCGAAGTGCCGAAAACCATTTCGAGTAGCGATTTGGAGGGATGGATAGCCGTTTTGGAAGAATTACCGGGGAAGTTGAGCGATTTGGTCTCCGCACTTTCGACCGATCAATTGGAAACCCCTTACCGCCCCGGAGGATGGACGGTTAGGCAACTGGTGCATCATATTTCCGATAGCCACCACAATAGCTATATCCGGTTTAAATGGGCCTTAACTGAGAATACGCCTGTTATAAAGCCATACAATGAAAAAGAGTGGGCGGAACTTTTTGATACCCGAACTGCTCCTGTTCAAATGTCGTTGGATCATTTAAAAGCAGTACACTCAAAACTAGTTTTTTTGATAAAGGGTTTGTCCGAAGAAAATCTACAGCGATCATTTGTTCACCCCGATGGAAACCTGCAATCCACCCTCAAGGAAAATATTGGACGATATGCATGGCATGGAACGCATCATTATACCCAAATAAAAAATTTAATTGAACGGGAGGGTTGGTAGGCTAAAGGGTTTTGGTCAAAATCCACATGTGCTTTTCCGAGGGCTTTACATTCGGAAGCACAACTTCGCTTTCTCTTTTAATGGAGTAGCCATTATATTTATAAAAATGAATAGGATTTCCCTTTTGCATGGTATCCAACCAAACCACTTTTTTATTTAATTTTACAGCCATCTCCTCAATAATAAGGAGCAATTGTTTGCCAATTCCCTTACCTGAGTGTTTTTTGAGTAGATAGATTTTTTCCGCTTTTATGGCGTCCGTATCAGGAATTTCATCGATTCCGCAGTTTATTATCAATTTTAGAATACCGACAGCTACAGTATTATGGTAGACGATGTAATTCAATGTATCGGGGTCCTGTAGTTCTTCAAAGACCACTTCTTTCGTTAACCATTTCGAAATATAAGGTGAAGGGTCGTTGTGCTGCCATAAATGACAATAATGCTCACTGTAGGATGCTATTGCAACCTCTAAATAAGTGCCAAGATTATAGCTGTCTGTTGGTTGTATGGTTAGAGCAGCGGAATCCATAACGCAATTTAGTAGGTCGACCATTTAATATTACAGCCCAAACTGGGTTTTTGATCCCGAAATACCTCCTTGTTTTCCAGAACGGCATCCATTGCATTTTTTAGGTCGGTACCGGACAAGGGTATGTTGTTTCCAGGTCTGGAATCATCTAACTGACCTCTGTAAACTAGTCTCATATCCGAATTAAAAAGATAAAAATCGGGTGTGCAGGCAGCATCATATGCCTTGGCGACCTGCTGGGTCTTGTCGTACAGATATGGAAAAGGATAGCCTTCTTCCTTGGCTTTCACCGTCATTAAATGGGGGGCATCTTGCGGATAGTTTTCCACATCGTTGCTGGAGATGGCAATAAAGTTAATGCCTTTTTGCTGATATGTTTGGGCCAGTTTGACCAGCATGGAATTTACATGGACCACAAAAGGACAGTGGTTGCATATAAACATGACCACAGTGCCTTTTTCCCCTTTCATATCTACTAAAGAAAGGGTTTGTGCCGATACGGTGTCCCACAGTTCAAAATCGGGGGCTTGTGTGCCTAGGGGAAGCATATTGCTAGGAGTGCGTGCCATGTTTCCTGGGTTTTATGTTACAAAAATTACGAGCAGTACAAAAATAAAAAACGACCTGCAGAAAAACAGGTCGTTTTACTTTTAAAGGGAATAACTTTTTTAGATGTCGTCGAAACTTACATCGGTAAAGTTGTTCTCGGAAGGGCTTCCGTTTTCGCTGAAGCTTTCTTCCTCCTTTTTAAAATCTTTCTGGTGGCGTTCGGAAATTACTTCGGTACCTTTTTCATCGATAATGTAATCCATCATCTCTTCCATTATTTCCCGAAAAGCGCTAAAATCTTCTTTATAAAGATAGATTTTGTGCTTTTTGTAATGGAAAGAACCATCATCGTGCGTAAACTTTTTACTTTCTGTGATGGTAAGGTAATAATCTCCGGCCTTGGTACTTCTTACATCAAAAAAGTAGGTTCTTCTCCCTGCTCTTAAGACTTTCGAATAAATCTCTTCCTGATCCATTGTATCTTTCTGGCCCATATGGTATAGTGTATTTGGTACTATGTTGAATTCTAGTACCAAAAATGTGAAAAAAAAGCTAATTCAGCAACTTTTTTATGATTCTTTACCAGAGAGTTGGTCAATATAGAGCTCTTTATAATACCCTTCGGTATTGTTCAGTTCCTCGTGGGTGCCCTGTTGAATAATCTTTCCTTTGTCGAGCACAATGATTTTGTCGGCGTTCTTGGCAGAAGATACCCTATGGCTAACGATCAGCGTAGTTTTGCTCTCGGAAACCCTTTTTAGGTTGTTCAAGATTTCTTCTTCGGTTTCGGTATCCACTGCGGAGAGGCAGTCATCAAAAAGATAGATCTTGGGGTCTTTTAACAATGCCCGGGCAATGGATACCCGTTGTTTTTGACCACCGCTCAATGTAATTCCACGTTCCCCTAAAATTGTATGGTACTTTTTGGCAAATCCTTCAATATTTTTGTGTACCACAGCTTTTTTTGCAACCTCCACAATGTCGTTGTGTGATGCATTTTCGTTACCAAAACGGATATTGTTCTCAATAGTATCCGAAAACAGGAATGCATCCTGTGGCACGGCACCAATGGAACTGCGAAGGCTGTCCAAATTAAGGTCTTGGACGGGAACTCCATCGATCAACACCTCACCGGAGGAAGTATCGTACAAACGTGCGACCAAATCCAATATGGTGGATTTTCCCGAGCCTGTTTTGCCTAAAATAGCAACCGTTTCTCCTGCTTTTATGGAGAAGGATACGTTTTCCAATGCAGTAATATTGGTGTCCTCGTAGGTAAAGGTTACATTTTTGAATTCGATATTGCCCACAATCGGGGTCGGGGACTTCACTTTGTTCAGAATGGAGGGTTCTTCCTTTAAAAACTCATTGATACGCTTTTGAGAGGCTTCGGCCCTTTGTACTATAGAAGTAAGCCAACCTACTATGGCAACGGGCCACGTAAGCATGTTAACGTAAAGAATAAATTCTGCGATGATCCCTATGGTTTCAATTTCGCCATTTATGTACTGTTGCCCGCCAATATAGATTACAAAAACATTGCTTATTCCGATCAATAAGATCATTAAAGGAAAAAACCAGGCATTTACCTTTGCAAGTGCCATACTGGTATCCTTGCCTTCTTGTGCCAGCTCCCTTAATTCGCTATTTATCCTTGGCTCAATACTGTAGGCCTTGATCACGGATATTCCTGAAAACGATTCTTGGGTAAACGTGGAAAGTGTAGAAAGATACTCTTGTACCTTGGTGCTCCTTTTGTGTATTATTTTACTGATCTGGTAGATCAGAACGGATAGAATGGGGAGTGGCAGTAAGGTGTATGCTGCAAGTGTGGGTGCTTTTATAAACATTAAGGGTATCAAACAGACAAATAGTGTTAGGGTTTGGATACCGTACATTATGGCAGGGCCACCATATAATCGAACCTGGTTGATATCTTCGCTTATCCGGTTCATTAAATCCCCTATCCTATTTTTTTTATAAAAATTAAGGCTGAGCAGTTGGTAATGATCAAAAACCTCATTTTTAAGATCGTATTCGATATATCGGGATACATTTATAATGGTCTGTCTCATTAAAAAAGTAAAGAGACCTGATAAAATTGCGGCTCCGACGATAACCAAAATATATTGCAACAACAATCCTTTTGCTTCCGATAAGTTGATTGCGTTTGAGGCAAAATCCTCGACAGCCTGTATGGATTTGTTCACATACGATGGCATGATGAGGGAAAAAACACGGGCAATAATGGTGATCAAAATCCCCAGTAACAATTTGAGCCAGTATTTTTTAAAGTATTTATTTAGGTGTTTAAGTTCCTTCATATTGGAGAAAGGCAATTTTAGCTTCCAAATTTGCGGACAATCCCGCAAAGATATACCATACCGTACAAAGTAAATGTTATAAAACTGATAAGAAAACAACTTTGGTAGGTAAGATTCAAATATAAGATTACTTTTGCCGTGTGAAAGCCGAACAATCACTTTAAAAGTTCTTTAAACATGCTCACCAGAAGGCACATTAGAGTAAAAGTAATGCAGTGCATATATGCATTGGTGCAATCCAAGGACGATTCTTTGCAAAAACAAGAAAAGTTCCTGCGCGTTAGTATAGACAATATGTACGTTCTGTATCTTTTGATTTTAAGCCTCTTGGCCGAACTTCACCGTTTGGCGGAAAAACACGTGAACCATGCATCCAAAAAATATGTGGCCACGGAAGAAGATACATACCCCGATCCCCGAAAATTTGTAAAAAACCGACTGTTGTTGCAATTGGTGAACAACGAAGCATTGAAGAGCGAACTTTCCGATCGTAAATTGGACAATTGGTATTTGAACGATGAGTATGTGAAGATCATACACAAAGCGATCGTGACCAGTGACATTTACAAGGAATACATGTTGAGCGGAGACGACAGTTATTCGGACGACCGTAAGTTGGTGATACAACTGTTCAAGGAAATTATTGCCCCTAACGAAAAAATCTACGATTATTTTGAAGATGATAAATTGACCTGGGTAGACGATTTCCCAATTGTAAATACATTTTTGGTAAAACGTTTAAAGAAGGCCAAACCAGATTCCGGCGACCGTTTCTTTTTACCGGCATTGTTAAAAGATCAACAGGATATGGACTTTGCAAACGACCTGTTGACCAAGACCTTGCTCAACGATGCCAAATGGGAAAAAGAAATCGAGGGAAAAACACCGAACTGGGACAACGACAGAATCGCGGAGATTGACTCCATCATCCTAAAAATGGCTATTTGCGAGCTGCTCAATTTTCCATCAATTCCCGAAAAAGTTACCCTGAACGAGTACTTGGAGATAGCCAAGGAGTATTCCACTCCCAAGAGCAGCATATTTATAAATGGGGTTTTGGATAAATTGGCCAAGGAATACAAAACCGATGGAAGACTGCAAAAAATAGGAAGGGGTCTACAGTAAACAATTATTCCTTAATTTTGGAAAAACAAATTTTAATCATGAAAAAAATAACAACAATTTTTAGTTTGATCATGGTGGTTGCCCTAACCAGCGTATCATGCAAGGACAAAGCATCTGAAAAAATAGTTGCTGACAATGTTGAAAGCGCCGTTAACAGAGATGAAGCAGATAAAATGGTGCCGGTAATGACTTTTGAAAAGACCGAGCACGATTTTGGTACCATAGAAAGGGGTGCGGCTCAAGAAACTGTTTTTACTTTCACTAACACGGGTAATGCCCCACTAATTATTACCGATGCCAAGAGTAGCTGCGGTTGTACAGTTCCAAATCCGCCAAAAGAACCTATTGCACCGGGAGAGACCGGTGAGCTTACTGTAAGGTTCAATGGTTCTGGTCAAAATCAGGTTACAAAGACCATTACGGTAACAGCAAATACGGCAAAAGGTTCGGAGCTATTAAGAATCAAAGCTTTTGTACAGGCGCCTGGAGCAGTTCCAGCGGGTCCTGTTAAATAATTAAAAGACCTCAATGGAAAACCTAGGACAATTTTTACCTCTGATATTGATTTTTGCAGTGGCCTATTTTTTTATGATTCGCCCACAGATCAAGCGTCAGAAGGATGAGAAAAAATTCGCTTCAGAATTGAAAAAGGGTGATAAAATTATCACTAAAAGTGGATTGCACGGCAAAATAGTGGAACTGAACGACAAGGATTTTTCCTGTGTTATCGAAACCATGGCTGGCCGTCTTAAGTTCGACCGTTCCGCCATTTCTATGGAAATGAGCCAAAAGTTGAATAAACCCGCAGAAAAAAAGTAAGCGTATTTTAAGATATATATTAAAGCGTTCCTTGGAAGTTAAAATTTCAAGGGGCGTTTTTTTTGCTTATGGATGTACTAGGACCCTTCTCCAATAATAAACTATAGGGTAAATGGTTGGCACCGAAAAAACAGAATTTAAATAACCGGGGTGTTGCTTAGCGGTATTTGTCGTTCAGCCCGACCCCGTCCTTGATCATAGGGATAATCTTTTCCAATCTTCGTAGTTTCGTTTTCTCCTGTTTGGCCTCGGCAATATATTCGCACAATTCCTTTTGTTTGTAGGGCGTAAACTTCTCAAAAGCAACCTGTAATTGTGGATTTTTGGTCAATTCGGATAGCAATAACTCGGGAATAACAACCTTTTTGGATTTTTCAGGTTTGATCTCCAAACCTTTTATTTGGTTTTCCAAGGCCTCTTTCATGTAATCCAACACGGTTTTTTTGTCCACTTCATCTAAATCGTGGAACTTCCAATGGCGCATGCCTTTGGTTTTGCCTTCCTGTGCATTTTCCAGTACATTTTTTGGGTCTTTTAAGTACGCTCCGTTAAAGAACCATACCCCAAAATAGTTCTTGAACTTGCTGATGCCGAAGACATTTTTACCCATATAAGTATACACCGGAATACTCCATTTAAAATCTTCCTCAGCGCCAGATTTTAAGGCCAATTCCCTTAATAGGGAAATACCATCCCTAAAGGGATGCTCCTTCTCATAATAACCTTTTATTTTTTCGGATTTGTCCATTCTCACTTGATTTGACTTGCTGTAAGTTCGCAAATTTTTACGATGACCTTCACCGCTTTTTCCATGCTTTCCAATGGAATGTACTCGTACTTGCCATGAAAATTATGGCCGCCAGCAAAAATATTGGGGCAGGGCAGTCCCATAAAGCTTAGTTGGGAACCGTCCGTTCCCCCTCGAATCGGTTTTATGATCGGTTCTATTTGTAGCGATTTCATGGCCTCTTCGGCGATTTCCACAATATGGAAGACAGGCTCTACTTTCTCCCTCATGTTTTTGTATTGGTCTTCTATGCTCAACTCTATGTATTCCCCATGTTTTTTGATGAGTTTGGCCTGTATATCCACTAGGAGGTCTTTTCTTGCCTGAAAATGAACTGCATCGTGATCCCGGATAATCAGCTCTATTTCTGCTTTCTCAATTTCACCCTTAATTTTATGTACATGAAAAAAACCTTCCCGACCTGTAGTGTGTTCCGGCACTTCGCTCGGTGGTAAGTGCGTTAAAAAGTCGTTGGCAATTCCAATGGCATTAATCATTTTGTTCTTGGCATATCCAGGATGCACACTCTTCCCGGTAATCAAAATTTTTGCTTTGGCCGCATTAAAGTTCTCGTATTCCAGTTCACCTACTTGACTGCCGTCCATAGTGTAGGCCCATTCGGCACCAAATTTTTCTACATCGAATTTATGGGCTCCGCGACCTATTTCTTCGTCGGGTGTAAAAGCTATCCGGATAGTGCCGTGTTTTATTTCGGGGTGTTGGATCAGGTATTCCATAGCCGTGATTATTTCAGCAATACCGGCTTTATCGTCCGCTCCAAGCAATGTGGTTCCGTCCGTGGTAATCAAAGTTTGACCTTCGTATGCTTTTAGGTCCTCAAAATAATCGGGAGATAAAACAATATTTTTTAATTTGTTCAATACAATGTCCTGCCCATCGTAATTCTCAATGATCTGTGGCTTCACATTCCTTCCGGAAAAATCGGGAGAGGTATCAAAATGTGAAATAAAACCAATGGTCGGTACTTTTTTTTCAACATTGCTCGGTAGGGTGGCCATGATGTAGGCATTCTCATCAATAGACACCTCTTGCATACCAATTTGATGGAGTTCCATCACCAGTTTTTTGGCGAGGTCCCATTGTTTTTCGGTGCTAGGGGTGGTTTTGGAGTAGGGGTCACTTTGGGTATCCGTGGTCACATATTCCAAGAATCGAGCTAATAATTTATCCATGTTCGTTGGGCATTTTCATCAAAAATAATGCTTATTCAAATGCAATTTTAGAAATCATCGGCATTAATGCCTATCTTTCAGAAACCAAATAATTGCACCCACCATTGAAATTTGTAATAGCATCTCTTTTTTTAATGTGCGGCGTTTTCAGCTTTGCCCAAATGGACTGTATTTTGGGTGTTGGAGGGCGTGATAATGAGACCATTGCCAAAGTTTTTGAGCTAACGGAAGTCCAACGTGAAAACCTGAAAAACTGGAGTGCCGAGCTAAAAGTGCGTAACGATATTTTGGAGGACAAGGCCAAGTTCTTAATAAAAAAGAACGAAGAAAGCTCTCCGGAGGTGTTGCTGGCGGTCAGCAAAAAATATGCAACGATAATGGACAGCATGCGGCAGAATATTCGAATGATGGATAAACGGCTGCTCAGTACGTTTACCGAATCCCAGTATGACAAATATGTAAAAATGTGCGATCAACTAACTTTACGCCCTATCTACATAAATAGGTCGGTCAACGAAAATTGATCGATTTGTCCAGAACTGTTTTAAGAGTTTTTATTTTTGTCCAAAATCCCATTTTGCATGTATAAATTTTTGATCCGCCCGGTACTTTTTTTGCTTGATGCTGAGGCTGCGCACCATTTTTCCTTTTTGGCAATTAAGTTATTCTCCAAACTTGGTTTTGGCGGACTTTTTAGGAGTGTTTTTGCCATGGACGATGCTAGGTTGGAGCGCGAGGTTTTTGGGGTCAAGTTTAAAAATCCGGTAGGATTGGCAGCTGGCTTTGATAAGGATGCCAAATTGTACAACGAATTCTCCGATTTTGGTTTTGGCTTTGTGGAAATTGGAACGGTAACACCAAAACCGCAGCCGGGAAATCCTAAAAAGCGCTTGTTCCGTCTGCTCGATGACAAAGCCATTATTAACCGAATGGGTTTTAATAATAATGGGGTTTTCGAAGCGGTCGAACAATTAAAGAAAAAACATCGCGTAATTGTTGGGGGAAATATTGGGAAGAACAAAGTTACCGCGAACCAAGATGCGATCAAGGATTATCTGATATGTTTTGAAGCCCTGTTCGAACATGTGGATTATTTTGTGGTCAATGTAAGTTCACCCAACACGCCCGGACTTAGAGAGCTACAGGATAAGGAGCCTTTGACCAAATTGTTGAAAAAACTAAAGAGCCACAATAGTAAACTGGCCAAAAAGTTGAATAAGAAAGAAAAGCCAATTTTATTAAAAATTGCGCCGGATTTAACGGATGACCAACTGCTGGATATTATTTCGATCGTAACGGATACACAAATAGAAGGGGTGATCGCCACCAATACGACCATAGAGAGAACGGATTTAAAATCTCACCTTATTTTAACCGAAGAAAAAGGTGGCCTGAGCGGCAAACCTTTAACGAAAAGAAGTACGGAGGTTATTCGCTTCTTGTCCGAAAAGAGCAATAAGGCTTTCCCGATTATTGGCGTGGGCGGCATCCACTCCCCGGAAGATGCAATGGAAAAATTGGAGGCGGGAGCGGATTTGATACAGTTGTACACCGGATTTATTTATGAGGGTCCTGGGCTTATCAAAAAAATAAACAAGGCCATTTTGGAAAAAATGGGCTAAAATTATATGCAAAGTCTCGTTTTGTTTCTGGAAACTGTCAATTATCCCATATTGATCGGTTTTTTGGTATCCTCAATTGCCCTTGCCCTGTCGCCGGGTCCAGATAATATTTTTGTGTTGGCACAAAGTATCAGCAACGGTACAAAAGCGGGAATGGCCACAGTTTTTGGTTTGGTGTCCGGTTGTTTGGTGCACACTACCTTGTTGGCATTTGGGGTTTCTGAAATCATAAAACGGAGTGATGCATTGTTTTTTGCCATTAAGCTGTTCGGTGCCGTGTATCTGTTGTTTCTGGCCTATAAAGTGTATCAAAGTGATGCCTCTATTATGCTCGACAAAGAAGGACAACCTGCTAAATCACCAAGGAATCTTTTTTGGACGGGATTTACCATGAATGTCCTGAATCCTAAGGTCACCATTTTCTTCTTGGCATTTTTTCCAGGTTTTTTATTCAGTGATACACTTGATACCGTGATTCAGTTTTACGCTCTTGGACTACTTTTCATGCTTTCGGCCTTATTGGTCTTTGGTACAATAGCTTTTTTGGCCGGTAGTATTTCCAATTATTTGACCAGGAATAAAAAAGCAGGGATATACCTAAAATGGGTGCAGATAATTGTGTTTATGGGTATTGCGGTTTATCTATTTCTATCGGATAAATAAGTAGTATTTTTACGGATACATATGTCAAAAGTAAAACTCATAGAATGTCCACGGGATGCCATGCAGGGAATAAAAACCTTTATTCCAACACAGGAAAAGGTAAAATATATCCAGTCCTTGTTGGGTTGTGGTTTTGATACCATTGATTTTGGAAGTTTTGTATCCCCCAAAGCTATTCCACAGATGCGGGATACTGCTGAGGTGTTGGCAAGTTTGGACCTATCACGGACACAGAGTAAGCTCCTGTCGATCGTTGCCAATGTGAGAGGGGCGCAAGATGCCTGTAAGCACGCAGCCATTGATTTTTTGGGTTTTCCATTCTCTATTTCGGAAAACTTTCAAATGCGTAATACCCACAAGACGATCGATCAGTCCGTGGAAACCCTAAAAGAGATATTGGAATTGGCCGACACCCACAATAAAGAAGTGGTCACCTATATTTCTATGGGATTCGGGAATCCTTATGGAGATCCTTGGGATGTGGATATTGTAGGGGAGTGGACGGAAAAATTAGCAGCAATGGGAGCCCGCATACTTTCGTTATCGGATACCATTGGGAGTTCCACGCCCGAAGTAATCGACTATTTGTTTTCCAACCTGATTCCAAAATTCCCGGAAATCGAATTCGGGGCCCATTTGCACACCACACCGACCAAATGGCACGAAAAAGTGGATGCGGCCTACAAAGCAGGCTGTCGTCGTTTTGATGGGGCCGTTCAAGGTTTTGGTGGTTGCCCCATGGCCAAGGACGAGCTTACCGGAAACATGCCCACGGAAAAAATGCTTTCCTATTTTACAACTGAAAAAGCCGATACGGGTGTTAACTGGATGGTCTTTGAGGCTGCTTACAATAAGGCTACGGAGTTGTTTTCCGAATATCATTAAAAAAGGCAACCCATAAGGATTGCCTTCTATTTCTTTTGAGCAAACTATTAATTAATATCTGAGCTCTATTCCTGCATAGATCCCAAATGGATGTCCAGGCCGTAGTCCGGCAGGAACTCTGGCAACTGCATATTTTTCATCCAATAGATTGATCATGTTGGCAGTAAGGGATATGTGGTCGTTGAATTTATACCGGCTTCCAAAGTCTATAATAAAATTTGAACTTACCTTCTCGTTGGCAGGTATGGGACCTGAGCCCGCCAAAGTTCGGAATGCTCCGTTGTATCTGCCACTAAGGTTTATCTCAAATTTATCGTGCTCCAATGATAAAGAGGTGTTGAACTGATGCTTGGAAATATAAGGTAGCTCATCCCCTGAAGAAACCTCTCCCCAAATGTCGTTATTGCTTCCAAAATCGTTCATGAATTCTGTATCGGTGAACGTGTATCCAAACGTGAGGGGCAATTGAAAATTTGGGTTGTTCTCCAAGATGTTGTAGTTGAGCAAAAGTTCCACACCTTGTACATTTACCTCACCGGCATTAAACTGATCTAGTGAACCAGTTCCGCCCGTGGCGGCCAGATCACTTCCCAAAAGGTTACTGTAATCGTTATAGAAACCAACAATTTCTCCAGAAATCCCTAAGAATGAGAATCGGGTTCCCAGCTCATAATTTACGCTCTCTTCCGGGTCTTCACCGGGTTGGTTGCTTGGAGGGGAAAATCCTTTGTGGATACCACCAAAAACGGATAGGTCATTAAAGTTATAGTTGAAACCAATACCGGGAATAAATACATCAACATTGTTGCGTCTTTCAGAAATATCGGAGCCGGCACGTTGTACATCGTCTGTACCGTAATTCAATCTTTCCAATGAAATGTTCTCGTAACGAAGACCAGGGGTCAAGGTCAAGTTGTTTATTTTTAGCTTGTACATGGCGTATGATGCGAAAGCCTTGGCACTGCTGATGCGGTTGGCATTGGTTCCGGGAATACCGGCATTTACCAATTCCATGTTTCCGTTTACCATGGCGTAATCGTCTATCCATTGAAAACGATCTTCTTCGTCGTAATGGTAGCGCAATCCAATTTCCAGATCATGGTAGGTGTTTGCTCCGCTCCAGTGATAGTCCAATTTGGTTTGAACACCGGTGGATAAATAATCACGGTTGTTGTTTCTGGAGTTAAGGAAATCGTTCGCACCGCTGTTTGATGAACCTTTAACCAGGTCGAGGTAGGGTTCGTAGGTATTGGGGTCGTTAAAAATAGTACCGATACCTTCCCGTTCACCATTAATGGTAACGTAATCTACCTTATACCAGTTTCTGCTAAAATCGTTGTAATAACCGGTTGTGGTAATCCTAAATTGATTATTGAACTTTAAAGCGTATGTTCCCATTACCTGAAAATGTTCCGCATTCATTTCATCATTTTGGGAGCCAGCATAACGGTCGAAAGGATTGGCGTTAAAATCTTCTTGAGTAAGTCCTAGGTAAGTCTCATGGGAAGTTTCATCAGAGTATTGAAATTTGAGCTCAAACTCTTGTCCAAGCTTAGCTTCTGCATTGGTATTGAGCCTAACCTTGGCAACTAGATCATTCTTGTCAAACCCTGTATTATCATCATTCCGAAGGTTTTTAAATCCATTTGAATTGTAGTTGAGGTATTCAACAGAGTACCCAAAATTTTTGTAACTATCACCAAGTTGAGCATGTACTCTACCAGTATCAAAGCTTCCGTAGCTACTGTTCAGAAAAATTCCGAAGTTATCGGGAATTTCTGTAGAGATCATATTTATGGCACCTCCAGTGGTGTAGGGTCCAAATTGAACCTGACTGCTTCCCTTCAAAATTTCAACGGCCTGCATCCTTGCAATGGTGGGGAAATAATAGGCAGAGGGTGCGCTGTAGGGTGCCGGAGCTATAAGGACACCATCTTCCATTAAGGTTATTTTAGAGCTTCGTTCGGGAGAAGTTCCTCTTAAACTGATGTTGGGACGTAGCCCAAAGCCATCTTCTTCATAAATATTTACGCCGGGAACTGCACGCAGTACTCGGTTTACATCGGTATAATTAAACTTTTTGATTTCCGCGGGAGAAACGTAGTATGATGAACCCGTTCTGTTTTTTGCGACAAATTTGCTCCCAAAAATAACTTTGGCGGATAGCACCACTTCGTTCAATTCTATTAGTGTGGAATCACTGTTGGATGCCTGTTGCCCGGAAACAAGCAGGATACAAAAAAATGCGATGATTGTAGTTAGTCGATACATTGTGTTAATTAAGACTGAGTTTAAATAAAAAAATCGGCGCAAAATTACTACTAACTTTAGGTAAAGCAAAGCTTATTTGGAATAAATAAATTTAACGACAGAGCATTTAACATTTTTGGGTAGTCTACCAAAATATTGCAAGACCAAATCAACAATGTAAAAACATAAAGTGTTAAGTAGGTTCGACGTTGTTTAAAATAGTGGTATATTTGCACGCAATTAATCCGTAATTGCAATGGAAGCTCACCAAAACAAAATTGTTGGGGAAGGACTTACTTATGATGACGTTCTTCTTGTACCTGCTTACTCCGAAGTACTTCCTAGAGAAGTCAACATCCAATCAAAGTTCACAAAAAACATCACTATAAATGTGCCCATTGTCTCTGCGGCCATGGATACAGTGACCGAATCCCGTATGGCGATTGCCATGGCAAGGGAGGGTGGTATTGGCGTTCTTCACAAAAACATGACCATAGAAGACCAGGCGCTAAAGGTCAGAAAAGTGAAACGTGCGGAAAGTGGAATGATCATGGATCCAGTTACACTTCCGTTGGATTCAACTGTACGAGACGCTAAAGCCAGCATGAAAGAGCATAGTATTGGTGGTATTCCCATTGTTGACGCAGAAAAAAAATTGATCGGTATCGTAACCAATCGTGATCTCCGATTCGAAAAGAACGATGGTCGCCCTATTTCAGAGGTAATGACCTCTGAAAATTTGGTGACCGTGGGAGAGGGCACCTCTTTACAACAGGCCGAAGTAATTCTTCAGGAAAACAAGATCGAAAAACTTCCTGTGGTCAATCAAAAGGAGGAACTGGTCGGTCTGATTACTTTTAGGGACATTACCAAACTTACCCAAAAACCCATTGCGAACAAGGACCAATATGGGCGTTTACGCGTAGCCGCTGCCATTGGAGTAACGGGAGATGCTGTTGATCGTGCCGGTGCATTGGTAAAAGCCGGGGTCGATGCCATTATTATAGATACGGCACATGGGCATACCAAAGGTGTGGTGGGTATACTTAAGGAAGTCAAAAAATCCTTTCCCGAATTGGATGTCGTGGTAGGTAATATTGCTACGGCCGAAGCTGCAAGATATTTGGTGGAAGCGGGTGCGGATGCTGTTAAGGTAGGTATTGGACCAGGATCTATCTGTACCACACGCGTGGTGGCAGGTGTCGGTTTTCCACAGTTTTCAGCAGTTTTAGAGGTTGCCGCTGCACTAAAAGGAACCGGGGTTCCGGTAATTGCCGATGGTGGAATTCGGTATACCGGAGACATTCCCAAGGCTATAGCAGCTGGAGCAGATACTGTAATGTTGGGTTCGTTGTTGGCAGGAACAAAAGAATCGCCTGGCGAGACGATAATTTACGAGGGACGTAAATTTAAATCTTACCGTGGCATGGGCTCTGTTGAGGCAATGAAGCAAGGTAGCAAGGACCGATACTTTCAAGATGTTGAGGACGATATTAAGAAACTGGTTCCCGAAGGAATTGTAGGTCGCGTACCTTACAAAGGTGAGTTAATGGAAAGTATGCACCAATTTATTGGTGGTCTGCGCGCTGGAATGGGGTATTGTGGCGCAAAAGATATCGAAACTTTAAAAGAGAGTGGTCGATTTGTAAAAATTACTTCGAGCGGCATTCACGAAAGTCATCCGCACGATGTGACCATTACCAAAGAAAGTCCAAATTATAGTAGATAAATATTGAAACACTGGGGGCAATTACTTCCCAGCGTAGCTTTTCCAGTCTTGATCTTTATAGATGTTCTCGCCAAAATACTTGGCGATCTGCATAAAAGGTTCCACTTGTTGATAACCGGGCACGGGTGAAAGCATATTTAGTTTTTCGTCCAAGAAAACTACAGTAGGGTAGCTCATGCGCCCTTGCAACAGCGCCGCTGCCAACTCGTGATAGCCTCTTCTGCCCGAAGGTATGTACTTAAAGGTTTTTCCCTGATATTCAATAGGGTCTTTGCCTTCAGCATCCATTTTTACCATATAGAAATTATCCTGCATATATTTGGAAACCTCAGGGTTTTGAAATGTATTCTTGTCCATTTTCTTGCACCATCCACACCAATCGGTATACACATCCACAAAGATTTTTTTAGGGCTTGCATCCGTTTTGGATAACTGGACGGCTTCGTCCCAAGAAATCCAATTGATTTCTTGAGCCTGGGCATTAAAGCCTATCAATACTATAATAAGTAAACTGATTTGGGTAAAAATTGAGCGCATAGTCGTTATTTTTGACGTAATTGTCGTCTTATCTCTACAAAACTAACGAAAATTATGCCAAAAAAGTATTGATTTTAACAGCTTGATAGGGCTTATTTCTATTTTACCGGTTGTTCTTGCGGAACATTAAAAACATCCTTGATGTCCACTTGGTTGCGCAGGATATCATCAAAAGTTTCTCTTTTTCGTATTAAATGTGCCTTGCCTTGGTACCAAAGTACTTCAGCGGGGCGGTATCTGGAGTTGTAGTTGCTTGCCATGGTAAAGCAATACGCACCGGCATTTCTAAAGCAAAGTATATCGCCCTCCGAGATTTCGTTGATCCTACGGTTACTCCCAAAAGTATCCGTTTCACAAATGTAACCTACCACAGAATAGTAGCGTTCCCTGCCTTTTGGATTGGATATGTTGATTATTTCGTGATTAGATCCATATAACATTGGACGAATCAAGTGATTGAAACCAGAATCGACACTTGCAAAAACGGTTGAAGTGGTTTGCTTCACTACATTCACTTTGGCCAAGAAATAGCCGGCTTCGCTTACCAAAAATTTTCCTGGTTCAAAGGCAAGTGTTAGTTCGCGGCCATAATCCTTGCAAAATGTATTGAACTTTTTGGTCAGTTTTTTGCCCAACTCATCAACGTTGGTCTCAATGTCCCCTGCTTTATATGGCACTTTAAATCCACTGCCAAAATCGATAAACTCTAGATCTTTGAAATTTTTAGCCGTTTCGAACAAAATTTCAGAGGCATAGAGGAACACATCAATATCCAAAATATCGCTTCCCGTGTGCATGTGTATGCCATTGATGTTCATGTTGGTAACCTCCACAATACGCAATAGATGGGGTATTTGGTGGATGCTGATGCCAAATTTTGAATCGATATGGCCAACAGAAATCTTGGAATTTCCTCCAGCCATTACGTGCGGATTTATTCGGATACATACAGGAATGTCCGGATGCTTGCTGCCGAATTGCTCCAAAATGGAGAGGTTGTCTATATTGATTTGAACGCCAAGGGCGGCCGCTTCCTCTATTTCCTCCAGGGAAACCCCGTTTGGCGTAAAAATGATGGACTCTGGTTTAAAGCCTGCCAAAAGGCCTAAATTGACCTCTTGTATGGATACGGTGTCCAAACCGCTACCCAAACTATTTAATAATCTAAGGACGCTTATATTGGAAAGGGCTTTCGCAGCATAGTTCAACTTAAGCTTTGGCACTCCTTTAAAAGCGTTGGTCAGCTTTTTATATTGCGATGTGATTTTATCGGCATCGTACACGTATAATGGTGCACCAAATTGTTCGGTAAGTTGAAGTAATTCCTTAGAGTTCATGTTAATTACATATTTTGAACAAAACTAGGTTTTGTAGGTGGGTTACGCAAAAAAGAAATTTCAAAATATAAATATATAACAAAATGTTTTAAATAAAACATCAAAACTTAAATAAGGTTGTTCTTTTGGATTCTGATCTGTATTTTTAGAGGAAATTGGAATTATGAAGCTACCCTTATTTCCACTACAATCCGTTTTTTTTCCTGGAGAAACAGTGCCACTTCACATTTTTGAGGATCGTTATAAGCAATTGATCAACGATTGTAGGAATGAGGCGCTCACTTTTGGTATCCCGGTCTATATCAACAATGCCATCAACTATGGAACTGAAGTGCAATTGGTGGAAGTTGTAAATACCTATGAATCCGGTGAAATGGACGTGGTATGTGTGGCGCGTCAGGTTTTTAAAGTGTTGAGTTTTGAAAAACAATTGGAAGGAAAGCTATACGCTGGAGGCGAAGTGGAGTTTTTGGAAACGGAAAATGACGCAAATGATCGTCTAAGGGAGGAAGTGATTCAAAAGGTTGAGGCGCTCTACGATATTATGGACGTTCCCTTTACCAAAACATCGCCCAAACAATTCAACAGCTACTCCCTAGCCCATAAAATGGGGCTTTCTTTTGAGCAAGAATATGAGTTATTGCTTATTAAGAAGGAAACCGATCGATTAAACTTTATAAAAACACATTTGGAGGCTGCGACCAGTATACTTACCGAAGTGAACCGTGCCAAAGAGGTTATCGAGATGAACGGGCACTTCAAAAACTTTGATCCGCTCGATTTTCAAGATTTTACATTGTAGCCATCCGTGGAATCAATAAAAAGCCCATAATTTATACTTGGGTATCAATTATTCATTTAACAACTTCAATTTGTCAGCGTTGTTTTCTATTTTTGTCAGCAAACAAAAGTAAATTCACAGATGAATCTTCACGAATATCAAGGAAAAGAGATTTTAGCCAGTTTTGGTGTTAGGATCCAAAGAGGGATAGTTGCTCACAACGCCAAGGAAGCGGTAGATGCCGCAAAACAACTTACACAGGAAACCGGAACCGGATGGCACGTTATCAAAGCACAGGTTCATGCAGGTGGCCGTGGAAAGGGCGGAGGAGTTAAACTGGCCAAAAACTTGAAAGAAGTAGAAGAATTGGCAGGTAGTATTATCGGGATGAACCTGGTTACCCCGCAAACATCGGCAGAAGGGAAAAAAGTACATCAGGTTTTGGTAGCTGAGGATGTGTATTATCCGGGCGATAGTGAGACCAGCGAGTTTTATATGTCCGTTCTTTTAAATAGAGGTACGGGTAGAAACATGATCATGTATTCCACTGAAGGTGGGATGGATATAGAAGAAGTGGCGGAAAAAACGCCGCACCTTATTTTTACCGAAGAAGTTGATCCTGGTTTGGGCCTGTTGCCGTTCCAGGCGAGAAGAATTGCCTTTAACCTTGGCCTGTCCGGTACTGCGTTCAAAGAAATGGTAAAGTTCGTGATGTCGCTCTATAAGGCATATGTGGAAAGTGATTCCAGTCTTTTTGAGATCAATCCGGTTTTGAAAACATCGGACGATAAGATTATGGCGGTAGATGCCAAAGTTACCATAGACGATAATGCGCTGTACAGAAGAAAGGCTTACGCAGAGATGCGTGATCTGCGCGAAGAGAATCCGATCGAAGTAGAAGCTCGTGAAGTAGGTTTGAATTATGTGGATTTGGATGGTAATGTAGGCTGTATGGTAAATGGGGCCGGTTTGGCCATGGCCACTATGGATTTGATCAAAATGGCCGGAGGAGAACCGGCGAACTTTTTGGATGTAGGCGGAACCGCCGATGCCAAAAGGGTGGAAGAAGCTTTCCGTATTATCCTGAAGGATCCTAACGTAAAAGCTATCCTGATCAATATTTTTGGTGGTATTGTTCGTTGTGACCGTGTTGCCCAAGGTGTGGTTGATGCGTACAAGAATATGGGTGATGCCATTCAAGTGCCGATTATTGTAAGATTGCAAGGGACCAATGCAGAGTTGGCCAAAGAAATTATAGACAACTCAGGGTTGGCCGTGCATTCCGCGGTACAGTTTAAAGAAGCGGCAGATAAGGTCGAGGAGGTTTTGAGCTAGTCTTGACCATTTAAAAATATCGAAAAAAGGGCAATGTTTTGTTAACATTGCCCTTTTTGTTTTTTGTAGTGGATATCCGATGCATCAGTGTCGTTTTTTGCTCGAAATTCTTATCTCATTAATTATGAGCCTGTTTTGATTTAGAACGATTTTTTAAAGTTCATTTTTGGGTTTATAAAGAGTATTTGCCCAACGTTAAGGACATTAAACATTTGTTAAATCGACAAAAAGTGTAACAATTTACTTTTTAAATCGTCTTATTTTTGTGGTGTCTTAAAAAAAGGACCTTAATCGGGACTTGTTTTTAGCAAATCATTAATCATTCAATTTTAATCAAAAAACAAAAATCATGAAAAAATTAAGAACTGTTTCAGTAGCGTTGGCACTTATGGCAACCATGAGCGCATTTGCAACAAAAGGAAAAAAAGCGACCAAGGAGAACAATCTTTCCGGTCAGATTTATGAAATGTTGAAGGATAATCAATTCAACGCAGATCATAAGGATTTGACTGCCGAGGTTCGTTTTATTGTAACAGAAAAAGGCGAATTGTTGGTTCTCTCTGTTGAAACCAAAAACGATGTTTTGGAGGGCTTTGTTAAGAGTCGTTTAAATTACCAAAAGGTGGAATTAACAAATGTTGCTCCCGGAAGAGTATATGAGCTTCCAGTAAAAATTACCGCGTAATACACGGGAATTGTTTGAGTTAGTTAGAAAAAAGCCCTGAATTTCAGGGCTTTTTTGTACTAAAAAGTATGGTTTTGAAGTTATCTACAGTAGGATCGATAACCAAAACCAAGCTTTATGGGTACTCACAAAGAAAAATTGAGCATTCTTTCGCAAATGATAGCCTTTGCCAGGGTAGATCATTCGATAAAGCAGTCAGAGTACGATTTTTTGCTTCAGGTAGCACATACCCTTGGCATTGGTAAAGATATCTTCGAAGGGCTTCTTAAGGAAAAATCCCCTAAGGTCCGCTTAAAGACCCAAGCAGAGCGCATAGTACAATTCCATAGACTTATCCTTCTTATGAATATCGACAAGGAACAACATAGGAAGGAAATAGACAAACTCTATAATATCGGACTAAAAATGGGGCTCCCGCCGGCGGCTATCAGTCAGGTTTTGGAGGTTATGCACCGTTATCCGGACAATATTGTACCGCCCGATGTGCTGATCAATATCTTTAAGGCATATTACAATTAATGTCAAAATGGCATTTTTTTCATTTTTAAACACGTCAAAATGACATAGATTTTGTGTTGGTACAGGTTTTGCTTTTTACTGGTTGATTTAGATGTTTAACTAAAATTGAATCGCCATGAGTATAGTAAAAAGAAATAACCTGTTTTTTCCATCATTGATGAATGATTTTATGGGTCCTGATTGGTTCGGTGGAACAGAGAAGTGGAATACTTCCGTGCCCGCAGTAAATATAAAGGACAATACAGAAGGTTTTGAATTGGAACTTGCTGTTCCTGGTATGAAAAAAGAAGACTTTACCGTAGAAATCGATAACGATGTACTTAGCATTGCCAGTGAAGTAAAAACTGAAAATGAAGAAAATAAGGACAACTACACAAGAAAGGAGTTCTCGTTCACATCGTTCAAAAGGGCATTTACATTGCCGGAAACCGTAGATGGATCTAAAATAGATGCGAAGTACGAAGATGGGATACTAAAACTGATGTTGCCCAAAAAGCAAGAGGCATTGCCAAAACCCAAAAGACTGATTGAAATAGGATAAGGCACTAGAACACCAACTAAAGGTGTTTCATGATGGTTGGATTAGTTGGTTAGTTGAGGCGCGCTCCGGCATTTGCTGGAGCGCGTTTTTTATTTTTTTTCTTGCAACATTTTTATTTCGTCCCTTAATTTGGCGGCTTCCATAAAGTTGAGTTCTTTGGCAGCTTTTTCCATGGCCTTTCTTTTTTCGCGAATCAGTTTTTCTTTTTGATCTTCCGTAATATAGTTTAGATCTGGCTCGGCGGCACGTAACTCTTCTTTTTGAAAGTGGTAGGTGGATACCGAGTTTTTGGCAAGGGCACTGTCCAGGTTTTTCTTGAGTGCGGTAGGGGTTATGTTATTTTCTTTATTGTAGGTAATTTGCTTTTCCCTGCGATAATTGGTTTCGTCTATGGTTTTCTGCATGCTTTCCGTAATCTTGTCGGCATACATAATGGCTTTCCCGTTCAAGTTTCTTGCAGCACGCCCTACGGTTTGGGTGAGCGAGCGGTTACTTCTTAAAAAACCTTCCTTATCGGCATCCAGTATGGCAACTAGGGAAACTTCCGGTAGATCCAATCCTTCTCGCAAAAGGTTTACTCCGATCAAGACATCAAAAAGTCCCTTGCGCAGGTCTTGCATGATCTCCACCCTTTCCAAAGTGTCCACATCACTGTGGATGTATCGACAGCGAACATCAATTCTGGTTAAATATTTGGTGAGCTCCTCTGCCATACGCTTGGTCAGTGTCGTTACCAAGGTACGTTCATCCAATTCTACACGTTGTTGGATTTCTTCAACTAGGTCATCGATCTGGTTTTCGCTGGGGCGAACTTCGATTATAGGGTCCAGCAACCCCGTTGGTCGGATAATCTGTTCCACATAAATACCTTCGCTCAATTCCAGTTCGTAGTCAGCGGGAGTGGCACTAACGTATAGTACTTGATTTTGTAGGGCTTCAAATTCTTCAAACTTTAACGGACGGTTGTCCATTGCCGCCGGTAACCGGAATCCATATTCCACCAAGTTTTCCTTTCTAGATCGGTCGCCGCCATACATGGCATGTACTTGCGGTATGGTAACATGGCTTTCATCGATCACCATTAAATAATCATCTGGAAAATAATCCAGCAAACAGAAAGGTCTGGTGCCCGGTTTTCTGCCGTCAAGGTACCGAGAGTAGTTCTCGATTCCTGAACAATAGCCTAGTTCGCGAATCATTTCCAAATCAAAATTGGTGCGTTCCTCCAAACGTTTGGCCTCTAAAGGCCTGCCGATTTCCTTAAAATAATCCACTTGTTTTACCAAATCGTCCTGAATCTCGCGAATTGCATTTTGCAATACATCCGGGGAGGTGACAAACATATTTGCGGGATATATGTTCAGGGTGTCGTAAATCTCTATAACGTTATTGTTGTAAGGGTCCAATGCTTCGATTTCCTCAATTTCATCACCAAAAAAATGGATACGGAACGCATGGTCGGCATATCCTGGAAAAACATCGACCACATCTCCTTTTACCCTAAAATTTCCATTTCTGAAATCTGCAGTGGTCCTTGCGTACAGGCTCTGTACCAACTGTTTTAAAAACTTGGTCCTAGAAATAACTTGATCCCTATGAATGGTGATAACGTTTTTTTGAAATTCTATCGGATTTCCGATACCGTACAAACAGGATACCGACGCTACAACCAGGACGTCCCTTCTTCCGGATAAGAGAGAGGAGGTGGCACTTAAACGCAATTTCTCGATATCCTCGTTTATGGAAAGGTCTTTTTCTATATAAAGTCCACTGGTCGGGATATAGGCTTCAGGTTGATAATAATCATAGTAGGACACGAAATATTCGACCGCATTGTTCGGAAAAAATTGTTTGAACTCTGAATATAGTTGTGCTGCCAAAGTTTTGTTGTGTGCCAAAACCAGAGTAGGCCGTTGAACGGATTCCACAACGTTGGCCACGGTAAATGTTTTTCCCGATCCGGTTACGCCGAGCAAGGTTTGGTGTGCTGTTTTGGACTCAATGCCCTCCACCAACTGTTTTATCGCCTGCGGCTGATCGCCGGTAGGTTTAAAATCGGAAACTACCTGAAATTTCATGCTGTAAAAATACTAAAGGATGTTCCTAAAAGGAAGTAAAAAGGGATTTTATCTTTTTAAGGAAAAATGCCCTTTGAACTCCCGGTCCGAATCATCAATGGCCATGAACCAATAATCTCCGGCGGGTAAGCTGCACCCGGCCAAATTTCCGTCCCAACCCAGGGAATATTGCGAAATTTGTTTTATAAATGTACCGTAGCGATCAAAGATTCGGATACTTTTAAAAACAATTTCTTGCGTCTCTGTTGGCTGTATAAACTGCCAATAATCGTTTATGTTGTCCCCATTGGGGGTAAAGAATTTTGGAAATCCCTCTACGGTCAAGTCCTGAGCGAATTTTTGCTGGGCAATGCCGCAACCGTTCTTGTCCCTAACATAGAAGATGTGGCTTCCGGGTGCCACATTGTTAAAAACATTGCTGTCCAAATATGGGCCATCTATATCATCTATGGCATATTCGTAATCTCCGTTACCCGATGCAACTACGGTTATTCGAAGTGAGGAGACCAGAGTCTCGGCCATTATATTTTCTATGGTTGCCATTTCCGATGAAACGACCTCGAATACTTGACTCGAGGGACATTCAATGGTATTGCCATTTTGATTGATCGTATTGTAGGCTTCGTACCTGTACCTGCCGTTTTCAGTGATGGTAACGTCACTGGTGTCCGAGATTAGGGACTCATTTTCAAATTGATCTATCCGAAACCACCGGTAACCTTCGGCAATGTCGGTTGAATTGATGATCAGTGGGCCATTGTTATCGCAAGAGGATATGGTAGCGGGAAAATCTATTTCCGGGTTTACAATAACGTATTCCCCAGTATCAAAATCCAAAAAGGGGCCACATCCCAACAAGGTGGTAAAACTGGTCTGGGTGCACCCTTCTGCTGCCCCTGCATCGTTAAAAGGAACAATTGTGATAAAAAAGGTTTTGTTTGATTCAAAATTAACGACCGGGGTGGAATTGCTATAAAATGTGGAGCCGTCAAGAATGTCCGTGCCTGTAGGTGTTGTGCCAATGGTAACGATGTATCCTGTTGCATCGGGTACGGCATGCCATTCCAATACAGGAGATAGCGGTACATTGGTTTCTCCGTTCAGCGGATAAATAATATTGGTGCAATCGGGTATTTCGGATTCGGCCCGTGTTGTAAATTGTTGATAGGTACAGCCCATTGCCGTTCCCAATGCGTTGTATGGTACAATTGATGCGTAAATAGGGGTCTCCGAGGGTAGATCGGTTATTGGGTTATAGGTAAGGGTGTTGCCAACATCAAAATTATTCAGAAGTTCCGTGCCTCCAGGTGTTGTGCCCAAACTAAGATTGTAGCCCGTTGCAGCGTACACATAGGACCAGGATATATTGGTATTTGGATTTATGTCCACAGCGTTGTTCAATGGATTGGTTATTTCGGTACATTCTGGAACTGTGGAAATGGGTTCGGTGGTAAAACTGTAGCTTGGACAGGTAATATTGGGCTGGTCAAAAAAGAAAAGGGTTATCGTTACATAAATAGTGGTATTGGCAGGTAGTCCAAGTGGCGGGACATAGGAAGATCCACTGGCAAATTGTGTGCTCAGGATGTCGTCGCCCCCGGGTGTTGTACCCATGGTTATATTGTAGGAGGGAACTCCATCTACCGATTCCCAATCAATTGTGGCGTCCAAAGGAACATTTGTAGCTCCATTGGCAGGGTAAACCGGATTAGGGCAATCCTGGGCCCAAAAGGAATGGCTGGCCAGGAGTGCCCATAAAATTAATATTCTGTTCAGCATTACATGATTCTGTGCATCCTACAAGATACTACAAATCACGTTTTTTTAATAATGCGTAGGATAAGTAGATAAAAATCACTGTCCAAAGGATGACTACCAAAAACTCATACCAATATACATGGTAATCGAATCTCATATCCTCTCCTATCTGTTGACCAATATTCTGTACGGCCGATAACCTTGTGAAGGGTTCTTTTATTAAATTGGACATGGATTGCAATGGAAAAAATTGTTTTATGGTCTTGGCCGCTTCCCAGCTCATAACTTTCCAACCGAGCAAACCAAAAACTACTTGCTCCAAAATGGTCCATAAAATTAAGAAACCCAGCGCAAAGGCCGAACGCTTGACCAATATGCCCAAGAACAGACAAAAAGAGAAAAAGCCGACCAGTTTAAAGAAGAACGCTGGTAAAAACTCCATGTCCGAAAAAATAATGGACATTTCGTCGTAATCGGAATAGATCAGGCCAAGGACCATGGAAACCACAAACACAAATATGGTGGAAATAAGCGCAAAACTGATTACGGTAAGGACTTTGGAAAGGATAAATTCTTTTTTGGAAAGACCATCGATCAGGTTTTGTTTTATGGTCTTGTTGCTGTATTCGTTGGACATCATGGAAACGATTACAATGGCCAAAAATAGCTTAAAAAGGGCGGTGACAAAGGTGTTAAAGTGCCAGATATAGGGAAAATTGAATATCCCTTGATCCGCCAGATGAAATTGTACCGGGCCAATATCAAATTTAATGGCCGCGATGAGCGCAATGGAAGTTAAAAGCACAAAATAGGAGATAATAAGCACCTTGCTGGCCCTATTGTTCCATAATTTTATAAATTCTATTTGTAGGAGACGTAACATTCGTTTATTGATTATTGATTCTTGGTCAAGGTTAAAAATTGTTCTTCGAGACTTTCTTTCCGTTTTACGAGGTGAGATAGGACAATACCCTGGTCAAACAGCATTTTGTTTAAGCTTTCGGCATCCATTTCTTCCTTTAAATAGGCCGTAAGCGTACCGTTAAAGTTTTCGATTTTCCCGAAGCTGGCACTTTTTTCGAGCAGCTCTTGCAATTGCTCTAGATTTTCGCACTTCAATTCAAAAAAACCATGACTGGCCAGCATACTATCTACTGGCCCGGAATATAAATTCTCTCCTTTTCTAAGAATGATGACATGGGAACATACTTTTTCAACCTCGTCCAATAAATGAGAGGCCAATAAAATGGTCGTGCCTTGGCTCGCAATTTTTTTGATGATCTCCCGTATTTGATGGATTCCTTGGGGGTCCAGGCCATTGGTAGGTTCGTCCAAGATGAGTATTTCGGGGTCGTTGAGCAGGGCAGAGGCAATGGCCATGCGCTGTTTCATCCCCAGCGAATAGGTTTTGAACTTACTGTTCCTGCGGTCCCACAGACCTACCAATTCCAGTTTTTCCTGAATTTTGGATTCGGGTACATCTTTGATCTTACAGACCAACTTTAAATTTTGAATCGCGTTCATGTACGGATAAAAGTTGGGACGTTCAATTATGGCCCCGACCTTTTTTAGGGCGTCATGGGTGGTGGTGTTGCCATCGAACCAATTAAAATCGCCCGAGGTTCGGTTCACAACGTTCAGGATAATTCCCAATGTGGTGGATTTGCCACTCCCATTGGGTCCTAAAATGCCATAAACGTTACCTTTTTCTATTGTAAAAGAAAGATCTTTTACGGCTGTTAGGTAACCAAATTTTTTTGTAAGATGGTTTACGGTAAGTATTGTTTCCAAAAGATGCTATCGTTTTTTGAATGGTTTATACTAACTTGACGATATTATTTGCAAATTGTTACAAAATAATCGAACACAATGTCGGAAGAAAAATTAATGTCGAAAAAGAAACCTGCCTACCCCATAAGTAAGGAGCTGGATGAATATTTGGATTATTACAATAGAAAAATCGAAATTCCGATCCATTATGATGACTTGTTGCGCTTTTCAGGAAGCGTTGCCGTTTACGATGCCAAGGATGAGGATACACTTTGGGTGCGCGTGTTTTATCCGGAGTTCGATAGGGATGAAATAGACCTGGCCCTAAAAAGAGTGTATTCCAGTTTTGTTTCCGATGGCAGTGATTCCATTTTTCAATATTTGAACGTGGATTATGTGGACTATTGCACTTTTGGAAACTCCAAGCCTTTTCGAATCAAGGTCCGGAACATCCTTAACGATAACTATACCTTGTTCTATGTTAAAAAAACCGACGCTTCTAGAGTATATGGTTTGGAATTGGAGCATATGCTCTCTCCTTACAATTTAAACTTTGTGATCTATGAGAATACGCTCATCGAAGAGCATATTGTTGGTATTCCCGGAGATATTTTTATGAAGAACAACCTGCCCGAATGTACCGAATTCGAAAAATCACAGATTGCCAAGGAGTTTGTTAAGTTCAACGAAAGAAGTATGATCCGGCTCTTAGGGGACATGCGTTCTTATAATTACGTAATTGTTCCCACTCACGATTTTGATAGTGTAGTCTATAAAATAAGGGCCATAGATTTTGATCAACAATGCTATGAAGGTAATATAAAGGTATATCGCCCCCAGTTTTTTAAAGAGAACAAGACCATGGTGGATTTGGTGCAAGGTAAATTGACCATAGATTCTGTTAACCAATATATTGTAGAGGAGCGTTCCATAATCGCAAAACGGATACTTAGTTGGGGGCGTCGCCTTAAACGCTTGTTGGATGTTTGCGCATTGGATACCATTGCTCCACCGGAAAACATAGAAATGCTAAAAAACCAATTGCAGGACCTTACGGGCGATATCAATTTTAGGGACAGCAAGAACATGGGCGAAATTTTGACCCACGCCTTGGATTTTGTGAAACGTAACTATGAGGATGTGAGTATGAAACAGATTATTGAAAAAAAATTCTAACTTTTCTGTTCCTTGTTAAAATACACGAGGTAATAGTACATCTGTCGTTCCTCGTCCCAACCTTTTTCCACAAACTTCTCTGCCGAATCAGGGTTGATGAAATCCATCTTGATCTGAATATTGGTGTCCAGATTGATTACATTCTTGATTTTTTTACGGGCATCGCTCACCGCTTTGTTGGCAATGTCAAAATTAGAAACGTCCTCAATGCTGTACTTGGGTCCTTTTTCTACTTTATAATGCTTAAACTCTGGAATTAAGTCGGGATTTTCCATTACCTCGTTCAAAAAGGAGGTCTCCTCAAAGTTGTCGTTTTTGGCAAAGTGGTTTACAGCGCGGTTCATGAACAAAACCTCTTGCTGTTTGTCCTCTGCGGGCAAAACAACATCCTTGGCAAAGTTCTGGCAGAACTTAAGGTAGTTTTTTGTGTAAAAGTTCTCATCCGTTAATGGCGAAACTCCCAAAAAGTTTTCCAGCCAATATTTGGCGTCATATCGGTTGCTGTCCACAGATAATATCCTAAAACCTTCTTCTCGGTCCACGTTAAAAACTATGCACCCCTTATCCAATTTGTTGATATTGATTCCCTGGCGTATTAAAATTTCCAAGTTGCGTTCGTTTTCCTCGAACTGAAGAAAGTCGTGCTTTAGCTCACTCTTAAAAATACCTACGGCATCCGTTTTTTTATTGTCGATTACCATATCGGAGAAATGCACCACATAAACCTCCCCGCTTTTAATGTGAGGGTGGTTGGATTGCTCAAACAGATGCGTGGTTATTTTTTTGGATAATCGATGGTTATCGGAGGGGTTGTCGAAAATCTCGGTAACCACCGTACACACCTCATTGAATTCCAAATCCACTTCGTGACTGAACTTATAATAGTTTTCTTCCTTTTCGCGAAAGGGCTTAAAAAAGTATTCTTTTAATAGGCCTGCCATTTCATCGTTCAGGGAAAAAGGCTCTGCGGATAAAAAAGCAGATTCGTTTTTGCTCTTGTTGCCAACTCGGTGAAGCGATATACTTTCAATTTGGGCGGAATATAAGTTCAGCATTATTTGGATCGGGGATTATTGGTTAAAATTTAGGCGGTGCTATTTTAGTTCCAGTTTTCGTCAAAGTCCATATCGTCGTAACTGTCCAGAAGGTCGTCAAAATTTCCTCCATCATCGTTGGGCTTTGCTTCGAATTGTTTTTCCGGTGGGGCATCCGGTAATTCGCCAAAGGTGAACAATACATTGGGATAAACACGGCCATCTTCTTTTTCCACAATATCGGCAAGCTCCACAAAAAAGGTCCACATGCTAAAAAAGTCGTACACGTAGATCAGTTTGGGGCTGTCCTTGGTCAGAATATCGTCCAACGAGGTTTCGTTCATCAGGCGAATATCGGAGCCATTTTCACTCATATCAAAAAGAGCGATTTCTTCATCTTGGTTCCATTCTTCGTCACAAGTATAAAATGAGGCCATTTCACTTCCCTCAAAACCAAAAGCTTGGGTAATGGCGTTGTGGAAATCCTCCAAGTTACTTTGGTCCTCAATTTCGATATCCCGAAAGATATCTTCCTCAGCATCAAGTATTATCCTGATTTTATAAATCATCCATCAAATTTTAGAGTGGGCACAAAGGTACAATAAATAGCAGTTATTTGGTGAACCTGTGCAAGGTAAACGTCATCGCGGCCAAAAGGAAAAAAGCGCCAATTTGGTGCACGATGCCCAGCCAAAGTGGCACGGCATAAATCAATGTGAGCACACCCAATATAAATTGAACAAAAACTAGGGCCAACAAAGTTTTTAGTCCTTTTTCCTGTAGGGCGGTTGTGGATATTTTTCGTGTTCGGTACCAAATCACCCCAATCAAAGCGACCACAATGTAAGCCAGGTACCGATGTACAAACTGTACGCCGCTTTTTCCTTCGTAAAAGTTCTTTATTACGGGCTGTTGTTCTATATAAACGGTTTCGTGCATTAGTTTGCCTTCGTTCATCAGAGGCCAGTGGTTGTGAATAAAGCCGGCATCCAAACCTGCAACAAAGGCACCCCATACTATTTGAAGCAACAAGACCACCAGGCCTACGCGGATCAAGTTCCTTATTTTGGTGTCGACTTCTTTTCGATTTGGATAGATTAGGTCCAAGGCCACCCAAAAACTATAGGCGAACGTTAAGAATGCCGTGGTCAAATGAGCTGCCAACCTGTAGTGCGATACATCCGGACGGTCCACAAGGCCGCTTTTTACCATATACCAGCCCAAAAAACCTTGAAACCCGCCCATAAAGAGCAGAATCAAACTTTTTTTAATGGTAGGTCTATCCAGCTTCTTGGCTATCAAAAAGTAAATAAACGGTAAAATAAAAACGATTCCTATAAATCGTCCAATGACCCTGTGCAGCCATTCCCAAAAGTAAATGTCCTTGAATTCCTCGATTCCAAAATGATAGTTGAGTTTTTGGTACTCGGGATATTGCTTGTAGAGTTCAAAGGCTTCCTCCCATTCTTGTTCGTTCATGGGGGGGATTGTACCTTGAATAAGTTTATAATCGGAAATGGACAGCCCCGAGTGGGTAAGTCGGGTGATGCCTCCTACCAAAACCATGACAAAAATGAGAAAACATCCAGTTAACAACCAATACACCACATATTTGTTCTTTTTCATTCGGAATGGACTTTTAGATTCATTTTTTCGCCCTTTTTTAACATAAAGTTGTAGGCCGCTTCATATTCGTTGGGGATTTCTCCCTCTAAGATTGCTTCTTTGATCGCGTCTTTAATAATGCCTATTTCTTTGGATGGTTTTAGGTTGAAGGTTTTCATGATCTCTTCGCCGGAAACCGGAGGTTGAAAATTTCGGATGTGATCCCGTTCTTCGACTTCGACTATTTTTTGGCGAACGATCTTAAAATTGTTCTTGTATTTTTTTTGTTTTTTGGGGTTCTTGGTGGTAATGTCCGCTTCGCAGAGGGTCATTAGGTCTTCCACATGATCACCGGCATCGAACACCAATCGCCTTACCGCAGAATCGGTTACATGGTCTTCGGACAGTATAATGGGCCGTGAGCTCATCAATACCATTTTTTGAACGAATTTCATTTTATCGTTCAATGGCATTCGTAGTCTTTTAAAAAGTTTATAGACCATTTTAGCACCGACAAACTCATGGGCATGAAAGGTCCAACCTATTTTTTTGTGGAATTTCTTGGTAGGTGCCTTTCCAATATCGTGAAGCAGTGCCGCCCAACGCAGCCAAAGATTGTCCGTTGTTTGTGCAATATTGTCCACTACCTCCAATGTGTGCCAAAAATTGTCCTTATGGCGTTGTCCCTCTATTTCTTCGATGCCTTGTAAGGCCGTTAGTTCAGGTAGAATTAAAGGAAGAAGTCCGGTTTTGTGCATCAGTGTAAAGCCTAGCGATGGTTGAGAACTCATCAATATTTTATTGAGTTCGTCCACAATACGTTCCTTGGATACAATTTTTATTCGATCCTTGTGCTCTGCAATGGCCTGGAGAGATGGCAATTCGATGGTGAAGTGCAATTGTGAGGCAAATCGTATGGCTCGCATCATCCTTAATGGATCGTCCGAGTATGTGATGCCCGGCTCCAAGGGCGTGCGGATAAGTTGTTTGGCCAAATCCGCCAAACCATCAAAAGGATCTAAAAGTTGACCAAAATTGGATTGGTTCAGTGCCAATGCCATGGCGTTTATGGTGAAGTCGCGACGGTTTTGGTCATCTTCGAGCGTGCCATCTTCGACAATGGGTTTACGGCTGTCTCGGTTATAGCTTTCTTTTCGGGCGCCCACAAATTCCAGTTCCAGGTCTTTGTATTTGATCATGGCCGTACCGAAATTTTTAAAAACGGAAATATCCGGTTTACCCTTTAATTTGGAAGCCACTTTTTTGGCCAATTCAATGCCGCTGCCGATGGCAACAATATCGATATCTTTTGGGGTATTTCGTTTTAAAAAATAATCACGGACATACCCACCGATCACATAGGAATCTGTTCCGAGCTCATCAGAAGCTTCGCCAATAAGTTTAAAAATAGGGTGCTGTATTGCGGCTGTATGGAATTCCTTCGTCATTCTTATTCCCGGATGACCTTCACCTTACCGTCGTTACTTAACTTAATTATGGAAGAAGGAGAAGGGTTTTTGTTTTCGTTCTGCAAATTTACCACATAGTCCACTCCTTTTAAAATTTCTTGATCAATATCCTTGAAATGTTTTGGGGTAGGATTACCAGAAATATTGGCCGAAGTTGACACAATGGGTTTTCTGAATTTATTGATGAGGTATTGGCAAAATTTGTCCGATGCAACCCGTATGGCCAGGGTGTTGTCCGCAGCAACCAGGTTGTTGGCAATGCCTATAGGATCGTCAAAAACTATGGTGGTGGGTTTTGTGGCCAGATCCATAATATCGTAAGCGACCTCGGGCACCTGTTTTACATGTCGTTCCAGCATGGCTTGGTTGGCCACCAAACATATCAGTGCTTTGGAGTCCTCTCTTTTTTTTAGGTTGTATACCTTTTTTACGGCCTCGGGATTTGTGGCATCGCAACCTATGCCCCAAACCGTATCGGTTGGGTATAGAATGAGCCCACCTTCTTGCAGAACTCGGTTACAATTATTGATTTCTTCGGTCACTGTTCTCTAATTTTAATTGAAAATGGTCGGTTAATGCCAACCACTGTGTTCTATTTTTATCCTCTTTTATGTTGGTGTTCTTCAAAGATTGTTTTTGGGAGCCCCAAATAGGGATTGGCTCTTTTCCGGTATTGTAAGCTTGTACTGAAACAGACCCTTTTAGCAAGCCCATAATTTTAAACCAAAGATCGTCCGCGTTTGGTGCGAGACTTAAAAAAAGATCTTGGTCGAATACTTTTTGGTCCATAGAATTGGGAGGATAAAGCGTTCCACCTGCACCTATGGGCAGGGTTAGTTCAGGTGTACTGCATCCGGATGGGGCGGATTCCCACAGTTTGTAGGGTAGTAGTTCGCCCGATTTGTCATAAGCAATGCAACGTGTTTGATTGGCGATGATTTTATCAGGGTCGCTCAAATGGACTTTGTATAAGTCAGAAAGCCAATTTTTGCGATACATCATGTCATCATCACATGTAATGATAGTTTTTTCTGGATAATGTTTAAGGGGCTCCACGAGTTTTCTGTGCGAACTATGGTAATCCGTGTATTTAATAGAAAATAGGTTGCTGATCAGAGAATTGAGATTGGAAGGTATCTGGTTTTTTAAATCCTCGTGCAACCAAAGTATAATTTTTTCCGGTAATACCTTTTGGTCCATAAGGCTTTTTATGGTAAGGTGGACAATGTGGAGCCGGGAAGGAATCGATGCCAAAGAAACAATAACCGGAATTTGTTTTTTGTTCAAAGTAAGTTTTTCCTTGGATTTCCAAGATAAAGCTACTTGTTGAAAAAGGGATACTGGAATTTCCTTAACCTTCATTATGGTAAGTTTAGATTCGCAAAATTAAGGATATGAGATAACATTTAATATTTCTATTTTTGCCAAGATGAACCCACAGGAAAAAGAATCTCCGAAAATATCAGTAATCATAAGTACGTACAATGCCGAAGAGTGGTTAAAAAAAGTACTTTGGGGCTTCAATTGCCAAATCTTCAAGGATTTTGAAGTGGTTATTGCCGATGATGGATCTGGTCCAAAGACCAAAGAATTATTGGATGAGATGTCCGAAAATGTTTTTTACAATATTATCCATGTTTGGCAGGAGGACGATGGTTTCCAGAAGTCAAGGATCCTTAACAAGGCAATCGAAGCTTGCAATGCGGAGTATATTATAATGACGGATGGTGATTGTATTCCAAGAGAAGACTTTGTGGAGGTGCATTACATTAACAAAGAACCCGGGTATTTTATTTCGGGAGGGTACTACATGTTGCCCATGAACATATCCAAGTTGATTACACTGGAGGATATTGAAAAACAAAACTGCTTTAACATCCATTGGCTCAAAGAAAAGGGGATTCCAAAAACTTTTAAAAACAATAAACTAACGGCGAGTGGCCTTGTCTCTAAATTGCTCAATACCATAACTCCGACGAACGCTAGCTGGAACGGACATAACTCTTCGGGTTGGAAGAAGGATATTTTGAACGTGAACGGTTTTGATGAGCGGATGCAATACGGCGGGCAGGATCGCGAACTGGGTGAACGTTTGTTCAATTTTGGAATAAAATCTAAGCAATTGCGATATAGTGCCGTTTGTGTGCATTTAGATCATAAACGAGGCTATAAAACGCCCGAATCCATTGCAAAGAACCAAGCCATACGTAAGGAGACCAGGTCCAACAAATTGGTGTGGACGCATTACGGCATTACCAAATAATAGGCCAATTGATTCTTTTTTTCCAACCTTTTTAATTCTCGGAACCTCTCCAAAACACCAAGAGCGTTTAAATAGCAAATAGTCCATCCTTTTTTGCCATCAAGAATTCCTAGGCGCAAAATGTAGTGGTTAAAGAATTTCCACGCTGGCTTTATAGTCATTAAAAGGTAGTTGAAGTGTTTTTCCCTATAAAAATCCTCTTTTGCTTTTAGTTGGCCATATTTCAACATTTTACCCTTGTAGTCCTGATAGTCCTTGTAGCAATAATGGATAAGCTTTTCTTGTAGAATTCCAGATGTTCCATCGACAACCAAGGTTTCGTGAACTATTTTTTTATCGGTGAAATGTGCTTTGCTTTTGCGGAACAATCTATAATTTTTGTCTGTTTGCCAACCGCTAAAGTTCAATCGCTCGTTTTGGAACATAAACTGGCGGTAGAACCAATAGGCTTCATCTGCGTTTTCCTTATTGATGGTTTCAATAATTTCTGTTTGCAGACTTTTGGTCACAACTTCATCGGCATCTAAAAACAAGACCCAATCATTAGAGGATTGCTTTAGCGCAAAGGATTTCTGTGCAGTAAAATTTTTAAATGGATTTTGAATTACCCTTACCTTCGGATGGCTTAACAGATACTCGTATGTGCCGTCCGTACTGTAAGAGTCTACAACCACGATTTCATCAGCAAAAGAAACGGAATCGATACATTTCTCAATGTATCCAATTTCGTTATAGGTGATTATGAGTGCTGATAATTTTTGCTTTGGGGTGCGTAATCCAGCCATATTTATTGGTGTAGTGTTTTGGTGTTTACAAATCTATAACAAAAAAAAGGCGTAAAAATTGTTTTGCCGTTTATTTTTCTTACAACAATCAACAACGACGTTTCCCTACCCGGTTTTTGTTAAAAATAGTTTTTGACATGTATTTAGTAGAGGCTGGAATAGTGTTTGGGTTGCTTTAATTTTAAAAAAAAACAACCCAAACTGTATATTTTGATTCCGTTTTTTAAAAAATCAGAAGATCGGAACGCCTTGATCTAAACTGCAACATTGTGCTCGCGCAAGGCATTGTTCAACGATGTTTTCTTGTCGGTGCTCTCCTTTCGTTTGCCAATGATCAAGGCGCATGGCACTTGGTAATCGCCGGCAGGAAAATTTTTGGTGTAGCTGCCCGGTATCACAACCGATCTTGCGGGAACACGACCTTTCAGTTCAACAGGCTCACTCCCTGTTACATCAATAATTTTCGTAGAAGCCGTTAAAACCACATTTGCTCCCAAAACAGCCTCCTTTTCAACACGGACCCCTTCCACAACAATACATCTGGAGCCGATAAATGCATTGTCCTCAATAATTACTGGAGCAGCTTGCAATGGTTCCAAAACCCCACCGATACCTACACCACCACTTAAATGGACGTTTTTACCGATTTGAGCACAACTGCCCACCGTGGCCCAAGTATCCACCATGGTCCCCTCGTCCACATAGGCACCAATGTTTACATAACTTGGCATTAAAATGGTTCCTTTGGAAATATAAGCTCCGTGCCTTGCCACGGCATGGGGTACCACACGAACACCTTTTTCTTTGTATCCTCTTTTCAAGGGAATCTTGTCGTGATATTCAAAAATACCAGCTTCGAGGACCTCCATTTTTTGAATAGGGAAGTATAGCACTACCGCTTTTTTTACCCATTCATTTATTTGCCAACCATTTTCCGTGGGTTCTGCGCATCGCAGCTCGCCAAGATCAATAAGGTCGATTACTTCTCTAATGGCCATCTGGGTCTTTTCGTCTTCCAATAATGATCTATTGTCCCATGCTTGCTCGATCAATGCTCTAAGTCCTGTCATTTTTCTTAAAATTTTGACAAAGATAAGTGCCATCATATAATTATGGCCTCCATTTTTAAGGCTATAACATATTTAAGGTTATTTTTGCCAAAAAGTTGTTTTGGCAAGAGTTTTGGCATTGGATTTTGGAAAAGTACGTACGGGAATTGCGGTCACGGATGAGCTTCAGTTGATTGCCTCTGGATTGACCACCGTTGACACCAAGGACCTGTTAACGTTTTTGGAAGACTATATAAAAAAGGAATCGGTGGAACGTTTTGTGGTGGGATTGCCCAAACAAATGGACAATACGGCCTCCGAGTCCGAAGTTCTCATCCAAGACTTCCTAAAGCAGTTGTCGGCCAAGTTTCCAGCTATGCCCGTTGAACGCCAAGATGAAAGGTTTACTTCTAAAATGGCATTCCAGTCCATGTTGGACAGTGGTATGAAAAAGAAGAAAAGAAGAGATAAGGCCTTGGTCGATGAAATAAGCGCCACATTGATTTTGCAGGCCTATTTAAACAGATTTTAATTTATGATTTTACCTATAGTAGCCTACGGAGACCCCGTTTTACGAAAAAAAGCGAAGGATATTGCATCCGATTATCCAAAGTTGGAAGAATTGATCGCCAACATGTGGGAGACCATGTACAATGCACATGGTGTTGGATTGGCAGCTCCACAAGTGGGACTTCCAATTCGAATTTTTATGGTAGATACCACCCCTTTTTCCGATGATGAGGATTTGAGCAAAGAAGAACAGGAGAAATTAAATGGTTTCAAAAAAGTCTTTATCAATGCCAAGATCGAGGAAGAGAACGGCAAGGAATGGGACTTTAACGAAGGTTGCCTGAGCATTCCCGACGTTCGGGAAGATGTAAAGCGAAAACCAGAAGTGACCATAACCTATTTGGACGAAGATTTTAAATCACGTACGGAAACGTTTGATGGGCTTTTGGCCAGAGTTATTCAGCACGAATACGACCATATCGAAGGCATTCTGTTTACGGACAAACTATCGACCCTAAAAAAGCGACTTTTAAAAAACAGATTGGACAAAATATCCAAAGGGAAAATAAACGTTGACTACCGAATGCGGTTTCCCAATATCAAAAAAGCACGTTAAAAAAATCACTATTTGCGATAAAAACATATTTTTGCGCCCATAAATTACTATTTGAATGGCATTAGACAAGATTTTATCTATTGGAGGTAAACCAGGACTTTACAAATTATTGACCCAAACCCGTGGTGGCTTTGTTGGCGAATCCCTATTGGATGGCAAACGTGTAACCGTTGGATTAAGAAGCAATGTCAGCGTGTTGTCCGAAATAGCCATTTACACCCTCGAGGAAGAGCTTCCGTTGAGGGAAGTGTTCCAAAAAATCAAAGAGAAAGAAGGAGGCAACAAAACATCGATCAGCCATAAGGCTGACAAAATCGAGTTGGAAGAGTATTTCTTCGAGGTACTGCCCAATTATGATGAAGATCGTGTCTACGCCAGTGACATCAAAAAGATCATACAGTGGTACAACATCCTTCTCGACAATAATATCACCGATTTTGTCAAAGAAGAAAAGGATTCAGATGAACCTACTGTTTCTGCTTCACAAGACGAAGAATAACGATTATTCCTTTTTCCAGTTCACCAATTTAGTTGGGTAATAATTGATCTGCATGGCTTCCAGATAGGAAACCTGTGCGGCCAAACGCTCTTTGTAGTCATCCCAATCAAGATGTTCGCTTGGAGACCATCCCAATTCCGCATATCCAATAAGTCTCGGAAAGGCCAAATATTCCAACTCTTCACTATTGTTTATGGTTTCGGACCATAGGGGGGCTTCGACGCCAAGAATATTCTCTTCAGGAAGATTTTCTACATAAGTCCCAGGGTCCCATTTGTAGGCAATATCAACCGGAATGAGGCCTGCCCAATTCAGTCCATATTCAGATATGGAATCATACTTCATATCCAAATAGGCTTTTTTTGCTGGCGACATAATAACCTTTGAGCCATTTTCAATGGCTTTTAGGGCATATTCAGGTTTGTTCCAAAAATGAATCACTGAACTGGAATCAAGTTCTGCTTGTACTATTTCGTTCCAACCGACCATTCTTTTGTTGTGTTTCCGAACAATTTTTTGCACTTTTTCCACAAAGCGGATATAGTCACTTTTTTTGGTGGCATGGCTCTCATCTCCCCCAATGTGAAAATATGGACCGGGAGTCATGGCGGTAATTTCACCGATTACATCATCCAAAAAGCTATATACGGTATCTTTTTTGGCATCAAAAGAACTGTAACCCACTCTCATGTCCGTTCTAACGCGTGGAGTTTCGGCATCTGGGGCATGTAAAAAGGGGTAGCTTAGGGATGCGGCGTTGGTGTGTCCGGGCATATCAATTTCCGGAATAATGGTAATATGTCTTTCCGCAGCATAGGCTACAATATCCTTAAACTGTTCTTGAGTGTAAAAACCACCTTCTCCACCGCCGACCTCGCTGGCGCCACCGATTTTGGTTAGCTTGGGCCAAGATTTGATTTCAATGCGCCAACCTTGGTCATCCGTTAGGTGCAGGTGCAGGGTGTTGAATTTGTAGTATGCAAGGGCGTCGATATATTTTTTGACTTCTTCTACGGTAAAAAAGTGCCGGGCCACATCCAACATGGAACCACGATATTCGAATCTGGGAGCGTCGATGATCTTTCCCGATGGAATTACCCAAATTGGGTGATCCGTTAATGTATCATTACTTTTTTCAGGGATTAACTGACGCAATGTTTGTACGCCCCTGAACGCTCCGGCCGCAGTTTTGGCGTTCAATAAAATAGAATCTTTTTTAATGTAGATCTGATAAGCCTCTGGTCCCTTTAAATCCACACTATCCGATTGGTTGATGTAGATCATGCGCTCCAATGTTCCTTCGGTAGCTGAATTTACGCCAATTTGTAAACCGGTTTTGGACTTTATCTGCTCGGAAAGAAACTTTCCCACCTTTTCGAATCCCGCATCGGAGTTGGATGTAAAAATAGCTGTTCCAGCATCTAGACCAAAAGCACTTCCCGTGGAAATGGTTTTAATGGGTTTTGGGACCAACGGAGCTTTGGCAAGGTCGGTTTTGGGAAAACTGATTTCCTCTTTTTTCTCCTGGCAAGACGCCAAATAGATAAATGCAACGAAGAGTAGGATTGATCTGTAAATCACTTTTGTTTGGTTTTAGTCCATATAATTTTTGATGACATCGTACCAGATGTCGTAGCCCTTGGAGTTCATGTGAAGCCCGTCTTCAATGAAAATGTCCTGTCTTACCTTTCTTTTGTCCAACATGGGATACCAAACATCAACATAATCAATTCCTTTGGTTTCGGATGCCAGTTTGTGCAGTTTACGGTTCAAGCGTCGGTACCTCCCTCTAAATTTCCACCTTGAAATACTAGGTTTGGCCGAAATCAATACAATCTCCATATCCGGTTCTCTATGTTGCAATGTATCGATGATGTCTTGGGCTATTTGTATGATTTTCCTAGGTCTTTTCTTGGCGAAAACATCATTGTCCCCCTCATAGATAAAAACTTTTACAGGATTGTAGTTCAATATCAATTCATCAAGATAATGCTGTAAATCCGAAAATTGAGAACCCCCAAAACCAGTGTTTAAGACCTGGTGATCTGGAAAACGTTCTTGTAAATCTTTCCATAATCGAATACTGGAACTTCCCGTAAAAACAATGGTTTTCGTGGAACTGTCCCAAATGGAATCATTTATTTCCTGTATCTGCTTTACCTCTTTGTCAAAAGGCAACTGAGCCTGTAAGGAGGTGGATAGTGTAAAAAGCAATAGGATGAGATATCTGGTCATGCCGGTTTATTTTTTAACAAAGCTGCCTTGGAGCCCTTCTTGCGAGTTGGTACCGACCATAACATTAAACTCACCAGGTTCCACTACAAACTCATAATTATGGTTGTAAAATCCCAATTCTTGGTCGGTGAGGGTAAATATAACTTTTTTGGAGCTATTTGGGGCCAAACTGATTTTTTGAAATCCTTTCAATTCCTTGGCAGGTCTGGCGATGCTGGCAACCTTATCGTGGATATATAGTTGTACCACTTCCTCGCCTTGGGTTTTTCCAGTATTGGTAACTGTAACGGATACGCTAATGATTGCTTGGTCGGAGGTGTCTATTTTTAGATCTGAATAATCAAATGTAGTATAGCTCAGGCCATATCCAAATGGGAACAAGGGCTCATTTTTTTCATCGCTGTAATGGGACCAAAATACATTGGGCTGGGGGGAAGGTCGCCCGGTACTTAAATGGTTGTAGTAAATAGGGACCTGGCCGACACTGCGCGGAAATGTCATAGGAAGTTTTCCGCTTGGATTGTATTCCCCAAAAACCACTTCAGCTATTGCATTTCCCGTTTGTGATCCCAACTGCCATGTTTCCAATATGGCGGGAATGTACTCAGCTTCCCATGTTATCACAAGTGGCCTACCGTTCATCAGGATCAATACGATGTTCTTGTTTACTTTGTAAACTTCTTTTAAGAGTTCCAGTTGAAGTCCAGGTAGGTCCAATTTTGTTCTGCTTCTACCTTCGCCACTTTGAAAACCGTGCTCGCCCAAGACCATGAGCACAACATCGGACTGTTTTGCAAGTTCCACGGCCTGATCCATTCCAGTAGTATCGGTTTCATTTACTTGGACCTCGTTTAAAAAATCGGCATCTGGATTAAAAACTTTTGGACCTTTTGCATAGGTAATATTATCGGAATATTTTTTTAGCCCCTCCAAAACCGAAACAGCCGTGTTGTCGTCGGATCCCAATCGCCAACTGCCCAGTGGGCTGTTATTGTCATCCGCCAACTCCCCTATTACGGCTATTTTGGGCTGATTTTTACTGATGGGCAACAGATTTCCTTCATTTTTCAAGAGTACAATGGATTTTTTGGCCATTTCCAGTACACCCGATTGGTGGTCTTGGTGGTAGAGTCTTTCCTTTTCCCGTTCTTCATTGCAATAGCGATAGGGGTCATCAAAAAGACCAAGCTCAAATTTGACGGTCAGGATACGCCGAATAGCATCATTTATTTTGTCCTCGGATACTTTGCCTTCCTTTACGAGGCTTACCAAATGGGTGATGTAAGCAGAGGCTTCCATATCCATATCGGAACCTGCATTGGCACCAAGTTCTGCGGCATGTTTCAAGTCTTTGGCATAACCATGGGGCACAAGTTCGCCAATGGAGGCCCAATCGGAAATCACAAAACCATCAAAGCCCCATTTTTCCTTTAAAATATCCCGCTGAAGAAAAGCACTTGCGGTAACTGGAACCCCGTTCAATACGTTAAACCCGTTCATAACCGTACGTACATTGGCATCCACCGCGGCATTAAACGGGGGCAAAACCGAGTTGTACAGGGTCGAAGTTCCGATGTCGGCGGTACTATAATCCCTGCCCGCCTCGGCGAATCCATAACCTGCGAAGTGTTTGGCACAGGCAATTATTGTGTGCTCTTTGGATAGATCGGATCCCTGAAAGCCTTTTACGCGTGCCTTGGCGATGTGCGAACCCAAGTAAGTGTCCTCACCACCGCCTTCCATGACCCTTCCCCAACGGGCATCGCGTGAAATGTCCACCATAGGGGCGAATGTCCAGTTGATGCCCACTGCCGAGGCTTCGTCGGCAGCAATTTTTGCAGAGTTTTCTATAGCTTCCATGTCCCAGCTGGCAGCTTCGGCCAGAGGAATCGGCGCCAAAGTTTTATAGCCATGGATTACATCGAACCCAAAAATCAGGGGGATGCCCAACCGGGATTCTTCCACGACCAATTGTTGCAATTTTCTGACTTCTTTGGTTCCGGTAACATTGAGCATGGAACCTACCCAACCTTTTTTAAGGTGTTCATACTTCATGGAAGCATTTCCTTCTTCCGGCACAGGACCGGTTACGTCCCAAAATCCATTGTATTGGTTCATTTGCCCTACTTTTTCCTCAAGGGTCATTAATTTTAAAAGAGAATCCACTTTTTGGTCAATAGTTGGGTCTTGTGCCATAATATCAGGATTGAACAATAAAAAAAGAAGTAGAAAAATCGAAGTAAAACAGTATTTGGTTTTCATAGGAGAGGTGAGTGTTAGTTATGCCGTTGAATCGACTATTAAAAATAAGATAAAATTACCTCATGCCCTAATATGAGGTCTTTGTACTTTTGGTTAAAATCCAATACCATGAACACAAGATCGGAACAATTGGCAGCTTTAGATCGCTTATTGACCATTATGGACGAACTGCGCGAACAATGTCCATGGGATAAAAAGCAGACTATGGAAACACTTCGTCATTTAACGATCGAAGAAACCTATGAGTTGGGCGATGCCATTTTGGACAATGACCTGGAAGAAGTGAAAAAGGAGCTGGGCGATATTTTGTTGCACATTGTTTTTTATGCCAAAATAGGTTCGGAGACCCAAGATTTTGATATCGCCGATGTTGCCAACGGAATTTGTGAGAAACTTATCAATAGGCACCCCCATATTTATGGCGATGTGAAGGTTGAAAATGAGGAGGAGGTAAAGCAAAATTGGGAAAATATCAAACTAAAAGAAGGCAAAAAGAGTGTGCTAGAGGGAGTGCCCAATGGTCTACCATCCTTAGTCAAGGCCAACCGAATCCAAGATAAGGTAGCAGGAGTGGGGTTTGATTGGGAACATCCGGAACAGGTTTTTGAAAAGTTGAAAGAAGAACTGGGGGAACTTCAAGAAGAAGTGGAGGCCCATAATGCGGATAAAATGGAGTCCGAGTTTGGCGATGTGCTATTTTCCATGGTGAACTATGCCCGTTTCTTGAAAATTAATCCAGAAAATGCGTTGGAGCGGACCAATAAAAAATTCATCAAACGCTTTCAATATTTGGAACAAAAAGCCAAAGCGTTGGGGAAGACCATGAGCGATATGACCTTGGCCGAAATGGATGTGTTTTGGGAAGAGGCCAAACAGCTTTGAAAATTATCCATAATCTAAGTCAAAGATGGACAAAAATTATGGCCGATCTGGCTATATTTGCCATCCTTTTTAATTATCCAAAGTGTTTCAAAACTATACTAAAGAGTTTGCCTACAACCTGAGGTTGTCCTATCCTGTTATTTTGGGGATGTTGGGGCATACCTTTGTGGCTTTTGCCGACAATATTATGGTTGGGCAATTGGGTACCGCAGAGTTGGCAGCGGTTTCTTTGGGGAACAGTTTTGTATTTATCGCCATGTCACTTGGAATCGGGTTTTCAACTGCAATTACGCCATTGGTGGCAGAAGCCGATGGTGCAAAGGACCAAGCAGCAGGCAAAAGTGCCTTAAAACACGGTTTGGTACTTTGTACGGTACTAGGACTATCGCTATTTGGACTTATACAGGTTTGCAAACCTCTGATCCATCATATGGAACAGCCTCCGGAAGTGGTGGAACTCGCTTTGCCCTACTTGGATTTAGTGGCCTTTTCGTTGGTGCCGTTGATTATTTTTCAAGCTTTCAAACAATTTTCAGAAGGACTTTCCCAGACCAAATATCCCATGTATGCCACAATATTGGCAAATGCGGTGAACATAACCCTCAACTATTTGCTTATTTTCGGTTCCTTCGGATTTCCAAAATTGGGAATTGTCGGTGCTGCCGTTGGCACCTTGGTATCTCGTGTGATTATGGTTGCCTATATTTGGTATTTGCTCAAGCGTAAAAAGAAATTTGAATCCTATGTGACCCAATTCAATTTTAAGAAGATCGAGAAAAAAGTGATGCGTAAAATCATCAGTTTAGGGTTTCCATCAGCTTTACAGATGTTTTTTGAAGTCGCCATTTTTACCGCTGCCATATGGTTGAGCGGTGTACTTGGTAAGAATGCCCAAGCCGCAAATCAAATTGCCCTGAACTTGAGTAGTATGACGTTTATGGTGGGAATGGGGCTGAGTGTTGCCGCAATGGTAAGGGTCGGTAACCAAAAAGGATTGCGCAACCATAAAGATTTGAAGCGTATCGCAGAATCCATTTTTTTCTTGACCTTGATTTTGGAAGTGGTCTTTGCAGCTATTTTCTTGGTGGGTAGGCATTGGTTCCCTACCATTTATTTGGATGTTGGCGATATTGCCAACCAAGCCGACAATACCGAAGTGATCATTGTTGCTGCCAAATTACTGTTGGTTGCTGCTTTTTTTCAGATTTCGGATGGACTTCAAGTAGTAGTATTGGGAGCCTTGCGCGGTTTGCAAGATGTGAAGATACCCACGCTCATCACTTTTATTGCGTATTGGTTGATAGGTTTTCCTATCAGTTATTATTTGGGATTGCACACCGATTTGGAAAGCACAGGAATTTGGATTGGACTTTTATCGGGACTTACGGCATCGGCGGTAATGTTGTATCTTCGATTTAACTTTTTGACCAAGAAATTGATTACACAATAAGACGAATTCCAAGATTGGAATCAAAATAAGAACACATGGAACTACCTAAATTTTTATTGGCCGATAATACCGATCATCCCGAGGCCATCTTTATTGTTCATACCGAGTACCCGAGATTTATTATCAACCTAGAAAATGATGAAGTGGAATGGATGGAGGAATTTTCTAAAGAAGATGAGGCCGATCTAATGGATGAAACTGAAAATCTGGTCGAGGCGGCAACGGCATTTTACGATAGGGAAGTTTCCAGATACGACTCGTAATGCTCGAACAACTGCTGCAATACGATAAGGACTTGTTTTTGTTCCTGAACGGATTGGGAACGGAGACTTGGGATGGTTTTTGGATGTTTATGACCAAGACCAGAAACTCGGCCCCGCTCTATATTCTATTACTTTATTTATCCTATCGAACGTTTGGGTGGAAAGGAACCGGGATAATTTTGGTTTCCATCACTTTGTTGATTACCTGTACCGACCAATTGTCCAACTTTTTTAAATACGGTATTGGTCGTTTGCGACCATGCCACGAACCCGAGGTAAGTAGTGTAATGCGCTTGGTGAAAAGCTATTGTGGAGGTCAATTCGGGTATTTTTCTGCCCATGCCGCCAACTCGTTCGGACCGGCCATTTTCTTTACGGTGATGTTCAGGAACAAAGTGAAATACATTGCTTGGGTATTACTTCTTTGGGCCTGCATTGTGGCCTATAGCCGCATTTATATTGGTGTGCACTATCCGTTGGATGTGCTGACTGGAGCTTTGGTAGGTTCGCTTTTTGGTTGGTTATGGGCCAAGATGGCTATATTTGCTTTCCAAAAAACAGGGGTATGATCTCGACCGCCAGATACTGGTTTTATATTGCGCTGATCGTGTTGGTGTACATTATTGGAATGTTCGCAACCTTGTTCGAGAACGATTCGGCCCAGTTTGCGGTTATGGCCATGCGAATGGTGCAGGAAAACGACTTTCTAAGCCTTTTTAAAGGCCCCGAGGAGTATCTGGACAAGCCTCATATGCACTACTGGTTGGCCGCAATTTCCTTTAAGATATTTGGAATTCACGATTGGGCGTATCGCATTCCCGGTATTTTATCCACTTTGTTGGGCGCCTATAGTTGCTACGGTCTGGGAAAATTGCTCTACAATAAAGATGTGGGTCGTTTTGCCTCATTGATTTTTATGACGGCTCAAACCATAGTTTTGGCCAACATTGATGTCCGAACCGATGCCGTTTTAACTGGATTTACAATATTCTCCATTTGGCAATTGGCCACATATATCGAAAAAGGAACACTAAAAAGTATTGCTTTAGGTGCTTTGGGAGCGGGTATGGCTTTTTCCACTAAAGGACAGATTGCCCTCGTGGTCATTGGAATTTCTATACTCTGCCATTTGGCCTATACCCGAAAGTGGGAACGATTGCTCCATTGGAAGCTATTGGTGGCCCTTCTTGTTTTTGGTATGACGATAACCCCGATGTTATACGCCTACTATCATCAATTTGATTTGCACCCCGAGAAAGTAATTCGTGGTAAGGATAACCGCAGCGGTATCTTCTTTATTTTTTGGGAACAAAGTTTTGAGCGGATGAGTGGCGAGGGCGTTGGGAAGAACAGTAGCGACTTTTTCTTTTTTTTCCACACCTTTTTGTGGGTGTTCTTGCCTTGGACGATCCTTGCTTTGGTTGGTTATTGGATAAAGGTGAAAGCCTTTTGGGAAGCCAAGTTCTCCTACAAACCCAATTTGGAATTTTTGACCGTGGGTGGAATTTCAATTTTGTTCCTGCTCATCAGCTTTGCGCAATTTAAATTGCCGCATTACATGAATGTGTTGATGCCTTTATATGCAATTTTATCTGCGGGTTTCCTGTCTGTTTTACATCAGCAGGAAAAATTGAAGATGGCAAAGGTGATACTCGGAATCCAATATTTTATATTGGGATTGGTAGTTGTCTTTACCTTATTGATAAGTTTTACTGTTTTCCAATTGGAACATTGGTATGGCTATGCATTCTTGTTGCTGGCACTAGGTATGGTGGTTTATTTTGTTCAAAAAAGGGAAGTTGTCTACGCCAAGATTGTTACCGTTGCCATTTTTAGCTCAGTTTTATTGAATGGTTTTATGAATGCCCATTTTTATCCAAAATTACTCGAATACCAAGGAGGTTCTAATATGGCACAGCAGGTAAAGGAGAGGAATATTCCCGTGGATGACATTTATAAAATTAACGAAAGACATACCTGGGCATTGGATTTTTATAATCAAAATCCTGTCAATATTGTTTCCACTTCATATTTGAAGAACATGAAGGATATTTGGGTATATGCTACCGATAAAGAACTGGAACTATTGAAAAAAAACGGAATTGCTTGGGATAATGAAATAACTGTGGACCAATTTCGTATTACCAGATTACAGATCAAGTTTTTGAATCCCGATACGCGCAAAGAAAAGTTGAATAAAATGCACTTGGTGCATCTAAATTAGTCCACAGATTCCAGCTGTGGCTTTTTAAAGTGGTAGATTACACCAAAAAGGGAGGTGAGTGCCGTAATCAAAAAGAAGGTGAAACTGATGCCAATGGAAGTGCTCTCATCCAGTCCCAGCCATTTTGCGCCATATAAAAAAGTAATCTCTCTACTTCCAATTCCCCCGATCGTTAATGGAATTACGGAAACGATGGAAGATACTAAGAACACAAATAGGTATTCAATGAAGTCCGTATCAACGGACAAAGATTTCAAAACAAAAAGAACGCAGACCAACTGTGCCAATTGAACCAGAGCGGAAAAGCTAACGGATTTCCAAAATACGGGCAGGGTAGAGGTAAAAAATATCTTGTTTACAAACCAAAATGCCACAACACTCAACGGAATGACAGCTACAATCAACCAGAAAAAACTTTGGAAAAACTCATTTTTGGAAAGCAAAGCAAGCACGCAGGCATAAATAAAAAGTAACAGCATCCCGCTTAAGCGGTCCAGCAATAAACTGGACACTACTTTTTTGGTGCCAGGTTGATACACTTTTTGAATGACGTAGCCTTTGTAAGCATCGCCACCAATACCTCCTGGCAAGAATAGGTTGTAGAACATGCCCAACAGATACAGCTTTAGGTTGCTTAATTGAGACACTTTTGCACCCATCTGATGGAAATACAAGTTGGTTCTAAAGGCTGAAATTATTTTTGAAAGCACAAAAAACAACAAGGCCAAGAATAAATAAAGAGGCTCGCTTTTTTTTAAGGTCTGGACTACATCCTTCAACTCTATTTTGGTGAAAATAAAGTAAATCAGTACCGCACTAACAATAATTTTTAGGGCAGTAATTAGCTTTTTACGCAGCTTTTCCGTCACCTATACTTATTTTTTTGATGCGATATGGTCTTTTCTGTTGCGATTCGTAGTAGGTACGGATCAAGAGCTCCATTACAATGCCAATGGTAAACAGTTGAATTCCCCCAACAATGAACATCATCCCAAAAATAAGTAAGGGTCTGGTTCCAATATCTTGATCAAATCCTAGTTTAACGATCAATAGATAAATATTGATAAAAATCCCGAGGATGACTAACAAAACCCCGAAGATTCCGAAAAGGTGAATGGGGCGTTGGAAGTATTTTCTAATGAAAAGTAGCAGCATCATATCGGCCACAACTTTAAAAACACGCTCCAAACCATATTTGGAAACCCCAGCGTGCCTTGCATGATGCTTTACAGGCACCTGTTTTATCTGTGCACCTTCCAAATGGGCTAAAAGCGTGATAAAACGGTGCATTTCACCGTATAAATTTAAACTTTTTGCAATATCCTTGGTGAAAACCTTGAGCGCACAGCCGTTATCTTTAATATCCAATTTAGTCACCCTCCGTACCAAAAAATTGGCAATCTTGGAAGGTATTTTTTTAACCAACGAATCTTTTCTTTTCTGACGGATTCCCGTTACCACATCATATTCTTCGGTTATGGCAAACGATAACATTTGTGGAATGTCGGATGGATCGTTTTGCAGATCACCATCCATGGTAATGATGTATTCGCCCTCGGCATAATCAATTCCGGCGGCAAGGGCCAAACTTTGGCCATAGTTCTTTTTCAACTCGATCAAATGAACCTTTTTATCATCCATTTCCTTGACCTTCTGACGGGTTTTATCCGTAGAAAAATCATCTACATAAATGATTTGATAGTTATACCCATCAAGGCTTTCGTTGATTTTTTCGGTCAAAAGAACCACATTGTCCTCCTCGTTGTACAAAGGAACCACTATGGATAAAAGGGAATTGGTGACGGTGTTCATTCAGTATAAAATCTGTGCAAATTTATTGCTTTTATTTAAAGTTCCTCGGTAATCTTGTCCAATAGGAGTTTTGCAGCGTAGAACGGTGATATTTTGTTCTCTTCGATTTCTATCAAGAACTTGGCCTGTTCTTTTTTAAAGGTTTCTTTTTGATGGAAAAATTGTTTAATGTATTCGTCCACGGTCTGAAGGAACCAGTTTTTGTTTTGGAGTTGTCGATTCTTTTCAAAAAAGCCATTTTTCCTATTGTGCTCTACAAATCGCTGCACCATTTCCCAGATTTCTTCAATTCCTGTTTTCTCCATTGCGGAACACTTCATTACTTTGGGTGTCCACCCATTGGCTTTTGGAGGGTAAAGATGTAAGGCTCTGGAAAACTCTGTCACGGCCAGCTTGGCATGTTCCAAATTGCTGCCATCCGCTTTGTTGATGGCAATGGCATCGGCCATTTCCATAATGCCCCGTTTTATACCCTGTAGCTCGTCGCCAGCACCAGATAATTTCAATAAAAGGAAAAAATCGACCATACTGTGAACGGCAATTTCGCTTTGTCCAACACCAACGGTTTCTACCAAAATAACATTGTAGCCAGCGGCTTCACAAAGAATAATACTTTCTCGGGTCTTTTGAGCAACACCGCCCAGGGATGTTCCGGATGGTGAAGGGCGGATAAAAGCATTCGAATCTTTGGCCAAAGTTTCCATTCGGGTTTTGTCCCCCAAAATACTTCCTTTGCTCAATGAGCTCGTAGGGTCTACGGCGAGAACGGCTACTTTGTTGCCCTGTTCGGTCAAGGTTGTTCCCAAAGTTTCGATAAAGGAGCTTTTGCCCACTCCAGGAACCCCTGTGATTCCTAAACGAATGCTGTTCGTAGGTCGGGCCAAGCATTTTTCAATTACGGTATTGGCTTTTTCAAAATGCGCTGGTCTTGTGCTTTCCAACAGCGTTATGGCCTTGGCAAGCATGGCCTTGTTTCCATTAAAAATACCTTGGGCCAAGACATCGGCAGAAAGTTCTTGTTTTCTGAGCGCCTTAATTCTGGAAATAGTGTCCACGGGTGTCTTATTATCGTCTGCCAAGAGTACGTTTCTAATGTTTGTACGAATTTATAAAGATTTTGCGGGTTTAAGTGAACTCACAAAAGGAATAGCGATTACTTTTTGGTTTACCCATTTCACAAAAATTTAATATCCAATTAATCGGACTTACGCCTACAATTTGGTACCTTATTCGTAAAATGATCGAGCACCGAACCGGTGCCGGTTTTTTACGAACCTATAAACATTTTAAAAGATGAAGACTATTTTTGAGGCCAAGGCCACCAATACAGGGGGAAGAGCAGGACATGTAACGAGTGAGGACCGCGTTTTGGATTTTGATATCAGTATGCCCAATTCCAATGGTAAACCTGATCCTAAATCCACAAATCCCGAAGAACTGTTTGCCGCGGCTTACTCCACATGTTATGCCGGAGCTGTAGAGGCCGTTGCAAAAATGCATAAAGTGGAGGATTTGGGCGATTTTAGTGTAACTGCTATCGTAGCATTGAACAAAGAGGAAGAAGGTTTTTTTCTTGAGGTTACTTTGGACACCTATTTGCCCACTGTGGATAAGGAAATGGGGGAGACCATTATTAATGAAGCTCACGAAATGTGCCCGTACAGCAAGGCCACAAGAGATAATATTACCGTTCACTTAAATTTATTGATGGACGAATAAATTAAGTAACTTTTTAATTATGAGCCCTGTTGATGATAATCGACGGGGCTTTTTTGTTAAAATTAAATCAAAAACACCCTAATTTGCAACGTTGCAATTTTTGCATCGTCCTTATTATAGTAACAACTAAAAAACCAAACATAGAACCGAGTACGCTCCATATTGAGCTCGTTGAAAAGTGCAAGGCCAACGACCGCAATGCACAGATGCAACTGTACCGTCAGTATTGCGATGGCATGTTCTGCGTGGCCATGCGCTTTCTTAAGAACACGGACGATGCTGAAGATGTGCTGCAGGATTCGTTCATTAAAGCTTTTCAACGAATTGGTCAATTTAAGGGAGATGTCACTTTTGGGGCCTGGTTAAAGCGAATTGTGGTGAACGGGAGTATCGATTATTTAAAATCGAAGCACCAGAGAACGGTGGAGCTGAACGAAAGTTATCTGCAAGTGGCAGAGGAAGATGATTGGTCTGTAGAAGAAGGTATTTCCATGGAACAGGTAAATCAGGCCATCGAGGAACTGCCATCCAAATATAAATATGTTGTCCAGTTGTTTTTGGTAGAAGGGTACGACCATTCGGAGATATCGAAAATATTGGCAATTACCGAAACGGCATCCAGAACCCGATTGCTCAGGGGAAAGGCACAATTAAAGGAAAAATTAAAAGATATGGCTTATGGCACGTGATCTTAGAAAAATGTTCGAAAAAGAGAGGGAGCGGAGACACTTCCAAATGAAGCAAGGGCATGAAGACCGATTTTTTGCGAAGCTGGAAGAGGAACTGCCCCAGATTCCACCCAAGAAAAAGGTTATCTCCCTTTGGATGCAGATTGCGGCATCTGTTGTAATAATCTTGGGATTGGCTTTATTTTATTTTAATGATACACCGATTGATCCTGTAGAAAAGGTAACGGTTGTGGATCGAGAGAATGCTGGCAAAGAAAGGCAAGGTATCTCACTGGGGGATTTATCGCCGGATCTTAAAAAAATCGAGACCTATTACACAACCAATATTAATTTGCAATTGGCCGATTTGGCCGATGACCCAGGAAATAAAGAGTTGGTGGAGAGTTATATGGATCGTTTGGCGGAACTCAACACGGAATACCAAAGACTGAACGCGGAGCTGAACCAATTGGGACCCAATGATCAAACTATAAGCGCCTTGATCAATAATTTACAACTAAGGCTGCAGTTGCTGCAAAAATTAAAATCAAAGTTGAATCAATTAAAATCATCAAAAAATGAACAGGAATCATCAAATATTGTTTAGTGGATTGCTTCTTGCCATGGTCGGGTTCTCCTGCCATGCGCAAGAAAATTCCAAAACCTACAAGGAAACCTTTAATGTAAACAAGGATACCGAAATCAATATTAGTACCAGTTACGCCGATATTGAATTTGAGACTTGGAACAAAGATCAGGTTGAAATTACCGCCGTAATCGAATTGGAAGGTGTGGCAGATGACGAAGCACAGTCATATTTTGATAAAGATCGGGTAAAAATTATGGGGAACAGCCAGGAAATTGAGATCAGTACCCAAGGAGCTAGCCCCTATGCATTTGATTTTAGGACAGTAAATATAGATATTCCCGATATTCCCTCGGTAGCTGAGATCATTGAGCATGTGGAAATCCCGGAAATTATTATCCCAGAAATTGCAATGATACCCTCTATGCCGCCCATGCCTCCGCTGCCGCCCATCGAATTTGATTACGATGCTTTTAAGAAAGACGGGGATAAGTATATGAAGGAATGGAAAAAGGAGTTCGATAAAACATTCGATAAGGAATATAAAGAGCGTTTTGAGGAATGGGGCAAAGAGATGGAAAAAATGGCGGAGGAACGCAATGCCCAAAGAGAGGAACTACGTGAAGAGCGGGAGAAGATGAGGGAAGAACGCGAAAAAGTGCGAGAAGAGATGCACGAAAGATTGCGCGAACAACGCGAGGAAATGCGTGCGCAGCGGGAAGAGTTACGGGCAGAACAGGCGGAGCTGAGAAAACAACTCAGAGAGGAAGCCCGAACCATACATGGAAGCCCAAATGTGTTCTACTTCTCTTCCGATGGAAAACATAAAGAGTACAAAGTCAAAAAACGAATAATCATTAAAATGCCCAAGTACATTAAACTGAACATGAATGTACGCCACGGGGAGGTAAAATTGGCGGAGAATGCCAAAAACATCAATGCAAGCTTGTCTTACGCAAGCTTGCTGGCCTCCACAATTGATGGGGCAAACACCGACATACGGGTATCATATTCCCCGGTAACGGTTAAAAACTGGAACTACGGTAGCTTAAGTACCGACTATTCGGAAAAGGTTAACCTTAAAGAGGTGAACGAACTAAAGCTCAAATCCGTTTCGTCCAATGTGGTGATCGGTAGATTGGCCAGTAAGGCCATGGTCACCAACACCTTTGGCTTATTGCAAATAGATGGAATAGCCGATAGTTTTAATTCAGTGGATATCTCTATGGAAAATGGTGAACTGGATTGTAAACTGCCCCAAACTGCTTATGTTATTACTGTGAACGAGAACACGTCTGGGTTCAAATACCCAGAAACGTTAAAATTGAGTTCTACAAAAAAGTACGGTGGAAATTTACATACGGGCTATAATATCCATAAGCAAGATGGCAAGACCATCAAAATTAACTCTAAATTCAGTGAGGTGGTTCTCAAGGATTGATTTTTGTTGTATTACCATTAAATAGAATCACCTTTACCAACTAGGCAGTCTTCATCATATTTATTTTCTTCTACATTGGCCTGCCAACTATCCCACCCATCGCTTAATGAGCATCTTCCTTTAAATAAGACTGAAAGTTTTCCTTGAAACGGTTCAATCTGGGAACCGAAACATTACGGATGTAACTGTTGTTCGGATTACGCCTCTCATAATCTTGATGGTATTCTTCCGCTCTGTAGAATTTATCAAAAACCTTTACTTCGGTCACAATGGTGCGTTCGCCATAAACATTTTCGGCCTCCAATGCACCAATGTAATCTTTGATGATTTTCTTCTCCTTTTCGTTTTTATAAAAAGCAATGGAACGGTATTGTGCGCCACGGTCGGGTCCCTGTCGGTTTAGGGTGGTTGGGTCGTGTGAACCAAAAAACACCTGTACCAGTTGGGTAAACGATATTGTTTTTGGGTCGTAATATACTTCCACGGCCTCGGCATGGGAGGTTCTACCATAAGAAACTTGTTCGTAGGTCGGGTTTTTCTCCGTCCCGCCCGAATACCCGGAATACACTTCTTTAACACCCTTTACACTTTCAAAAATAGCCTCAACGCACCAAAAGCACCCACTTGCAAAGTAGGCCGTCTCATAATTTTTAAGTTGGTCGGCACTTAAACTTGTTTTTACTGAATGTGTGATTTGTTCTTTTTGTGCAATTTCCTGATTATCGGATTTGGTTTTGGATTGGCAACTTAAGGAAGCCAAAATTAACAGGGTCAGAAATGTAGTTTTCACAATGTTCATTTTAGTTTCTTGTTTAGTTGTAATAAGATAGGAACTATTACTGAAAAGGGCGTTAAAAAATGTTAATCGCTTTAATTTACTTCACAGTGGGGTAGTTTGTAGATAAGTTCAGGATTAAAAAACAATGTTGTTATTTCTTACGCACTATTCTAAAAATATAATCTTTTTCCTACAAATAACTTATTGGTCCTCAGTAGGTTGCAATGGAGCTAAAAGCGAAATCATCGATGAAATGCACATGCGTTCGGTATGTTGTTTTTGACCTTAAAAACCGTTGTCGAGGATAAAATGCACTTTATCTGAAAAAAAAATATTCACCGACGGAAAAATGTCATTGACCGATGGAAATCCAGTTAAGCTTGTTTGCGAAAGTAATTTTACATCGTAAAACAATCGGAACTATGAAGACAATTTTCACCATCATCGCAATCGCTTTTTTCGGAACTATGGCATCTGCCCAGAACATTTCCAAAGAAACTAAAGTGGATGTTATCACTGAAGGTGTTGAGTTGAACATAGAAATCAACAATAGCATCAGAAAGGATAGACAAATGGTAAGATTGTACAAGTTTAAGAACTCACGTATCAAAAAAGAACTTTCTTTTAAAACAAAAAGAAACAAGTCTAAATTGGCCTAATCACCATGTTTGCATTTATAATTCCTTTTATTTTGATTTTTGGTGTTGCGTTTGTTCTGGCGACCATAGCATTCTCCTTTAGACAAAGGAAATCTTAGAAAGAGAAACTTTAGAGACGAAAAATAATGAAGAGGTCGGTTTTACCGACCTTTTTATATAAATACCCTAGTGATCTACCGAGTTGAACTGCTCGATTACTTCTTCAAACTCAATGGAGTAATGTGTTCCCTGTTTTGCGTAATCCCTGGTAATTGACCCTCTAAGCTGCCGGGCCAAATTGTAAATCAGTTTTAAACCGAGTGAATTGGAAGTTTTTGGATTGATTTCCTCGGAATATCCAATACCATTGTCCCCTAAGTACATTTTATAACGGTTATCGCCAATTTTGTCCACAGATACGTGGATTTCCCCATTCTGGACCCCTGCAATACCATATTTTAAGGCATTGGTAATGGTTTCGTTGATTATAAGTCCAAGGGGGATTATGGTATCGATACTTAATTTATAGTTTTTAATATCTAAATCTACCTTTACATCGGTACCGCTTCCCTTTACCGAACGTACCAGATAATCACAAAGTTCTTGTACGTATGGTTTTAATTCTATTTTGGAAAGATAATCGTCTCGCTTGTACAGCATCTCGTGTACCATGGCCATGGATACCACACGATTTTGACTGCTTTTGATGATATTACTGATCTTGTCGTCGTCGATTGCCCTGGACTGTAGGCTCAACAGACTGGAAACCGTTTGAAGATTGTTTTTTACCCGGTGGTGCACTTCTTTTAACAAAGTCTCCTTTTCTGCAATACGGTCTTGAATTTCGTTTCTGGATTTGTACAGGCGATGGTGGGCCCTGAGTAAATTCTTGCCAAAGACACCTCCCAAAAGATATACTGCAAAAACGGCACTTAAATAGGCGAACCAGCTCCTTGACTGCATTGGAACGGTATTTTCCGAAATTCTGAAATCACCGGTATCATAGAGAAAGAGCAAAGTGAGCACGGCCAGATTGATTATTAGATATAACTGGCCGAATACCTTAGTGGTTACATATCCTGCAAAAACGATAATGGCGAGAACAAAAATAAAGGGGCTTTGAATCCCTCCACTGTACATGGTGATCACAATGGCACCGATCATGGAGAGGATAGATGTAAAATTATAGGTCAGTACCAAATTTTTATGCTGCCGGTATAAAAGTGTATTTGTTAAGTTGATTGCGGCATAACCTATAAAGGTATAGGTGATAACTCCATCTATATCCAAAAAGAAATAGCAGACCAAGCCAAAAACGGCAGCAAAGAAGGATGAGTTGTAATTTACCTTTAGTATCAAATCAATCTTATCTTGTAATCTGTATGTATCCTTATTAGGAATTCTCATATGCTGTGCGTGAATGTCCCTCTATTGCCTAAAGTTGAATATGCTTGCAAAAAGGTAGCTTAATGGGGTGTTTATTGCTGTAAATCTAATTATGTTTTTTATATAAAAAAAGTGGCAGCTATATTAACTGCCACTTTGTGGTTTTTTAGACGAGTTTTTTAGTCGTTGACCAGCACCCATTCTCCTTTATCTATCAGGGGTTCAGCCTGTTTGAATTTCACTGTTTTGCTTTCACCGGACATCACGTTTTTAATGGTGACCCTTTCGTTTCGCCCAATTTTTGGTTTTTCCCGCACAATGGTCTCGGTTATTTGCGGTCTTTGACCTTGTGTTTGTCCTGCGGCCCTGTTCTGTGCTGCAAGTTCATCGCTGTTAGGAATCTCTTCTTTTGTTGTTTGAAGTTTTTCTTTGGGCCTGCGAACTGTTCGAGCTTCCTGGATTTGATTGGTGTTTTCGGAAGGCAATTCGCCTTTGAAGAGGAACGAGATGACTTCTTTGTTCACCTTGTCCATCATTTCCTTGAAAAGTTCAAATGCTTCGAACTTATAGATCAACAAGGGGTCTTTTTGCTCGTGAACCGCCAATTGTACGGACTGTTTTAATTCGTCCATTTTACGCAAATGCGTTTTCCACGAATCATCGATGATGGCCAATGTGATGTTCTTCTCAAAATCCGTGATCAACTGTTTTCCATCGGTATTGTACGCCTTTTCCAAATTGGTAACAACGTTCAAGGATTTGATGCCGTCCGTAAAGGGAACTACAATACGTTCAAATTTGTTGGCCTCATCTTCATATACTTTTTTGATGACCTGGAAGGCGACCGTGGCGCTACGTTCCATTTTTTCTTTGTAGTACTTATAGGCCTCATCGTTGACTTTAGTGGCAATTTGCTGAAAGCTCATTTTCTTGAATTCCTCTTCATTGATCGGTGATGTAATGGAGAAATATTTGATGAGCTCGAACTCAAAGTTTTTGTAGTCATCCGCCATTTTGTTGGTCTCGGCGATAGCTTCACAGGTATCGTAGATCATATTGGCGATATCCACTTTTAAGCGCTCACCTTCCAATGCGTGCCTTCTTCTCTTGTAGATGACCTCACGTTGGGCGTTCATTACATCATCATACTCCAACAAACGTTTACGGATACCAAAGTTGTTCTCCTCCACTTTTTTCTGGGCACGCTCAATGGATTTGGTCATCATGGAGTGCTGAATCACTTCTCCATCTTCCAAGCCCATACGGTCCATCATTTTGGCCACACGGTCCGATCCGAACAATCGCATTAAATTGTCTTCCAAAGACACGTAGAACTGTGAACTTCCCGGGTCTCCTTGGCGACCGGAACGACCTCTTAACTGTCGGTCCACACGTCTGGAATCGTGGCGTTCTGTACCGATGATCGCCAAACCTCCGGCCTCTTTTACTTCTGGAGATAATTTAATATCCGTACCCCTACCGGCCATATTGGTTGCTATCGTTACCACGCCACCTTTACCGGCTTCTGCCACGATATCGGCTTCTTTTTTATGTAGTTTTGCGTTCAGCACATTGTGGGGCACTTTACGAACACTCAACAATTTGGACAGTAATTCGGATATTTCTACAGAGGTGGTACCGATCAATACAGGTCGTCCTGCTTGAGATAGTTTTGTAACCTCTTCTATAATGGCGTTATATTTTTCTCGCTTGGTCTTATAGATCAAATCGTGCCTATCGTCTCGGGCAATGGGTCTGTTGGTGGGAATTTCCATTACATCCAACTCATAGATTTCCCAAAATTCTCCTGCTTCCGTCACCGCTGTACCTGTCATACCAGAAAGCTTGTTGTACATTCTAAAGTAGTTCTGGAGGGTAATGGTGGCAAAAGTCTGGGTCATGGCCTCGATTTTTACGTTCTCCTTGGCCTCGATGGCTTGGTGGAGTCCGTCCGAGTATCTACGCCCGTCCATAATACGGCCCGTTTGCTCGTCCACGATCATTACCTTATTGTTCATTACCACATACTCCACATCTTTTTCGAATAGGGTATAGGCTTTCAACAACTGGGTCATGGTATGGATACGTTCGCTTTTTACGGCAAAATCCTTGAAAAGTTCTTCTTTGAGCTCAGCTTCTTTTTCGATTTCCAGCCCTTGGTTTTCGATTTTTGCTATTTCACTGCCAATATCTGGCATCACAAAAAACTCTTTGTCCTGATCGGTGGAAATGGATTCCACTCCTTTATCGGTCAACTCGATCTGGTTATTTTTTTCATCGATTACAAACAATAGGTCCTCATCCACTTTTGGCATTTCCCTATTGTTGTCCTGCATGTAAAAGTTTTCGGTTTTCTGAAGCAGCTGTTTTACTCCTTCTTCACTCAAAAACTTAATAAGGGCCTTATTTTTTGGTAGTCCACGATGTACCCGAAGCAAAAGGAACCCTCCTTCTTTGGTGTTTCCTTCCTTGATCAATTTTTTGGCCTCGGCCAGTACTCCGGTAAGGTGCTGTCGCTGTTGTTGTACAATATTGGCTACTTGTGGTTTTAGTTCGTTGAACTCGTGGCGATCGCCTTCGGGAACGGGTCCTGAAATGATCAAAGGGGTACGGGCATCATCTATCAATACCGAATCTACCTCATCCACAATGGCATAATGGTGTGGTCGCTGTACCAGATCATCTGGAGTGTGGGCCATATTATCGCGGAGGTAATCAAACCCAAACTCGTTATTTGTTCCGTAAGTGATATCTGCGTTGTAAGCCGCTCTACGTCCGTCGGAATTGGGCGTGTGCTTGTCTATACAATCTACGGATAGGCCATGGAACTCAAAAATAGGTGCCATCCAAGTACTGTCCCTTTTGGCAAGATAATCGTTCACCGTTACCAAATGCGCTCCTTTTCCTGCAAGTGCATTTAAGTAGAGTGGGAGAGTGGCGACCAATGTTTTACCTTCACCGGTTTGCATCTCGGCAATTTTACCTTGATGTAGCGCAATACCTCCTATTAACTGTACATCGTAATGTACCATATCCCAGGTTACCTCTTTTCCTGCGGCATCCCATGAATTTTGCCAAACGGCCTTGTCCCCTTCCAAGGAAACATAATCCTTATCGCCGGATAATGCTCTGTCAAACTCGCTGGCAGTAACGGTTATGGTTTTGTTGGCAGCAAAACGTTTAGCTGTTTCCTTAACTACGGCAAAGGCTTCGGGAAGTATCTCGTTCAACGTTTTTTCGGAAATTTTGTAGGCTTCCTCGTTCAGTTTGTCTATTTCGGCATAGATTTCCTCGTTACGGTCTATATCGGAAGAATTTTCCACTTCTGCCTGTAGTTCGGCAATTTTATCGTTTATTTCTTTACAGTCTTCGGCAATTTTGGCCTTAAAGGATACTGTTTTTTGTCTAAGCTCGTCATGCGATAGGCCTTCTAGCTGTTGCTCAAAGGATTTTATCTCTTTTACCAAGGGTTGTAAAGATTTTACATCCTTCTCCGATTTGTCTCCAACAAAAACCTTTAGTACGGAATTAATAAAACTCATGAAATGTTTTTTCTATTGATTGTCAAAAGCTGTTCCATTGATGGGATTACGATGGAATTCTTTCGCTAGGCTGTCAAAATTACATAAAAAAAAGCCTCAATTGAGACTTTTTTAATGTGGTTTGTGTTTTTAGGATTTAATATTCGTCCTCGTTCCAGAGGTAATCTTCCTCGGTGGGATAATCGGGCCAGATTTCCTCAATTGACTCATATATTTCTCCTCCTTCTTCTTCCATAGATTGTAAATTCTCTACAACTTCCAGGGGAGCTCCAGTTCGAATCGCGTAATCTATCAGTTCGTCTTTGGTTGCTGGCCAAGGCGCATCACTTAAATATGAAGCTAGTTCTAACGTCCAGTACATAGTAACGGTTTGATTTATAATTTTTTGCAAAAATAATTTTTAAACCCAATTTGTCAAGTAAAAACACAATTATTTAAAAATTATTTTGTGGTTAACAAAACAATTAGGGTAAAAAAGCGAATTTATTGGTCCAATTTCTCGGGAATCCATTTTATTTCCTTCGCGTTTAAATCCTTCGACAATTTGCGTGCCAATACGAACAAATAATCGGATAATCGGTTAATATATGATAGTAAGTTGTCCGGTACGGGTTCATTTTCATGTAAGTAAGAAATCAATCTTTCCCCCCGGCGGCAAACGGTTCTCGCAATATGACAGTATGACACTGTTGTATGCCCTCCCGGAAGTATAAAATGTGTCATTTCTGGAAGAGCTTCGTTCATTTTGTCCATTTCTTTCTCCAAAAATTCTATATCCCCGGTACTTATGCGCGGAATTTTTAACCTATTGTCCTTGTTTGGCTCTGTGGCCAAAATAGAACCCATGGTAAATAATTTCTCTTGGATCTGGGTCAATGTTTGTTTTGAGCGCACATCCATTTCTTGATCGCGCAATAGTCCCAAATAGGAGTTGAGTTCGTCTATGGTACCATAACTCTCTATTCTTACGTGGTGTTTGGGTACCCGTGTGCCGGTAAATAAAGATGTTTTTCCCTTATCTCCGGTTTTGGTGTAGATCTTCATTTTTTCTGTAGTCAGTAGTCAGTAGTCAGTAGTCAGGGATGTTTACCTAATATCTCTGGCTATTAATAATGGTCAATTGATTATTGTTTGTTGTTCTTGTCGTGTTGGCGTTTACCCTCCATAAATTTTCGGGACTTTCTTCGTTTTGTAGCTTTTTTGTTTCTGTACAAAACAACCAGATAAATAAGTCCCAAGACAGCGAGTACGTACCAAATGGTGTTATCTGTCGCAATATTTTCCATAACCTAAAATTACCGCTTTAAATTCGAATCGTAAAATGTTCCTTTACCTGTTCCTTGCGTATGGATATAACACCACAATGGTACATGTCTATGCTCACGGTAATTTCGGGCTGGGCAATCAATCGGTGCCATAGGTTCAAACTTTCTTTACATTTATAAATGGAATCGATTAAAATAATACTGTTGTTCCGCAAAGTTTCTTCGGAAAGCATTTTTTTAAAGGAGGCAGTATCCAATCCGTCCACAAAAAGAAGATGGATTATCTTTTTATCGAATTGAGTTTCACCAAAATGTTGTCTTACCAAATCTTGGATTTCAGGTTTGTCCGGTATTGAGATGCTTTCAAATTTGAAATAAGCTATGGTCTTGAGCAAAATATTGATACTCCTGTTCCGGTCGAGTTTTTTTTTGGAATAAAGACATTTGGTCACATAATTGTACACAAAAGGGGAGTGCACGCCATGCTCATTTGTGGATTTAACTAAGAATTTTAGGTATGAAACAACTCGAAACCACATTTTTACCCTTCTAAAATGGAAGAAAGTTCGAACCAACGTTCTGTTTTTTGCTCAATGGTATCGGTTATTTCTTTGAGCTCTTTGGAAAGATCGGCTATTTCGCCTCCATCCAAACCGGGGTCGGTGAACTTGTTCTGGAGCTCAACCTTTTTCTCTTCCAATTTTTGAATGTCCTTCTCCAATTGTTTGTATTCCTTTTGTTCCGAATAGGAAAGTTTTCCCCCACTGGTGTCTCTCCAATTATTTTCTGTTTTTTCGGTCGAGTTTGTTTTGTTCTCCCGTTCCTCGATTACCTTGCTGTTTTCGTAGATTCGGTAGTCCGAATAGTTTCCGGGGAAATCTTCAATAACTCCTTCTCCTCGAAAAACAAAGAGGTGATCTACGATTTTATCCATAAAATAACGGTCGTGCGAAACCACGATCAAACAGCCGGGAAAATCCAACAAAAAACTTTCCAGAACATTAAGTGTAACAATATCCAGATCGTTGGTGGGCTCATCCAGAATAAGAAAATTAGGATTTTGAATCAGGACAGTACATAAATACAATCGTTTGCGTTCACCACCGCTCAATTTTTCGACAAAATCGTATTGTTTTTTACGATCAAATAGAAAGCGTTCCAATAATTGTTGTGCGGAAATCTGTCGTCCTTTTTTTAGAGGAATGTAATCCCCAAACTCTCGAATTACGTCAATAACCTTTTGGCCATCCTTATCTGGAATTCCTTTTTGGGTGTAATAACCAAATCTTAAAGTGTCCCCGACCACAACCTTTCCGTTATCTACATCCTCGTTTTGGGTAATGATGTTCAAAAAAGTAGATTTTCCAGTTCCGTTCTTGCCAATAATGCCCACCCGTTCACCTTTGGTGAAGTTGTAGTCGAACTTGTCCAGTATTTTTTTATCTCCGTATGATTTGGAAATGTTATGAAGCTCCAAAATTTTACTGCCCAAGCGCTCCATATTTAGCTCTAATTGGACTTCGTGCTCTGTTCGGCGTTGATGTGCACGTTTTTTGATCTCTGCAAAATCATCGATACGGGATTTGGATTTTGTGGTACGGGCCTTGGGTTGCCTTCGCATCCAATCCAGCTCTTTTTTGTAGAGCATTTTGGTCTTTTGTTGCTCTACTGCTTCGCGCTCCAATCGAGATTCTTTTTCGGTAAGGTAATACGAATAGTTGCCTTTATAGGTGTAAAGCTGGTTATTGTCCAATTCAATGATCTCGTTACAAACCCTGTCCAAAAAGTATCGATCATGGGTCACCATAAACAGCGTAATGCTCTCTTTTGCAAAATAAGCCTCCAACCATTCGATCATTTCTAGGTCCAAGTGGTTGGTCGGCTCGTCCAAAATCAACAAATCGGGTTTGTTGAGCAAGGCATTGGCCAGGGCCAAACGCTTCTTTTGTCCGCCCGAAAGTGTACTTACTTTAGCGTCGAGGTTGGAAAGTTGTAATTGGAAAAGTATTTGCTTGTACTGGGTTTCAAAATCCCAGGCATTAAGGCGTTCCATTGCTTCGAAGGCCTTTTGGTATTGGTCTGCGTTATCGGGGTTTTCCACCGCTTTTTCGTATGCGGCAATTACTTTTAGGATTTCGTTATCCGTAGTAAATATGGTCTGTTCAATGGTTAAGTTGGGATTTAGGTCCGGCTCTTGTTCCAAAAAAGAGACTTTAATGCCTTTGCGGGTGGTCACCTGACCGGTTTCGGAGGTATCCTTTCCCGACATAATATTGAGAATAGAGGTTTTTCCACTTCCATTTTTGGCAATCAATGCAATCTTTTGGTCTTTATTGATTCCAAAGGAAATATCCGAGAAGAGCACCAGTTCTCCATAGGATTTTGATATGTTTTCGACCGTTAATAAGTTCATGGGTGTTTTTTGAGTGCCAATCTACAATTTGGAATACTTGATCATATACAAGTATCGGATGACCAGGGTCAAAAGTAAAGGAATAAGTACAGGTGAAAAAATCTGAACTTTGATAATCCATAATAAAAGAACTAGGACTATCAAACTTAGGGCAAACCATAGATATTTTGTGCCCCATTTTGGAATGTTATCCTGAAAAACGAATGCAAACGCAACTCCTAAATTTATCGGGAAAGCCCATAGTATGTTGTAATTATAAGGTGTGGAGGTGTGATCTGCCGCTACCCATAACAAGAAAAGGAAGGTGCCGGCCAATCCGGAAATGAACAACAGGGTAAAGTCCAACCAGCGGCTTCGTGTCTTATGTTTGTTGTCGAAATAGGTGATGATGGCCGTAAACGCCAAGAGCAACATAAACCAGAACAAAGGAGAGAGCGGAAAAAAACCACTTTGCGAGTGTTCGTTATAATCCAAAATGGTGCGCTCCCTCTTGATCAGGGGTTTCCCGTTCAGGGTGGTATGTCGTAGTTGTTCCATGGCATAGTAGGGCAAGAACATATGTTCCTGTACGGTTGCCTGTCTGTCCACAGGGGATCCAAAGGCCAGGTCTATGCCGAACATGGACCAGGTATTTACATTTAAGAATTGCCTTACCAATTGCCGAAAAGTATATCGTTTCTCCAGATATGATCCATCGAATACCACAGCATCTCCAAATTGTTCTTTTAAAATATCTCCGGTAATACTGGAGCAGTTGTTCAATAGAGGGTCGTACAGGTAATCTCGGTTTTCGGGGAGATAGTTTTCTTCAAAAAATGCAAGGAGTTGGTTGCGTTGTTCAAGGTTTAAATCTAGAACTTGCTCTTTTACCCATCTTTTTTCCAACTCATATTCAAACAAAAACGACTCAAAACTTCTTCGGGAAAGGGAATAGATCATCCTTCCCTTGGTAAAATTTAAATAAAAATTGGGTTGGTTAAAGTCAAAAGTACCGTAGTTGTAGACAACATCAATCCCTAAAACCGAATCCTGTACCCGAAATGCGCTATGTCCAAATGCATAATATAGTACATCGCCCCCTGCACAGGTCAATAGACTTACTTTGGAATTTTCCGATAGCTGTGGTGCTTGGGAGAAAACAAAATTCCCTGTAATGAGAAATAAAGATAAAAGAAGAAATATCTTTTTCATTCTGATGGTTGTCAGCGCAAATATCTAAATAAAAACGACTCGGTCCACCATACGTTGCGAACAGTTTATTTTTTCCACTATTTTTACGCAAATCCAATTTCATGAAGTCCTATATTCCCAACTTTTTGACGCTTCTTAATGTTTTTAGTGGCTGTATCGCCACAGTTTTTGCTGTTTTAAATCACTTGGAGTGGGCCGCACTTTTTGTTTTTATCGGGATTTTCTTCGATTTTTTTGATGGCTTGGCCGCCCGAGCATTAAATGTGCAGAGTGATATTGGTATTCAGTTGGATTCTTTGGCCGATGTAATTACCAGTGGTCTTGTGCCCGGGGTGGTTATGTTTCAACTATTGAGTATGGCGGAAAGGGGTGGCTGGAACCTTGGGTTTATTGGCCATGATGCCGAACTGACCTTATTGCCATTTGTTGGTTTTGCCATTACATTGGCATCTGCGTACCGGTTGGCCAAATTTAATGTGGACGAGAACCAAGTCTCTTCCTTTGTTGGTCTCCCTACTCCAGCAAATGCCTTGTTGATTCTTTCGCTGCCCATGATTCTTATGTATCATGATAACGAAACCTTGAACAACATTATCTTAAATCCATGGTTTTTAGTAATCCTTACAGTGATCAGCACCTATTTATTGAATTCTCCCATTAAATTGTTTGCCCTAAAATTTAAGAACGGAAGCTTTAAGGATAATGGTATTCGATATTTGTTCTTGATCGGGAGTTTGGTGTTATTGTTGACCCTACGTTTTTTGGCAATACCCTTGATTATCTTTAGCTATATTTTGATGTCTCTCATCGATGGAGGAGGAAAAACAACATAAGGATGTATTTGATGGTTCCACGGAAGCTGTGGTGTATCCATCCAAAGTAGGGCTAGAGCTATTGATACCTGTTCTATTGATTTTTGGTATCGGGATAGTTGGTTCTTTTGGGGAGAGTAGTCTGATCGGTGTGATAATTCAGTTTGCCATTATGCTGGTCTTTGTACTTCTTTTTTTCTCCATTTCCTATACAGTTTCGGATGAAATATTAACGGTGACCTCTTTATTTGTGGTCAAAAAGAATATTCCGATCAAGGACATAACACGAATAGTGGAATCGAACAATCCGATCAGTGCCCCTGCGGCATCTTTGAGCCGGTTGGAAGTATACTACGGTAAATACAGCAGTACGGTAATCTCACCTAAGGATAAAATGCGATTTATTGAGCATTTAACGCGCCTTTCTCCAACCATTCAAGTGGAGCTTAAAAAGAGAAATAAAAAATAAGCTTAAAAGTCGAGCTTCTTTTTTCGAAGTTCAAAGTTTTGCCCCAGATACACTTTCCGGACCATTTCGTCAACGGCAAGTTCCTCGGGAACTCCGGCCTTTAGAATGCCGCCTTCGAACATTAAGTACGAGCGTTCGGTAATGGCCAAAGTTTCCTGCACATTATGGTCGGTGATCAGGATGCCAATGTTCTTGTTTTTTAATTGGGCCACGATGCGCTGAATATCTTCTACCGCAACGGGGTCAACCCCTGCAAAGGGCTCGTCCAATAAAATAAATTTAGGGTCTGTGGCCAGTGCGCGGGCTATCTCGGTACGGCGACGTTCGCCCCCGGACAGCAAATCTCCCCGGTTTTTGCGAATATGCCCGAGACCAAATTCATCGATCAGGGACTCCATTTTCATGTGTTGTTCTTTTTTGCTCAATTTGGTAAGCTGCAACACACTCAATATATTTTTTTCTATGCTGAGTTTTCGGAAGACCGATGCTTCTTGGGCTAAATAGCCAATTCCATGCTGTGCCCTTTTGTACATGGGGAAGCTAGTGATATCCGTACTGTCCAGGTAGATGTTTCCGCCATTCGGTTTAATAAGTCCCACGATCATGTAGAACGATGTGGTCTTACCTGCCCCATTGGGCCCCAATAGTCCAACAATTTCACCTTGATTGACCTCGAGCGATATGCCCTTGACAACTTTTCGGCCTCGATAGGCCTTCATAATATTTTCTGCGCGTAGCTTCATAGGAATTTGCCAAAACTAAACATATTCTTTTTTTAGTGAATGGTCTTTTGGATTTTTTTAAGCTTCGCTCTCCTCCAAATCTTCCCAAAACTCATACGCTCGTCGTAAATGCGGAATCACTATGGTTCCGCCTACCAAAGTGGCTATGCCCAAGGTTTCCATAACTTCTTCTTTATTGGCCCCTGCATTTTTGGAGCTTTCGAGGTGGTATTTCACGCAATCGTCACATCGCAGCACGGCCGAGGCGACCAGACCCAGCAATTCTTTGGTCTTTACATCCAGTGCGCCTTCCATATAGGCGTTGGTGTCCAGGTTGAAGATACGCTTTATGAGCTTGTTGTTCTCTGCGAGCAGCTTATCGTTCATCTTGGCGCGATATGCATTGAACTCTTCTACTTTATTATTTGCCATTTTTTGTAGCTTTTACTTTTCTAGCTTCGCTTTTTACTACCATTTTTGATATAAATATGCTTACCTGGTACAAAATCAATACAGGAATACATACAATGATTTGGCTGGTTACATCGGGAGGGGTAATGATCGCCGATAAAATCAGAATGATCACCAAAGCTATCTTCCTATACTTTTTGAGGATTTCGGGGGTTACCAGTCCAACTTTGGTCAAGAAAAATATTACAATGGGCAACTCAAACATGATTCCGCAAGCGATCACGGAGGCCCTAACCGTTCCAATGTATGAAGCCAGGTCGATTTCGTTCAATACTTCCTTACTGACCTGGTACGACCCCAAAAAGTTGATGGAAAGCGGGGCAACAATGTAGTATCCGAACAATACACCAAGGAAAAACAATCCCGAAGCCGTTATAATGAACCCTTTTGAATGTTTTCTTTCGTTTTCGTAGAGTCCGGGGCTGATAAATTTCCACAACTCCCATAAAATATATGGAAATCCGAGAATTACGCCCGCCCAGATAGAGGTCCAGATATGTGCGGAGAATTGACCGGCCATCAACCTACTTTGAATGGTAAACGGGATTTCGTCGCCACAAAATTCCGAATCTACCCCGAACAACTTTCCTATATTACAGAAAAATTGATAGGTTGGGAAGTCCATGTTCTTTGGGCCGAACAAGATAGTATCAAAAATAAAGCCTCTAAAAACAAAGGCGACACACGCAATTATGACCACGGCCAATGTGGATCGGACCAAGTGCCAGCGTAATTCTTCCAAATGGTCCAAAAAGGACATTTCGTCTGGGTTTTTTCTTTCTTTTTTAGCCATTATAGGATTCCCTCGTTTATAAGGTTATGGATATGGACCACGCCGGCATACGAATCACCGTCAAAGGCCAATAGTTGCGATATGCTCTGTTCTTGCAGCATTTTAAGGGCCTTAACGGCCAAAGTATCCACATCTATTGTTTTGGGATTGGAGGTCATGATGTCCCTTGCGGTAAGTCCGCTTATATTGTCGTATTTGCTCAACATCCTCCTAACATCGCCATCGGTAACGATTCCTACCACCTTGTCCTTGTCCATAACGGCGGTAACGCCCAACATTTTTTCGGAGATTTCGACGATTACATCCTTTACTTTGGTATTTACGTCCACTTGCGGTTTTTGATTGTTGAGCACAATATCGGCCACCCGTAAATATAATTTTTTGCCCAAAGCCCCACCAGGATGGTACTTGGCAAAATCGGTGCTGCTGAATCCTTTAAGCTCCAATAAACAAATGGCCAGTGCATCACCGACCGCCATTTGGGCCGAAGTACTGGTTGTGGGTGCTAAATTATTGGGGCATGCCTCTTTCTCCACGTAGGTGTTGAGCACAAAATCTGCTTGTTTGGCCAAAACGGAATCCATGTTTCCTGTAATTCCTATCAATTTGTGGTTGCCCGCCTTAATTAAGGGCAATAAGGCTTTAATTTCTGGCGTGTTCCCGCTCTGAGAAAGGCATATGACCACATCATTTTGTTGAATAGTGCCCAAATCCCCGTGTATGGCATCGGCGGCATGCATAAAAATTGCAGGTGTGCCAGTAGAATTTAAGGTTGCTACAATTTTTGATGCAATTATGGCGCTTTTACCAATGCCGGAAACTACGACTCTTCCATCGGATTCAAGTATATGCTGAACCGCTTGTTCAAAATGGTCGTCCAACAGACCTATTAAATTTGCAATGGCCTTACTCTCTATTTCAAGGGTCCGCTTTGCTATGGATAAAATTGACTTTTTGTCGTTCAATGTAATTAACGGATTAACTGATTGTATTCCTAAAAGAATGTGTTATATTTAAGTTTACAAAACTAATCAAACTATCTTATACAGACTATTTCGAAAATGATATTGGATTTAACTGTATTGGAATTGTTTAATAAAAGCTTCAACTACCTTTTAGGTTGTTTGTAATAAATTGAAAAATGCGGAAATGAGCCTAACGAACACTGATTTGCATTCCTCGCTCAAAAAATATTTTGGTTTCTCAAAGTTTAAAGGATTACAAGAAGGTGTGATCCAAAACATTCTAAGTGACAACGATACTTTTGTGATTATGCCCACGGGAGGAGGCAAATCCCTCTGTTACCAATTGCCTGCATTAATGAAAGAGGGGACCGCCATTGTGGTTTCCCCATTGATCGCCCTTATGAAAAACCAGGTCGATGCCATTCGCGGAATATCCGAACAGCATGGAATAGCCCATGTGTTAAATTCTTCCCTGACCAAGACCGAGGTAAAACAAGTAAAGGAGGACATAGTAAATGGGGTTACCAAATTGCTCTATGTTGCTCCGGAATCACTGACCAAGGAAGAAAATGTGGAGTTTTTAAGAAAGGTCAAACTTTCTTTTGTGGCGGTGGATGAGGCTCATTGTATATCCGAGTGGGGCCACGACTTTAGGCCCGAATACCGAAATTTAAGAGGAATTATAAATCGATTGGGAGATAATATTCCCATAATCGGCCTAACCGCTACGGCAACACCAAAGGTACAAGAGGATATTATTAAAAATTTGGGCATGACGGACGCCAAGGTATTCAAGGCATCGTTCAATAGGCCCAATCTATTTTACGAAGTACGTCCCAAAACCAAGAATGTGGATGCCGATATTATCCGTTTTGTTAAACAAAATCAAGGTAAATCTGGTATAATTTATTGTTTGAGCAGAAAACGTGTAGAAGAATTGGCACAAGTGCTTCAGGTAAACGGGATAAGTGCCGTGCCCTACCATGCAGGCTTTGATGCCAAGACACGTTCCAAGTATCAAGATATGTTCTTAATGGAGGAAGTGGATGTGGTTGTTGCTACGATTGCTTTTGGAATGGGAATCGACAAGCCAGATGTCCGATTTGTGATCCATCACGATATTCCAAAAAGTATAGAAAGTTATTATCAGGAAACTGGTCGCGCAGGTAGGGATGGGGGCGAAGGGCACTGTTTGGCCTATTACGCCTATAAAGATGTGGAAAAACTGGAAAAATTTATGTCCGGTAAACCTGTGGCGGAACAAGAGATCGGTAATGCCCTGCTTCAAGAAATTGTGGCTTATGCCGAAACCTCCATGTCCCGTAGAAAATTTATACTACACTATTTCGGTGAGGAATTTGACGAAGTGAACGGTGAAGGCGCCGACATGGACGATAACTCCCGAAACCCAAAACCTAAAGAAGAGGCCAAAGAGGAAGTAACCAAATTGTTGCACGTGGTAAAGGAAACCAAGGAGAAATTCAAGACCAAAGAAATTGTCCGTATCCTGGTGGGCAAAACCAATGCGATGATCTCCTCCCATAAAACCGATGAGAAAGAATTTTTTGGAATAGGAAAAGAACAGGACAAAACATTTTGGATGGCTTTAACGCGCCAAGTGTTAGTGGCAGGTCTCTTAAAAAAGGAAATCGAGCAATACGGTATCCTGCATTTAACAGAAAATGGCAAAAAGTTTTTGGACAATCCAGAATCTTTTATGATGACAAAGGATCATGTGTATTCCAAGGATGATACAGGAAATATAGTCGTTCCTGAAAAATCCAATGGAGCCGTTGCAGATGAAAACTTGTTGAAATTGCTCAAAGATCTAAGGAAAAGGGAAGCTCAAAAAAGAGAAGTTCCTCCATTTGTGGTCTTTCAAGACCCCTCACTGGAAGATATGTCCCTTAAGTACCCAGTGACCATGCAGGAAATAATAAATATTCAGGGTGTTGGCGAGGGCAAGGCAAAAAAATATGGTAAACCGTTCGTAGACCTTATTTCCAAATATGTGGATGAGAACGAAATTACCAGGCCGGACGATCTTGTAGTGAAAAGTACGGGGGCCAATTCGGGTTTAAAACTGTATGTAATTCAGAGTGTGGATAGAAAATTGCCCTTGGATGATATTGCATCGGCAAAAGGGCTGGAGCTTCCCGAACTTATCAAAGAAATGGAGCAGATCGTGTTCAGTGGTACCAAGTTGAACATTGGTTACTGGATAGATGAAATTCTGGATGAAGACCAACAAGAAGAAATCCATGATTACTTTCTTGATGCGGATACCGATTCCATTTCGGCTGCCGTAGATGAGTTTGATGGTGATTACGAGGACGAGGAGCTGCGTTTGTACCGTCTAAAATTTATAAGTGAAGTGGCGAATTAAAATTCGCCACTAAATTCTCCTGTTGTAATCATGGCCACAATAAATCCAAAGTAAAGAATTGTGAGCACCAAATAGATCAAGGCGATCACCAACCCTATGTATGACAGTATTTTTCCTGTTTTTACATTACTGAAGTCCGTATAACTTTCTGGATTTTGGTGGTAAAGATTACTTGCGGATTTAGCTTTTGAAAGGCCAATAATACTAAATATGGCTCCCAGTGGGCCACAGCAGAACAAAGTGCCGACAATGGAGAGTATCCCCATTGTCAACACTGTACTTGCCCCGGGTAAGGGTTGTTGGTTCATATGTTGATTTTATTGATATTGTTCAAGAATTTCTTGCATTCTTTGCGGGTCCTGTAGGGCATCCCATCCAAAAGCAGATATGGCCCAAAGGGACATTAAGAGATAAAGCACATTTAGTACAATACCGATAATGGAGAGTATTCTACCGGTTTTAACGGATTGTACACCATCGTACATTTCTGGGTTTTCGGCATAAAGTTTCAATGCTTTGTTGGCCAATATTAAACCAATAACACCAAAAATTAGACCGATTACCCCGTAGCAGCAACAGGTAACTATCGATATAATACCGAATACCATGATCAGCGTTGCATTTGGAAGTTTTTGTTGTTCCATAATCTAAAGATTTTAATTAAAAAGGTTATTCATTTTTATGATGTAACTTACTATGATGGTACCCGCTGTAAACAACAACAAAAACCATTTTACCTGCTGTGCATGTTTAAAACTAAAAAATATGTTTGCCAGTAAAAAAACGAGTAGCGCTACAATGGGATAAATGGCCGGGTACATATAAAATGCAGCTATAAAATCACCATGTAGGAGCAGATCTACGGCACGTTGCATACCACAACCGGGACAATCCACGCCCAATAACTTTTTATTAAGGCAAGGTAACATGTAGTCCTTCAGGTCAATGGCGAATATGGTTGGTGTTAGGTACATCATAGACTGTGGTGGCCGAAAAATACTATTATTTTTGTATTCAGGTTTAATTTTTACATCATTTTTTACCACAGAAATTAAATATGGGCAAATTTTTAAAAGGAGACAAGGTGGAGGTTTTGGACGAAGCCATAGCGGGCATTGTTCAACAGGTTGAAGGTGATGAGGTTACCATACTTACGGATGATGGGTTCCCCATGCGATTTATGTCCCACGACCTTGTAAAGATCGAGGGGGACATTACTGTGTCCAATTTTGAAGCTGCTCAAGTCAAAAAACAGAAAGAACTGCCCAAAAAAAGAACTTCACCTGTATTGAGGCCCAAAGAGCGAAGTGCACCGAAAATGGAAGTGGACCTGCATATTCATCAATTGGTAAAATCGAGCAAGGGCATGAGCAATTACGATATGCTAAATATCCAGTTGGAGACCGCAAAGAGGCAGTTGGATTTTGCCATTCGAAAACGTATTCAAAAAGTAGTTTTTATACATGGTGTGGGCGAGGGGGTGCTCAAGGAAGAACTGCATTACCTTTTTAATAGGTACGAAAACTTAAAATTTTACGATGCCGATTATCAAAAATATGGTTTGGGCGCAACCGAAGTTTACATTTACCAGAACGCTTAATCGGGAACATTGGTGGTTACCTCGCCAAATTCACTTATCGCAATATTGGTGATTCGTTCCCCGTTGTCGGTCACAAAAGAAATTCCACTAAGACTTATGGTGTGCAAAAATGACGAGGCATCATCGGGATCAACAATGGTTTCAATGATCACAGAACCATCTTCTGCTTCGACCTCATCAATAACAGTGGGTTGTGCGGGCGGAATATCGCTGCAGAAATAATCGCTGTCCACATCATCGGAAAAAACTCGGTAAGTGATCTGGGATTGACCGGGCACAGTACTTTCGGTGGTAACCGTTTCCCCAGCAACGCCATTGTTCAAAACGCCACTTTGGAGTTCCAAAATCAAGGACTCACTTTCATTTATCTTAAAAAGAATGTTCTTGGCGTCGGTTGTTGGGTCGGAGCAGTAATCCAAAGTTACACTGTCAAAATCAATGGTCTCGATTTCAAGGTCGCCATCACTGCAAGAAAGTAGAGCTCCAAAACAAAGAAAGGGAAAGAAAATTTTTCTCATGCGCCAAATTTAATGCAATTCCATTTTAATACCCCAATTCCCGAGCTTACTTTAAAAGAAATTAACTTAATTCGTGTACTTTTACACCCGTTTAAAGTAAAATCAACCATGCAAAAAGTCTATCTGGATAATGCTGCTACCACGCAGGTTAGAAAAGAAGTGATCGAGCGAATGCAAGAGGCATTGGCACAGTTTTATGGAAACCCTTCTTCCACCCACAGTTTTGGGAGATCGGCCAAAACAGCTGTTGAACAGGCCAGAAAGACCATTGCAAAAACGTTGAATGCCCATCCCTCCGAGATTATTTTCACCTCTGGAGGAACAGAGGCGGACAATATGATTTTGAGATGTGCGGTGAGGGATCTGGATGTTGAGACCATAATCACATCTAAAATTGAGCACCATGCCGTCTTACATACAGTAGAAGAGCTCGAAAAAGAGTACGGTATCAATGTCTGGTACGTGGATCTGGACGAAAATGGCAACCCTAATATGGATCATTTGGAGAGCCTGCTCAACAAGAGCGATTCCAAAAAGTTGGTAAGCTTAATGCATGTAAACAACGAAATCGGCAATATATTGGATATTGGCACTGTTGGCGAACTTTGTAAGGCAAATAATGCTCTTTTTCATTCCGATACGGTGCAATCCATTGGGCATTACCCTTGGGATGTTCAAAATGTAAATATTGATTTTATGACGGCGGCTGCCCACAAATTCCATGGGCCCAAAGGAATAGGGTTTGCCTTTATCCGAAAAAATTCCGGATTAAAGCCATTGATCTTCGGTGGTTCCCAAGAACGCGGTTTTAGGGCAGGGACCGAGCCTTTCCATAATATTGTTGGGTTGGAAGAGGCTTTTATTAGGGCATACGAGAACTTAGAGGAAGAAACAGAGGCTATTAAATCGCTTAAACAATACTTTTTGGAGAAGCTTAAACAAGAGATTCCCGATGCGGTGTGCAATGGGCTTTCTGGAGATTTGGAGAAAAGTACCTACACCTTGGCCAACGTGCGCTTACCTTTTGATAAACAGAAAGGTCTAATGTTGCTTTTCCATTTGGATATGAAAGGTATTGCTTGTTCCAAGGGGAGTGCCTGTCAATCAGGTAGTAGTCAAGGATCCCATGTGCTCAACGAAATTCTTGAGTGGGAAGAACAGGAGAAGCCCAGTCTTCGTTTTTCTTTTTCCATGTACAATACCAGGGAAGAAATAGATTATACCGTTCAGGTCCTCAAAGAGTTTGCGAACAGTTAAAAAGGATAATTAATTACGGTTCTTGCGTTTTTCCCTGTCGTAAGGAAATTTTCGGGAGGCGGTCTTCATCATTTTATCGATGAGTTCGGTGGTGTTTTTACCTGTTTTTTTGGAAATGGCGTTCTCGTACTTCCAAAGGAGTTTGCCGGTTTCGCCATCGCTTATTTTTACACCGATTCTGCCATAGTTGGCATTTCCACTAAAGTAGTCCAAAATGCTAAAATCCGTAGGTACGCCTTCGGATAATAAAATGTTCAGGTTTAGGTTGCCACTGATAATGCCATCTACATCCAAAACTTCGCACAATTCCTTGGTGGTGTAGGTATCAATGTTGGTGTAATCGATATCGTTTTGGGCCAATATGGCATTGGTGTTGTTTATATTCTGAAAATCCACATTGAATTTTTTGCGCTTTTTGCGTTTGGAAAAATAGGTCTCCAATGCATTTTGTACCGCGTACCCTTCTTTTTCTGCCAAAATCTTGAGGTCTTCACTATCTACCGTTTCCTCCAATTCCAAATGGGCAATAAATGGAATTATGGCCAAAACCTCGTGGTTACTGGTAAGTTGGTCAAACCTGATGTTTTCATAAATGTTCTTTTGGGCGGACATAATGCCTGTGATCAAAAGAATAACTACGAAGACAATTTTTTTCATGGATCAATATTTAATTCAACACCTATGTAAAAGGTTTGGCATACTTTAAAAAATAATTCTGGTTGATTAGGTCTTTGAGCTTGAAAAAGGCCAACAAATAATTGTACTTGATTATTTTTCGAATGCAAAAATACGCCTATTTCCTGAAAAACTTGGTACTAAATATAGTGGAGTTGCCCACATTGTCCGTAACCGTAACTATGAGGTCGCATTCCGTGTCGTTGGTTATATTGTCCTCAAAATTATAAGTAATGGTGTTTGTCTTTGGTTCGTATTCCATCAAAATCCATTTTCCGTTCAATGTGGCCGAATAACTATCTATTCCACTAAGGTCATCGGAAATAAGTAGACTCAAGTAATTGTAGTTGCTGAGCCATTGCTTTTCCTTGAAGTTCTTTGGTCTAATGGTAGGAGGAATACTGTCCTTGACAAGGGTGTATGTGCCCAAAGTGCGCGTTCGGGTGGTAAAAGAACCGTCTCTCTTGTAGGTTTTTGAATAAGATGGTCTCTTTTTGCTGTCCAGATGGGCAATGAACATTTGTTTTCGTTCTTCCGTGGTATATTTTGATGGGTCGAAACTGATAGTGAAATTTCGGTGTGCCGCAACGCTGTTGTTGTGTATGGTAATGGTGTCGGTTCCTTTTTGAAGGTCGATATAGAAATCTTCATAAAACGTGCTAGCGGGAAAAAATACTTTTGCAGCGCCCAAATCAAAGTTATTGGGCTTATTGGCTATCAAGAAATTATCTGTAGGGTCATTTTTCTTGGCAATTTTCTCCTCTTGCATTTTGCCTTCCACGGGAATTATGAGTTTAGTAGTGTTACCGGCCAGATCAGAAATAAGGATTTCCACAGTATAGGACAGACCTTCGATAATCTCAATTTTACCATCATTATAAAGGGATTTGTAGATACTTAAATGGTTATAGGGCTCTTTAAAGCACTTTTGAATGCGCTCTCTGTGGTTATAAAAGTGGGCGTAATCGATTAAAGTGTTGATGTACCGTGTTTCGCCGAACGAGAAAGTGTCAAAGTCGAATTCAGAATAAACCTTGCCGTTTACGGTTTGTTTTACGGCATATACGCCATTTTTATTGGCGGCCATATCCAAACGGTCAAAGCTATTGATGCCGAACCCGATTGTACCGACCGCCGTTACCTTATCGGCCAAAAAAGAACCGTCTGCTTGTTTTTTATAATTCAATTGAATTTTTTCTGCACTCTGATTTACCAATGCACCCTTGGCCAGTGGGTATGCAAAAAGTCCCAGCAAAGTCGGGTCTGTGGCATCCCTTACTTCGTAACCATAGAGCAGGGGATTGGTAGGTTTTCCGTTTACGCTGTTTCGAATCTCAAAATGCAGATGGGGCCCTGCGGAGCCTCCCGTATTACCGGAAAATGCGATAATATCTCCTTTTGCTACTTTTAACTCTCCATAATCGGGGAACATTTCAACCTCGAAAGACTGCTTTTGGTACTGAACTTTTTTTACGTACTTCTCTATTTCTGGCCCAAATTTTTGAAGGTGGGCATACACAGACGTATGCCCATTGGGATGCGCAACGTACAGTGCCTTACCGTAGCCCCAATGCGAAACTTTGATGCGGGTTACCGTGCCATCTTCGATAGCGTAAACCGGGAGGCCTTCCCTTTGTTGGGTCTTAAGGTCCATACCGGAGTGGAAATGGTTGGAACGTAGTTCGCCAAAAGTGCCGGAAAGTACCAAGGGAATGTCCAATGGGGAACGAAATGTGTTTTGCGGATATTTTTCTTGTGCAACTAGATAAATTGCAAATAAAAAGAAGGCTAAAAATAGTGTTCTACGCATAAAAGATCAGTAATTCTATTACGAAAGTAACCAATGTTTTGTTTTAAGAAAAGATTTAACGCAACAGCTCTAAAGCTTTGGTAAACGGAACAAGAATAAATGTAAAAAGTATTGCGAGGTTGTCCTAGGTTGGTTAACTTTGTGTAATACGTATTGTTGTTTGCATATATGAGCGAACTTGTTGAGATTGTGGATTCTTTGGAGAACAAGGTGAGCAAACTGCTGCACAAAATGGAGCTGTTGCACCAATTGAACGCTAATTTAAAGCTTGAATTGGAACATCTAAAGGATGAAAACAAACTCAAGGACGACGCTCTGAACCAATGGGAGGAGAAGTACGATTCCCTTAAAATGGCAAACACGATGCTGGGTAGTAATACGAGTAAAACAGAAGCTAAGCTCAAGATAAATACATTGATTCGCGAACTTGATGTTTGCATAGCCAAACTAGCGGATTGATTAGTTACAGAAATATGAACGAGAAGCTCAAAATAAAGCTTTCCATTGCCGATAGGGTATATCCATTGACCATAGACCCCAAGCAAGAAGAAGGATTGCGGAAGGCGGCCAAGAACATTGAAAACCTGGCCAAAAAGTTTGAGCAAAATTATGCAGTTCGGGACAAGCAAGATGTATTGGCCATGTGTGCCCTACAATTTGCATCCAAAATTGAGCAGAGTGGGATAGATCGTTCTGAAAATGCGGAAGCAGCCATGCAAAGGCTCAGGGCATTGGATGAACTGGTACATTCCAAACTGGGAGAATAAGTTCTTTTAAATAAAATAATGTTACTGCCCACATAGGTAATATTTTTTGACAAACTCAACACTATTATAATTCAAAAGGGTGAGTTTAGATTGTAAAAGCAGGCCCTACTTGCATAGGGATCCTTGATCAGTCTGTTAGCCCTAAACCTGTAATTTGGAGTTTGTACAAAACTTCAGCCTATGTGGGCTTTTTTTTTAACTAAACACAAACAAACATGGATAATATCGTAGTAATTGCTGTCGCAGCTGTTGTAGGGCTTGCCATTGGCTTTTCAATTGCAAAGATGATGGAGAAAGGCAAAGCGTCCAAGACCATTGCAGGGGCAAAAAAGGAAGCTGCCGATATCATAAAAGAAGCAAAGAAAGAAGGAGAGGGCATAAAAAAGGACAAAATTTTCCAGGCAAAGGAAAAGTTTTTGGAACTGAAGGCCGAACATGAAAAAGTTATAATCAATAAGGACAAGAAAATTGCCGAGGCCGAAAAGAGAACTAGGGACAAAGAGTCCCAAGTGAGCAGTGAGTTGGCCAAAAATAAAAAGTTGAACGACCAACTTCAGGGCAAAATACAAGAAGTATCCCACAAGAGTGAAATTCTTGATAAAAAGCAGGCCGAAGTCGAAAAACTACACAAGAGCCAAGTACAACAGTTGGAAGTGATATCCGGGCTATCTGCAGAAGATGCTAAGGCCCAGTTATTGGAGTCATTAAAGGAAACCGCGAAGAGCGATGCCATGGCCTATCTTCAAAATACTATGGAAGAGGCCAAACTGACCGCACAGCAGGAGGCTCGAAAGATTGTAGTAAACACTATTCAACGAATCGGTACGGAGGAAGCAGTAGAAAATTGTGTGTCCGTGTTTAATTTGGAGTCCGACGATGTAAAAGGACGTATAATCGGTAGGGAAGGACGAAATATTCGTGCTTTGGAATCGGCGACCGGAGTGGAAATTATTGTGGACGATACTCCAGAAGCAATTATTTTATCCTGTTTTGATTCCGTTAGAAGGGAAGTGGCCCGTTTGTCCCTGCACAGATTGGTGACAGATGGACGAATTCACCCAGCACGTATAGAAGAGGTTGTGAAAAAAACCGAAAAGCAAATTAATGAAGAGATTGCCGAAATAGGGAAACGTACCGTAATAGATTTGGGTATCCATGGCCTTCATCCAGAACTGATCAAAGCGGTAGGACGTATGAAGTATAGATCTTCGTACGGTCAAAACTTGTTACAGCACTCCAGAGAAGTTGCCAAGCTCTGTGGGGTAATGGCCGCCGAACTTGGCCTAAACCCTAAATTGGCGAAAAGGGCCGGACTTTTGCACGATATAGGTAAAGTACCAATGGCCGAAGTGGAGGTGGAGACCCCTCACGCAATCTTAGGTATGCAATGGGCACAGAAATATGGTGAAAAAGAGGAAGTATGCAACGCTATCGGAGCTCACCACGACGAAGTTGAAATGACTACTTTAATATCTCCCATTGTTCAAGTTTGTGATGCGATCAGTGGTGCCCGACCAGGTGCAAGGAGACAGGTTTTGGACTCGTACATACAGCGACTAAAGGATTTGGAAGATATCGCCTTCGGCTTTCATGGGGTGCAAAAAGCATATGCCATACAAGCTGGTAGGGAACTTCGTGTAATCGTGGAAAGTGAGAAAGTGAACGACGATAAAGCCGCCGAGCTATCTTTCGAAATCTCACAAAAAATACAGACCGATATGACCTATCCGGGTCAAGTTAAGGTAACCGTGATCAGGGAAACCAGATCGGTAAACGTTGCCAAATAAGATTAACTGACAATTATCATACTTTTCAACCTCGTATTGGGGTAACTTGATTACATATAATTAAAACAATTGAAAAGATGAAAATTGGTGTGCCCGTTTCTCAAATAATGACCAAGAACCTGGTCACATTGAGCACCAAAGATGATTTGGTGACCGCTGAACGACTTTTTAAAAAACATAACATAAGACATATTCCTGTTGTGGATGGTGAAAATATAAAGGGCATGCTGAGCCTTACCGACTTAATGCGGATCAGTTTTGCCGACGCCATTGATGAACATGAGGAAGTGGTGGATACCATTGTGTACAATATGTTTACTATTCCTCAGGTAATGGTGAGCAATTTGGTGAGCGTAGACCCCAATGCGACCATTAAGGAAGTCGCACAGATATTGGCAAATAGGGAATTCCATGCATTGCCCGTAGTGGAGGGCGATAAACTAAAAGGAATTGTGACGACCACCGACTTGATCCAGTACTTTTTAAGGGGATTGGATTAAAAGTGATCAAAAGTTTTGTGGATGGAATTGAGTAAGGGTCAATCCCTTACTCTTCCTCACCGCCATCGGATTCTTCCTCCGCTTCGGATTCTTTGTTGAGTTTGTGCTCCAGAATATTAAGATTCTTCATTTTTTCCTTCCAAGTCTGGAGTGCATCTTTTTGTTTGTTCAATTTTTGAACGACCTCCTTCACCAAGGGGTTGTCCTCAGAATCACCAGAGAAAAATTGAAGATTGTTCTCCAATTGTCGAATTTCCGATTTGACTTCATCTATTTTACGTTTCACAAAAACACGCTCGTTGCCAATGGCATGGTTATCTTCAGTTTTTGCAAGTTCTTGAACCTTGTTCCCATATTTAAGTAATTCGGATTCTTGTTTGCCAATGCCCAATTTCTTGAAGAGGGCATCGATTATTTTATTGAACTTGCTGTTGATGTGTTTCTTGTTGTATGGAATTCGGCCATATTGTTTCCATTCGGTCAAAAATGCCTTTAGATCTTCTAAATCCTTCTTTTTATCACCACTTAACTGGAATGCCTTAAGGCGGTCCAAACATGCGCTCTTCTTTTTAAAGTTCTCGAATTCCGCATTGTGTTCATCATTCTTTTCGGCGTGTAAACGATCAAAGTAATGATTACAAGCATCTTTAAACTCTTTCCAGATTTTATCGGAATACTTTCTGGGCACATGGCCTATTTTCTTCCAATCGCGCTGAATACGTTTCATTTGCGGGGTAACCTCCGCCCAATCATCACTGTCTTTTAAAGAAATCGCCAAATCCAACAATTCTTTTTTCTTTTCTAGATTTACTTGCTGCTCTTTTTTCTGGTTCTTGTAAAAAGCATTTTTGTTCCTATTGAATTTGCGAACGGTTTCCTTAAAATAGCTCCAAGTTTCTTCGTTCACCTTTTGAGGGACCCTGCCAGCTTTAAAGAACGCGTCGCGTAAGGCCTCCACCTCTTTGATCTGTTGTTGGATTCCTCGATGGTTGTTCGCTACATTCTCAGCTATTTGAGCAATGGAAGCGATTATTTCGTGCTTTTTTTCTAGGTTTTTTTCATAGACTTTCTCCAGTTCTTGGAAATGTTCCTGCCTACGTTGGTGCATGGCTTTGGTGGCGTTGCTGAACTTTTCCCAAATTTCCTCCCTATGCTCTTTGGCCACCGGGCCAACATCTTCTTTCCAGATTTTGTGAAGTGTCTGCAATTCCCTGAACGCTTTGTTCAAATCCGGTTCGGCGACCAAAGCTTCGGCGCGTTCTACCAATTTTTGTTTTTCCTCAAGATTGTGTTTAAAGTCAAGATCACGTAGCTCACGGTTGAGGTGCAAAAAATCGTAAAAGATCTCCATATGGTGGTGATACGTTCGCCAAACATCGTTGTAGTTGGCACGTGGCACCGGCCCTGCATTTTTCCAGCGGTTTTGTAGGTCTTTAAAGTTATTGTAGGTCGTATTGATATCTTCTTCGATATCTATTAATCCCTTTAGTTCCTCAATGATGTTCAAACGCTTGTTAAGGTTGTCCTTCAGGGATTGGTCTAAATTTTTATAGTATTGATCACGTTTTTCCCGGTAGTCGGAATATACTTCGTTGAATTGCCTTTTGGCAACAGAGTTGTACCTAAAATCAATTTCGTTGCCTCCCTTGGCTACGAACTCTTCTTTCTTTTCATCCAGAAACTCCTGAAACTTTTGATCAAATTCATATTTAATGGAACTTACATGCTTGTGGATGGCCTGTACTTTTTCATTTTTTACCAAGCGTTGTAATTCGCCCACCAAATTTTCCATGGACATGGAGTGGTAGTCCAACATGGGAATGGTGTGCCGCTTTTCGTTTTCCGTATCTTCGGCATCCTCCGCATTGGATTCATCGATTTCATCTAAATGTTCATTGGAATCGTCCATTTTTTCATCTTTGGTGGCCTGTTGGGATTCGTTATCCGGTTGTTCCTTGGCTTCACTTTCAGATGTAACTTCCCCGGTCGTTTTTGGTTCGGCTTGTGCGCTTTCTTCCAATTGACCATTTTTGTTTTCGGACGTTTCCTCTATTCCACCTTCAGCATGCTGAAGTTTACCATCGTTTTCCTGCATTAGTAGCGTATTTAGCTGTTGATTGATGAAAATTATAGCCAATTTAACAACTTAATCGTCTAATCCCAAAAGTATTGATTCTTCTTTTGGTGAATTTCAGGAATCTGTGGTTGGCAGTGAACTGTATATTGATGAATGTTTCTTAGGCATTGTTCCAGATTTCCCAAGCTTTTTCCGCTTGCCCTTCCAACATTTTTAATCCATTACAAATGGTGGCCCCTTGCGATTCTCCCTTGGATAAAAAAGCTGTTTTCTCCGGATTATAGATAAGATCGTACAGCAAATGTCCGGCCCCGATATGCTGATAGGGCAGTTTTGGTTTGTCTTCGATATCGGGGTAAGTGCCCAGCGGTGTACAATTAATTATAAGCTGATTATCTTTTATAACCTGTTCATTTAGCTCCTCGTAAGTATATTGATTTTGCTTTTTGTGCCGGGACACAAAAGTGTTGGCAATACCAAGCTCGTTCAAAACAAAGCGGATAGCTTTGGATGCGCCACCTGTTCCCAAGATCAATGCATTTTTATGGTGCGGTCTAAGATAAGGCTCGAGCGATTTTTGAAAGCCATAGGCGTCCGTATTGAAACCTTTTAGTCCGCTGGGGGTAAATTGAATAGTGTTCACGGCACCTATTTTTTCGGCTTTTGGATCCAATTCATCCAAAAATGGGATAACAGCTTGTTTATAAGGAATGGTAACATTTAGACCTGTAAGGTGATCTTGGGCCAATACGCTACTGAACTCTTCAATGTCCTGGAGGTCAAAGTTTTCATAACTATGGTCTAAAAGCCCTAGTTCTTCGAATTTTTTTGCAAAATATCCTTCAGAAAAAGAATAGGATATATTTTTACCTAGCAGCCCGAATCTTCTCATTTTTCTCTCTGTTTTTGCCATACCAATCCAGTAGTAATAATACCAAAACACCCAATATTATAAAAAGTATGGCCCACCATGTTTCCGGAGAGCCAATCCGTGGTAAAAAGCGTTCGTAGTTCAAAATTATTTTATCTCCATTGGAGTCCAGTAAGGGCGTGCCTGTTCCATCCAATTTAAAAATGGTTCTTTTCCATGGCCAAAGCACGCCCAAAGAGCCGGTTATAAAGCCGAGCAATACAGCAGTCGTGGTGGCCTTAAAATGTTTGAGGACATAACTGAGCAAATGCGAAAAAGTTACCAAACCCGCGGCTGAGCCCAGGGTGAAAACACCTAAGATCTTTAAGATCTTTATACGTTCTGGATTTTTTACAAAGCTAAAATCTCCCGAGAAAACCTCTGCAAAAGTATCATAGAGTGCATTCACTGAATCGACCAAAAGCAGCACATAATTGCCCAATAATATTAAGATAAAAGAACCGGATAGCCCGGGCAGGGTCATTCCGGAAACACTTATAATTCCGCAGATAAAGATAAATGCCAAATTATCGTTCTCTTTTGCCGGACTTAAAAAACTGATGGACAACCCGATGACCAAACCTATGGTTCCAGCTATTATGGTCCGTTTGTTCCATGGGGCAAAATCTTTACCTATATAGTAAATGGAACCGATTACCATTCCAAAAAATGTGGCCCAAACAAAGAGTTCGTTGCGGTCCAAGAGGTAATCCAAAACTCTGGAAACACTAAAATAACTGACCAGCATTCCGAATATCAGTAAACCTAAAAACCTTGCATTGGTATATTGGAAAAAGCTTTTGAACCTTCCATTAAAGAAAAGTTTGAGCGCTTTTGAATTTAGTTTTTGAAGGGAATAGATAAATTCCTCATAAAAACCGGCGACAAAAGCGACAATGCCTCCAGAAACCCCTGGGACCTTGTTGGCAGCACCCATGCAGAGACCTTTTACGACCAAGAAAAAGTTATCCAGAAATGTTCTAGGTTGATGCATTTGCCCCATCCGTTTTTACTTACTTTTTAGAAGCTGATCTTTCTAAGATAAAAATAAGCGAAAAACCTAGTACGGCCAGAATAATGGCAAGCATTAATTTATTGTCACCTTCAAAAGTTCCAGGAAGCACATTTACATCATCTACAACAATGATCTTTTCTCCAAAGGTTTTGGTCTCCAATACTTTTTTCCAGGGCCAAATTTTATTTAGGGAACCCAAAATAAAACCGGTCAATAAGGCCAGTGTTATGTTTTTGTAGTGGTTGAACATCCATTTGAGCAAGCGTGCAAAGCTCAAAAGTCCAAAAATTGCCCCAACGCCCACGGTTAGTATAATTTTGATGTCCCTTTCGTGGACTGCGTCCAAAATGGTCTTGTAGGAGCCCAAGAGTACTAGAATAAAGGCTCCGGAAATCCCGGGCAAAATCATGGCACAAATGGCCAATGCCCCAGATAGGAAAAGAAATGGGAGGCTGTCCACATTGTCGTTTACGGGCAATTCTGTGATAAAATAGGCCAAAATCGAACCAGCAATAAAAACGAGTATGGATCCCAGGTTCCATTTGGTAATTTCTTTGGCCACAATAAAAATGGATGCGACCACCAGGCCAAAGAAAAACGACCAGAGCAAAATCGGTTCGTTCTCCAAGAGCCAGCTCAGGAATTTTGCTAAAGAGAGTACACTAATAAAGATCCCAAGAAAAAGTGACGCAAGAAAATTTCCGTTGATTTTGTTCCAGACTGCCTTTGCCCCTTCTTTACGGAACAAGGGTACAAGGGAAAGGTTGATATTGTTTATGGAAGTGATGAGTTCTTCATAAATCCCGGAAATAAAGGCAATGGTTCCTCCGGAAACTCCCGGGACCACATCTGCGGCACCCATGGCCATTCCTTTGAGTGTTATAAATACGTAGTCAAGTATACGACGTGCTTGCATATTATTGGTTAATATACGGGCTACTTGGTTGTTTTCTTTATTTTGGAAACCAATGCTTTCACCCAATCTACTTCAATGAATTCTGGGAATTCCTTCTCAAACTGCCGCAATTTACCAATATCAATTTTCATAGCCTTGGATAAGATGATTTTTGCTTCGCCCAAGTCGTTGTTTTTTAAATGAAGTCCCGCTAACTTATAAGTTAGCTCTGAGTTGTCCGGGTAAAATTCCAAACCTTGGATCAGTACTTGGATGGCCGAGTTGTAATCCCCGATTTTACTGAGCACCTCTGCCCAGTTTTTCCAAGTAAGTAACTCATAATTTCCCAGTTCTACAGCTTGTTTGTAGGCAAAATCGGCTTCGTCAAAATTGTTCATGGCGAAATAAATCTTGGCGGCCTTTTTCCAGTACTTTGGATTTTCACCATCTATATTTATTGCTTTGTTTATGTAGTGCAGTGCCTTTTCGTAGTTTTTTTGGCCAAAATGGAAATCGGTAATGGCCAACCATCCCTTGTCCAATAAAGGGTCTTCGTGTACGGTGTGATAATAGTAATATTTGGCCAGATCAAAATTGCCCAATTTTTCATGGCATTTTCCCAAGCGTAAAAACGCATACGAGGTTGGGTCGTCCATGGAAATGGTGGACTCGTAATTTTCGATCGCTTCGTTGTACCTGCCCAACTTTTCCAACACTTTGCCTTTTTCAAAATATGCGCCAATGAAGGAATCGTCCGAGATAACGGCAAAGTCAAAAGCGGTAAGGGCTTCCAAGTATAAATTTTTGGCCAAGTACATTTTTCCGAGTTGGTGCCAGGCGACTTCACAATAGGGATTGCGATCCAAATAATTGTTCAAATAATAAATACAACCATCAAAATCTTCTAAGAATTCAAAACAATACACAACATTGTACAGGGACGAGTAATCTTGGTCGTCTATTTCCACACAGCGCATAAAGCTAAGTTTAGCCTGCTCGTAATTATCCATAAATAGATACTCCATTCCCAATAGGGAATGTATATCGAAGGAGTGCTCCGTAATGTGCAGTGCTTCAAGTAAGAGGTTTACAGCCTCTTGGTGCTTGTCTTGCTTGGACCTGATATTGGCCCGTTGGATGTAAATTTCCTCGTTGGCCACATTAATGGTCTGGATTTCGTCCAGAAGGGTTTCAGCGGCCTCGAACTTATCCTCAAAGGCCAATACTTCCACTCTTAAAAGTTTAAGTTCCATGGAATTGGGATGCTGTTCCAGCCCGATTTGGATGGCCTTCTTTCCCAAAGAGATCTTGCCATTGTTCAAGTAATGATGAATAATTTCCTCAAAGTCCTCCGCATCAAAGAAATAGACGTCATCCGTCTTGAGCATGGACTCAAATTTGTGTATGGATTTGTCTGGATATTCGTTAGATTCTAACGCCATAGGAACGTTTTTGGTTGAACTATGGACTTAAAATTAACCTTTTGTGGTTCTGTTCAAGTCCGATTTTGGGGTATGTTATCAACAAATTAGTTAACAGTATTGGGTCGGTAGCTATTTAAAATACTGATAATATGGTCGCAACCTTCTTCGATTTCTTTCATGGAAATGGTGAGCGGAGGCGATATTCTCACAGCTTTTGGCTCAAATAATAGCCAAAAGAGTATCAAACCTTTTTTGGCCGCTTCAAGAATTAGATAATCGGCAACATCCTTGTTTTGCATAATGGGGGCGAGCATAAGGCCCTTCCCTCGAATTTCTTTGATCAAAGGGTGCTTTAATAATTTACGGAACAGTTTTTCTTTGGCCAATGTTTGATGGATAAGGTCCGTTTCGGTAATTTCTTTTAAGGTGGCCAAACTGGCGGCAGCAATTACTGGATTGCCCCCAAAAGTGGTAATATGCCCCAACTTTGGATTGTCTTTAAGGTCTGCCATGATCTGTTTGGAGGCTACAAAGGCGCCAACGGGAAGACCCGATGCCATTCCTTTGCCGATGACCAAGATGTCCGGAGTACAATTGTAATGCTCAAAAGCGAACAATTTACCGGTTCGACCAAACCCGGGCTGTATTTCGTCCAATATAAGTAATGCCCCAACCTTATTACAGCGGGCCCTTACTTTTTCTAAATAATCATTTTTCGGTACTATAAACCCTGCTCCTCCTTGAATGGTCTCTAATACCACTGCGGCAGTTTTTTCTGTAATTTTGCTTAGATCTTCTTCATTGTTAAATTGAACAAACCTTATATCCGGAATCAAAGGTCGGAACGGACTTTTTCGTTCTTCGAGCCCCATTAGGCTCAAACTGCCCATGGTGTTCCCGTGATAGGCATTTTTGGCCGCAATTATTTCTGAACGACCGGTGTGCCTGCGTGCCAATTTTAGGGCTCCTTCCATAGCTTCTGTACCCGAGTTGACCAGATAAGTGGTGTTCAAATTACTTGGAAGGAGGGAAGAGAGCAGCTTGGAGAATTCCACGGCTGGTTTTTGCACATATTCGCCGTACACCATAACATGCATGTATTCGTCCAGTTGTGCCTTTATGGCACCAACCACTTTGGGGTGGCAATGCCCCAAACTACAGGCCGATACGCCTGCTACAAAATCCAAATGGGCATTGCCATCGGTATCGTAAACATAGCTCCCTTTGGCATGCGAAACTTCCAAGGCCAATGGATGCGGTGTAGTTTGGGCTTGGTATGTAAAGAAATCTTTTTTAGACATTATGGGGTTTGCGCTTTCTTTTTTAGCGTGGGCTGTTTGGGTTTTACCGCCTTGGTGTTGGGGGCGGTAATGGGGTCGTTCTCGTTGTTTTGCCTTTCGTTTTCTTCGGCATCGATATCAATGGGATTTTCTATGCCCCGGATCTTTACCAATTCGATATTGTTATCGTCCTCATCAAAAATTTCCTCTTTGGACATGATTCGTTCATCGCCACGCCAAACAAAGCCTTTTAGTTTACGGCTCTCTACTGGCAAATCGGTCTCGGGGAATATATCCCCATCTGGATTTACAAAGAAGGTGATGTCCTCGATATCGTTATCGGCCATTAGGAGCCTAATTTTACTGCAAATCGTCTTGTCTATTCCAATTAGCTCTTCATCGTCGTTGTAGACATAATAGATCACCTCGGTATTTTGGACCAGGTCGATTATTTTAAGTTCGTTTTCTATGAACTTGCCATACAGATTTTTTCCTTTAGCCTGATTGTAACCCGTTCCACTTATAGTATCCAGCGAAATAATGAAAGCGTTTTCGATCACCTTTAGGGAATCCAGTTTATCGGTCTCCATGTCGGAAATCAAATGAATGCTGTCACCGGTAATCTGGTTGTCCACATTCCATAAAATGGGGTCGGTGATCAGTTCGGTAATTCCTGTTCTTTCATCAAAATGGATGGAATCCGACTTACCGCTCAAATCGGTTTTATAAAACTTGGCATTTCTGAATGCCCTGATGATGCGCTCTTCCTCTTTGCCGGTTACCATTAAGGTATCACCATGCATGTAAAGTGAATCTTTTTGTACCAGATTGATGGAAACTGCCCTTTTGGTGGCAAAAACGGAATCCTTTGCTTTGTGCACTTCGGCATAGTGTGCTTTGATCACTCCATTGTTGATAGTGTCCGTGATCTTGATGTTGTTGGTGGCCGAGGCAAATTCGGTAGCCTTATCAAAATAAAGGCTGTCCCCCTCGATGATCTTGTTGTCGTAATCGATTCGGGTGTTCTTTATGCCGTAGCCCTGTTCAATTTTGGTGTCGTAGAAACCGCGCTCACAATAGATTTTATATTCCTCTCCCGTAATGGTGGAAGGCCCATACATATAGGCATTTTTGGAGGTGGTGTAGTAGTCCAGTTGCTCCGAATCGATAACGTAATCCGGATTGTCTATGTGCACCTTGCGCTGGAACTGGTATTTTTTGGGTGTCATAAAATACGTGCCGATTATGCTCGTGAGCACATTGGCGGAATCTACAACCTTACCTCCGGCATTGTAGTATGCTTTCTGTTTTTCCCTATCAAAGTAAAGGGTATCCGTGGTCAACGTCATTTGGCCATTGGTAAGGTCTACTTTCTCCCAAGCTTTGGCCAGTTTGGTGTTGCCATCATAATCCATTTTGCCACTGTTCATTTCTATGGAATCCCCTTGTTGCAATCGAATATTTCCAATGGCTTTTAATCGATTCTCTTCTGCATAAAATATGGCAATATCGCACCAAAGGTCGGCACCTTGGTGTTCAAACTGTACTTGTCGCTCATCATCCTTGCTAAAAATCGATGCACCTGGAAACTGGGCCTCATCTTTGGTAAAGTTGGCCCCGTAAACAATGTTTATTTGTCTTCCTTCCTTGGGTTGGTTTTGTTGTGCGAAAACACCAAAAGTCAGAAGCGATAAAATGAAAAATAAAATACTTTTCAAATGCGTTTAATTTTGGTCAAAAGTAGGATTTTTAGCTGAAGTGGCACAAATCGTTTAGAAAGCTTTGGCAATTCACCACAAGCTGAACGTAACATTTTGTTGGTCTGAAGATTTGAACCATGGCATAAAAGAAGGTGTTAAGGAAAATCTGAAGGAGGCTAATATAGACCATGAAGCAACTTAAATACTTCTGAAAAATAAAATCATCCAAGATTTCAGCAATACTTTAAGCTTATGTGCCAAAATCCTGAATGATCCTAAAATTGTCTTTGAGTGACAAAGCCAGATAACCTTTGGGAATAAAGGGCCCAACGGCAATTCTGTGAGCTGTGATCTATTTGTTTAAAAATGCGGAGTACATCCAAACCAATTTCTCCTGTTCTCTAATGTAATCGCTCATCAATGCCCCTGTGCCTTCGTCGTTGGATTCACCGGCCATTTCCAAAAGTTCTCTTTCCAATGGAAGCAATACTTTGTATCCATCCAATATGGCCTGAACGGCGTCTTTTCCGCCAGATACATTTTTGGAGGCCTTTATCTTGGAGATTCCCGAATAATCTTCATAATTGTGCAGGGGTGTAAACCCTAAGGTCAAGATTCTTTCGGCTATTTCATCGATTTTTTCCAAAGAGTCGTTGTACAGATCTTCGAATTTTGCATGTAGTTCAAAGAATTTTTCGCCCTTGATGTTCCAATGGAAACCACGTGCGTTCATGTAAAATATCTGATAGTTTGCCAACAGTTCGTTCAGCTTGTCGGATAGCTCTTTGGAAGCTCTGTTGTCCAGTCCTATTTGATTTAATTTATCTGTCATAACTTCTTATTTTTATTTGGTACAAAGTTACGGATTTTGCCAAGTATCATCTGTGATTTAAGTCACATAGGCTACTCGTTTTCTTTTAGTAAACTAATGGCAAAGCCTCCCCCTTCGGCAAGTTTTATGTTGAGGGTTGAATTTTTATTTATTTCTATATTTTCTATGTCGATTGCAGTAGGGTCGGTCCTAAAATTTGCACTTTCGGCATCCTTATAAATAATGGCTTTGTAACTACTGGTCTCGTCCAAAAAATCAAAATCAACAGTTAGTTCCCTAGCGTTTTCATCCGTAATTCCGCCAACAAACCAATTTCCGGTTCCACGTTCTTTGCGTGCAATGGTAACGTAATCACCAACTTCTCCATTTAGCACTTCTGTTCGGTCCCAATCTACCCCGACGTCCCTAATAAATTGGAACGCTGGTTGATTTTCATAATTTTCGGGCAGATCGCATGCCATTTGCACGGGACTGTAGATTACCACATAAAGAGCCAACTGTTGGGCAATGGTGGTGCTGACCCTGTTATTTTCTTTTGTAGGGAGTTCAATATCAAAAACACCGGGTGTAAAATCTATAGGTCCTGCCAACATTCGTGTAAAAACAACAATGGGCAAATGTTCTGCAGGGTTGCCACCATCGGCAGACCAGGCATTAAATTCTTGGCCTCTTAATCCTTCCCTGGAAATGGCATTTGGGTATGTTCTTCGTATTCCTGTTGCTTTAATAGGTTCGTGGGCATTTATGGCTATGTTGTATTTGGCCGCTGTTTCCAATACTTTTCTATAATGATTAACCATCCATTGTCCGTGGTGGTACTCGCCTTTTGGAATTATTTTCCCTACATAGCCGGTTTTTACGGAATGTATGCCCAATTGGTTCATTAACTGATAGGCAGTGTCCAACTGCTGCTCATAGGTTCGGGGCGCTGCCGAAGTTTCGTGGTGCATTATCAATTCCACTCCTTTTTCTTTGGCGTATTTGTTAAGTCCCTCCAGATCATAATCGGGGTAGGGCGTTACAAAATCGAAGACCCCTTCGCGGTCTTCAAACCCTATCCAATGCTCCCATCCTGTATTCCAGCCTTCCACCAATATACCTTTAATGTTGTTTTTTGCAGCAAAGTCGATGTAGCGTTTTGTATTTTCGGTTGTTGCGCCATGTTTCCCGGTAGGTTTGGCATCTTCCGTAAATGTGTTCATGTCTTGCGAGCCTGCATAGTCCCAGGTGGATTTGCCCAGGTGCATCTCCCACCAGATACCGACGTATTTTTTTGGTTCGAACCAATCTACACTGCCCAATTTATTGGGTTCGTTGAGATTAACGATTAATTTGGATTCGATAAGTTCCGTGGCCTTGTCCGCAATTTGAACCGTTCGCCAAGGTGTTTTAAAGGGAAGCGCCCTTTTTACTTTGTGGCCGAGTCGATCGGAACCTACCAGCTCACTGGTCAATAGTAAAGATGTATTGTCCACTTTTAAGGTCATGCCGGCATAATTGGTCAGGTTGGCTTCGTGGAAACTCAGGTGCAGTCCATCTTTGTTTCGCAGGGTTACTGGTGTATTTACCGCATTTTCTGGAATATAGGTCTGTGCAAGGTCAGGGTGGTTTCTTTTGGAAATGGCATCTATCTCAGAAACCAGAGAGGTGTTATAACGGTGTTCGTAGATATCCCAATCCCCTGGAATCCACCATGCCGTATAGTCCTCTGTGAGCTGAAATTGGGTGTTTTCGTCCATTATTGCCACGCTGTCCACGCCTTGTTGTGGTAAAAACTCATACCGGAAACCTACACCATCATCATAAGCCCTAAAATAGATGTTGAATTTACGGTTTGGGGCTTTGGTCTCTTCGAGCTCAACTTTGAGTTCGTTGTATTGGTTCACAACCTCTTTTTGCTCCCCCCAGGGCATTTCCCAAGTCTCATCTACCGTGGTTGTGGTTGAATTGATAATGCCCAGATTTCCGTTCAAGGATTTTTGATTTTTGAAATCAAAACCGATAAAAGAGGAATCGATAACAGTTTTGTTGTTATGACTCACCACATACAATGGATTGCCGTTCTCCGATAGAAAAAACTCTATGGAGTTGGTTCCTTTTGGAGATGCAACGGAAAGTGATTTTGGCTCTTTCTTTTGGCAGGAAACAAGGCTTGCCAGTACTAATAGCAGGGTCAATATTTTGTTCATGGTATTGATATTTAGTCAATTGCGTTTGAGTAGGAGTATAATGTCCGTGATGGAACAACCGGACTATTAAATTACTCAAAAATGAACAAAAAACCGAGTCTTACCTATGAATAGTTTGAAGCCTGTCCGGACCTACGGATACTATTTTAATGGGTACGTTCAACTGCTCTTCCAAGAACCCGATATATTCGTTCAGGGTATTAGGTATATCCTCTGCCTTGGACAATTTGGTAAGGTTCTGGGACCATCCTTTCAATTCCGTGTACACAGGAGTAACGTACTCTTTCTCTATGTTGTAGGGCAAATGCTGTATTTGCTCTCCTTTATAGGAGTAGGCCGTACATACTTTAATGGATTCAAAGCCACTAAGAACGTCTGCTTTCATCATCATTAGTTCTGTTACACCATTAATTTGAACAGCATATTTTAGGGCTACCAGATCCAACCATCCACAACGACGTGGTCTTCCTGTTGTTGCGCCGAATTCGTTGCCTATTTTGGCCATTTTGGCACCGTCCTCATCAAAAAGTTCAGTAGGGAACGGGCCGCTTCCCACACGGGTGGTGTAGGCTTTAAAAATCCCCAAAACACGCTTAATGTTGTTTGGGGCAACACCTAATCCTGTGCACGCTCCGGCGGCGGTAGTATTCGAGGATGTTACAAAAGGGTAGGTTCCAAAATCGATGTCCAAAAGGGAGCCTTGAGCACCTTCGGCCAAAATCTTTTTGCCTTCGGCCTGCGCTTTGAAAATGTATTCCTCGCTATCTATAAAGGTCAATTTTTTCAATGTTTCAACGCCTTCACAGAATTCTGCCTCCAATTCTTCCAGATTATACTGGATATCTACATCGTAAAAATCGATCATGGCCTCGTGCTTGTCGGCAAGGGCACGGTATTTTGTTTTCCAATCATCGAACTCCAAATCGCCAACACGCATTCCATTACGGCCTGTTTTGTCCATGTAGGTAGGGCCAATACCCTTTAAAGTGGAACCGATTTTTGCTTTTCCTTTGGATGCTTCGGAAGCGGCATCCAACAAACGATGGGTTGGAAGAATCAGGTGTGCTTTTCGAGAAATGAACAGTTTGGACTCGATATCGATATTGAATTTTTCGAGATTGTCCAGTTCTTTTTTAAAGATAACTGGGTCTATGACGACTCCGTTCCCCACTATATTGATCGCATTTTTATGAAAAATCCCAGAGGGAATCGTATGCAAAACGTGCTTAATACCATCAAACTCCAAGGTGTGGCCTGCATTGGGCCCTCCTTGAAAGCGGGCTATAATATCGTATTCCTTGGTAAGTACATCAACAATTTTTCCTTTTCCTTCGTCTCCCCATTGGAGTCCAAGCAATAAATCTACCATGTAATATGTGGGTTATTCGGTTAGGTTTTCTTCTTTGTTTCGAGTTCCGTAGAAATATAAGGAGTGATTATTGATCTTAATGTCAAAAACCTCCTCAATGGTTTTTTTGATGGATTGGATACGTGGGTCACAGAACTCCACTACCTCTCCTGTATCGGTTAGGATAACATGATCGTGCTGACGATCAAAATAAGACTTTTCGTATTGCGCCTGGTTTTTGCCGAATTGGTGCTTGCGAACCAGTTTGCTCTCCAACAAAAGTTCTATGGTGTTGTACAATGTGGCCCGGCTTACCCTATAGTTTTTTGTCTTCATTTTGATGTAAAGGGATTCTACGTCAAAATGGTCGTCGCTTTCATAAATTTCCTGTAAAATGGCGTAGCGCTCAGGAGTTTTGCGGTGTCCTTTCTCCTCTAGGAACGAGGTGAACACATTTTTTACAATTTCCTGATTTTTGTTGTTTCCCATGGCTTTCTGCATAGCTAATGCACAAAGGTACAGTTAAAAATTAAATTCTTGTTACTTTATCTATTCCTTCAACTTGCTTTAAACGGTTCATCAGTCGTTTAAGGATATTATTGTTTTTGACCACAAGCGTTATCTTTCCTTTAAAGGTGCCTCCGTCCGCACTAAAGTTGAGGTTTCGCATGTTTACATGCATGTTTTCCGATATGATCTTGGTAATATCCTGTACCAATCCCATGTTGTCGATACCGGTTATTTGAATATCCACAGAAAACTCTTCTTGGGAAGAATCTATCCACTTGGCACTTATAATTCTGTAGGCATAATTGGATTGTAGCGATATGGCGTTCGGGCAATTCTTTTTGTGCACTTTAATGCCATCGTTAACACTTACAAATCCAAACACCTCATCTCCGGGAATTGGATTGCAGCATTGCGAGAGTTTATAGTTGAGCCTTTCCTCTTCCTTGCCGAATACTAGTAGGTCGTATTTGGTGGTGATCTCGTTTTTATCTACATCTTTTGGTGTAGGGGTTCTTCGGATTTTGTTTTTGAAGAAATTGATAAATGCATTGTGGTAGGATGATGAAAAATCCTTGAGCTTTTCGTTATCGATAACACCGATACCGACACGATAGAAAAGGTCCAAGCTTGTTTTTAGCTTGAAAAAGGTCACCAATTTGTTGACGGTGTCCTCGTTCAGGTTTATTTTTTGGGCCTTTAACTTTCGTCGCAATATTTCCTTTCCTTCTGCCGCGACCTCTTTTTTCTCTTCGCTCAAGGACGATTTAATTTTGGAGCGAGCTCTTGCTGTTTGTGCATAATCCAACCAACTTTGAGTAGGTTTGGCACTTTCCGAGGTAATGATCTCCACTTGATCACCGCTCCTGAGTTTTGTGCCCAACGGGACCAGTTTTCCGTTTACACGGGCTCCACGGGTCTTTAATCCTACTTCGGTATGGATGTTAAACGCAAAGTCAAGGGCGGTGGCACCTTTGGGCATCGATTTTAAGTCTCCTTTGGGAGTAAAAACAAAGATTTCCTTGGCATAAAGGTTCAGTTTAAATTCCTCGACAAAGTCGACAGCATTGCCATTGGCATTTTCAAGTGCTTCCTGTAGTTTGTTGAGCCATTCTTCTATGCCTTGTTCCTTTTGGTTGCCATGTTTGTACTTAAAGTGCGCAGCATAGCCTTTTTCTGCAATTTCGTGCATACGCTCACTACGAATCTGAACTTCTACCCATTTTCCTTTTGGCCCCATTACCGTTATATGCAGAGCTTCGTACCCTGTGGATTTGGGAGAGGTGATCCAATCCCTAAGTCGAATCGGGTTTGGGGTAAAGTGATCGGTAACTATGGAGTAGATTTTCCAAGCCAGGAATTTTTCGTTCTTGCGATCGGATTTGTAGATGATCCGAATTGCGAACTTATCGTAGACTTCATCAAAAGTTACATTTTGAGTCTTCATCTTTTTACGGATGGAGAAAATGGATTTCATTCTACCTTTGATGTAGTAATTAAGACCTTCTTTGTCCAGCGATGTCCGGATAACATTGGCAAAGTCTTCGATATAGGCCAAGCTTTCCTCTTCGGTGTCCTCTATTTTTGCTTGGATATCGTTGTAAACCTCTGGTTCGGTATACTTTAAAGAGAGGTCCTCAAGATGGGTTTTAATATTGTAAAGCCCAATTCTGTGGGCCAGGGGCGCATAAATATATAGTGTTTCGGAAGCAATCTTTACCTGTTTGTGTTCCGGCATGGAATCCATGGTGAGCATGTTGTGGTACCGGTCCGCAATTTTGATAATGATTACACGGACATCGTCATGAAGCGTCAACAGCATTTTTCTAAAGTTCTCTGCTTGTTGACTTATGTCCTTATCTTTTTTTAAGTGGGCGATCTTGGTGAGCCCGTCCACGATCCGCGCCACTGTCTCGCCGAACATACGCTCAATATCGTCCAGTGTATAGGCCGTGTCCTCTACAACATCGTGCAGTAGGGCAGAGGCGATGGAAACAGCATCCAGACCAATTTCCGAAGCTACAATTTTGGCAACGGCAATAGGGTGAAAAATATAGGCCTCACCGGATTTTCGTCGTTGATCCTTATGGGCATCTACGGCCACATCGAATGCAGATCGAATCAATTTCTTGTCCTCGTCCGTCAGTGTTTGGTAGCTAATGCGAAGTAATTCTTTGTACTGCTTCGCAATTTGCTTGTTTTCTTTTTCAATCGCAGCCTCTGTCATAGTATATTAAATTTACTACAATCTTAAATTTTAAACAACAAAATCTATGCCTTTAGGTTTCGGATACGTTCAATTAAAGGTGGATGTGAGTAGTGGACAAAAACGTAGGCCGGATGTGGGGTGAGGTTGCTCAGACTTTTTTTGGACAACTTTTTTAATGATGAGATCAATGGGGATGCGGCAAATGTACGTTTTGCAAAATTATCTGCTTGGAATTCGAATCTCCTCGATAAATAGTTCATGATCAATCCGGTTATTTCGGAAATGGGGCTATATAATAAGGCAAACCCGACCAAAGCAGCATGAAAACTTGGTGTGGATACGCCAATGGCCAAGGATATTTCTGGATGGTTGATGAACAACGATAGGATAAAAAGCGTAACACCTGTAGTGAACAACGATGCCAAAAGATTTGCAATAATATGTTTTCGTTTGTAATGGCCAACCTCATGGGCCAGGACTGCCACTATTTCATCCTCGTTCAAATCGTTGATCAAGGTATCGAACAGGGTAATGCGCTTTTCTTTTCCAAATCCCGAAAAATAGGCATTTGCTTTTGTGGAACGTTTGGAGCCATCTATTACAAATATATTTTGAAGCTCAAAACCCACCTTTTTTGCATAATTCTCAATGGATTTTTTTAGACTGCCCTCTTCAAGTGGGGTCTGTTTGTTGAACAGTGGTACGATCAACCGGCTGTAGAACAGATTAATGAACAAAATAAAGACCCCGACAGCTACCCACATATAGATCCAAAAATTTTGGCCTGTAGATATGTAGAAAAGTATAAATAATGCCAGCATACCTCCTCCCAGAACCAAAGTGAGCAGAGTCCCTTTTATTTTATCTGACAAAAAAGTGGATTTAGTGGTTTTGTTAAATCCATATTCCCCTTCGATCACAAAAGTTTTGTAATACGAAAAAGGGAGTCCCAAAAGTGCGCTACCGAACATTATAATTCCAAAAAACAGCAATGCCATGGGAATGGTATCTTCGGTAATGGAACGGGTCAATCGATCTACCCATTCAAATCCACCAAGGACTAAAAAACATACGGTCAGTACAAGGGAAAAGCCATCGGAGATAAGACCAAATTTGTAGTTGGCCCGTTTATATTGTTGTGATTTTCGATACTCGGTTTCGTCAAAGACATCGGCCAGTTCGGGAGGTAATGTGGACTGGAAACGCTTGGCATTCAGATATTCCAGGAACTGGTGTGCCAGATATTGGGTTACTAGAATCGCAAGGATCACATAAAAGAGTGTATTTTTTTCCATAGCTTAAAATCCGCGCTGGCGCTTAGCTTCAAATATAAGTATTGCAGCGGATACCGAAACATTCATGGAGTCTATTTCCCCTTGCATCGGAATAATTATGTTTTGGTCGGAATTTTGGAGCCATGTATCGGTGAGTCCAGTGGCCTCCGTACCCATAACTAGGGCAGAGGCTCCTGTAAAATCACAATCCACATAATTTTTGGAAGCGGTCAATGCGGCACAATAAATTTTGATTTGGTTGGTCTGTAAAAAAGTAATGATCTGGTCCGTTGTACCCAGACCCACTTGGTTAGTAAAAAGGCAGCCAACACTGGATCGGATTATGTTCGGACCATATAGGTCGGATTTGGGGTTTGCTATTAAAACGGCATCTACAGCAGCAGCATCGGCCGTGCGTAAAAGTGCGCCAATGTTTCCAGGTTTTTCTGGAGCTTCGGCCACGAGAACCAAAGGTGTGTTGTTCGTAAAGGTAATGTTCTGCAATGCATGGTCCTTTGCACTCATCAGGGCGATTACACCCTCGGTGGTACCACGGTGCGCAATTTTAGCGTAGACATTTTCGGATATTTCTATAATTTCCGGGCAAGCGTCCTTGGTGAGCGTATCAATAGAAGGGTTGTTCAAAATTTCAGGACAAAAAAGAAGAGTCTGCATGGTATAACCGCCCTTTAGGGCCAACGCTATTTCCCTTTGCCCTTCAACGATAAAAAGCCCGCTCTTTTTTCGTTCACGGGATTTTTCTTTGAGCTGCAGAATTCTTTTCACCAAAGAATTTTGGGTGCTGCTTATGAGTTTAACATCCATAGATCGGTAAAAATAGATATTCCTGTAATTATAATAAGAGGTTTTCGACCAACTAGCTTAATTATAAACTGTAAACCATGAACAAATTAACCATCCTATTACTTTTACTGGCTCTATCTGCCTGTAAACAAAGCACAAAAACCAAAGAGATCCAAACACCGGTAAAGCAAGTGGTCTCAGAACACGAAGCAAATTACCCAGAGGCCCTAGCAAAGGTTTTCGATGCGCATGGAGGACTAGAGCAGTGGAAAGCGCAACGTACATTGTCTTTTGTTCTTCCGAAACCAGAGCGACCAGAAACGCATACAGTAGATTTATGGACAAGAATGGATCGGATCGATACCGATGTTGTGACCATGGGCTTTGACGGAGAGCAAGCATGGTTGTTGGATAGCGATGAAAACTACAAGGGAGATGTAGGCTTCTATCATAATTTAATGTTCTATTTCTATGCGATGCCCTTTGTTTTGGCAGATGATGGTATCGTGTATTCGGAAACCGAGGATTTGCAATATGGGGGCAAAAGTTATCCTGGGGTTAAGATCGGGTATAAGAATGGGGTTGGTGCCTCATCTAAAGATGAGTATTTTATCCATTTTGATGCGGACACATATAAAATGACCTGGTTGGGCTATACGGTGACTTATCGTTCTGGGGAGAGCTCCGATAATGTGAGATGGATAAATTATAACGATTGGCAATCCGTAAATGGTTTGCAATTGCCCAAGGCCATTACCTGGCATAAACATGAGGGAGATACTATTTTAGAGCCTGCAAGTACCGTAAGTTTTGAGGAAGTTACATTAAGTGAGCAAGTAAAGCCTGCATCATTTTACTTCAAACCGGATGAAGGCCAATATGTGGATGTAAAATTGAATTAAAAAAAAGGCGCTCATTTGAGCGCCTTTTTTATTGGTTTATTGTCCTGTTTTTTCCCTATCGTATTTTTCCATATATCTTTTCCATAATTCAGTTTGGTGTGTTTCCAAGGAAACGTCCCTACCATCAATATATGCTTTGGAAAGTTTATTGGTGCGCATGTCCAACGCATCCCCTTCGGAAATGAACAAAGTGGCGCTCTTGCCTTCCTCTAAGGTCCCGTACTTGTCATCGATCCCTAAGATCTTAGCTGTGTTGCCTGTAATCAATTGAAGTGCTGTTTCTTTGTCCAGGCCTTGCGCTACGGTTTGCCCTGCATAAAATGCAAGATTTCTGGTTTGGAAATTGGCCGCGTCCTCATTTTGTAATCCCACTAGCAGTCCTGCATCCAGCAATAGTTTTGGCAATTTGTACGTGATATCGTAATCGTCGTCATCAAAATTGGGCAGGGAGTGGGTACGACCTACAAGCACAGGAATGTTGTGTGATTTTAACAGGTCGGCAATTTTATTGGCTCGGTATCCGCCAATGATCACCACATTCTTAACCCCCATGTCCTTGGACAACAAAACGGCATCTGTAATCTCCTTTTCACCATCGGCATGTATGTAAAGGCGTTGAGACCCATCAAATAGTCCTTGCATGGCTGCAAACGGTAGGTTTTTCTCTTTTCCGCCTGCTTTGCCATAGGCAATGGAGTTAAGAAAGAACATTTTTATGTCCTCCATCTCCTTGCCATACTCTTTATTGGGGATAAACCCTCTTTCTTCGCCCATCCACCATCGGCCTCTTCTAAAAAAGTTCGGCCAGTTCAAATGGATTCCATCATCTGTTTTAATGGAGGCGTCCTCCCAGTTCCATGCATCGAACTGAACAATGCTTGAGGTGCCGGAGATGGTCCCTCCCTGAGGGGTGACTTGTCCGATCAATACACCGTTGGGACGCATACTTTCCACTACTTGAGATTCTGCATTATAGGCAATTATGCTCCGTACGTGCGGAATCATTTCACCTATTTCATCTTGATCATCACTGGCCCTAACGGCATCGACCTCTACCAGTCCGAGTGATTTGGACGGAGCGATAAAGCCAGGGTATACGTGTTTGCCTTCGGCATTGATCATGGTGCCTATCGTGGGAACCATAAGATCGGCACCAATGGCCGTGATTTTACCATCTTTGAAAACTATGGTACAGTTTTCAATAACCTCTCCATTGCCAATATGGGCCGTAGCACCGATTATGGCTATTTGTTCGGATTGAGGAGGAGCTGGGGTTTGCTGAGCGTTTAACGACACCCCAAAAACAATTGCTATGATTAAAAATATTTTTTTCATGATTTACTTTTTAAAGGCTGTCACAGTGAAACTCTCTTTTCTTGTTCTGAACCGGAGTACGTGTTTTACCTCCATTATTTTTTTCGTTCAGCATCATTCCAATCAATTGGTTACGTTCCTTTTTGATGGAGTCCCTCATTTGCTTGTCTTTTTCAATATCAAAATAGACTTTACCTTGTATCAAGGTTTTTTCTGCCTTGGCATATACGGACAAGGGGTGGTCGCTCCAAAGTACAACATCAGCTTCTTTACCTTCGGCAATACTTCCTACGCGATCATCCAAGTGAAGTAATTTTGCGGGGTTCAGGGTTACGGTTTTCCATGCTTCAATTTCGGACAACCCTCCATATTTTACTGCCTTTCCAGCTTCTTGGTTCAATCTTCTGGACATTTCGGCATCATCACTGTTTATGGCCACGGTAACACCTTGGCTCATCATTATGGCTGCATTGTGTGGTATGGCGTCTTTCACTTCGTACTTGTATGCCCACCAATCGCTGAACGTTCCGCCACCGGCACCGTGCTCTGCCATTTTATCAGCTACTTTGTAGCCTTCCAAAATGTGGGTAAAGGTGTTAACGCGGAAACCGAATTTCTCGGCCACTTTCATCATCATGTTGATTTCGCTCTGAACGTAGGAGTGGCAAGAGATGAATCGTTCCCCGTTCAAGATTTCTGCCAGGGTTTCCATTTCTTCATCATGGCGATAGGGTTGACCACTTTTTTTCTTTTCGTCATATTCCTTGGCGCGCTGAAAATAATCGGTGTACACCTGTTCAACTCCCATTCTGGTTTGTGGGAAACGGGAGTAACTGCCCCAATTGGATTGTTTTACGTTTTCCCCCAAGGCGAATTTTATGAACTTTGGTGAGTTTTCGAACACCATATTATCGGCACTTTCGCCCCATTTTAAACGTAGAATCGCAGATTGTCCTCCAATGGGGTTGGCAGAACCATGCAGCAATTGGGCAGTGGTCACTCCTCCGGCCAAATCGCGGTATATAGCTACATCTTTGGCATCGACTACATCTTCCATTCGGACTTCGGCAGAGGAATTTTGACCTCCTTCGTTTATGGCCAAGGCCGCAATATGGGTGTGTTCGTCGATAATACCGGCTGTAAGGTGCTTGCCTGTGGCATCCACAACGGTAGCTCCTCCGGCACGAAGCCCTTTACCTACCTTATCTATTTTACCATTTTTTACAAGTACATCGGTGTTTTCCAAAATTTCTTCCCCGGTCCAAACGGTTGCGTTTTGGAAAAGGATGTTCTCTTGCTTCGGTTTTTCTTTGTAACCATAACCTACATTTGGGGAGGTCATGGCTATCAATTGTGGTTTTTCTACTGCTTCATTGCCCTTGGGTTTTTCTTCAAAGGGTGAAGTTTTTGTCAATGTGGCCATTGTCTCGTTCCCATTGGGATGTACAACGCTTCCTTTAATGGTTTGGGTGTTCGGCTCAATGTGGGCTACCATTCTGTAGGATCCCATATTGTCCTCACTAAAGGAAATGTTCACCCAATCCGAGGAATAATCAATTTTGGAATCTAAGGTTTCCTCCCCTTTTTTAATTTCCAAAGAAGGCTTGCTTGCACTACCGGTAATGGAAACCGTGTATGTGTTTCCTGAAACTGAGAGATTATAGTCTCCACGAATATCGATGATATCCATGCTTTCGATTACGTTTTTAGACCCTTGGACCCAGTTTTCGTAAAGGGTGGTTCCCTTGTCGAATATATCTCCGGAGGTAATCAGGAAATTGGCCTGACTACCAGCTTGCAATGAGCCAATTTCGTTGGATTTGCCCAAAATCTGAGCGGGTACGGTGGTCAGCGCCTCGAGTGCCTTGGTCTTGGGTAGGCCGTAAGCAATGGCTTTCATTAGCTTCTCCTTTAATTCTTTTGGAGACTTAAGGCCATGCGTTGTAATGGAGAACACTACACCCATATCGTTCAGAACCTTGGGGTTGGTAGGTGCTAAATTCCAATGTCTCATATCCTTTAGGGCAATGTACTTAGCTTCGAACGGGTCGGAAACATCAAAGGCATCCGGGAAATTTAGAGGAAGAATCAACTTGGCATTGGTAGCTTTGATTTCATCAATATATTCGTATTCGTCTCCACCGCCCAAGATAGTGTATTGAATTCCAAAGAGGTCCCCGATTTTGTCGGCCCGCAAAACGTTGCCCTGATCTCCGGCAGCATAGATTTGGGTCATTCCCTTATTGGCGATCAATGCTTCCAAGGAACGGTCTTTGGTATCTACATTTCCTTTACTGTACCAATCCATGTCGTAATACAGTTGGCGCATCAATGCCATGGCTCCCATCAAAGAACCTGGGTAGGATTGCCTGGAGGCTTGACTTTTCTTAAAGGAGAAGTATTGTGCGGATCTATCGGAAAGAATTCGTTGCGCTTCGGAAGCTTCGTCATTCAGTGCGACCAAAAGACCTGTGCCTCTTGCGATTCCATCTTCAATATGGGTGTTGATGGTTCCAAAACCAGCATCCCTCAATTCTTTGGCCTCTTTGGCATCGTACTTAAAGTTGTTGATGGCATCATTTTCTGGCATTATATGGTCGTTCCAGTAAAAACCTTCCCTGGACGGACCGTACTGTGCGGACCTGCCCCCACCGTTGGCCTTTTCTGGAAGCTTGACGCCAAATCCAGAAAATACATCGATAAATGACGGATAAATGGATTTTCCGCTCAAGTCCTCTATGACCGCATTTTTAGGAATCGTCACAGATTTTCCCACTTGTACTACTTTCCCATTTTGAATCAGTAAAGTACCATTGTTGATGATTTGTGTGGGAGTAACGTAGATCTTGGCATTGGTAAATGCCATGTAATTGTTGTTTTTCTTTGCTTTAACACCGTCGTTAATTGGAAAGTAATCCTGTGCAAACAAAGAAACACTGCCCATGAAGAGAAACAGGGCTAAAATTTTAAGTTTCATAAGGTTAAAATTGAATTAGTCGGATTAAAGATAACCTTTGTAGGAGTACTCTACAAGTTTCAATCTTGCATGGAATGCTGTTTTTTATAATTGACCATAAGCCCAACGACCGAGTTGTAACTTTTTATACCCTCCTTTTGGTTGTTTACCTTTAAAAAAGTGTTGAACACGGATTTGAACAATGGCTCGAAGGGATTTTTATATTTTTCCCAGAATATGCGCAATTCATTAAAATTTTCCTTGACCCCAAGGTTAATGCTCGCCACAACTTCTTTGTATTTTTCTTCGTCTTTGTAATATAGATCGGATAAGCAGTAACCCAAAGCATGATTGTAAGCTGAATACTTGAAATAAGGGTCGTTACTGTGGGAAGTGACCAAAAAGCCTATAAAATTGGTGGCGTCCTCCGCTGAATATCCCAATTGGTGGCCAACTTCGTGACAACTAATTGTAGGCAGCCTAAATTTTGGGGTGGCTCCGTTCACTTGTGCCTCGTTGGTAAATGGATTTAAATATCCGCCGTAACCCATATATGTGAGGGGTATACTGTAAATGGACGATTTTAAACTCAAGTGTCTGTGTTTAAAATCGGGATACTGTTTTTCAAATTTGGTGTAAGCTTCTTCGGTTTTGGAAAAAATCTGTTTTTTGGTGTAGGGGATATGTACCGGTGAAATTGTATCCCCTGTTAACTCCATCTGGTAATGATTTGCTTTTTTTGCAATAAAATGGGTGAAATCGACCAATTCATCCACTGTATATTCGCGTTCTATTCCAAATTTATGGTCAATCGGTTGGCGATGATAGTTCATTCCCCATAAAAAATGAAAGGCAAAATAGACTATGGAAATCACCACCAAAATGTCCTTTAGAAAGAACAAAGGTTTCTTTTTGATGTGTTTCCAGTGTTTAAAAAGATATCTTACGGCTATAAATGTAAATACAGTGTACAGCACATCTCCAAAAGAGAATGGAATCCAACCGAACAGCGTTCTCAGAGCAATGGAAATATACGGGTAGATTCCATTGCTGTAATATTCTTCAATAAACGAAGGAAAGTTGCCCAACCATTTTACCAGCAGAATCTGTATCGGCAGGGCAATGGCAATTATGGTCTTTGTTTTTTGTCTCATCTAAAAATGAAGCAATATATGGCATAAAAAAGCCGCACGGAAAAGTACGGCTTTTTGATCAATATTTGAATGGTCTTATTTATTCTATACCGACCACCTCAATGTCGAAGACCAAAGTTGAGCCACCAGGGATGGGGCCATAGTCGTTGTCACCATATCCCAAATGTGGGGGGATGAACAAACGGAGCTTGTCGCCGACCTTCATGGTCAACAATCCTTCACGGAAACCAGCGGCAAGCTGCGCGTCGGGACTGTAATCCATTGGGAAAGGTAGGTAGCCTCCCTGGTCTCTTCTGCCTGGGTTCAACTGGTTGAAATCCATTGCTATTTTTTCAATATTGGTATCGAACAATTCTCCATTGAACAACCATCCAGCATAATTGACCAATGCTTTTTGGCCTATTTTCGGTTGTTCCCCGTTACCTTCTACCAAGGTCAATATGCGCAGTCCGCTGGAGGTTTCTTCGGCTTCTTCGAATTGCTCCGCAAACTGAATGGCCAAATCTTCTTTCATTTTTATAAATGCAGCCTCGGCTTCTTTGGCTTCCTTGAAATAATCTGTCAGGACCTGAATGGCATCAAATTGTCTGGCTTCTTTCCCATTTCTAACAATTTCCACGTGGTTCATAACAACATCAGTGGTTGGTCTGTCACTTGCTCCGGTTTCCACATTGGCAATGCTGTCCACAACATCCATGCCTTTGACCACTTCGCCAAAAACGGTATGCTTGTTATCCAGCCATGGTGTTTCTTTATGGGTGATAAAAAACTGGCTACTGTTCGTTTTTGGCCCTCGGTTGGCCATGGATAGTATCCCTTTTTTGGAGTGGCGCAGGGAATCATTGAACTCATCTTTAAAAGTGTATCCAATATTTCCACTTCCGGTTCCGGTAGGATCACCACCTTGAATCATGAAATCTTTGATCACCCTGTGGAAAACTATACCGTCATAGAATTTTTTGTCCTTGTATTCATCATTGACATAGGGGTTTTTACCTTCTGCCAGGGATACAAAGTTGGCCACGGTTACCGGGGTTTTTTCAAACTCCAACTGAATAATAATATCTCCTTTGGTGGTTTGGATGTCGGCAAAGATACCATCGCCCAAATCGGCATATTTGCTCGATTTGCAACCTATGATCACTAGGAGAAACAGGGGGATGATGTAAATTAATTTCTTCATGGTCTATAAATTTAATTTAAACTGTCGTTAGCTATTATAATTGTGTGTAATTCCACTGATGATTTGAGGGGTGTTTTTGGACCTATAGCTTTATTGTCCCCCTGATACCCAAAGGCCATTGGTGATGGGAACAAAAACGTAACCTTTTCGTTGATCTTTAAAAGTTTTACCGCGTTTTGAAGTCCGGGAAACAATTGTTGCTTGTCTATTACATGGGAGGTTGGCCCAATATCGCTGGCCGAGTAAATGGTGTCGTTGTCGAGGGTCATTAAATTGTAGGAGAACAGAATCTGGTCTCCCGTTCCGGGTAAATAGGTGGCCGTATCGTTTTTGCTCTCATAATAATACCAAAACCCGTTGGGACTGGATACATACTCGTTGGCCGTGTCTTTGGCGATAATGGCCTGAATCGCTTTTTCTTCTTCTGCCAAGAGCTTTTTTGTACGCTCAATGGATTCTTTAAAGAAACTTCCGGATTTAACCTCTACCGGTCTTCTTGGTTCTGGGCCTTGGCACCCAACAAAGATGGCAACTACAAGTATGGTTAGGAAAATTCTCATGGGTTTAATTGGTCTTTATAACTTTTCAAAATTGTATTGAATTTGGATAAGGTTTCCTCCATGTTGGTTTCGCTCCTTCCGCCTGCGGCGTTGTTGTGGCCCCCTCCGTTAAAATGTTCTCTCGCAAATTCGTTTACGGAAAAGTCACCTACCGAACGGAAAGAAATTTTTATGATGCCCTCTTCCCGGTTTTCGATAAAAATCACGGCAAAAACAATACCTTCCAAAGTTAAGCCATAATTTACAAAGCCCTCGGTATCACCTTTTTTAAAATCGTGTTGGTCCAGTTCGTCTTGGGTCAAGGTAATGTAAGCGGTACGGTAATCGGGCAAAATCACCATGTTGCTCAATGCAACGCCCAAAAGGTGCAAACGCGAAGGTGAATTGGTATCAAAAACTTCTTGGTGGATGGCCATATTGTCCGCCCCCTTATCTATAAGGTCAGCTACTACACGATGGGTTTTGCTGGATGTGGAACGGTACTTAAAAGAACCGGTGTCCGTCATTATGCCAGTATATAGATTAGTGGCTATATCTGCATCAATACCGTTGGTCTCCCCTAAAAAATCTATAAAGTTGTATACCATTTCGCAGGTAGAGCTCATGGTCACATCGGAATAGGTAACCTTGGCGTAATCGCTAGGTTGTTGGTGGTGATCGATCATAATAAAATCGGCAGTGGCCTCTTGCAGGGCCGATGCCATTTGTCCAACCCGGGAAAAGTCGTTAAAATCCAAGGTAAAAATTACGGAGGCATTTTCAATGGCTTCTTTGGCCTTTGGGTTTTCCCGTTCAAAATTGATGACTTCGTCGTTCCCCGGCATCCATTTTAAAAATTTTGGATAGTCGTTAGGGGAAACAACACGGACATTGTGTCCTTTGGTCTTTAAAAATCCGCTTAGCCCCAAGCACGATCCCATAGCGTCGCCATCTGGGTTTCTATGGGGTACGATTACGATGTTCTGAGGTTGGGAAAGAATGGATTTTACTGTCGTGATATCCGCTGAATTCATGCGGCCAAATATACAATAATATAATATAGAGGTAACTTGGTTAATGTGTATTTTTGATGGATTAAAATTACTTCATGAAACATTTTCAAATTTTATTGGCCGCGGTAATTCTTTTTGCATCCTGTAAAAAGAAGGAGGAAAAAAAGGATGAAACCCAAGAAACCCCGACCATCGATTTTGTGGTTGCCTTTGGTTCTTGCAATATGTCACAAGAACCAAATCCTTTTTGGGACGATATTTTGGCAGAAAAACCAAATGTTTGGATCTGGGGCGGCGATATTGTGTACGCGGATACGGACGACGTAGACAGATTGAGAACTATATATGCCATGCAGGATACGGTTCCGGGATATGCAAAATTAAAAAAAGAGGTTCCTATAATTGGAACATGGGACGATCACGATTTTGGTCTAAACGATGGGGGCGCGGAGTTTGCCATAAAGGCAGAGAGTCAGCAAGTGTTTCTCGATTTTATGGGTGTGCCCAAAGAGAGTGAACGGAGAAACCGTGAGGGCGTATATACGGCGCACGAATACGAGGTAGAGGCTGGAAAAGTAAAAGTGATCGTATTGGATACCCGATATTTTAGAAGCGAACTGCTAAAAAGTGAAGATACCAATAAAAGGTACCGACCAACGATGGATTCCACGGCAACGGTATTGGGTAGTGCACAATGGCAATGGCTGGAAAACGAGCTCAACGAGTCCGATGCCGATTTTAACCTGATCATGTCCAGCATTCAGGTGCTTTCCGGCGAGCATGGTTTCGAATCCTGGGGCAACTTTCCTTTGGAAGTTGAGAAATTGGAGAACATAATTGTACGGTCCGGCGCAAAGGGAGTTATCATTTTATCCGGAGATCGACATATTTCAGAATTCTCAAAAACCGCTGTTTCAGGACTTTCTTACCCATTGATAGATTTTACCAGTAGTGGACTTACACATTCCTATGCTAGCTTTGACGGAGAGCCGAACCAACATAGGGTAGGAGAGGTGGTTTCGGATAAAAGCTATGGAATCATCAACCTAAATATTAAAAAAATGGAGGCTGAGTTTAAGATTATGGGAGATAACGGGTCAGTGCTCCAAGAGTTAAAACAAAGCTATTGAGCCTTGTACCTTGGTCGAAAAAGTGTAAGTTTGCGCAAAATTTAAAAAATGACTGGAAATAGAACATTTACCATGATTAAGCCTGATGCCGTAGAAAATGGGTATATCGGGGCAATTTTGGATAAAATTACGGCTGCCGGATTTAAGATTGTGGCCATGAAGTACACACAATTGAGCAAAAGGGATGCCGAAATATTCTATGCCATCCACAAAGAGCGTCCATTTTTTGGCGAATTGGTGGAGTTTATGACAAGGGGTCCCATTGTGGCGGCCATTTTGGAAAAGGACAATGCGGTGGACGATTTCCGTGCTTTGATAGGGGCAACCAACCCAGAGGAAGCAGCGGAAGGAACCATCCGTAAACTGTATGCTGCCAGCATCGGAGAAAATGCCGTTCACGGTTCCGATAGTGATGAAAATGCCGCTATCGAAGGGGCTTTCCACTTTTCAGGAAGGGAAATCTACTAGTTTAAATACAACATTGATATAAAAAAAGCCACCTGAAAAAGGTGGCTTTTTTGTTTTTTAGTTGATCACCGTAAAACCAATTTTTTAACCAGCTCCTTTCCCATTTCCTCATTGATCATTTTAATGATCTTGCTCTTGCCCAAGCTCAATTCTTCTCGAAGTACGGAGGAGGAAAGAGAAACAAACAAAGTTTCATTTTTAAGCTCAACGGCAGTGGTGTAATTGTTTACCCCGTTTCCCATCAAGTTGGTCCATGCCTCCCTGGCGTTCACCTTATCCATTCCCTTTTGGAGCTTGTTCTCTTGGATAAACTCGTTCAGCGCTTCGCTGAGTGGAATATGTGAACTGTGTCTCTTGGCCATTATTGGGGAATTTTAATGGGTTCGAACCGTTTATATTTATAGGTAATGCCTTCTTGGTTGGTTACCGAAAACGAAAGGGAATCCAATTGTACCAGTTTTTCTTCCCACTCGCTCAAAGGGGTGGAATAGTGTAAAATTACTGATTCGTTGGCGTTCGATATTTGAAAGCTTTCTACATCTTTTGTTGTGTCGTAGGTGCCATCAAATTGTGGTTTCATTTTTTTACGATATCCTTGGTCATCATTTACTTGGATAAAATCTATGTTCGGATTGATGCCATATTCCTTTACGGAACCATCGGGGAAAATTACTTCTGAAATTTCCCAATAGCCGTTCAAGTGGTGCAAATCCTCTTTGTTTATGGAAGAATCCGCACACGCCCAAAACATAATGATCAATACAATGGGAAGGATTCGTTTCATACTATCACAAGTTAAATATTTTATAGCTCTGATGAATATTTTTAACAACGCTTTCTGTTCTATCCGCATGGGTGTCGCTAATAAAAATCTGACCAAAATTGTCGTTTTTAACCAAGCCAACAATATGCGCTACGCGATTTTCGTCCAATTTGTCAAAAATATCATCCAATAATAGAATGGGGGTGGTGTCCGCCAATTGCTTTATAAAATGGAACTGTGCCAATTTTAAGGCGATCAAAAAAGACTTTTGTTGTCCCTGACTTCCAAATTTTTTGATGGGGTGACCGGCAATGGTGAAATTAAGATCGTCCTTGTGCACCCCGACCGAAGTGTATTGTAGCGCACGGTCTTTTTCAATATTACTTTCCAAAAGAGATAAAAGGGAGGTGTTGCTCAACTGACTTTCGTAGGCAAGATTTATTTGTTCGTCCTTTTCCGAGATATTTTGGTATTGCTCCTTAAAAATGGGCAGAAAAGAATTAATGAATTCAACCCTTTTTTGATGGATTTCCGTTCCCAAGGAATACAACTGTTCGTTGTAAATACTCAAGGTATCCTGGTCGAACGTACGGTTGGCAGCAAAGTATTTTAATAGCGAGTTTCGCTGTGATACAACTTTGTTGTACTTAATGAGGTTTTGCAGATACACCTTGTCCGATTGGGATATAACACCATCCATAAACTTTCTTCTGGTGTCGCTCCCTTCTAAAATTAGGTCGCGATCCGATGGGGAAATTATCACAAGTGGTAAAAAACCTATATGTTCGGAGAACTTCTCATAAGGTTTGCCATTGCGCTTTATCACTTTTTTTGTGCCTTTTTTAAAGGAGCAGAGTATTTTTTCCGTTCTGCTGTTTTTCTCAAACTCACCTTCGACCACAAAAAAATCGGTATTGTGTTTTATGTTTTGGGTGGACACGGGATTAAAGTAGCTTTTCCCAAAACACAAGTGGTAAATTGCATCCAAAACATTGGTCTTTCCCACACCGTTATCGCCCACCAAACAATTGATCACAGGGTCGAAATCCAGTGTTTTGGAATCAAAATTTTTGTAATTGACTAAAGATAAATGTCTTAAAAACATAAAAAAATAGAGAAACAATTCGGAATTATAAGGTGGCCCCTTAAAAAAGGGAATTCAAAAATAACGAATAAATTACCTTTTGGTTTTGGATAAAAACTTTATTTTTGCGCGACCAATTAAATGATGGATGGCAACATACAAGAAGAGAGGCTTTAAGCCAAAAAATAAGGAAGAGGAAGCTCAGATAGAAGAACACGACAGCACAACGGCCGAAGTTTTTAATACTTTGGACGAGAGCGCTTCCAAAACCGAAGCATGGGTTCAAAAGAACCAAAACTATATTTTGGGCGTAATTGGCGTAATTGCGGTGGGAGTTTTGGCCTACTTGGGTTACCATCAATTTATCCAGAACCCAAAAGAAGCGTCAGCAGCGAACGAGCTTTTTTATCCACAACAATATTTTGACCAAGCTTTGGCAAGTGAAACCGAGAAAGATTCATTGTTCACCCTTGCACTGAACGGAGCACAAGGTAAATATGGTTTTTTGGATATTATCGAAGAGTATAGTGGTACCAAGGCCGCCAATCTTGCCAAATATTCGGCGGGCATGACCTACCTTAACCTTAAACAGTACGATCAAGCGGTTGCTCAATTGGAAGGTTTCTCTTCTGATGATGATATTATGGGCGCAATGGCCAAAGGGGGTATTGGAGATGCTTTTTCCCAGTTGAACCAGCAAGAAGACGCTTTGGATTATTACGAAAAAGCCATTGCACATAGCGATAACGAATTTACAGCACCAAGATTTTTGCACAAAGCGGGTATTGTTGCATTGGACTTGGGGGACAAAAGCAAAGCTTTGGAATATTTTGAGCGCATTAAAGAAGAATACCCGAACTCTCAAGAAGCCAATAACGTGGATGCCCTGATTGGATTGGCACAAAACTAAACCATGGCCACAGAGAACAAAAACTTGTCCGTTTACGATAAAAATAAAATCCCAAACGCGAAGGAACTTCGGTTTGGGATTGTTGTTTCTGAATGGAACGATGAAATTACCGAATCCCTTTACAAAGGGGCGGAAGAGGCTCTTTTGGATTGCGGTGCGCTTTCGGAAAATGTTATCCGTTGGAACGTACCCGGAAGTTTTGAGCTCACGTTCGGGTGCAAAAAAATGATCCAAACGGAAAAAGTGGATGCTATAGTTGCCATAGGTAGTGTTATCCGGGGAGAAACCAGTCATTTCGACTTTGTTTGCAGTGCTACCGCCCAAGGGATCAAAGATTTGAACGTAGCCTACGATGTTCCTGTAATTTTCTGCGTATTAACGGACGACAACATAGAGCAGTCCAGAGCTAGAAGTGGCGGAAAGCATGGGAACAAAGGGACCGAAGCTGCCATTGCCGCTATTCAGATGTCTGTTTTGGGCAAATAAATTCGCGCCGCTAGCACACTAATAACCTAAACATACAGGGTCTGTTAACATTTTTTGGGACTTACCGTCTACCCTTTTTTTCTAATTTGAGTACCTTTGAGATTACAGCGACAAGGATACCATGCGAAACCCTTTAAAACTTAGAAAAAACAAAAGCTTCGATTATACCCCTAGATATTACAAAGGGGAGGGGAATCCTTTTAAAATTGAGCACAGGTTGGATAAATTCCGGACTACGGCGCATTCCAACAAGGGTCTCAAGAATAAGTTTACCTCCGCAATGGACGATTTACAGAACGAAGGCGATAAGGATTTAAAGCTTCGATTTTGGGTCATTGTGGCCGTATTGGTGTTAGTGTTCCTGTTTATTATCGATTTTGACCTATCAATATTCCTAAACCCATAATGGCGGACATCATTAAACTTTTACCGGACCATGTTGCTAACCAAATAGCCGCAGGGGAGGTGGTTCAACGACCTGCCTCTGTTGTAAAGGAGCTTATGGAAAATGCCATTGATGCAGGGGCGACCGCGATAAAATTGATTATTAAGGACGGTGGTAAAACACTTATTCAAGTAGTGGATAACGGCGTGGGAATGACCGAAACCGACGCTCGATTGTCCTTTGAGCGGCATGCAACTTCCAAAATATCCTCGGCCCAGGACTTGTTCAATTTGCAGACCAAAGGGTTTCGGGGCGAAGCCTTGGCATCCATAGCGGCAATTGCACATGTGGATATGCAAACAAGGACCAATGTCAACGAAATCGGGACACAAATAAAAATTGAAGGCAGTAAAATAGTGTCCCAAGATGTGGTCGCAACTCCAAAGGGAACCTCTATTTCCGTTAAAAACCTGTTTTTTAATATTCCCGCCAGGCGTAATTTTTTAAAATCCAACCAGGTCGAACTCCGGCATATAACGGATGAATTCCAACGTGTGGCCATGGTTCATCCGAATATCGAGTTCCATTTTTATAATAATGGTTCGGAAATCTTTAATCTTCCCATTACAAAGCCCCGACAACGTATAGTACATATTTTTGGCAGTAAAATGGAAAATCGATTAGTGCCAGTAAACGAGGAGACCGAAGTGGTTAAAGTTTCCGGCTTTATCTGTAAGCCCGAATTTGCCAAAAAAAGTAGGGGGGAACAGTTCTTTTTTGCCAACAACCGATTTATTAAGAGCCCTTATTTGCACCATGCCGTTGTGGCAGCTTTCGAAGGTTTGATCAAATCCGACACTTATCCCGGCTACTTTTTGTATTTGGATGTTGATCCATCTTCTATCGACATCAACATACACCCCACTAAAACAGAGGTAAAGTTTGATGATGAGAATACGCTGTATGCCATTTTACGGTCTACCATTAAGCATAGCTTAGGGCAATTTAATGTGGCACCAGTTTTGGATTTTGATCACGATCCAAACTTGGATACCCCTTATTCCTACAAAGAAAAGGGCGCTATAATCCCAAAAGTAACCGTGGATGCCGCATTTAATCCTTTTGAAGAAACTGCGACACAAAGAAGTAGTGGGAGCGGAAGTTTTCGAAAACAGAGTGCCAAAGGTTGGGAAGACCTCTACGAAGGGCTTGGTCATCAGAGCGATCAAAATACCTTTAGCAGTATTGTGATCGAATCCGAAAGTGAAGAACAGGGAACCTTATATTCCAGTGAAGAGGTTGAGGAGCATTTGGCCAGCACCTTTCAATTGAGAAGGAAATATGTAGTGAGCACGGTGAAATCGGGAATGCTGGTAATTCATCAAAATAGAGCGCACGAGCGTGTTCTTTTTGAAAAGTTTTTAGGCGAGATCACGGTAAAAGAAGGCGTAAGCCAACAATTGTTGTTTCCATTGGAACTAACGTTCAATCAACAAGAATTAACGGTGCTCAAAGAAATTCATGAAAGCCTGACAAACATTGGTTTTGCTTTTCAAAGTTTGGACGAGGAAACTGTAAAAGTGACAGGCGTGCCCATGATGGTTCCCGAAAGTGGAATTGGCACGGTATTGGACCGTTTGATTGCGGATTATACGGAAGGTTTTGCTGATGGTTCCATTTCGCAGGCAGAGATGTTGGCCAAGGCGCTGAGCAGGAACTTGGCCGTTAAAACAGGGAATGTTTTGGACCAAGAATCGCAATTAATGTTGGTGAACAATCTTTTTGCATGCAAGGAACCAACTTTGAGTCCTTTTCAAAAAATAACATATACCATTATCTCCGAAGGAGATATTGATAAAAAATTCAATTAGATGGGTAGACTTACCGAAGCAGTAAAACATATTTTGATCATTAACGTGATCATGTTTTTTGCTACATCCTTATATGGGGACCAAATGTACCAATGGATGTCGCTCTGGTTTCCAAAAAATCCAAATTTTGAATGGTGGCAAGTGGTTACCCATATGTTTATGCACGGTAACCTAATGCATATTTTGTTCAATATGTATGCCCTGTGGGCCTTTGGAACGCCCCTGGAGCAGATATGGGGAAAAAACAAATTTCTCTTTTTCTACTTTTCGGCCGGTTTGGGATCGGCAGCATTGCATACAGGTGTCAATTACTACCTTTTTACCGAAGGAATGAATGCTTTGGAAGGTGCAGGAATTGCAAGAGCTCAGATTTTGGATATTTTGGCCAATGGTCAATATAGCCCTAGTTGGTACGATATTGCAGGGAAAAGTACCATTGATAGCATGTTAACGGCCTTTAATACCCCAGCAGTGGGTGCATCCGGGGCAATTTATGGTATTTTGGTGGCCTTTGCCTTTATGTATTCGGAAGCCAAACTGATGCTCATTTTTTTGCCCGTGCCGATAAAGGCAAAATATTTTGTTCCGATATTGATCGCTGTGGACTTGATTTTTGGTATTGGCAACGTGAACACTGGAGTGGCCCATTTCGCCCATATCGGTGGAGCATTGATAGGATTTTTAATGATGTGGTACTGGAAAAAGAACCAATTTAACAATAATCGTTGGGATTGATTTATGATGAACGGAGGACTTAGATATCAGTTCGCTAGACTGAACATAGCAGAAAAACTGATTGCCATCAACATACTTATTTTTATTGTTGATGGACTTTCGGGAGCATTGTTCGGCAAAACGTTTTCGCACTGGTTTCATTTGCCCAAGGATTTTTTTGAGTTTTTGGTGCAACCCTGGTCCTTGGTGACCTACTCTTTTTTTCATGCCGGCTTGGGACATATTTTTTGGAATATGATCGTGCTGTATTTTGCCAGCAGAATATTTCTGAATCTTTTTGATGCACAAAGATTTATCAATGTGTATTTTTTAGGGTTAATGTTGGGCGGCATGCTATTTCTATTAAGCTACAACGTTTTTCCGACCTTGATCAACTCCAACACGGCTTTGATCGGTGCCTCGGCCGGTGTGAACGCTGTTTTGATCTTTGTGTGCGCCTATTTGCCCAACCAGGAGGTTCGTCTAATTTTCTTTAATATTAAATTATGGTATATCGGCGCGGCTTTGGTGATCAAGGATTTGGTGCTGATCGGAATGGGAGAGAATATTGGCGGGGGAATGGCCCACTTGGGCGGTGCATTTTTAGGCTATATGTATGCACGACAGTTATATAAAGGTAATGATATTGGTGCTGGTTTTTCCAAATTTAGACAGTCTATCATGGACCTTTTTAAGCCAAAAGAAAAAAAGGCTCCGTTAAAAACGGTCTACAAGAAAAAATCGGCATCCCAGAATTCGGAGGCATACAATAAACAAGCTAAACAACGGAAAATAGATACGATTTTGGATAAGATCAGTAAATCGGGTTATGAGAGCCTATCTAAAGAAGAAAAGGATTTTTTGTTTAAAGCCGGCAAGGAAGATTAAATTGTGAACAACCTTTCATTTATCGATAAGATTATCTTTTTTTTAAACACCATAGCTGCCTTGGTGCTCTTAATTTCTTTGCTGCTCCCCTTCACCCCAGCAACTTTGACTTCTTCGATTGCTGTATTAAGTATTGTTGTTCCTATTACTGTTATTGTAAACGTGGCATTTTTATGCTATTGGTTGTTGAGAAAAAAACGAAATTTTCTATTGTCTGGAGTATTGATCTTGGCCTGGTACATAATGTTGGGGCCGTTTTATCATTTTTCCAATGGTGTTGATCAGTCAACTGTTGAAAATTCCCGTACAGTGTCCATAATGACATTTAATGCGAGGAGCTTTAATGAATTAGAGCAGATAAAGGAAGAAAACATAGAAAATCGAATTTATGAATTTGTATTGGAGAAAAACCCGGATATAGTGTGTTTTCAAGAGACTTTGTATGCTATGAAAGCCAATGATGCCTTGAGTCAGTACCCTTATAAATTTGTGGACTTTATTTATGGTAAACATAGAGGTAAAGTAATTCAGTCCATTTATTCAAAGTATCCGATTCTAAATATAGATTCTATAAATTTCCCCAAGAGCTATAACAATGCCATTTATGCCGATATCTTGATCAAAAACGATACTGTTAGATTGTATAATCTACATTTACAGAGCTTTAGAATAGTTCCTGGTTTAAATGCGATACAAAATCAGGAATCTGCAAAGCTCCTTAAAAGGTATAAAAATGTAATGCTTAAACAATACCAACAAGCCAAGCTTGTCCGCGAAAATATGGATGATACAAAATACACGAAATTGGTAGTTGGGGATTTTAACAATACACAATATTCCAATGTTTATCGCCTAATTCAAGGTGATATGATTGATTCTTTCTTGGAAAGCGGAAGTGGTTTTGGTCGGACCTACGATTTATGGAAACTCCCACTGCGTATCGATTATATATTGGCAGACCCTGATTTTGAGGTTGTTTCACATCAAAATTTTGATGTGAAATTATCCGATCACTATCCGGTTATGGCCACCTTGCGCTTAAAGCCTTCACATGAGTAGGCAATCTGCTATATCAGCAATAATATGAAGGAGCAGGGCAAGGCCCACGAGTCTGGTCTGTTTAAAAAAAGGCAAAAGGCTGTACACCAAAATGGCCCAAACACTATGTAATGGGTGGAACCCTATGCTGCAACGATCGGGGTCAAAAAGAGGGGTGGCCAACAAGTGATCCAAATCAATTACAATACCGGCCAAAAGTATTAAAGCAACTTTTATTTTATTGTCTTTAAAAAAATAAAGAGCAATAAGGATTGGGACCAAAAAATGTATTCCGTAGTGGATAAAGTGCCTAAGCATGTGGGTTAAGATCTAAAGGGAAGCTTTTTAGATAACTCAGGGTATTGGTACCTTCGTTGAACAAAAGGTCCAGCACACTCAAATTGGGGATAAAATCATGGCGTTCCTCAAATACTTGTGTGTATGTTTCCATCTCCCATACCTGTTCTTTTTTGGCATTGACCAAAAAACGGGCATCTATTAGGTTTTTAGGCGCCGTTTGGTATTGATCTGTTGTTTCGTTCGGCACTTTGATTCCGATACAGTCCGCAATACAAGAAATCGTCTTTTGGTTGAAACGGAAAAGTGATTCGTCGGGTCCGGTAAAGAGTGTTTTTAGGTCATCTTCATAAAACTCGAAAAACGGAGAGGTGCGATAGGCTGTCTCCAAGGTGCGCCAATGCTCCTTTTTCCAATTGTAGCTGTTTTCCATAACAACATCGGCATATTTTTGACGCCCTTCTTTACCCCCAACGTGTTTAATTGGGATATTGAGCATGTGTTTGCCCTTGTCGGTGGAAATATAGCAGCGATTTCTATACGTCTGTTTTTGAAAATTGTCGTGCGCTTCCCAAACAACTTCATATTGAGCAATAGCTGCAAAGGTGGCAATACTCGGAAAATAAGAAGGGTGCAACAGAATTTTCAAGAACAACAATATTAAATATTAGCTATGCTTTTTTCTTCTTTTTCTTTCTAAAGAAATCAAATACGAACCAACCTGCCAAAAGGGCAATAAAGTACCAAAAATAGGATACGGGTTCTCCACTACCTCCAACTGTGGTAAATACCCGCTCCCAGCGAATCCTCCAATTGGAAATACCTTGCCTAAAGTTATCAAAGCTCATCCAAAGGAATACGGGTTTGCCAACAATATGGTCTTCGGGCACATACCCCCAAGTCCTGCTGTCTTCGGAGTGGTCGCGATTGTCGCCCATCATCCAATAATAATCTTGCTTAAAGGTGTAGCTATCGGCTTCCTCGCCATTGATCAATACTTTGTTGCCGGTAACCTTGACATCGTTGTGTTCATAATCGCGAATAATTTTTTTGTACAACGGAATGGTTTTGGAATTGATTTCTACCGTTGTACCGGCCTTGGGTATGTAAATTGGTCCAAAATTGTCGTTGTTCCAAGGATATAAATTAGGCTTTTGCGGAAATGTATTGCCACCGTACATGCCCTTAGGGTCGTTGGTTTGAACAACAGAATCAATGGCGGGATTGTTTCTTAACTCAGTAACCATGTCACTGGTTAAATTCGCCATACGTGAGCGTGGTTTTTGTTCCGACAGCGAAATCCTAAATTGCCGGATAACCTCTGTGGGTATCCCATTCTCGCTTGTGTAAAGTTCTATTTTTCCATCGTTTCCTGTTTTTGCCCCGGATACGTATGGTACAAGTGCATTGTACTGTGCTTCGTTGAGGTTGGTGGCAATGTATGTTCGCAGGTAATCGGAGGCATCTACCTCTTCCAAATATCTACTGGATACCCCATTTTTGGCATAAACATCATAAACGTACATAGGTTTTGCCCTGTCCGATAACTGTAATTGCTCTCCGTTAATGTAAACATACCCGCCAATTACCTCTAACGAATCACCTGGTGTTCCAACACATCGTTTTACATAGTTGGATTTTTTATCGATGGGTTTTATAACTGCCTTTTGAGCTTTAAAGAATTGGTACAGGGTGTCCGCGGGCAAACTGAAAACCACAATATCGTTCTTCTTGACCTTTTCAAAACCGGGCAATCGCATGTAGGGCAATTGCAGTTTGTTTATCCACGAGGTTTTGTGGGTTTCTGGATTTACATCCGCCAAATACGATCTGGTTTTTAGCACTGGCAGCGTATCGTGTACCATGGGTGCGGCCAGCGTGGTCATGGGTACTCTTGCGCCGTAATGAAACTTACTTACAAATAAGAAATCTCCCACTCGCAAAGTACGTTCCAAAGATCCCGTTGGAATTACGTATGGTTGTATAAAATAGGTGTGCACAAATGTGGCGGCAACTATAGCAAAAACTATAGAGCTTACCCACTCGCCCAAACCTGTTTTTGGCTTTAAACTACGGTCTTTAATGTATTCCACATCTTCAGCATAGTTGATGTAATAGATGTAAAAGCCTAAGGTCAGAATTACCAACCAGGTATCCACCAACGTGTTTTTTCCAAAACTTCTTATGGTTTCGACCCACACTACAGGGAACATCAATAAATTGATTATGGGGATGAACAATAACAAAACCCACCACCATGGCCTATTTATTATTTTCATCAACACTATACCGTTATAAATTGGAATGGCCGCTTCCCAAGGTTTTCTACCTGCTTTAACATATAGTTTCCAAGTTCCCAAAAAATGGATGACCTGAATGATCAGAATAAAAATGATCCACTGTGTACCGTCCATATTAAAATATTTCTTTGTTAGACCTTTGGTCTATATTCTTGTTACGTTTTTTAGCTTAGGTTTAACACATCCCTCATGGTAAAAACGCCCTTTTTTCCTTGAATCCATTCCGAGGCAATAACCGCACCCAGTGCAAAACCTTCCCTATTGTGCGCTTCGTGCTTTATTTGAATAGTGTCCACTGCACTACCGTAGTTTACGGTGTGGGTGCCGGGTACCGTACCTTCCCGTATCGATTTTATGGGAACAATATGGTCTCCGGATTCATTTAATTTCCATTTGTTGTAAGTTGAATTTGAAATAATCCCCTCTGCAAGAGTAATTGCCGTGCCACTGGGGGCGTCCAACTTTTGGGTATGATGGATCTCTTCCATGGAAACCCTGTACTGATCTAATCCGGCCATCATTTGGGCCAGTTTCTTGTTCAGTTCAAAAAAAATATTGACTCCCAAACTAAAATTGGAAGCATAGATAAAGGCGCTCTGGTTGGCATTGCAAATCTCGATGGCATCTTCGTATTTTTCCAACCAACCTGTTGTGCCGCTAATTACGGGCACTTTGTGCTCAAAACAACGGGTTATGTTCTCAAAAGCTGCTTCCGGGGTGCTAAAATCTATAGCAACATCGAATGCGGAATAATCAACTTCTTGAGAGCTATCGTTTATTTTTGCGGTTATGGTATGACCTCTATCCTGAGCAATTTGCTCGATCTTTTTTCCCATTTTACCATATCCGAAGAGACCAATATTCATCAAACTAAAATTTTATGACCATAGCCATTCCATAGTTTGGCTTATTGGTGAAAGGATTAATTTCTATGTAGGGGTTAAAATCCACTGCAAGGTCATCGCTTACATTGTATTGTTTAAGGTGGGAATCCACATTGGCATCGATAATATTAAGGGCGTATAGTGCAATGCTGATCACCAAGGCCAAATCCCTGTCTCTTTGACTACTTTCCTGAGCTTCTTGCAATGCTTCGGAAGATACATCGGGACCACTTCCATCCCCATTGATATCATAAAATTCGTCGTCGGCAAACCCGGCAAGTCTTCTTTTAAAGGCATTTCTTGCCCTGCGATATTCTGTATTATTGAAGGAATACACATAGATACTGGTTCCCAGAGCTCCCCAAACTATTGGAGCTTTCCAATACCGTTTGTTGTATATCTGTCCCAAACCTGGAAGAATGGCAGAATAGAATGCGGCTTTACTGGGTGCCAATGGGTTAATGTTCTCTTTTTTTGTGACTTCTTCAAAAGTAACACCCTCTCCCTCCATTTTTTGGGTAAGGGAATCGGTATCTTGAGTTTTTTTCGTCCGTTCAGTTTTTTCTTCTTCTTGAGAAAAGCTGGACTGAAACATCAAAAAGGCAAAGAGCAATAAAAGGAGGTTTTTATTCACCTGTCAATAATTTTTTGATGCGCTGGAATTCTTCTTCGGAATGAAATGGTATCACAATCTTTCCTTTTCCGTTCTTCGAGGCGGTGATATCCACTTTGGTGGCCAACCGGTTTTTGATGGAATCCAAACTTTCGGAAACAAACCCGGGTACGTTCTGCGAACTTTTTTTGCTCTCGGATGCAGTAGCTTTTGGGTTTTTGTGCGACTTTACTAATTGTTCCGTAGCTCTAACGGAAAGGCCGTCCGATACAATTTTTTCGTAGATCGCTATCTGTTCCTTTTTCTTGTCGATATTGATCAATGCCCTACCATGCCCCATGCTTATAAACCCATCTCTCATACCCGTTTGGATAATGGGGTCGAGTTTTAACAATCGTAGATAGTTGGTAATGGTGGAACGTTTTTTGCCCACACGATCGCTCAATTTTTCTTGGGTGATTTCTATTTCATCAATCAACCTTTGGTAGGAGAGTGCGATTTCGATAGGGTCAAGATCTTGTCTTTGGATGTTCTCCACCAAGGCCATCTCTAAGGATTCCTGATCGTTGGCGATGCGGATATAGGCAGGAATAGTTTCCAATCCTACCAATTTTGAAGCACGGAACCTACGTTCCCCGGAAACCAGTTGGAACTTGTTAAAGTCCAGTTTTCTAACGGTTATGGGTTGTATAATGCCCAACTCACGGATGGAACTGGCCAGTTCTTCGAGTGCTTCGTCGTTAAAATTGGAACGAGGTTGAAAAGGGTTTACTTCTATGGAATTTACATCAAGTTCCACTACATTGCCGATTACCTGATCCGCATTTTTGTCCGACACGGACTTTATATCGTTGTCCGGGTCTTTTAAAAGGGCGGACAGGCCTCTTCCCAAAGCCTGTTTTTTTGTTGCTTTCGCCATTTAAACTTTCTCCTTGTTTTTTTTCAAAATTTCGTTGGCCAAGTTAAGGTAATTGGACGCTCCTTTGCTACTGGCGTCATATTTTATGATGCTCTCCCCGTAACTTGGAGCTTCACTGAGCCTAACGTTTCTTTGGATAATGGTATCGAAGACCATATCCGCAAAGTGTTTTTTTACTTCTTCAACAACTTGGTTGGACAGTCGTAACCTGGAATCGTACATGGTCAAGAGCATGCCCTCGATGTCCAAATCGTTGTTGTGTATTTTTTGGACGCTCTTTACTGTGTTCAATAGTTTGCCAAGACCTTCCAAGGCAAAATACTCACATTGTATAGGAATCATTACGGAGTCTGCAGCCGTAAGTGCGTTCAAGGTCAATAGGCCTAGTGAGGGGGCGCAATCAATCAATACAAATTCGTACTTATCGCCCAGATTTTTCAAGGCTTCTTTGAGCATGTATTCCCGATTGTCCTTGTCCACCAATTCGATCTCGATGGCAACCAAATCAATATGTGCAGGTACCAAATCTACATTCGGGGAATCCGTAGGTATGGTCACTTCTTCAACACTCATGGTGTGTTCCAAAAGCTGATAGGTTCCTTTTTCTACAGAATCCACGTCAACACCTAAACCAGATGTTGCATTGGCTTGGGGGTCGGCATCAATAAGTAATACCTTTTTTTCCAATACACCAAGGGAGGCCGCAAGGTTTACCGTAGTGGTAGTTTTGCCTACACCACCCTTTTGGTTTGCAATTGCAATAATCTTGCCCATTTCATAGTAAGTTAGGGGCTAAAAATACGATTATTTAGGATGCAATAAAATGTAATTTGTTAACAGTGGGTGAATAAACCCGGTATTCTGCGTTAAAGTACGTTAAACTTGTGATTGGTAGAGTCTTAAAGCTTTAGTCCATTAAAATATTCAGCATCTCTGTGGCGGCATCGGCTATTTTGGTCCCTGGACCAAAAACGGCAACGGCACCATTTGTCAATAAATGGTCGTAATCTTGCTTTGGAATCACTCCCCCCACGATTACCATAATATCCTCACGCCCATATTTTCTCAATTCCTTTACTACCTCTGGAACCAAGGTCTTGTGTCCTCCGGCCAAGGAAGAAATTCCTAAGATATGCACATCGTTTTCTACGGCTTGTTTGGCTACTTCGGCCGGGGTTTGGAACAATGGTCCTATATCTACATCAAAACCAAGGTCGGCATATCCTGTAGCAACAACTTTGGCTCCACGGTCGTGACCGTCTTGACCCATTTTTGCAACCATAATACGAGGTCTCCGGCCTTCTTGTTCAGCAAAGCTGTCTGCCAGTTTTCGAGCCTTCTCAAAGCTCGCGTCGTTTTTAATTTCTTTGGAATACACTCCGGTAAAAGATTGAATTTTAGCTCTGTATCGTCCAAATGCACTCTCCATGGCATCGCTAATTTCGCCGAGGGTTGCACGTAATTTGGCTGCTTCTACTGCTAAAGCTAGCAAATTTCCACGGTCCGAATCGTTGTTCATGGCTTTTTTCGATGCAATTCGAATTGCATCGAGCGCTTTTTCTACGGCTTTTGAGTCCCTTTTGTTTCGAATTTCGTCAAGACGTGCCATTTGTTGTTTTCTCACCTTGGCGTTGTCCACCTCCAAAATTTGAAGGTCGTCCTCATTTTCCAAGCGGTATTTGTTTACTCCTACAATAACATCTTGTCCACTGTCGATACGAGCTTGTTTTTTGGCTGCGGCCTCTTCAATACGCATTTTTGGGATACCTTTTTCAATGGCTTTTGTCATGCCGCCCAATTTTTCTACTTCTTGGATCAATTCCCATGCGTTTTCTGCAATTTCTTGGGTGAGTTGTTCCACTTTATGGCTCCCGGCCCAAGGGTCAACGGTTTTAGTGATGTGTGTTTCTTGCTGAAGATATATTTGTGTGTTTCGAGCAATCCGTGCAGAAAAATCGGTTGGCAGTGCTATGGCTTCGTCCAAGGCATTTGTGTGAAGACTTTGTGTGCCCCCAAATGCTGCCGCCATGGCTTCGATCGTAGTTCTTGCGACATTGTTGAATGGATCTTGCTCCGTTAAGCTCCAGCCACTGGTCTGACTGTGTGTTCGGAGCATGGATGATTTTGGGTTGGTCGGGTTGAACTGTTCGACCAATTTGGCCCAGAGCATCCTACCTGCCCTCATTTTGGCAATTTCGGAGAAATGATTCATTCCGATCCCCCAGAAAAATGATAGGCGAGGAGCGAACTCATCAATTTTTAGTCCTGCCTTTATCCCGGTTCTAATATATTCTACCCCATCGGCCAAGGTGTAGGCCAATTCCATAGCAGCAGGAGCTCCTGCTTCGTGCATATGGTACCCGGAAATACTGATACTGTTGAATCGCGGCATGTGTTTGCTGGTGAATTCAAAAATATCCGCCACAATCTGCATGGATGGCGAGGGAGGGTAAATGTATGTATTCCGAACCATGAATTCTTTCAAAATATCATTTTGGATGGTCCCGGAAAGTTGCTCAATGGCTACTCCTTGCTCCAATCCTGCTACAATGTAAAAGGCCATAATGGGAATTACAGCCCCGTTCATGGTCATGGAAACCGACATTTTATCCAAAGGTATCCCGTTGAACAGGATTTTCATATCCTCGATAGAATCTATGGCAACTCCCGCTTTGCCCACATCGCCAACAACACGATCGTTGTCCGAATCATATCCACGGTGGGTGGGTAGGTCAAAAGCAACTGAAAGGCCTTTTTGTCCTGCCTCTAAATTCCTTCGGTAAAAGGCGTTGCTTTCCTCGGCTGTTGAAAACCCGGCATACTGGCGGATGGTCCATGGTCTGCGCACATACATGGTAGAATAGGGGCCACGCAAGAAAGGGGCAATGCCCGCGGCAAAATTTTCGTGTCCGTTTTTTTGGGTCTCGACTGCACTCGACCTGACAGATAGTTCCAGATGTTGAAGGTCTTTTCTACTCATCGTTCAATCTTTTTTGTTCGGTGGCTTCGGCCAATCGTTTTTCAATAATGGGCTCGATAATGGTTTTGCGCGCTTTGGTTTTTACAAAGGGATAGAGTTCAAGGTCGTCTTTCATCCTATCTTGTGGATTCTGGTATTTATTGGTGCCTAGGGAAACGATCTTTCCTGCATCAAATAGTTGCTGTTCTTTTTCGGCACTCTCCTTTATTTTTTGTTGGATGTTGCCCTTTTTTAAGTTTTCCAAAAAACCTCCGGATTTTTCAACCTGTTTAAAAAGTGAAAGGGCCTTTTCCGCCAATTGATGAGTTACCGATTCTATATAATAGGCACCGTCCGTGAATTGGGCTGCATCGGAGAAATACCCTTCTTCTTTTAAAAGTAGCAATTGGTTGCGGGCTATGCGTTCTCCAAATGCATTGTCCTTATGGTATATGGCATCGTATGCCGAATTGGAAATCGTGTCGGCGCCCCCCAAAACGGCGGACATGCTTTCGGATGTGGTCCGCAGCATGTTTACGTTGTAATCGTAGAGTGTTTTATTACGTTTGGAGGGTTGGGCCATAATATGGCACTCACCGGAAATTCCATATTCCGAAGCCAAGGAGTTCCAAAGCCACCGAAGTGCTTTTATTTTGGCTATTTCAAAAAAATAATTACTGCCCACCGCAACTTTAAATGTAATGGGGAGATGTGCCTCGATTTTTTTGGAATTGACAAAATGGTCGAGGTATTCGTTGGCATGGGCCAAGCCGTAGGCCAATTGCTGGACCATATTTGCTCCAGCATTTTGATAAAGCGATAGATCTACTCCTATTAAGGAGATGTCCGAAGTGCCCAATGACACCAATTCGGTAAATATATCGTGGTCTTTTTCCAAATTGTAGAACCAGTTGCCTTCTTTGGCCAAATTGCCGATAATGTCTATGTTCAGATAAGCCTTAGCCTTTTCTTTAGATAGGATAGAGACTAGCTTTTTTGTAGGTTCCAGGGCTAAAAACTCGAAATTGAAATAAAGTACCACTCCGGTCTTGTCGATGCCCGATAGCAATTTTTCAAAATCGATGGATTCCTCTGGTATGGTAAATACAAGGCTCTCCACTCCTTTTTTCAAAATTTCCAGAGCTTTGGAATTGGCTTTGATAGGGTCTGCGACATAAATGGCTTGCCCAATGTGCCATTTGTGGTCGCTGGGCATCGAATAGGAGTGAATGTCCTTTAGATCATCTTGGTTGTAAAATGGTTTTACATTGATGCCTTCCAAAGATTCCCAGACCAATGCTTCGTTGTAATCTGCGCCTTTAAGGTCTACCTGTATTTTTTGTTTCCATTCTTTGGTGGAGACTTCGGGAAATTCTTGAAATAAGTTAGTGTCGCTCATTTTTGTTTAGTCTTTAAGCTGTCTTCATATTCGATAAGGAATATTTCTTCGTTGTCCTTTTTCATAAAATATTTTTCTCGGGCCAACTTCTCCAATTCTTTATCGTCGGACATTTTTTTTAAGATTTCCTTGTCCTTCTCAATTTCAGTTTCCAGAAATTCTTTTTCTTTTTCGAGCTTGTCTATTTCATTTTCCAGCTCCAAATGGATCAACAAGGAATTGGTATCAAAAAAGGCCATCCAGATCACGAATATGGTCAATACCAAAATATAGGTATTGGTCATAATTTTGAACCACTTCTTTTTTTTCAATTCCTTTAACCCCATACCTATACAAGTTTATTGTTGATTATGGTTCTAACAATATCCACGGCTACGGTATTATAGTGGTTGTTCGGGATAATTATGTCCGCAAACTCCTTGGATGGTTCAATAAATTGAAGGTGCATAGGTTTAACAGCGGTTTGGTACCTTGTTAGAACCTTGTCCAAATCATGTCCCCGTTCGCGGGTGTCCCTTTGTAACCGTCTGATCAAACGTTCATCCGAATCGGCATGCACATAGATTTTAATGTCGAACATTTCCCTTAATTTGGGGTTGCTCAAAACTAAAATACCTTCCACGATCATTACTTTGCGGGGGTGTGTGGTAATGGTTTCCTTCATCCGGGTTTCTTCCACGAACGAATAAATGGGGGTTTCTATGGACTTTCCCTGTCTTAATAGTTCTATGTGCTCGATCAGCAGATCAAAATCTATGGAGTTGGGGTGGTCAAAATTTACCTTCGCTCTTTCTTCTTTGCTTAAATGGGAAAGATCGTTATAATAGGAATCTTGGGATATTATACCCACTTCATCTTGGGGCAATTGCTCCACGATCTGGTTTACAACCGTTGTTTTTCCGCACCCTGTGCCCCCTGCTATCCCTAAGATCAACATAGTTTAAAATTTGTCGTCAAAAATAAACAAATGATTTTGTTCCCAACTATCCCAGTATACTGCATAATTAATGATTACAATAAAAACAATTAATGATGATTGTCATAATTTATCCTGCTTATTAGGTATAGCTTTACATGGTTTTTTATTCATTAACCTTTATATTTATCAAGCTAACCAATGGAAACCTTTTTTATGGACAATATATACTCTGTTAAAGTAGGGGATGGCTTCGACTTTAAACTCTCCACCGACACTATATCTTCGTTAGATCTGATCAAAACCGGTAACGGCACCTTTCATTTATTAAAGGAGGGTAGGTCGTACCATGTAAAGATCTTGGAGACCGATTTTAACAATGGCGTTTATACCATTAGTGTCGATGGAAGCGAACATCGGGCCACCATACAAACTCCTCTGGACGAACTCATAGAAAAAATGGGCTTTGCCACCAATGGCGGTAAAAACATAGACTCCATTGCTGCCCCCATGCCGGGACTGATTTTGGATATTTTGGTAAAGGAAGGCCAAGAAGTATCCGAAGAGGACCAATTGGTAATTTTGGAAGCCATGAAAATGGAAAATATAATTACCTCACCACGTAATGGTGTGATAAAAAAAATTGGCGTGTCGCAAGGTGATGCCGTTGAAAAGAAACAATTGTTGATAGAATTTCAATAAAACATCATGAGAAAAATATTAGTGGCCAATCGTGGCGAAATTGCAGTTCGTGTAATGAGGACCGCAAAAAAAATGGGCATAAAGACCGTAGCTGTTTTCTCGGAAGTAGATCGCAATGCACCGCATGTGCAATTTGCGGATGAGGCGGTTTGTATTGGTGAAGCACCATCCAACCAATCGTATTTACGAGGTGACAAAATAATTGAGGTGGCCAAGAGCCTGAATGTGGATGGTATTCATCCGGGATACGGGTTTTTAAGCGAGAATGCCGATTTTGCCGAGGCTGTGGAAAAAAGCGGCATCACGTTTATTGGGCCAAAATCCAAGGCCATTCGAATAATGGGAAGCAAATTGGCCGCCAAGGAAGCGGTAAAGGCTTACGATATTCCTATGGTCCCCGGTATAGACGAAGCAATTTCCGATGTGGCAAAAGCCCACGACATAGCCAATGAAGTAGGTTACCCTGTGTTGATCAAGGCCTCTGCTGGTGGTGGAGGAAAGGGAATGCGGATCGTTGAAAAAGAAGAAGATCTCGAATCCGGAATGCAACGTGCCATTAGTGAGGCTACTTCGGCCTTTGGAGATGGTTCCGTTTTTGTGGAAAAGTATGTTACATCTCCCAGGCATATCGAGGTTCAGGTTATGGCCGATACCCACGGAAACGTACTTCATTTTTTTGAAAGGGAATGTAGCGTACAACGTCGCCACCAAAAAGTGGTCGAAGAGGCACCATCGGCCATCCTAACTCCTGAACTGCGCAAAGAAATGGGGATTGCTGCTTGTAAAGTGGCAAAATCATGCGATTATATTGGGGCTGGCACAGTGGAGTTTTTAATGGATGCCGACCACAATTTTTACTTTCTGGAAATGAATACCCGTTTGCAAGTGGAGCACCCGGTCACCGAAATAATATCTGGAGTGGATTTGGTTGAGCTACAAATAAAAGTGGCCCGGGGAGAAGAACTGCCTATGAAACAGGAAGACTTGAAAATTCAAGGACATGCAGTGGAATTACGGGTATATGCGGAAGATCCCTTAAACGATTTTCTCCCTAGTGTAGGAAACTTGGAGACCTATCAATTGCCAGTGGGCGATGGCATTCGGGTGGACAATGGATTTAAGGAGGGCATGGACATACCTATCTACTATGACCCTATGTTATCCAAGCTCATTACTTATGGTAAAACTAGGGAAGAAGCCATTGAACTTATGCTCGAAGCAATTCAGAATTACAAAGTTAAAGGAGTGCAGACGACATTGCCCTTTGGAAGTTTTGTTTTTGCCCATGAAGCATTCCGATCAGGGAATTTTGATACCCATTTTGTAAAGAATTATTATTCTCCAGAGAAAATAAAGGATCAAATGGGCAACGAGGCCGAGATTGCCGCAATGGTTGCACTGCATCAATATCTGGAAGATAAAAAAATAGTACGATTACCTTCAAACTGAATCCTATGGATCCCAAAATAAAAGCATTACAAGAAAAAATTGCCGAAGCCCATTTAGGGGGTGGCGAAAAACGGATTGAAAAACAACATCAAAAGAAAAAGCTTACCGCCCGAGAACGAATCCTTTATTTTTTAGACGAAGGTTCCTTTGAAGAAATGGGAATTTTGGTGACCCACCGTACCACCGATTTTGGTATGGACAAGGAAATGTATTACGGGGACGGCGTTGTAACCGGGTATGGAACGGTAAACGGAAGATTGGTTTATGTGTATGCACAGGACTTTACTGTTTTTGGTGGCGCATTGTCGGAAACACACGCCGAAAAAATATGTAAGATCATGGACCTGGCCATGAAGGTAGGCGCTCCAATTATTGGTTTAAATGATTCGGGAGGTGCTAGAATACAAGAGGGAGTTCGGTCCTTGGGAGGTTATGCCGATATTTTTTACCGAAATGTGCAGGCATCTGGCGTAATTCCTCAAATTTCTGCTATCATGGGGCCTTGTGCAGGTGGTGCAGTGTATTCCCCCGCCATGACGGATTTTATTATAATGGTAGAGGAAACCAGTTATATGTTCGTAACGGGACCCAATGTGGTAAAAACGGTAACCAACGAAACCGTTACATCCGAGGAATTGGGCGGGGCAAGTACCCACGCGGTAAAATCGGGAGTGGCCCACAAAACCTCTACCAACGATGCAGCTTGTTTGGACGATATCCGAAAATTATTGGATTATCTTCCTCAAAACAATAAAGAAACCACGCCATTATTGCCCTACGAACTTGGGGATGAAACCAGAGAGGAGCTAATGGGGATCGTACCCGATAATCCCAACAAACCTTACGATATGCACGATGTGATCAATGGGATCATCGACGCAGACTCGTTTTACGAGATTCATAAGGATTATGCGGAAAACATAATTACCGGTTTTGCCCGGTTGGGTGGAAGAAGTATAGGTGTAATTGCCAATCAACCCATGTTCTTGGCCGGGGTACTTGGTGTAAAGAGTTCCAGGAAAGCGGCACGATTTACGCGATTCTGTGATTCCTTTAATATTCCTTTATTGGTGCTGGTGGACGTTCCCGGATTTTTGCCAGGAACTGATCAGGAATGGAGCGGAATTATAATGCATGGCGCTAAATTACTATATGCCTTAAGTGAAGCAACCGTGCCAAGGGTCACCGTAATTACACGCAAAGCTTATGGCGGTGCTTATGATGTAATGAACTCCAAACACATTGGTGCGGACTTTAACTATGCTTGGCCTTCTGCCGAAATTGCCGTAATGGGTGCGAAAGGTGCCAGTGAGATCATCTTTAGGCGTGAAATTGCAGCAGCCGAAGATCCAGAAGCCAAACTGAAGGAAAAGGAAACCGAATATGCCGACAAGTTCGCTAACCCTTACAGGGCGGCCAAACGCGGTTTTATTGATGAGGTAATCTTACCAAAGGATACCCGAAGTAAATTGTTGAAAACGTTTGCCATGTTGGAAAAAAAAGAAGTGCAGACCCCTTGGAAGAAGCACGGCAACATTCCGTTGTAGGTTAGTCCGGATTTAAGAGGTTTCAACTTTAAGGTTGGAAAATAATAATATTGAAGTAGTTATAAAGTGAATTGTTGGGTAGATTGATTTTTTACATCGAATCCTGAGCGAAACCGAGAGAAAATTCCAAGGATTGATTTTACTTATTTTTAACTACAACGTTATAAGTGTTTCCATAACATTAAACCTTTCTTAAAAGCTTTAGCGATCCATTGGGTATCACTAATTTTGCCGGATGCAAAAACAAAATCAAAAACCCAATTTTGAGTTTGTGGCCATGATGGCTGCTTTAATGTCCATCGTGGCCTTGGCCATAGATGCCATTTTGCCTGCCATTTCCAATATCGGAGAAGCTATTAATAGTACCGACCCAACGGATAACCAGTTATTGGTCACCATGATTTTCTTGGGTCTTGGTCTGGGACAATTATTTTTTGGCCCCATATCCGATAGTTTTGGGAGAAAACCGGTGGTTTATGTCGGTTTCGTAATATTTTTAGTGGCAAGTATTATTTGTTTATATGCGCCCTCGTTGGAAATTATGGTGGTCGGAAGAATTTTACAGGGTATTGGACTTTCCGCTCCAAGAACCATTTCCATCTCTATAATTCGGGATACCTACGAAGGAGACTACATGGCAAAAATTATGTCTTTTGTGGTTGCTTTCTTTATTCTGGTACCGGTCGTGGCTCCTGCCATTGGTAAGCTTATCTTGGATGCTGCCGGGTGGAAGGCCATCTTCTATGTTCAATTGGTATTTGTACTTATTGTTGCTATTTGGTTTTGGAAACGTCAAAAGGAAACTTTACATCCACAATATAAAATACCGTTCACTAAGCATGTGTTTATCGATGGTGTTCGCGAATTTATCAAACATAGGGAAACGGTTGCCTTTACATTGACATCGGGACTGGTGACCGGAGCATTTTTGGTGTATTTAAGTTCTGCCCAGCATATTTTTGAAGATCAATACGCACTCAAGGAAATGTTTCCATACATTTTTGCAGGATTGGCCATTTCCATAGGTCTTTCAACTTTTTTAAACGGAACTCTGGTTATGCGTTTTGGAATGCGGAAACTTTCGCTTATGGCCACTATAGCCTTTTGTGTTATTGCCATTTTGTATTCCATTTTGTTTTTGAACTCACCAAATCCCAGCATTTATATTTTGGTAGGGTTTCTTTCCATCCAGTTTTTCTGTCTTGGGTTTATGTGGGGAAATTTCCGATCCATTGCCATGGAGCCTATCGGTCATATTGCTGGTATCGGTGCTGCTATTAACGGATTTGTATCCACTCTACTGTCCATACCTATAGCCACTTTTATCGGTGAATTCGTAAAAGACACGGTTTGGCCTTTATTTGCCGGTCTGGCCATTTGCGGATTGTGCGCATTGACCATTTTTCTTTGGGTGAACAAACCTAAAAGAAAAAGGGTAGCTACGACTTAAACCTTTGCGGGCATGAATATTTCACCACTGCAAGAATCCTCCGTTGCACCGGTAACTGACTTTAATACGTTTGTTTTACCTTCTAGCCGTAAAACGCCCATTAAAGCAAAAACCAAGGCTTCCTTATAAGCGATCAAAGTTTTGCTAGGTACAACAACTTGGATTTCCCTGCCCAACTTTTCTTGAAGCGTTTCGATAAAGAAAGAGTTAAGTGCACCCCCTCCCGTAGCAAACAATTTGGTGTCAGTTTCGCTACTGTTCTTGTGCAGATGTACTGCATTTGCAATTTGTTCGCAATTATGGTGGATAAATGTGTGCAACAGGTCTTTATTGGAAGCTTTTGAGCTTTCTATTATTGGTAGAATCTCGGAGGAAAACCATTCAAAGCCCGTGGATTTGGGATTGGGCAGTTGGTAGTACTCCAAGTTGTTCAGTTTGTCCAGCATGGTTCGGTCCAGTTTTCCAGAACGTGCCAATTTTCCATCTTCGTCATAGGCCATACCCATTTTATGGGTAATAAAGTTCAAGGGCATATTGGCCAAACCAATATCATAGGCTATACGTTTACCGTCCTTTTTAAAAGAAATATTGCTGATGCCGCCCAAATTCAGACAAAAGTCATACTCATGGAACAAAAGCTCATCACCAATGGGTACCAAGGGAGCTCCTTGTCCCTTTAGGGACACATCTTTAGTTCTAAAGTCGCACACTACCTTTTTTCCGGAAGTGTTGGCCAATAGTTGACCATCGCCAAGTTGAAACGTAATCCCTTCTTCCGGTCTGTGATGGGAAGTATGTCCATGACTTGCAATAAAATCCACATCTCCTTTCAAGTTTTCTATAAACTCCTTGGTCTTTTGCCCTAAAAAAATTCCATAATCTTTGTGCAATTGATCGTGGTCTTCTTCGGAAAGGTGGATGGCGTTTTTAAGATGTTCCCGCATTTTGTCGGAATAATCTATTTCTGCGGTTTCTTTAATGGAAAAATTCCATTTTCCGGCCTCTTCCCAAATATGACAATAGGCAATATCGAGACCGTCCAAAGAAGTACCGGACATTAGTCCCAAGACTTTATACGTGTTCATATCTTACTTATTTTTATGATTAAAGAAATCGGCTTGTGTTCATTATTCAAGATTTCTTTAAAACTAAATTTACTCTGCTCAACCATATTTAATACCTCGATCCAATCTTCCATGGTCCGAGCATACCAAGAATGTCCGTCGGTAAAGTTGCCCGGCAGGCCTTTCCAAGAATCGGAGAGCCATTGACTTTGATATGGTAGACCGTTTTCAATCAAAAAATAGGGGTGCAAAGTCTGAATCACAATGGCGCCGTTTGCTTTTAATTGCTTTAAAGTATTGGAAAACAACTCTTGTGTTCCATCTTTTAGATACAGGCAAAAATTGAAGACTCCAACATCAAAAGGTGCATTTGGAATTGCTTTTCCGTCAATAATATCCTCAAAAGTGAACACTTCAAAAGATTGGTTACCTTGTTTTTTTGCTTGCTCGATTAAGCCTGGTATTGCATCTACTCCTGTAGTTTTCCAACCCAAGGTGTGCATTTCCCGCGATAACCAACCTTCTCCGCAGCCAATGTCCGCCAAGGAGTCACCATCCAAAGATTTTAGTGTGTCGAGAATGGCCGTATTCGTATATTTTCTTGATGGAATTGCGTTGTTTTGAATAATTTTCACCCATTCTTCGGCATTTTTATGCCAAGATTTTTTGATTTCATCACTCATAGCTGGAATGTTTTCAATTGAATGGGAAGCGATCCTTTAGCTTCTATTTTTCCTAAAAAGTGTTCAACGGCAACTTCTTGGAATTCTGGAAAATCCTGATAGATCAATGCTACATTGGAATTCGCTGCCAATTGTAAAATATCGAGCACGTAAGGGTTGCCAAAATGGTAGATCAAGATGTTTTTTTCTTGAATCAGTCTATGGATCAACGCCAATGTCTTCTTATCAAACCCAAAAAAATCTTTAGGTTTTACAGCGGGTGGAAATATACTCAGCAAGGCATTTTTTTTATCCGATGCCAATGCAGTATCCAAATCTATGGCTTGTATTCCCGAATGTGCCGCTATCTGTTCCGCAAAGTGGTTCTTTTTTCCAGAACTTATAGAAACATTCAAGAAGTTGGAGGATTTGATTTCTTCTGCCAGGAGTGGATTGCCATAAAGCTCCGTAATGGTATTTTGGGCGATTTCTTTGTTTAATTGGACAGTATCCCCATTCGAAGCTTGCACAGCGGTATTTGGGGCGAAAACTTTCTGTTTTAATGCCCAAACCCTTTCAAAGCTTTGTTCTATTTGTTTTTTAGTTGAATTATTTATGATTCTTGTAATGCCTTCCGCCACATTTTCGGTAAAGCATAGTACATCCATACCAGCAGAAAACGCAGCCGCTTCCAACGCCCCTTTTTCAACGAACTTTTTGGATACGGCATGCATATTTAGTGCATCGGAAATTACTACGCCATTAAAACCCAACTCTTTTCGGAGTAGCTCGGAAATAATCTTTGATGATGTAGTGGATGGGTGATCGGGATCTATCTGTGGCAAGAGCAAATGCCCTACCATAACGGAGTCGACCCCTTTATCTATCAGTTTTTTAAAAGGATATAGTTCATTCTTCAATAGATCATCCAAGGGTTTATCGATAACAGGCAGTCCCAAATGGGAGTCGGTGGCCGTATCGCCATGCCCGGGAAAGTGTTTAATGGAGTTAAGAGTCCCATTTTCCGACATTCCCTTTAGAAATGCTTCTGCCTTGGAGAGTACACTATCCCTATCGTCCCCGAAAGACCGATACCCAATAACAGGATTTTCCGGATTGTTGTTGATATCGACCACGGGGGCCAAATTCCATTGGATGCCCGCATGTTTACAATCTTTCCCGATGGCTTCTCCCACTTTATAAATAAGTTCGTTGTTATTGTTCAGGGCGCCCAATGTGATCGCATAAGGAAATTGTGGTGTGTTCTCGATGCGCATGGCAAGTCCCCATTCAGCATCGATGGCTATGATGAGCGGAATTTGAGCGGCTTTTTGGTATCGGTCTATTAGCTCCAATAACCGATCATAGCTTTTTTCGTTGTGCACCACTTTTTTCTTGCCTTCGAAGTTGGTTGCGGCACTGGCCCTGCTGTGGAAAAAACAAATGGATCCTACATGGTGATCCTTGATCATTTTTTCCATTTTTTGAACCTCTTCCTCGGTATCGTTGATGAATACGGCAGGCATAAATAATTGCCCTACCTTCTGTTGTAAAGAAAGTTGTTCAGAGGTAAGTGTGTATGTTCTATGGGTATCAATCATTAGAATCGGTAGTTTTTTTGCCGTAATCGGCAGGGTATTTTAAATAACGAAGCACAATAAAAGCCGGCAAGGCGGCAATTACCACCCATATAAAGAAGCCATCATAACCCAACCATTCTTGTATGTAGCCGCTTAGCATTCCGGGCAGCATCATACCAAGAGCCATAAAACCGGTCGCTATGGCATAGTGCGATGTTTTCGAAGCTCCTTCTGCCACATAGATGAGGTACATCATAAATGCTGCAAAGCCGAAACCATAACCAAATTGTTCTATGATAACGGTGCCCACCACTGCGTAAATACTGGTCGTTTGTGTTACTGCCAACAATGCATACAGCGCGTTGGGCAAATTTAGTGCGAGCAGCATGGGAAGCATCCATTTTTTTAGGCCATCCCGAGATATTAAAATACCGCCCAAAATGCCGCCAAGTGATAGCATAATTACGCCTACGGTGCCATAAATGGTGCCCACGGCTTCGGTGGAATAGGCCAATCCGCCCATTTCCAGTCCGTCCAGTAAAAAGGGAGAAGCCATCTTAACTAATTGGGATTCCCCCAAGCGATAGGTTAGGATAAACAGCAATGCTACCCCGATTTGATGTTTTCTAAAAAAGGTGGCGAATACTTCGAAAAATCCAGCAGGTTTTTCATCCGATCGCGAGACAGGCTCTTCAAATTTTGGTGCGGTAAAAAAGTTGGATATGGTCAAAGCGATCATTAAAACAGCAGCGCAGATCATTGTAATGGACCATGCTTTGGTATTGTCCCCGTATTTATTTTCCAGAAAACCGGCAAAGATTACCAAAAGCCCTTGTCCGGTAACCATGGCCAAACGGTAAAAAGTGCTGCGAAGTCCTATAAAAAACGACTGTTTTTTCTGTGTAAGGCCGATCATATAATACCCATCGGAGGCAATGTCGTTTGTGGCCGATGCAAAAGCAGCCATCCAAAAAAATGCTAAGGTGATAATAAAGAACGAGTTGGACGGTAGAAAAAGTCCGATTCCCAAAAATGCCAACGAAATAATCAATTGCATGGCCAAGAACCACTTTCGTTTGGTACCATTAATGTCCACCAAGGGGCTCCATAATGGTTTTATTACCCATGGCAGATATAACCAACTTGTGTACAGGCCGATTTCTGCATTTCCAATGCCCAATCGTTTGTACATAATTACTGAAACGGTTACCACTAGAATGTATGGGATTCCCTGAGTGAAATATAAAAAAGGAATCCACAACCAAGCGTTTTTATCTTTTGGAGCTACATTCATTTAGGCTGTTTTAATAGATTTTGATAAATACTTTTTTCCGACTTTTCTATGATCTTGGCGCCTACGGCCTGTTCATAATAGCCAGCAGGGCCGACCCCTCCAATAATTGCATAGGTGTATCCCATATTTTTGAGGGCCATAAGTGCCTTTATCAGTAATATTTTACCAATGCCTTTACCTCTTTGGTCGGTTAGGACACCGGTAGGGCCAAAAAAATTCTTGGCGGTACTTTCAAAACAAGCGAAACCTAAAATTTCCTGTCCACGCTGAGCAATAAAGCAGTTTACGGGCTTGGAGGCAAAGGCAACTTCTGTTTCGTCCGCCCAATTTTTGCTGAAATACTTCTTTGTCCAATCCACAACAATACTTTTTTCGGGACTAATGGGCCTTTTGAATATTATGCCGTGATTTTCGAAGAGGTTTTTTTCCGCCTCAGAAATGTCGGGAAGGTCCAAAAGTCGAACAAGCATATCGTGCATGAGGGTCTATTTTAAATTTAGTGGCTGCACAGCGCTTTCGTTACCGTATGCATCACTTATGTTGATTACTAAATCTTTTCGTAGATGTTTTTTTGTAATATTGAATTGATAACACCCTTCTACATCACTTTCGGAAAGGTATTCTTTTCCAATGAGTTCTGTTTTGCCTTGTTTTACAACGTAAAGGTTTATAAAACGAGGAACATTATCCGTATGGGAAACACATAGATCGATGATTGTATTGCTGACTTCGACTGATTTGATAGCGGGAAGTTGAACTACACGCACTACACGATTTAATGGCCCTGGATTTTTTGCGGGCAGATTGTAAAATTTCTTTTGGAGTTTTTTGTTGACCTTTTCGTGCTGACCGATCAAGGATTTTGCGCTGAAAAAGATATTACCGTCAATGTTATCCAAATCCCGGGCAAAATGCAACTGCTTGGGAATTTCATTGTTTTTCTTCCAAGCCTTGTCCGTATTATTTTTGATTTTGTACGTGCCATTGCCCACGTATAGATTGGTGTTGGGTGTGTTTTTGGCCCACCAAGATGTGATAATCTTATGTGATGCCACGGGGTAATCCATGCTCCAATACACTTGGGGCGCTAAATAATCCAGCCAACCTTCTTGAACCCAAAGTAAGGGGTCGGCATATAGGTCTTCATAGGTGGTTTGTCCGGCTTTGGTATCGGAGCCCAAAGGGTCGGTACTTTTGTTTTTCCAAACGCCAAATGGACTAATGCCGAACTGTACCCAAGGTTTATGTTTTTTGATGGTTTTGTGCACATCCTTCACCAAGGAATCCACATTGCTTCTTCTCCAATCTTCCAAAGACTGGCCCGGCAATCCATATTTTTTATAGCTTTTGGTATCATCAAAAGTTTCCCCTTCTACTTTGTAGGGGTAGAAATAATCATCAAAATGAATGGCATCTATTTCATAATTGGTGACCAGTTCTTCAATGATTTGATTGAATTTTTCCCGTACCGCTGGCAGTCCGGGGTTGTAGTAATATTTTTTTCCGTATTTGATGATCCAATCGGGATGTTGGAAAAAGTCGTGCTTTTGTGAGAGCTGGGTGGTATCCAAGCTAACTGTAGCTCTGTACGGATTGAGCCACGCATGAAATTCCATACCTCGTTTGTGTGTTTCTTCGATCATCCATTTTAGCGGTCCATCGAACTCTTTTGGAGCCTCTCCTTCCTTACCGGTCAGATACCTGGACCACGGTGCTAAATCAGTAGGGTAGAGGGCATCTCCTGCGGTCCTAACTTGAACAATGGACGCGTTGAAGTTCATTTTTTGGTAGAAGTCCAAGATTTGGATGTAATCCTTTTTTTTCTTGATTACTTCGTCATTAGGATTTTTGGGCCAATCGATATTGGCCACAGTGGCAACCCAAACACCTCTAAATTCTTCTTTTGGGGCTTTGGTGGTAGCACAGGAAAGAAAAATAAAAACTGGGATTATGTATAGAATTCGAAACATATAAGCGAAAAAAAAAGGCCTACGTATGCACTAAATGTAGGCCTTTTTGCAAGATTAAATTAAACAACTAACAACTTAAAACAAAATTGTATCAGATGGCTGGGTCATCTGGTGTATTGGTGTTATTATCTCTTTCCGTGTTAGGGTAAGGATAAAAGTTTCTATTACGTTCTTCGTCAAAATTTTGAACTGTAGGGGTCGGGTCGGGTCTTCCAAATCGTCGGCTATCTTCCAAACTCATTCCTGTTAAGAACAGTTCTGCTCTTCTGTTTTTGTATATCTCGTCCAACAATACGGCAACCGAAGTATCCCCATCATAAGCAGATACGTTGGCATTTACCCCAAAAACATCATCGGTATCGGTTAGCACTAAATTTAGAGCAGTAACAGCAGCACCGGTATCGGGGGATGATTTTCTAAGATTGGCCTCGGCAATAATAAGGTTCATCTCGTCCGGTAGATAAATTGGAATAGATCCTGTGTCTGCATCAAAGAAACCTGCCAAATCTTCGATCGGGAATTGGTTTTGGTTCAATTCATCCAAAGGAACCATGTAAAAGTCAAATCTGCCGTCACCATCCTCGAATACAAAACTAGCTGGCAACCCAAAATTGTCCTGTGGTTTAAAGTTCGGAGCGCTGTTCTGGTAAACCCTGCTCCAAATTGGATTAAGGTTTTGAGTATCGTAGGTAAAAACAGAACCAGAGGTTTGGTCCACTTCGGATGCTGCAGCAATGGCCGCATCGTAGTTGCCCGCGAACAGATTAAATCTGGCCAACATGGCATTTATGGTGTTCTCCAAATCAATATCCCCTCTTAAAACCTCTGCTTCGAACTCTGCAGAAATCGGATTTGCAGCGATGGCACTCTTGGCTTCGTTCAACAAGGTGATCGCGGTGTTGTACCCTTCAATTCTTGAAATGAAAGGAGGGTTGTCCTCGGAAGTCGCCACAATTACTTGCTCATAGTTCTGAGCCATGGCTCCAATGCTCATGGCGTGAAATAGTTTCGCATTGGCGATCAAACCACTTTTGGTCCCTGCATCGATATCGAGTTCGGCAGCATTTGCTGCAATGTCCTCGGCAATTCCCACTACTCTTAGCATTGTTGTCCACAATCCCACTACATTGGAATTGGTGTTAGGGATGTCCCCACCGTCTTCCAGGTCAATCATGTTTTGGAAAGTAGTGGTTATTCCTCCTTCTCTTGTAGTGATCGCGGGAGTTTCGATAATATATCGCATACCGGTAGTGGAATACAGTTCCTGCATTCCAATGGTAGTGGCCAAAATCCCTTCCCTGGAAGTGAAAACTTGATCACTTGCAGCGGCATTTGGATTGTCAAAGTCTGTTTCGCACGATGTGATTGCCAATACGGTGGTTAGCAGGAACATCAGCTTATATGTAGAATATCTATAAAATTTCATTGTCAATTTTTTTAAGATTAGAAGCTTACGTTTACACCTAACTGGTAGGTTCTCGGTATTGGTACCGTAGCAAAATCAAATCCTCTTACACCGTTGCTTTGTCCGGCAGCACTTACTTCTGGGTCCCATCCGGAATAGTCGTCCCAAGAGATCAGGTTACGTCCTACCAGGCTGAACTTCACATTGTCTATATAATCCCATTTTGGTTTAAGGGTGTAGCTCAAAGCAACCTCTCTAAGTTTTACAAAAGAACCATCTTCAACGAACTCTTCGAAGATGTTAGCTTGTGCACTACCATATCCTTTGGGAAGCTCACCTAACAATTCTGCACCAACTTGTGCACCTCCACCAAAGATTACGTTATCCATCAATCTTCTGTTCCAGTTGAAAACATCGTAGCCTTGGATGGCGTCGAATTGAACTCTAAGACCGAAATCTTTATAGGAGAATTCGTTGATTATAGAACCAAACCAATCTGGATTTGGATCACCGATTACCTTGGATGCTTCACCTTCTTCGGTTGTACCTCTGTATGGGTATCCATTTTCATCCAAAGCAATGGAACCATCCTCGTTTCTTGCGTAGAACTGACGATAGAATACACCCAATGGCTCACCTTCGATTACGTAGTTGGTGGAGAAACTTCCTCCAAGCGCAATTCTTCCACCTCCGGCAACATTGGTAACCTCGTTTTTGTTTTTGGAGAAAGTAGCGGTCACATCCCAGTTAAAATCTTGGGACTTGATCGGGGTTCCTCTCAATAGTATTTCAACACCGGTATTTTCCAAGTTACCAACGTTTTCAAAACGAGAACCAAACCCACTCGATGGGCCAAGTACCCTTTGCAGTAGCAAATCGGTTACTTTTTGTTTGTAATAAGTGAACTCGATACCTAAGCGGTTGTTCATAAAGCCTGAATCGAAACCTAATTCGAACTCATCTTGTCTTTCGGGTTTTAGATCGGCATTACCAAGAAGTGTGCTTGGAGTAAGACTAACTGCTCCGGTCAATGCTGATGGATTGTAATTCGTAAATCTTGAATAGGCGCCAAGTGCGGTAAGGTTACCTGCCTGACCCCAAGATGCCCTAACTTTAAAGATGTTGAAAGCGTCACCAAAGGTGTTTTGCCAAAATTCCTCATCCGACATTACTTAAGAACCACTGGCTTTAAAATACAATTGGTTACGTTCGTCTTCTCCAAAAGATGAAGCTCCGTCCATACGCACGGCACCATTGATGTAAATTTTGTCCTTGTAAGAGAATGATTGCTGATAGAAGGCACCCCAATAAGAGATCTGTGAACGGCTTTCGCCTTGCTCTAAAATACTTCCACCTGTTGCCGTTTGAACCAATGGAGGAAGCCCTGTTGCGTTAATGCCAACGCTCTCGCGTTCCTCATACTGCCAAGATCCGCCAATGGTAGAGGTTGACCTAATATCATCAGTAAGCTCGGTTCTATAAGTTACGTTAAGGTCAGAGTTGTACTGAAAGTTGTTCAAATCAGCTCTTCTTGCATATCCATCGGCATTTGGAGATGTATTGTTAATTGGAATGTATGCCGTTGCCGATTGGTTATAGTAATCCATACCAAAAGTGTATTTGGCACTTAAGTTATCGTTGAACTTTGCATCCAAAGCAAGGCTGGTGATAAAACGATTGGTTTTCTGACCGAAATCGAAACGAGCCACTGCTTCTGCGGGATTGGTTCTTGGAACCAATGGAGAGGTTACAGGGTATACCCCGGATTCGTCCGGTGACGGGTCTATTGAGTTGTCACTGAACACATAACCAGTTATTGCACCGTATGGGTTGTTGATACCACCATTGGGTACATCCTTGCTTACACTGCGAACATAGTTGAACCCACCGGTAATGTCCAACCAATCCGAAGCCTTTTGGGTAATGTTCGCTTTAAAACCGTACCTTTTAAAATCGGTGTTTTTAATGATTCCTTCGTTGTCCAGGTGTGAAGCTGATAGGAAGTATGATGTTTTTTCTGTACCTCCTGTCATGGATAGGTAATTTTCTATACCAAAACCAGTATCGAACAACTCATCTTGCAGGTTGTAACGGTCCACTTCGTAAGTTGCCAGGTTAGATCGGTCCGTAGGAACTTCCCAGGCCAATGGTACTGTATTGTAATCAATTTCTTTTCTTAGTTCATTGATACGGGCATTGGTCATAAAAGTAAACTTGGGTTCACCGCTCCTACCTTGTTTGGTAAAGATCTGTACAACACCGTTACTTGCTCGAGAACCATAAATAGCTGCCGCAGCAGCTCCTTTGATTACCTCGATTTTTTCAATGTCGTTAGGGTTAATGTCGGCTAACCTGTTCTGGGCATTTCCCCCTAAGTCCACCAACTCGTTACTTGAGTTGCTAATGATGATACCATCAATAATGTACAGCGGATCGGAACTACCGGCAATGGTACTTGGTCCCCTTAAACGGATACTGATACCTCCGGCAGGGTCTCCAGAATTTTGTTGTACCAATGCACCTGTGATCTTACCCGAAATGGCCTGATCGATCTGTGTAGCACCATTTTCTACCAATTGTTCGGCTTTAACAGAAGAAATGGCGTTCCCCAAAGTCCTTTTGTTTACACCGGCGCCACTACCTGTAACAACTACCTCGTCCAAGCTCAAAAGGTCTTCGGCCAAGGCCATGTCGTTGGTAATAGTGGTTGACCCACCGGCATCAATGGATATTCGTTGTGATGTAAATCCTAGTGAACTGAACACTAGTGTGTAAGAACCCGAGTCAAGAGTTGCAGTAAACGTGTAGTTTCCATCAAAATCGGTAACGGTGCCGAATGATGAGTTTTCAATAAAAACCGATGCACCTGCCAAGGGAAGGTTGGTTCCGGTTTCTGTAACGGTTCCAGAAAAAGTGTATTGGCTCTGGCCAAACGCGGAAAGCGTTGATACCAAGAGTGCAAATAGCACCAATCGGAACCTCAATCCTAAATAGTCATGAAGCTTTCGCATAAAATTGAGTAGTTTAATTGAATTTAGTTTATCGAGTTGTTAGTGTTCGTTCTTTAAAAATGATAGCGTACAAATCCCTCTATGGCTTCATATTCTGCCATTCCAAGCTCGTTGTATCTGTTCGCCGTGTCTTTGTTTCTTTGTTCGGCGCGCTGCCAAAACTCACGATCGTCGTTGCCCGGGAACATAGCGCTGTCCTTTTGGGATTGATGTTTAAAGATAGCAGTGATCTTACGGGCCATATCCTTGGGGCCGATCGGTACTGCCATTTCCATATCGGCAATGTCCCATTCTTGCCACGCTCCACGGTACAGCCATACGTAACAGTTCCGTATCCAATCTACCCTGTCCTCTTTTAGTTTTTCCAGTGCCTTAAAAATAATCTGAAGACATACCCTGTGTGTTCCGTGTGGGTCCGACAGATCTCCGGCGGCGAAAATCTGGTGCGGCTTCAATTTGTTGAGCAAGTCGTACGTTAGCTGTACATCCTCATCGGAAAGTGGTTTTTTGCGAACTGCCCCTGTTTCGTAGAACGGAAGGTTCTGGAAATGGGCGTTCTCTTCCGGTACGCCACAATATCTACAAGCGGCCAAAGCCTCTCCTTTTCTGATCAGGCCTTTGAACTCTTGTACTTCGGGGCTATCCAATTCACCAGGCTTTTTATTGGCCAAGAATTCTCTAACTTTCTTTATCTTTTGTTTAAGCTCTTTGTTGTCTTTTTGTACATCTATGGCAAAATCCAAGAAGCGGATTACTTCATCATCAAAAACAGCAATGTTCCCAGAGGTTTGATATGCCACATGTACATTGTGACCCTGATCTACCAGGCGCAATAAGGTGCCTCCCATCGAAATCACATCATCATCTGGATGCGGACTAAAGATCAAGGAAGTTTTTGGGTGCGGTTGTGCTCTTTCAGGACGTTGGCTATCGTCTGCATTCGGTTTTCCTCCTGGCCAGCCCGTAATGGTGTGCTGTAACTGGTTAAAAACCTTTAGGTTTATTTGTTCTGCGGAACCGATCTCTGCGATCAGATTGCCCATTCCGTATTCGTTGTAGTCCTCGTTGGTCAATTTTAGAATGGCTTTTCCAAGCTTTTCTGATAGCCAGATGGTTGCGGTTTTGATCAATTTATCGTCCCAGTCACACTCTGTGGCCAACCAAGGGGTCTTTTTTCTGGTTAGGGATGATGCAGCCGCTTCGTCCAAAACAAAATCACAATTGTCGTGATGCTGAAGGAATGTTGCCGGAACCGATTCTTTTATTTTTCCCTCTACGGCTTGTTGTACAATGCTGGACTTTCCTTCGCCCCAAGCCATAAGAATTATTTTACGGGCACTCATAATAGTGCCGACTCCCATGGTAATGGCTCGTTTGGGAACATTTTCCTCGCCAAAGAAGTCGCTTGCGGCATCGAGTCTCGTCATTCTGTCCAAACGGATCAGACGGGTTTTACTGTTCAATGTGGATCCCGGTTCGTTAAAACCAATGTGACCCGTTCGTCCAATACCCAATATTTGGATGTCTATTCCGCCTACATTTTTAATTTTCTCCTCATAATCCTCACAGTACTTTCTTATTTCGTCCATGGAAATATTACCATCTGGGATATGGATATTGTGTGGTTCAATATCAATATGATCGAACAGGTGCTCGTTCATAAACCTCACATAGCTATGGATGGAATCCGGTTTCATTGGGAAGTACTCATCCAAGTTAAAGGTGATGACATTTTTAAAGCTCAACCGTCCTTCTTTATGAAATTGAACTAGGTAATCGTAAACTTTTATAGGGGTTGAGCCCGTAGCCAAGCCCAAAACGGCTTTTTTTCCTTCTTCCTGTTTTTGGTTGATCAAACTGGCAATTTCGTTGGCAACGGATAACGAAGCTACATCAGAATTTCCATGAATAATGGTGTGGATTTTCTCAAATCTTAATTCTTCTTGATAAGGCTGGTACATAACAAAATGTATAAGGTTCTAGCAAAATGCTGAAAAGTTAATTCCAAATGTATGCAAAAAACTGCATTAAATGCAATAAAATGCAAATAATATACAATTACACTTGAAAACTGCATTTATTTGCAGTATTTTGCGGTTATTAGTTCCGTTTTTGGGATTTATTTAACTTTATCCCACGTATGTTAAAAGAAGAAAGACACCAGTTTATATTGAATGAAGTGGGAATCCACAACAGAATATTGCTGACGGATATCGCCGATCGGTTAAATGTTTCGGTGGATACCATTCGACGGGATATTAAGGAGTTACATAGTTCCAAGCAATTAAAAAAAGTGCATGGCGGAGCTGTTTCTCTTGGGTTTAATAATTATAATCCTACAGGAAAAAAAATTTATTCCTTAGAAAAAAAATCGCAAATTGCGGAAAAAGCACTTGGACTCATTAAGGATGGACAGGTAATTTTACTGAGTGGAGGGACAACCAATCTGGAACTGGCCAGAAAACTCCCCCCGAAAATAAAACTCACATGTTTTACTCCGAGCCTTCCCATTGCAGTTCAACTTTTGAGCAAGGACAATATTGAAGTGATCTTTATTGGGGGCCGATTGTCCAAAGACTCACAAATTACCATTGGCGGCAGCGCTATCAACATGCTGTCGGAAATAAAAGTGGATATCTGCTTTTTGGGAACCAACTCGATTCATCCCATGGAGGGGTTAACGGAATTTGATTGGGAGATAGTCCAAATGAAAAAGGCTATGATACATAGTTCAAGAAAAGTAGTGTCGCCTTGCATATCAGAAAAAATCGGGTCGACCCAACGTTATAAAATATGCGGGGTAGAAGAAGTTGATGTAATGATAACAGAATTGGAACCTTGGGACATGAAACTGGACGCATTTAAAAATCTGAACATACAAATATTATAATATAGTGATAGAAAAGCACATTAAGATTACGGAGGAGCCATCCAATTACGACGGATTGGACCAAATGGATACCTTGGAAATAGTTGCCAACATCAACAACGAAGATAAAAAGATTGCAGATGCAGTGGAGTCGGTGCTGCCGCAAGTAGCCCAAATAGTGGATGAGACTGCCAAACGTTTTGAAAAAGGGGGCAGGCTTTTCTATATTGGTGCAGGTACCAGTGGGAGACTAGGTATTTTAGACGCCTCCGAAATACCACCTACGTTCGGGATGCCCTACGATAAGGTGATCGGACTCATTGCCGGTGGTGATCAAGCTATTAGAAAAGCAGTGGAGTTTGCCGAGGATGATACCGAACAGGCTTGGAAAGACCTCAAGGAATACGATATTAATGAAAATGATGTTCTTGTGGGTATAGCGGCCTCGGGTACAACACCATACGTTTTGGGTGGAATTGCCGATGCCAAGGCCCATGGTATTCTTACGGGTGGAATTACAAACAATCCAGGTTCGCCTTTGGCCACATCCGTTGATATTCCCATTGAGGTAAATGTTGGACCAGAGTTTTTAACAGGAAGTACCCGAATGAAGAGCGGAACAAGTCAAAAACTGGTATTAAACATGATTTCTACAGCCCTAATGATTCGCATCGGCAGGGTAAAAGGAAATAAAATGGTGAACATGCAGTTGAGCAATACCAAGCTGGTGGACAGGGGCACGCGCTACATAATGGAAGAGCTTGGTCTTAGTTACGATGAAGCTGAAAAAGTACTCAAAAAATACGGTTCTGTTAAGCTGGCCATCGATGCATTAAAGTAGTGGGTCGATTACTTGGGCACCAAACGGAATATTCCCTTCCCTTCGATACCCACATAAATAAAACCATCCGGAGCTTGACGCACGTTTCGGACTCGCCCCATACCTTCGAGTAATTTTTCTCGATAGGTGACCGTGTTGTTTTCGACTACCAATCGTTCCAAATATTGGAATGCCAAAGAGCCGACCAGCAGATTTCCTTGCCAATCAGGATATTTATCCGAAGTAACAATGGTAACACCGGACGGAGCAATGGATGGTGTCCACTGATGGATGGGTTGTTCCATGCCCGGTCTACTGGTTTCGTCGGTGATTGATGTTCCACTATAATTTATTCCGTAAGTAATAACGGGCCATCCGTAGTTTTTGCCCTTTTGTACAATGTTTAGTTCGTCACCACCTCTTGGGCCGTGTTCATGCTCCCATAGTTCTCCTGTTTCTGGATGCAATACTAGGCCTTGCGGGTTGCGGTGTCCGTAACTGTAAATTGCTTTTTTTGCATTGGGTTCGTTTACAAAGGGGTTGTCGTTCGGAATCCGACCATCATCGTGTAGACGATAAATCTTGCCTCCATCTCTTGTAATGTCTTGGGGGTTTACATCTCTGTCTCCCCTGTCACCAACAGAAAAGTATAGATAGCCATCGTTGTCGAACTCTATGCGTGACCCAAAGTGTTGCCCTTTGGTCGAATTGGGTGATGCTTTGTACAATACCTCTTGTTGAACCATTTTGTACCCGGACAGTTTTGCGCGCATAATGGCAGTGTTTCCACCTTTTCCTTCTCCCTCTTCCGAAGCGAAGGAGAAATATATCCATCCATTTTGGGAATAATCGGGATGCAGTTCAATATCCATTAATCCGCCTTGGCCACGGTTATAAATTGAAGGGGTATTTTCAACTTCAATGGCTTCTCCGGATTTGCTAAGTATCAGTTTACCAGACTTATCGGTAACCAAAAAGGTAGTGTTGGACAGAAAAACCATTCCCCAAGGGTTTTGTATGCCTCCTTGGACAAGTTCCGTAGTAAAATCAAGGGATTTGGGAGTTTTTATGTCTTTATCGGACGTTTGGGCGCAAGATGTACCTAGCAGTACAACGAAAAAATAGATGATCAGGATAATTTTTTGCATACTTTTACGTTAAAGTAACAGATTTTATAGATTAACGGCAATATTTTGATGCCGTGTGTGTTTAAGATAATCAGAATTATATAAGAAAAGAAAATTACTATCAAAGAATATTAAGACCCCAAATCTGAGTGTTCTTCTTAACAAGGCTTAACCTATGCTCCCACAAAAAACAAGGCATTTATTTTATGTCGTGTTGTTGGTGTTCATATCAATCTTCGGCTCAACAGTTTTGGCAAAGACCAATGTAACAAGGATACTGGTTAATTTGGTATCCAACACTACAGAGTCCAAAACAGAAAAGAAGGTTCCCAGCACTACGATCCAAAGAGCATCCTCCGAAGATATTGAACTATTCGCGACTGCTCCAATGTTTGCTACCATAATTAATGGAGCGAACGAGGAAGTGGTATGTCCGAACGATGGTAGCACTTTGGCAAAATTCTTCTTGTGTGGTACCAGTGATATCCGCACACTAACATTAAGTCAGTCCGGAAACTTGTACGAATGGCAACAGCTTGACCCCAATTCTTGTGCCCCTACAGTTGTAGATGATTGTCCAACAATAAATAACGCATGTACTTGGAATACAGTAGGTGTGGATCCTACATTTGATCTTTCCACTGCAGGCGAATTTAGGGTGCGTGTTGATTCCGGTCAATACTTTTACTTTAAATCCACACTAAACCCATTAAATCCACAATTGATCAAAGAAGATATCATCTGTGGCAATCCGGGCAGGGTAGAAGTGACCAATGTTCCAGCAGGTTATGAATATAGCTTGAACAGTGCTGCCGGACCTTTTCAAGACGATCCTTTTTTTGATATCACGGCTGCAGGCGATTACCGAGTATACGTTCGGTTAAAGAATGTTTCTGCTACGGCATGTGTTTTTCCTTCCAATCTTGTCACCGTTGATGATCTGGACATCAATGTAGATGTTACTGCTAACGATATTTTATGTAGTGGCGAGTTGGGCAGTATAGATGTCGCTGTTTCCGGAGTACCGGGTTTTTATACCTATCGATTGGTTAAAAATGGGGTTACTGTGGACACCTTCGGTCCTAACGGATCGGATACATACACTTTTGCAAATGTAAGCCCCGGAACATATAGTATTCGGGTGGAAACCAATAACTGTTCGGAAACCATTACAACCGATATTGATGGTGACTCCATAACAATCGGTGGAGGTATAAGTCCTTTGGCCGTTTCTGCAACCGCATCGGATAGTTTTGGTTGTGGAGCTGCTTCTGTAAATGTGAACGTGGTCACCAATGGAGGAACCGCACCTTACCGTTTTAGTGTGGATGGAGGGCCATTTGGTTCTACCTACACCTCTAGCTCCACCTTTTCCGTAACTACCGCAGGTACATATAATATATTGGTGGAGGATGCCAATGGATGCCAACGAACCGCAGCAGTGGATGTAGAGGATATACCACCGCCAATTTTTAGTTTTACAGAAGAAGATGCCAATTGCGGAGGAGCCAATGATGGAAGGATTACCATAAATGTGACCAGTGGTTTTGGATACGAAATACTGTATAGTGTAGATAACGGAGTTACTTTTCAGATAAGTAATGTATTCTCCAATTTAGCCCCGGGAAATTACGATGTTGTGCTCCGGTACGAGCAAGACTCGTTCTCCTGTACTACAACGCCACAAACGGCAACTATCGGTACACCGTCAACAATTACCGCTACAGCTACCCCGGACAGCGAACCGACCTGTTTGGACGAAAATGGAGGACAGATCACCATTTCGGGAGTAGGTGGAGGAACGGCTCCTTATGAGTATAGTGTTGGGGCCGGTTTTAGTACAAATCCGGTATTTCCCAATTTGGGAGTTGGAACTTATACACCAATGATTCGTGATGCCAATGGCTGTGTACAGGCGCTTTCCGATATCACCTTTAATGCTTTGAACAAGCCATCGGATATCGGTTTTAGTATTTCCAGTTTGGATTGTATCACCACAACCGCCACTTTGGACTTAACGGTTACAGGAGGTTCGGGAACCTATACTTATGAGATTATCGCCCCTGCAGCCAGTGCAGTAAACAATGGAGGCAGCAGCACGTTCCCAGGTTTGGGATTAGGGACCTATACTTTTAGGGTGACCGATGATGAAGGCTGTTCGTATGATGAAAATTATGCCATTACAGATATTAGTTCCATTGGGGTGCAAGGACAACAGACCAAAGTAGTTACCTGTGTTGGCGATTCTGATGGTGAGGGACGTTTTTTGGTGGATGGATTCAATACCACATATAGTTATAGTATTGACGGAGGTCCGGTAACCACGGGCCAGAACAGCAGTATTCTTCCTTTGACAGGATTAACGGCCGGTAGTTATGTAATTTTAGTGACCGATGAAGAAACCAATTGTACCGATACGGCAACTTTGGTCATCGAAGAACCAGCCACGGCATTTGCAATAGCTAGTCTCGATGTTACCGATATGAGCTGTCAAAACGGAAACATTGGAGCAGTTCGTGTCAATACCGTTGGCGGTTGGGGCGGTAATCGGTATACTTTGACCCAGCCCGATGGATCTACTCGAGGGCCCAAAAATGGCAGTACATTCTCCAATTTGTCCCAAGATGGAACCTATCAAGTAAGTGTAACGGATGCCAACGGATGTACCGTGACCGACAGTTTTACATTGACTCGACTCGCTGCACCGACTTTGACTCTTGACAATGTGGCATCGGACTATTGTTACGATAACTTTACAGCGGCAACGTTGGTGGTAAACGCTTCTGGTGGTTTGGCGCCCTATCAATATAGGATCAATGGAGGTCCCTTGGGAGCTAGCAATAGTTTTGCGGGACTAACCCCGGGAACCTATACCATTCAAGTAGTGGATGCCAACGATTGTAGAGACACCGTAACGGCAACTATAGAACCACAGGTAATGGCCAATGCAACCACTATCCAAGAATTGGATTGTGCAGGACCTCCCGGTCAGATTCAGGTTGATATAAGCAATGGATATACCTCTTCCGGAGATTATGATATATATGAAGTGAGCATCAATGGTGCTCCATATACTTCAGATAACAACAATATAGCAGGAAACTCTTTTGTGTACAATATTCCCAACGATGGTTCCATAATTTCGGATACCACTTTCCAGTTCTTGATTACAGATGCTAGAGGATGTACTACAGAGACCAATACTGTGACCATTTCCCCGCCAGAAACCATTGCTGGAACGGCAGTGGCCACGGATACTCAATGTGGGGATAATACCAGTGGATTGGTAGAATTGATTCCTGACACTACTCAGGGCGTTCCGCCATATGAGTTCAGTAACGATAATGGAGCAACCTTTAGCACACAAAATATATTTTCTGGTTACGGACCTGGTGTGCATGGTGGATTTATAATCAGGGATAGCAGAGGATGTGTGAGTCCGGCATATTCGGTAACCATAGCACCAAGTGATCCATTAGATGCAACAGCCACCCCAACAGACGCCGTTTGTGCGATAGGCTCTGTGAATGGGTCTATATCCACTACCATAAACAATGGTGTAGGACCATATGATTATATTTTAGTGGATGAATTTGGGGGAATGGTAGCGTCTTCTACAGGAACGGCAAGTACAACGGTAAACTTCCCGAATCTACCCATAGGAAACTATACCGTAATTACTACAGATTCTCAAGGGTGTGAGGACAGAGATCAGGTAGTTATTGATCAAAACCAGCTCAACCTTACACCTTTGGATGCAGCACCGCTATTGTGTTCCGATACTGTATTTCCATATAGGGTTCAGGCCTCGGGAGGAACAGGGCCTTATGAATTCAGATTAGTGGGAGATCCTATGTGGACCCCAGGAACAGGAGCAGGTAATGATATTTTCGATGTAACCGGACTTGTGGTGCCTGGAGTAACTTACTTTGTGGAAGTAAGGGACGCTTTGGGCTGTACCTATATTCAAGAAATAGATCCAATTGGCCCTGTAAACCCCGTGGCCGTTGCGGCAACCTCTTTGTCTGCATCGTGTAATGTGGCGGGCAGTGGTTCTATTGATTATGAAGTTTCTGGAATTTCGGCACCAGGGGACTTTACGGTAACCCTGCAAAATACAGATACGGGAACAACGGTTTCTACCCAATCATTCAGCGGAGAAGCCATACCTTATACGGATACATTTACAAGTTTGGCACCCGGGAACTATCAGATTATAGTTACAGACGACACTAATGGTTGTAGTGGAAGTACTTTGGCTTTTATTGATATTAGTTCGGTATCCATTGCCATCGATAATTTTGTGGAGGCCACATGTAACGTCGGGGCCTTGGTCACCGTAAGAGGTTTTGGGAGTACAGGCCCATATACCTATGCTTACGTGCCCACAGGTGACCCTGCGCCAGTAACATTTACCTCCGAAACAACATTTGAAATACCGGGTCCGTACCCGAACGATTATGATTTTTATGTGCAGGATGCCAATGGGTGTACTGCCCTCACAACACTGTCCGTTACTCAAGAAGCAGGGGTGCCCAACCCAGTGATCGATGTAGTCAATCAATGTACAGCAACAAGTGGTTATCAAATTAATATGGTATCCCCACTTTCAACAGGTTCGGGATTGCCAGAAGAAACTTTTCAGTACGATATTGGTAGTGGATTCCAGACCGGAACAACATTTATAGTGCCCAATCCAGGAAGCTACGTCATCACGGTTAGGGATGGTAATGGATGTATCAATACGGTAACGGCAGATGTATTCGATTTCTTTGCGATCAGTGCCGATGCTACCTCGTACCCGACCTGTAACGCAGGCGATGGTGAGATAACCGTGAATACCACTGGGGGAAGTGGCACTTTTGAATATCAATTGAGAGATGCCGCCACATTGACCAATATTGGTCCAGCGCAGAGCACCAATATTTTCACGAACGTGTTACCGGGAGATTACAATATTCTGGTAACGGATTTAAACTCCAACACTATGCCTTTGTGTTCCGATGAAGCCATAGTAAACGTTTCTTTGGTGGACACACCAGTGATTACGGCGACACCAAGCAGCGATGTTACTTGTTTTGGGGCGGATGACGGGACGATAACGGTGGAACTTCAACCGGGAAGTGATACCGATACGCCTATCAGCTATATTTTGTATCAAGGATCAACATCAAATATTATTGCCGGACCACAGGGTTCACCTGTGTTCGATAATCTTCAGCCCGATACCTATCAGGTAGAAGTGGTTTCGGATAGAGGCTGTTCCGATCGAACAGGCAACATCATTATAGATGAACCTACCGAATTATTGGTGAATGCTGTCAATACCGAATTTAGCTGTAACCCATCCAGTAATCAATTCAGTACGGCAACCATAACTATTTATACCGATGATAATGGAGATGGCACGGGCGCCCCAACAGGTTCGGGTTCCTATACGTATAGTATGAATGATGGTACGCCACAATTTGATGGCACCAATTTCCAGACCAGCAATACCTTTGAAGTTATTGATAATGGTACGGACCAAACCATTATTCTGACCGCCAGAGATCAAAATGGATGTGAAGAAACCGCCACGGTAATCATCAATACGCCAACAGACATTACCTTTAGTTACAATGTGAACCAAATTACTTGCGATGCTTCAGGAGCAGGTGTAAGTCCCGGTTCTATTGATATTATTGTGAACGAAGGTCCAGGAAATTATGAAGTGGAAATCTTGCCGTTAGGTTCGGAGCCCGCACGAAGTTCAGGCGGTAGCGATAGGGTAAGCTGGGATATTTCCACACCAGGTGATTATATTTTTGCAGTAACCGATGTAGGCAGTGGGGGATGTACATACTTGACCACTACGATAACTATGCCCGAATACAACAATATTGAGGCGGTAATCGCAGAAGTAGATCCTGTAACCTGTTTTAATGGTAGTGACGGTTCCATAAGTCTGGAAATAAATAATTATAGCGGAGTTTATAATTATGAGGTTTTCACACGAGACAATGCAGGAGTTGAAACATCCACAGGGGTCACGGGAACTTTTGATACCAATGCACCGATAAATAGCCCTGAAATTATTCAAAATGTACCTGCCGGAAACTTGGTGGTCAGGATCGAAGCCTTGAACACTCCATTCTGTGATGCGGTAAGTAATGTTACTACCGTTCGTTCCCCCGATAGAGCGCTATCGGTGAATGCGGTTCAGACATCACCGGTTACCTGTAATGTGCCCGGTTTTGGTGAAATAACTGCTACTGGTGATGGGGGATGGGGTACCTATGAATATCAATTGGTAGCATCGGATGGTACTATTTTGGTGGATTATCCGAACACCAACCCCGTTTTTGAAAACTTGTCTACGGATACCTATACCGTAAATGTGCGTGATTTGAGAGGTTGTGAATCTACAATCGACATTGACCTACCATTGCCCACACCAATAACTGCAGATATCCAAGTGGTAAGCCCATTGGCCTGTAACAACGATAACAACGCCGTAATCGAAGCATTCAACGAATCTGGAGGGCAGGGAATTGGAAACTACTTATATCAATTGAATAGAATTACGGACGGTACCAATAGTGGTCTTCAAACCACACCGAGATTTGCCAATTTGTCTGCAGGAGAATATACCATAACCATTTTTGATGGGTGGAACTGTAGTTTTACAACCCTTCCCATTGATATTCAAGACCCCGAAATCGTAGTTGCCGAACTAGTGGAATTACAACCACCGGGATGCGGAAATTTAGGTAGAATGGAACTTACGGTGACCAATCCAGAACCAGGAGTGGATTATTTTTATCGTAGATCGGGAACCACTGACCCATTTGTGCCTTTCGGGGCTGGAATGACCAGCGTAGAGATTGCCGCGGATATAACCTTGGATCCAGGGCCGTTCCAGTACGATGTTCAAAATTCCAATGGATGTCCATTTGAGAAATCCAACCAAATCTCGTTAGATCCAGCTGCACCTTTGGTAATCGATTTGGATTTGACCAACGCCACCATTAATTGTGCTGGAGAGGCAACGGGAATAATTCGATCTGAAGCTTTTGGAGGTATCGGAAACTATGTATATACCTTGGTAAACTCCGATACGTTGCCTCCATCGGCTGCAACAATTGTTCGTCCTGCACAAAGCTCGGGTATCTTTAGGGAGTTGAATCCCGGTACGTATTATGTTTTTGCTCAAAGTGGAGGATGCGAGGCCATATCCGATCCAATTATCATTGAACCAAAAGACCCTTTGGTTTTGGATTATTTGGAAGCTGTACCGGTAGTTTGTGCAGGAGATATGAATGGACAGATTATAATTGAAGCCAGTGGAGGAACCGGACAAATTAGATATTCCATTTCGGATACCTTAAGTGAATTTTTTGAAGGGGATGATCCAGTAAATCCAAATAGAAAAACCTTTACGGACTTGGCACCTCGCACGTACGACATCATCATTCAAGATGATTTGGGTTGTACCATAACAAGAACAGTAGAGATTACCCAGCCCATGGAGTTGGTAGCAGGAGTGGTCAACACCACGCCCGAAACCTGTATGGGCGATGCCAACGGAACCCTGACCCTTGAAGTGACCGGAGGTACCGCTCCTTATTTTACTAGTGTAAATTCTGCCGACGATGCGGATTTTGTTCAAAACGATAGTTTGTTCTTTGATAATCTTCAGGGAGGTGAAACCTATGTCATATTTGTTAGGGATGCCAATGGTTGTCAAACCAATGTTATTGCGGAAATAGGAATAGGGATAGATATTGTTGCGGAACCAATAGTTGAATATGGTTGTGAGGGAATATTTCCCAATAGCACTACGACCATAACTATTGAGGACCAGTCCCAGTTGTCGGATTTATTGTTTTCTTTAGATGTGGACGATATAGCATTGGCTACCACTCAAAGAACGTTCGGGGATCTTCCGGCTGGAGAGCATACGGTATATATATACCATGCCAACGGATGTGTCACTTTTGTGGAATTTGAAATAGAGGCATATGAACCGCTCACATTGGAAGCCACAAAAACCGGTCCAGATGAAATTACGGCCATTGCCACCGGTGGTTTTGGTGGATATGAATATTTCTTCCAAGGAGAATCCTACGGAGAGGTGAATACCTTTAATGTAACAGTTGACTCAAACATAACGATTATGGTGCGAGATCAAAATGGATGTGAAGCAACACTGATAATGCCGTTTGATTTTGAAGGAATGCCGGAAATGCCGAACTTCTTTACTCCAGATGGAGATAATATGAACGACTATTGGTATCCGGAAAATCGTGAATATTTCCCATTTATCGATGTAATTATATATGATAGGTACGGTAGAGTGGTGGCCCGCTTAGATCAAGTTAAAAAATGGGATGGCACGTATGAAGGTAAGCCTTTGCCCACTGGGGATTATTGGTATGTGGTTTATGCCAACGACAATGAAAAGCAACAGTTCGTGGGACACTTTACGTTGTACCGGGAGTAAAAGGATCGGCAAAAACTGTAGACCTATATTTTAGAAAAAAGTTTTAAAGGTATCGGTTAAAAATATCATCAAAATTTCTATTTTTGCAATCCCTTTTCGGGATGTGGCGCAGTCTGGTAGCGTACACGCATGGGGTGCGTGTGGTCGCTGGTTCGAATCCAGTCATCCCGACTTACCTTATTTAAGTAAAATCAAAACACTGTTAATCTTATGATTTTCAGTGTTTTGTGTTTTTAGGCATATCGTTTGAATTCATTTAAAATCATCTAAAATCATATCAAGCGTGTTCCCATCGGGAGCAAACACTTACAGTTCTTGTTGTAACTTTAAATGACTTTTAGAACCATTTTTCTTGTGTTTTGACTTTCACAGTATTAACACTCTAAAAGGTTGCAACATGCAGAAAAACAATCGTTTAACAATCAATTTCTTTACTAGAAAGCACAAGGTTCAATCCGAGAACCGAATTGTCTATTGTAGGATCACCATCGATGGTGAGCGCACCGATTTTAGTATAAATCGGGAGATAAAAGCCAATTTATGGGACAATAACCGTAAAAGGGGCAAGGGATTTTCCAGTTATGTAATTTCCCTTAACAAGTACCTGGACCAAATTTATACAGGACTACATGAGGCTCATAGATTGATGATGGCAGAAGAAAAAGTAATCACTCCACTATCTATCAAAGCAAGATTTTTTGGGGAAGATGAGGGCGGAAAAACATTGAAGCAATTAATTGCTTATCACAATGGAACTATGCACACTTCTTTACGTCCGGGAACCAGAAAGAACTACCATATCACAGAACGATGTGTAGGCCTATTTTTAAAAGAAGAATATGGGATGGAGGATATAAAGCTCAAAAAGTTGAACTATCGTTTTATATCCGACTTTGAACAATATCTTAGAAAGTACAGACCATCGACACGAACCAAGTGTACCAATAACGGGGCCATGAAGCACATGGAAAGGTTAAAGAAAATGTCAAGGTTGGCCGTTCGGTTGGATTGGATAGCAAAAGATCCTTTTGAAAACTATAAACTTCGCTTTGAGAAAACCGAACGGGCATATTTGACAAAACGGGAAATGAGGTTGATTGAAGAAACTACTTTTAAAAAGGAAGGGGTTGAGAAATGTAAGGATGTTTTTCTTTTCTCATGTTATACTGGTCTTTCCTATATCGATCTCAAAGCATTGACACCAGACCATGTTCTCAAGGGAATAGACGGAAATGACTGGTTGTTTACCAAAAGAATTAAGACTGACGAGGTACTTAAAATCCCATTACTTCCTCAGGCAAAGGAAATCATCAAGAAATATGAAAACTCCAATGAAAGGAAAGTGATGAAAGTTTTATTACCAGTTTATAGTAATCAAAAAGTCAATTATTACTTAAAGGAAATCTGCAAAGCTTGTAAGATTTACAAGAAAGTGACATTCCATACTGCTAGACACACCTTCGCCACAACGGTAACATTGTCCAATGGAGTCCCGATAGAAACAGTCTCCAAAATGCTTGGACATACCAAACTGTCCACTACCCAAATCTATGCAAGGGTATTGGAAAACAAGATAGGGGAGGATATGCAGAACCTTATTTATCATATGGAAAAAAATGAGCAAAAAGATTCTACAGGAAGCTAATAGTAATCTCCAGTAATGATGTTTAAACTAATTGTTTAGTTATAACTATATTTGAGAAGATAGTTTCTCCAGTTTAATAACAGAATAGCCATCAATGACCATAAAACTATGAAGAGGATATTTGATAATTTTACCTTTTGGGGAACACTATTTCTAATTACCTATTTCTTTTTATACATCTTTCCGTTTCCTTTGGAATGGCTACCGTTCAAAGTTGGAGAAAGCATTTCATCTTATGTAGATAAGTTTTGGCAGTGGTTGGTTTTATTACTGGTAAAGGACGGTGCAGGCTATCAAGGTGATATTGTTACACGTGTCAATGGTAGCGGGGATACGAGCTACCATTTTTTTAAACTTCTTGTGCAAGGAGCAATTTCGGTTATTATTGCAACGATTTGGCTCATTTTTGATAGGGCAAGGGATTTCTTTGGAAGAATTAAAAGGTTTGCTGCCGTTTATATCCGTTATTATTTGGCATTCACAATGTTGACCTATGGTCTTGCCAAAGTGTTTCCTAATCAATTTTGGGAACCTGGTCTTACCGATATGTTAAGGCCATTTGGTGAAATTTCTCCAATGGGTTTACTATGGAAGTTTATGGGATATTCTGTTCCTTACATCATTTTCACTGGTGTGATGGAGGTTATGGCGGGAGTACTTCTTTTTTTTAGAAAGACCACTAGACTTGGGGCCATTTTAGCGTTCGGAATAATGCTTAATGTTTTTGTCTTGAACATGAGTTACGATGTGCCTGTAAAGCTCTTCTCATTTCATTTGGTAATACTGTCCATAATTATACTATCAAAGGACATTACGGGACTTTTGAATTTTTTCGTTTTGAACAAGCCGGTTCCTGCCAATAAAATAGAACCATACTTTAAAAACAGGAGATATGTTAAACTCGGTCTTTTTGTGAAAGGCTTTGTCATTCTCTTTATCACTTCAGTAATGGTTACAAATAATTATAGTAACCAATGGAAGCATGGGAGAAAAGCAGAGATGCCCAGTCTATATGGAATTTACGAAGTTGAAACTTTTGTCGTGAACAATGATACTACTGAACCGTTGTTGACCGACAAAAATAGATGGCGAAGATTTATAGTCGATAGATACAGTTCCAACATAACTAAAATGAATGGCGATATTCTTTATGCAGAAAGTGTAGTGGATACCATAAACACCACAATTCAAATAAAACCATTCAAAGAATCTTCAACCTTTAACTTCCAATACGAGTTAAGGGATAGTGTTTTGGTTTTTACTGGAACCAAAGGTAAAGATAGCATTAGGATTGATTTTGAGATAAAGGATAAGAATGAGTTTTATCTTATGAAAAGAGGTTTTCATTGGATTAACGAATTTCCGAACAATAGATAAAGTTCAATATTTTATCATGTGTTCTATAACATGAATTAGTACGGCACATATTTGATTTGACTTTCCAAAAGTCCGTACGAATCAATATAAAATTAAAGGGCAGCTGATTTCCAATCATGCTGTATTTATTCGGTCCCGCTTGCGGGACGAAGGATTTCCATGTTAAAAACAAGGCAAAAATGAATAAAGTGATTAAAATAATGATATTGGTCTCAAGCCACGTTTTTTTGATAGGGGCTTTGCCGTTTTACCACGGCACAGACCCTAAGGACAAGCTTGTTTCGGACATTGTTGAGGACCAACATTTTGTTCTTTCCCTCCTCTGCCTTTCTTTCATAGTAGGCCTTCAGGTCGGGATCGTGCCTGACAGCCGCAAGTGCGCACATGTGCAATTGCTTTTTCATCATCTTGTTGGCCATATGGTGCACCCTGGAGCGTTTCTGTATACTGGAACCGGATGTGTGCTCGAAGGGCACAACGCCGCAGTAGCAGGCAAGCTGTTTGGGATTTTCATACCTGGTGAAAAAATTGGTGAAGATGGTGAAGTATAGAGCCGTGAACAGACCTATCCCCGTAACGGACGTCGCCAGTCGCACCGTGGTGTTCAGCCTTTCATCGGAGAGCACAAGGGCCTCTATCTCGCCCTCTATGCGGTGTATCTCGTCATTGAGGCACTTGGTGGTCTTTTTGATGTGCCTTTGGACCAGCTTCCCAAGTTTCGGGTCAAAGGTCTTGAGTTCATTGGGGTGCTTGCCCAGGTCGGCCCTGAACCTGACCAGTTGGTCCCTTACCTTGAGCAGGGCATTGACCTTTTCCAGGATCTCCGGTAACGGCCTGTACAGTTCGACCTCGTTGTGGTTCTTGGCGGCGTACCGTGCGATCCGGATGGCGTCAAGCCTATCGTTCTTGCCGCGTTGTATCCCCAGGCTACGGATAATCCTCAACGACATCTCGACGCAGAAATTGGCCTGTTTTTCCAACAGCCTTGCGATCAACGGCCTACCGTATATCCCGGTATGTTCCAGACAGATCAGGGTGCTTTCCAAGGGTATGTCCCTGTTCTTGAGCAGCCTTATGAACGCCCTGGTGCCCTTTTGTGAATTGTCGAACACGAACGAGGACGTGTCGTCCCCTTCGATAATGGCGATGTCAAAGGACTTTTTGGATATGTCCACGCCAACAAAATACTTGAAGTCAGATTTTTCCATGATAAAAAAGTTTAAAAAATGAGAGATCCATGAATTAGAGTACAACCGACAACTGAACGATTATCTAATCCCTGATAATAGGCCTTCAAGCCTGAATTTCCATATGATGCGGGCCCAGAAGATGACCGATAAAGCATTTAATCCTTCCTTATAAGTCCTGAACTTTGAAAAGCAATTAATACGTCTTTATCGGTCTGGTTGCCGTCCAATATCAATGAAGTCCCAAGATAGGCAATACCCGGGTCCCTCTCAATGGACAGCGATATATGTTCTGGTACTGGGACGTGTCATAAAGGACCGGTTCCATACCAAGGGGATATCTGAACCTGTATCGAAACCCTGGACAATAGGCCTTGAAGCCTGAATTTCCATCTGATCCTGTTCAGAGAAGACCGATAAAAGGATTTGAAAAGCATAAGTCCTGGACTTTCCTTGCGCGTAATCCTCCTTTATCGGTCGGTGGCCACTTACGGTCATCGAGGGTATTCCCGAGTGAAAGACAACGGTCATTTAAATGACTATAATCTTAAAAGAAAGCTCTATGCAAATGGCCATCGCTAAACTAAGGGAATAGCAAGAGGATAGCGCGCTAAAGCGACGCTATTGATTCATTTTCCTTTGGAAAAGCCCTGTTTATAAGGGTTTCTGGAAATGTTTGATTTTAGGAACCACAAAATTTATTGTTACAATAACGCTGGGGTTTCCTGTAATCACTGAAAAGAATTGTAACAATTATACCCCTTAAAACTTGAAATATGGATGATTTTAGAGCAGTACGGATAAAGAAAAAGACCCTATCCAGGTTTAAGGACTTTTCAAAAAGGGTGGGCAAGAGTTATTCCCATACCTTGGATATGGTTATGGACTTTTTTGAATGGCATGGGTTCTTGCCATCGGAACGGTTTGAAAAGAGTATTGGGCAGGAAATCATCAAGAACAGGAAACGGACGGATGCTGTCATTGCCATAATCAGGGACATTGAAAAGAACCAGACCTTGCCTACCATTGGTATGATGCAGGCTTTGTTTAACCAAGAATTGGATAATGAAGATGAAGAGGATGATTTTCTTGAAGATATGATTGAAAAGAATCCACCAAGGCCATACCCGAAGTTTGAGGGAGAGGTAATGGTTCCCAGGATCAAGTATGAACATTTGGAGGAAAAGGCAGCTGCACTTCAAACAGATTTAAAGGATATTCTTGAAAAGGTCAAGGTGGTCAAGAGCAGTTTTGGAAAGAGTTATCTGAAGCTTGAAATAACGGAAGGGAGGTTGGAACGATATAAACTTGAAGCCAACAGACCTTTAGATTCCCAAGCACTATGAGAAGAACATATCCGGTCAATGGATAAAGTTACCTCGCTCAGTAGTATTAGTTAAGGGTAAGTTTTGGGACGCTTGCAGCACTTCACTGCGTTCCGTTCGCTTTTAGTAAGTCATACTGTTAGATACTTTCCAGTAATTGCATGAGCTACTTTAATTCAGAATATATAACCTTGGTTATCATGTCAGGTTCTATATCGAGTAAGTCTGCAAGTCTCACTATTTCTCCCATAGTGAACTTGTCGGGATGGTTCAGCTTGACCATATACCTTCCATAATTTATACCAAGTGATTTCGCTATTCTGGTCGGATATAATTCTGCAAGAGTGTACATCTTTCGAATTTTTCCCGTCTCGAACATTGAACCTATGGAAACCAGTGCAGGGTCTTTATGATCATCTTTTTTTGTCATGGGCGTATTTGTTAACCCTAAAATGACAAGTAATTCATTTATAGTACTGTAAAATATACTTATAATAAATTAATAATTACGATTAATAAATAAATGATTACATTTGGTAAGTATTCATTGAAATTTTATGCTAGTGATTTCAAATATCAACTACAGGCATCTTGAATTATTGAAGAAAGGTTGCCCTTCGACTTTTGCAGAAATCTATACCCAATACCGTAGACAGATTTTCTGGTTGGGCAAGAGCTTTCTCGATGATGGTTTTGTTGTGGAAACATTGGTTCAGGATGTATTCTTGAAGTTGTGGGTGAATAGGGACAGTTTGGAATCCCCGAAGCATATTTATTTTTTCTTGCGGTTTGTGATGAAAAGGGAGTGTATTTCATACTATACACGCCCTAAGAACAGGTTTTTCAGGAAAGTCCACTCGTTGGAGAGTTTTGAGAATTACCAAGACTATATGGTCGGGTATGACCCTAGTGAGGACAATACCAATTTTAAACTACAAGAAGGAGAACAGGAAAAGTTCGAAAGTATCAAACGCGTCCTGCCCTTGTTGGATGACAGTAAAATGGATAAGCCGGGTAAAGTGACCCACCTTCGCCGGATGAAACTGACCAGGGTAAACGAACTGCCTAGATTTGATCTATCCTTGGGTTAAACTTAGTTTTTATTTTTCAATTTTCTTCTCATTGATTCTCCTTTTATGTCGATTCTGTGTGCCGTGTGCACCAAACGGTCGAGAATGGCATCGGCCAGTGTTTTTTCACCTATGATGTCATGCCATACTTCGACTGGTAGTTGTGATGCTATAATAGTGGACCTTTTGCCGTGACGGTCCTCGATGATCTCCATAAGCGCATGCCTGTTGATGTTGTCCAATGGTTTAAGGCCGAAGTCGTCCAAGATGAGCAAGTCCTGTTTTTCAAGTTTGCTTATCTGTTTTGGATAGGAACCGTCGGCCTTTGATGTCTTGAGCAGGGTAAAGAGCTTGGCGGTGTTGAAGTACATGACCTTTCGCCCCAAGGAGCAGGCCTGGTGGCCGATGGCCGAGGCCAGATAACTTTTCCCCACACCGGTACTACCGGTAATAAGTATGTTTTCCCTTTTAGGGATGAACCCGCAGGAACCGAGCCTCCGGACCAGGTTCTTGTCCAGTTGGCGTGACGGTCGGTAATCGATGGCCTCCATGACGGCCGTATACCTGAACCTTGCGGACTTGGTCAATCGCTCTATCCTACGGTTGTGCCGGTCGTCCCATTCGCTCTGGACGAGATAGGCGATCAGTTCATCGTTGGTGTAACCGGTGGACGGACCGCCGGTTTCCATTGTTGTGGTGAAGGCCCTGTGCATTCCATAGAGCCTCATTTCTTTCATCAATTGCATTGTTTTTTCGTTCATATGTTCTGTTTTTAAGTATTGTTCCTATTCGTAGTATTTTCCTCCCCTTATGTTGTTGTGCTCGGGCATTTCCATATCCCCGTCCATACGTTCATCGATCTGGTCCCATCCCTTTTTCAGGATGCGCTCGACCATATTGTAATTGTACGCACCATATTCCGAGGCACGTTTGCACGCATTCTCAAGACGTCCCCTTCCGTACTTTTTGGCAAGGTGGAGCACGCCCAGACAGGACTTATAGGATTGTTCCGGGTGTTGCTTCTTCTCCAGGATGGCAATGATGTACCCTTTACAGTGTCCACCGATATTGCCCGCCCAATCGATGAACCTTTCACTGCTCCATTCGCTTACGAACCTGTGGTGCGAGGGCATATGGTCGGCCAAGGTGGTATAGCCGTATTTTTTCCTGTCCCTTGTATGTACGGCGAACCTTTCGTGCTTATGGTAGATTTCGACGATACTGTCGGTATAGACCAGCTTGACCTGTTTGCCTATATGCCTGTAGGGCACGCTGTAATAATGCTTGTCCTTCCCAAAATAGATATGGCTGTTCTTGTGCACGGTGGCCTGGGCATATCGTTTTACCTCATAGCGTTTCGCCGGTAACGGCATCAGTTCGCCCTTCTCGATTTCCATGAAAAGTGAACGCCTGGAATATTCCCTTCCCCTGAACGGCATTGTGTTGTGTTTTTCCAACAGTTCCCTTATCGCCATGTTGATATCGGCCATGCTATGGAAGACCTGGTTCCGTAAAGGGGCGAACACCCTGGTGTAGATTATCTTCACGGCGTTCTCCACTATGGCCTTGTCCCTTGGCCTATAGGTACGTGTGGGCAGTACCGCCGTTTCATAGTGTTCGGCAAAGTCGGCGAAGACCTCGTTGACCTTGGGCTCGTAACGGCTGCTCTTGGTGACCGCCGACTTCAGGTTGTCGGGTACCAGGGCCTTTGGTACGCCGCCGTAGAACCATAGTGCGTTTTCGGTGCAGCGGATGAAGTCCTCCAGTTTTTGGCTCGCACAGGCCTCTACATAAGTATATTGGCTGCTGCCCAGTATGCAAACGAACACCTCCAGTTCCTTCAGTTCACCGGTGTCCCTGTCAACAATGTGGAGTTTCTTCCCCGTGAAGTCTATAAAGAGCTTGTCGCCGGCCTTGTGCTCCATGTGCATTACCGGCGAGGTCTCCTTGCGCCATTCGGCGTACCAGTACTTGAACTGTGAGAGCTTGAAGCCATCGGGATGCTTGGCATAATATTCCTCCCAGAGCAACTGTCGGGTAACCCCGGTCTTTCTTATTTCCTTATCAAAATAGGGAAAGTACTGCCTTAAGGTCAGCAACCGTTGGCTCTTGCGCTTTTGCCCGTCCTTAAAAAGGCCGTGGAGTTCCTCCAAGGTCATCTTCTCCACTTCGTAGGCCGTAAAACGGTACCGCTTGAAGAATTCTATGTACTTCCTGACCGTGACACGGGATATGCCCAATTGTTGGCTTATCCCCCGTTTGCTCATGCCGGAGGTGTAAAGTTTGTAAATCAGTTTTGTCTTTCGCATGTCTATCTGCTTGTTCGCCATGGTGCTTTTTAACAAAAAAAGCACTTAGACTTTTTACAGATAGATCTAATCTAAAGGTGGTCCACTTTGACCCGGCGAAGGTGGGTCACTTTCGTCCGGCCAGCTATGGTCACTTTAACCCAGCGAGGGTGGTATACTATGTCCGGCGTTTCCAACAGAGGACTTAAACATTAACTCAAATATTTCATTTAGTCATCGACTTGATGGTCATTGAGCACTATTGATAATTATTCATTTAAATAACCTGACCTGAATCAGGCAATTGAATCTGTTTCATCCACCAATATGTGAAAAGTTGCATTTGTCGAATATATTTGTGTTTTTGGTAAACCAAATTGGTAAACCAAATTGGACAACCAAAAAAAGATATTATGATAAACACAATATTTTCATTGAACATTGATAAAGTCATTAGGCTTAATAAGAAATTGATTTTGATAGTAGGAATGATTGCGGGGGTTGTTCTGATAAATGGATGCGAAAAGGAATCAATCGAGGATAGGACAAAATTGGAGTTTAACTCGCTATTGTTGAGTTCAACTTTAGTGGAGCTAGAGATTCAAGCAGCTGCCGCAACAGGGGAGCAGAGCCCAAATGTAGCAGATAATATATATGACGATGATTTAAATACCAGATGGTCAGCCGAAGGTTCTGTACAAGAGATAGGTGTGGATCTAGGTACTGATTCAACTATGGTAGACAACATAAAAATAGCTTGGTACAAAGGTGATGAAAGAACACAGGATTTTAAACTTTGGGTAAAATCAGCACCATCAGAAAATTGGCAGTTAATAAATACATTGACTAGTAGTGGATCCACGGATCAATTTCAAGAATATGCCATTAATGCACCAGCGCGCTATGTTAAAATTGAATGTAATGGTAATTCAGAAAATCTTTGGAACAGCATTTCCGAAGTTGAGGTCTGGGGGACGTCGGAGCAACAAGCCTCTAGTAATAAACTATGCTTTTCCAATATGTATGCAACTGATGAAGACGGTGATCACATCGCTATCAATATAGCAGATGGGGATTTGACCTCAAGATGGTCAGGGGAAGGATTGGGGACAGAACTTATTTTGAATTTTGGCCATGATAGCCCAGTGGTTGACTCATTAAAAATAGCATGGCATAAGGGAGATGAACGTATTGCTGACTTTAAGGTGTATGGACGTTCCTCTGATAATTCCCCTTGGTATCAAATGTTGGACCATAGTAGTAGCGGATTAACAAATCAGTTTGAAAGCTATGACCTTCCCAATGATGAGGTGTCTTCACTTAAGTTTGAAGGTAATGGTAATTCGCTTAACCAATGGAACAGCATTTTGGAGCTTCAAGTTGTTGGAGACTCGGATAACCCTGTCCTTGGGCAGAATATCAATTGGAGCCATTGGTACCTGTCCGTTCCCATTGACGGGGGAAATAACAAGGCTACTTCAATAGAGTGGGATGATTTGGAGAACTATAACTTATCATCACAAGAAAAAGATTACTTTTCATGGAACTGCGATGGATCTTATAGAATGTACACCAAATATACAGGATATACCACCTCAGGTTATGAGGAATTGAACTCAGGTAAATACTGTAGAACTGAGTTTCGGGAGCGTTGGCAGGGCAACCAGACAAATTCGGACAACTGGGCCATGGATTCAGGAACCCATCTCATGGAATCCACCCTTCAAGTTGTAAAGTGTGAAGGTAATGCACAAACCTATGTGGCTCAAATTCATGGATATCCAGGAGGTTCATTTTCAGGTTCCCCGGCAACGGTAAAAGTATTGTGGTCCGATGGGCAGTTAATTTTGGAGTACTACACCAGTCCATCTACCTCTGGGGAAGAATGGACGAGTGCCAATATTCAAAAACCGATTTTGGCCCAGGTCGACAATGAAAAGTTTACCGTGAAGCTCAAAGTGGAAAATGGTGTCCTAAAATGCGCCATTGTTTGCCCTGCAAAAGGAATCGATCAATCCTATCAAACGTTTTATGATTACAAATCCAATGGATATGAATATGACAATTATTTTAAAACTGGCAATTATTTTAGGTGGAACGGTAATTATACCGATTATGCAGAGGTTACATTATACCAAGTGATAACCCAGCACAATTAGATTATAACTTTATCTGACATATAGGGCAATGAAGGGCAAATAACTGTTTTTCATTGCCTTTTTTGGTTTTAACACGAAATATTACAGCTATTAAATACGATGAATTTATTTTTTCACTTTACATTTTTAGATATTATAATTTTTTGAGCGTAAAATTTGCCAGTGTGATAAATATGTATATTTTTGGTAAACCAAATTGGTAAACCAATTAATCGATGATATTTCTATATTTGATCACATTATTCCTGTTTGATGTACCTAAACAACAAAACAATCACAGTTCAATACCAATAAAGCAAAATTGTAAAAACGCTTTTTCAAAATACTATAATGATAATGTAAAATCTGTATGTGTATGAACCGTATAGTTCAAGCTTTACATGTTCTTTACTTATTGGTTCTTATCCCAGGCCATGCCAGTTCACAAGAGCATCCATCCTTGACCATAACCAAAGAAGGTGTAGTGAATATACAGAGGGAGCTAGGAGAACTTCCACTTTTTGATGTTTCCTTAGAACAAGTAAAGGTCCAGGTAGACGCGGAAATCTCATCTGGAATCGATGTGCCCATCCCAAAGGATTATTCCGGGGGATATACCCACGAAAGGCATAAACTCAACTACCTGACCATGCAAAAGGCCGGACTATTATATCAGGTTTTGGATGATGAAAAGTATGCTATTTATGTTAGGGACATGCTCATGCAATATGCTGATATGTACCCTACGTTACCCTTGCACCCCAAAGAAAGGTCCTATGCCCGAGGTAAACTTTTTTGGCAATGTCTCAATGATGCCAATTGGTTGGTCTATACCAGTCAAGCATATGACTGTATTTATGAATGGCTTTCCAAAAAGCAAAGACAAGATTTAGAGATTAATTTATTTCGACCATTTGCTGATTTTCTATCAACAGGGAACCCGAAGTTCTTTAACAGGATACATAATCACAGTACTTGGGGAAATGCAGCGGTAGGGATGATAGGTCTGGTAATGGATGATGATGAATTGGTACAAAAGGCATTATATGGTTTGCCCGATGATAATATCGAGCCCAATGCCAAGGATAACGATGGCGGATTTATCAAAACGGAAAATGGAAAATCAGGTTTTTTGGCCAATTTGGACGAACCCTTTAGTCCAGATGGATATTATACAGAAGGCCCTTATTATCAAAGGTATGCCATGTATCCTTTCTTAATATTTGCCCAATCGCTCCACAATGCAAGACCAGAGTTGGGGATATTTGAATTTAAGGACAGTGTATTGCTCAAATCCGTAAATACCTTATTGCAACTTACCGACAAAAATGGAGATTTTTTTGCATTGAACGATGCCCAGAAAGGAATGTCCTATCAAACCAGTTCCTTGGTGACAGCGGTTGATTTGTCTTATTATTATGGAGGAAAAGATACTTCCTTGTTGCATATAGCGGAACAACAAGGAAAAGTAATTTTAAGTGATGCGGGCATGGAAGTGGCCAAAGGGGTGAATCAAAATACAAGTAGACCATTCAAGAGAAAATCTATGCAATTTTCTGATGGGGCCAATGGTAAACAAGGAGGGTTGAGTGTATTGAGGAGCAAAGACGAATCGTTGACACTTGTATTTAAATACACGGCCCAAGGACTCAGTCATGGTCATTATGATAAACTTTCCTACTCCCTTTATGAACAGGGGAAGGAAGTAGTGCAGGACTATGGAATGGTCCGTTATGTAAACATAGAACAAAAGGGTGGAGGTAACTATCTTAAAGAAAATAACACTTGGGCCAAGCAAACCATAGCCCATAACACTTTGGTCAAGGATGAAACCTCCCACTTTCAGGGAACCTATGAGATTGGAAGTAAGTATCATTCCAATCTTTACTTTTTTGATGCTTCCAATTCTAAAGTTCAAATAATCAGTGCAGTGGAGTCAAATGCATATACCGATACACAGATGCACAGAACCATGGCGATGATTGAAGAAGAAACCTATGGGAAACCATTTGTGTTCGACATTTTGAGGGTGAATTCCCAAAAACCCGCTAAATATGATTTACCCTTACATTATCTCGGTCAGCCCATTCAATTCGGTTTTGACTATCAAGCTACAGCGACCTTGGAGCCATTGGGCACAGCAAACGGATACCAGCATATTTTTCTGGAGGGTAAGGGGCAATTCCGCAAAAAAAGTAATGCCACATTCAGTTGGATGCATCAAAACCATTTTTATACTCTTACCACCATAGTATCCCAAAACGAACAATTCTTATTGGGAAGGTTGGGGGCTAATGACCCTCAATACAATTTAAGAAGAGACCCAGTGATAATACATCGAAAGGAAAAAACAAAAGACGCGCTCTTTGTTTCCATAATGGAACCTCATGGTAGCTATAGTCCGGTAACCGAAATGGCAAAGAATGCCAAAAGTAATATTGAGCATATTGAGGTCATATACAACAATAAGGATTACATAGGGGTACAAATCAAAGGAAAGAATTGGTTGGACAAAATTTTTATTCTTGCCAATACCGAAAATGACAAATCAAAAAAACACAGGCTGACCATAAACGGCAAACTGTATGAATGGGTCGGTCCCTATACATATCAAAATAAAAAATAGACAGATGAAATCATTAGGGAAAAGCAAAGAATTTTTATTTGGGGATAAGATCAATTGGGAAAAAGCCGGAGTGGGGGTCTATAGAAAAATAATGGGCTATGATGATAACATAATGCTAGTACATGTTGCTTTTGATAAAGGAGGTGTAGGACCTATGCATAAGCACGTTCACTCCCAGGTCACGTATGTACAGAAGGGCAAGTTTGAGGTAACGATAGGAGACAAAACAACTATTTTAAAAAAAGGAGATGGATTTTATATTCCTCCCAATGTATTACACGGAGCCATTTGTCTCGAAGATGGTGAGTTGTTGGATGTGTTTAGCCCCATAAGGGAAGATTTCATAGAATAAACAAGTTTTTCATGAAAAAATAGGTTGTTATTTTGACAAATAACACAAAAGGCGCATTCAATTTTTATGATTTGCTCTTTCAAATTGATTTAATTTCGAGATAACTATAAAATTTTAACATAACCTTCTTTTTTATAAGGACTTAATAAATTATATTTGGTTGACTAAATTGGTTTACCAGATTGGTTGACCAAAATAAATAAATCTAAAACAGAATTATGGTACAAAATGAAACATAAAGAAAAAGGATAGGTGCACGCCTATCCTTTTTTATGAAATTACTTCAAGTAAGAGGGAAGTAATATGTAAACATGTCTGCCGGTCAGACAGCACGTCTGTTGTAAAGATATTAAAAATAGAAAACAATGGAACGTATCCTGTTCTGATTGGGTATTGAATACGCAGGGCCCGAAGCATATTTTGCTCAAGGGGTATAATAAGCAAACTACAGAAACCTAACTTAAACAAACTAATGAAATTACGAATTAAATTGACATTGTTCGCTCTATTTTCTTTGCAACTGTTTTCCTACGCACAGGAACAGCCTGTAGTATCAGGTACGGTGTCTGATGGTTCCAATGTTCCCATTCCAGGGGCCAACGTCATCGTTGTGGGGACCAACAGAGGTGTATATACCAATTTTGATGGAAAGTTCACCATAAATGCCGTTAAGGGCGAGGTACTACAATTTTCCTATGTGGGATACCAGACGAAGAACATTACCATCTCCGATAACACAACTTACTCCATTGTTCTTGAAGAAAGCGCAAGTGAATTGGATGAAGTGGTTATCATAGGGTATGGAACCCAAAAGAAAAGCCACCTTACAGGAGCCATTTCAAAAGTGGTCAACGAAGATCTTGATCAAATCGCAGTGTCCCGGGTGGACGATGCTTTGGTCGGCCAGGTATCCGGGGTGAACATACAGGCAACCGAAGGAGAAGCCGGTTCAGCCCCCACTATTCGGGTAAGGGGAACCGCATCGATATCCGGAGCCCTGTCTCCATTGATCGTAGTGGACGGTCAAGTGGTGGGCAATGATTACCTCGGGGCTTTGGACATGAACAGCATTGAGTCCTTTGAGGTATTGAAAGATGCCGCTTCAACCGCTATTTACGGTTCCAGGGGAAGTAGAGGGGTTATTATGATTACCACAAAAATGGGAAAAGAAGGAAAAACACGCTTTACCTACAATACCTATACAGGGTACAAAAGGGCCAGGCAAAGTGATGCCTATTACTTTTCTGTAAATGAATCGGCCCAAGCCGAGCTTGTGGCGACCGGTTCCCTATCGGATAGAACAAAGTACAAACAACAAATTGGCATAGATGAGGATTGGCAGGACATCATTTTTACAGGAGGGATAATCACGAGCCATTCCATAGGGGCCAGAGGTGGGAGCAAGAACACCAAATTTAGTATTTCAGGCAATTATACCCATGATGAGGGGGTGTTGCTGAAGGATGATTTTAAAAAATATAACCTTACCCTGAAAATTGATACAAAAGTCAGTGACCTATTTTCCTTTGGTGCCAACATTACACCGACATTCACATATAAGGATAGGTTTGATGGTTCTACACACGATATTTTAAGACAGGCTCCATGGCTGCCCATATATCATGATGCCAATACAATCCAGTACGTGAACAGGGATGTTTACCCTGATGTGCAAATAGGGGATTATGCGGTGCAGCGCCATTTTGATGATTATGATCTTTATGGTAATGGAAGTTCAGTAAGTATCAGTAGTACCTCAAATACAAATCCCGCAGCAAAAATCCTGGAAAGGGATAGAACCGAGGATAGGTTCAAGGTATATGGAACTGTATATGGACAGTTCAATATCACCAAGGACCTGAGTTTTAAAACGGTCTTTTCCGGAGACTTTCAAAATGCAAAAAATAGAAGATGGCAGGGTGTTCAGGCCAGTAGAAATGGAGCTGCGGCCGCTCAATTGGACATCAGCTCGCAAAATGTCCTTCATTTGACGACACAGAACTATCTTACCTTCAACAAAATGTTCAATAATCATGAAGTAACCGCTGTTGCTGGGGTTTCTTCAGAGACATGGGACACCGAATATGAATCTGTACGGGGAACTGGATATGATTCAGATCTGCTTCAAACCATTACGGCAGCAACCACGATTTCGTTGGCACAATCGGAAGAATATGAAAAAAGATTGTTTTCCCTTTTTGGCCGATTGAACTATGCATATAAGGATAAGTATTTGCTGTCCCTGAGCTTAAGGCGTGATGGTAATTCAGCCTTGGGACCAAACAATAAATATGGGTTCTTTCCAGCAGCGTCCGTAGGATGGAATGTGGCTAGGGAAAACTTTTTGAGAAACAGCGATGTCATAAGTAACCTGAAATTTAGGTTCAGTTATGGTATTACCGGCAATGAATCCTTCAATACCGGGAGTAGTCTTATCGATAATTATCCTTATTTGGCTCTATTGGAGCCTTCCACTGCTGTGGTTGGCGGAAGTTTGGTGTCCGCCTTTAACCCTGTCAACATTGCCAATCCGGATTTGCAATGGGAACGAACCAAGGAGATTAATCCTGGGGTGGATTTTGGTTTCTTCGGAAATAGAATTGCGGGTTCGTTCGAGTATTATAATAAAGAGAGTGATAAGCTGATTCTATACAATCCAGTCTCAACGACAACTGGTTTTAGCAATGCCCTTGTCAATCTTGGGGAAGTTAGAAACGAGGGGTATGAACTTGAACTCACTACAAGAAATATAATAAGCTCGGATTTTAGCTGGTCCACAACCATTATTGGATCTAAGAACAAGAATACCTTGGTGGATTTTGCGGATTCAGATGGTCAAATTTTGTCGGTGGATTCAAAAAGAGCTGCAGAATGGATCAATCTGGAAGGAGAACCCATATCATCGTTTTATGGCTGGGTGGTCGATGAAGAGATTTCTCCAGAACACATCCTATATCCATATCACCCCGTTGGCGCTCAGGCAAGTGGAGTATACGTCAAAGATTTGAACGGTGATGGGTTGATAGATAATGATGACAGGACCATATTGGGCAACCCATATCCGGATTTGTTATGGAGCGTCACCAACGATGTCAAAATTGGGAATTTTGATTTCTCCTTTATGTTTCAAGGTAGTCACGGAGCCCAGGTCAGGAATATGGCAGATCAATATTTGTTCAATCATTTTAACAGTACTCAGCAATATGACCCTGCTACAACTCCAAATCAAGGTTTTATCAGGGAAAAAATATTTACAAATAGCATCATCCAAGATGCCTCGTATGTCGCTTTGCGGAATGTAAACATCGGGTACAATTTTCCAAGGGATTTTTTGAAGAGGACCAAGGTCTTTACAAGGGCAAGAATTTACGCATCTGGACAGAACCTCATGTATTTGACGGAAGATGACTACACGGGGTTCAATCCAGAATCAATAAGAAGGACCAGTGCAACGACCTATGGTTATCAATTGGGAGGGTCGCCCATATTTAGCACCATATCCCTAGGGCTTAACTTGGAATTTTAAATAAACAGCACAATCATGAAGTTTTTAAAAATAATAATACCAATGGTTTTCATTTTTACTGCAATTTCTTGTAGTAAGGATTTTTTGGAGCCGCAACCCACTTCTGCGGTCAGTGAGGAAGGATATTTTAAGACAGATGAAGAATTGGAGTCGGGAATTTTGAACATGTACGATGGAATTCAGGGAACGAACGATAGGAGCACTTCTTCTAACCATTCCATTCAATATGAGTTCTATGTAACGGAAATGCGTACCGATAATACCAGGGGCAAAGGAGCTGTCGATTCCGACGCCGATCAAGCACAGTTCGTTAACTATAACATTAGGGCAACCAATGGTATAGTAGCGGATTATTACAGGAGCATGTACAATATAATCTACAGGGCCAATGTTGTTCTCGACAATTTAGGGGTGGCATCGGATGCCAACAGGGCAAGGTTCGAAGGTGAGGCTAAGTTTGTACGGGCGTATGCCTATTTTAATTTGGTTCGACTTTATGGGGATGTACCCTTGGTGGATAAAGTGATTGCTCCATTGGATACCGAGATTTCCTATACAAGAATCGAATCCTCGATCATATATGATTTCATTGAGGAAGATCTTTTGTCTGCAGTGGCCAATCTTGGAGATGGCTATAAGAATAGAGCTTCCAAAGCCGCTGCTGAAGCATTGTTGGCAAAAGTTTACCTTACCATTGGTGAATACAGCCAAGCACAGACCTTGTGTGAATCAATAATGAAACCGGCAAGAGGATTTTCACTGGAAAGCAATTTCAAAGATGTTTTTTATAATGAAGGCAATGATGAAGTGATTTTCGCAGTAGGCTATGAACCAGATCTTATCAAAGATAGTCAAGGGTTTTCTTCGGAATGGTTAAATGCTGTTGGGTATACTGCTGGAGTAAATTATGTTACGAAAGAAATGCGTGATGCATTTGATCAATATGGAGGGGATAGGACGCTATATTCAATTCGTCAAGACGTTATCCAACCTTCTGAATATCAGGTCGCCAAATATATTCCAAACGGGGACGAAAACTTGGGGATAGCCCCAATTGCCAGTGATCCTAGATTGGCAGGAAATGATTGGATCGTATTGCGCTACGCGGATGTACTGCTAATGCACGTGGAAGCCATTTTGGCCGGTGCCGAGGCCACAACAAGCTCTAATGCCATTGCCTCTTTTCAGGAAGTTAGGAATAGGGCAGGCATCACAACAACGGTAGCGACCATAACCAAAGAAGACCTATTAAATGAAAGAAGGGTAGAACTGGCTTTTGAGAACCAGCGCTTTTTTGACTTGCTGCGTCTGGGAGAGGCACAAAATGTACTATCGGCCTATGCAACCGAGAATGGCTACAATTTTACCTCTACCACTCTCCTGCTTCCAATTCCAAGTAGTGAGATTAACCTAAGCAAAGGACTTTTGGAACAGAATCCAGGGTATTGATGAAATTTAAAAAAAGAAGAAAGATGTTATATAAAAAAATATTCGTGAACCATTGGGCAAATCTAATGCCATTGTTTTTGGTGGCCATGGTCTACTCTTGTGAGGAAAACATATTGCCCGAGGAAGGTTCTATAGAAGACCTTACACTTCCCGAGGCTAATTTTGATTTTAGTGAGAGCAACAATGATTACTTAACGTATTCCTTTTCGAATCTATCATCCAGTGCCACAGATTTTATCTGGGATTTTGGAGATGGGAACACTTCCACTGAAAACGAACCGGAACATACATTCTCGCAAGAAGGGGATTTTGAGGTAAGCCTTACCGCTTCTGACAAATTGGGCGTGGAAAGTGTACAAACCAAGAACATAAGCGTAAGGGAACCCGAAGGACCTGTTATTTTCATTCCTGAGATTCTGGAAGCTGGATTCGAGGCAGGGACCTTGGAAGGGGGAGCAGGAGATGGAAATGATGCATGGGCAATAGCCGGTGCCAACAACATTGGACTAAGTACAAGTGTAGTGCGAACAGGCGATCAAGCCGCAAGGATTTATATGGGAGCTGAAAGTGTAGCTTATCAAGAGCTTACGGTGACCCCAAATGCCGATTATAGGATAACGCTCTATTATACACTGGCGTCAGCTCCTGCAGGCGGGCACATACGCTTGGCCGTGCTTGGTAACACCATTGAAGATGCTTCCGAAGCAGAGGATGCCATCATTGCATCCGTTTTGGGAGACGATCAAACCAGTACGTTTGATTATACCAAACTCACGCTACTCTTTAATCCCGGAGCATCGGATACAGTGGCAATATGGTTGGATAGTAACAATATTGCAGAAGGCAGGGTGGACGATATAATGATAGAACATGTGGAATAAGTCACAAAGAGCAGAAAATGATTGTTGATGGTATGAATGGAACCAAAGGTAATTGGAGGATAAATAATTACAGTTTCAGAACTTTGAAAGTATTCTGAGTTGGTTAATTTAAAGAGGGGTCATTGTCCATCAATAAAAGGGCAATGGCAAAACCCGAAAAACGGACCAGACTATTTGGAAAAGAAATAATATAATTTATTAAATTTGACATACCAATCTGGTTAACCAGTTTTTTAAACTTTAAGAGCCCAATGAAATTAGATGTTATAGCAAAGAACGAGAATCAAAAAATTCAAAATGAGATCATATCAAAGATTCGGGATTTGATTAATTACAAAAATTTGGAACCAGGTGATAAGTTGCCTTCCGAACGTATGTTGTCTGATAAGTTCGGTGTGAGTAGAAGCAATGTTCGGGAAGCGATCCAAACACTGGAGTTTTATGGTTTGTTAAAGTCAAAGCCACAAAGCGGCACTTTTGTCGCAGATATTGGCCAAGTGGCCATGAACGGGATGATGGAGGATATATTGAGACTTCAGGAGCCCGATTTCAAATCATTGGTGGAAACTCGGATTTTACTGGAGTTAAAAACCTGTAGGCTTGCTGCTCTTAGGCGAACAGATGAAAATTTGGAGGAAATAAAAGAAGCCTTAAATGCATACGAATCCAAGGTGGTTGATGGGAAAAGTGCAGTAGAAGAGGATTTACTTTTTCATCTAGCCATTGCCAGGGCCAGTGGTAACAGTACCATAAACACGCTGATGCTGGTAATAACTCCCGGAATCATCAACAATTTCGAAAAGTATCATGTCTGTGATAAGAACAGGGCATTTTTGGGAATCCAAGAACACAGGGCCATTTATGAGGCCATCAAAGAGCAAAACCCACAATTGGCCAAAGAAAAAATGAAAGAGCATTTTAAGGACTTATATCAGTTCTGTTACAATAAAAGTATTTAAGGATCGGGGCAATCTGCACGGGTTGTCACAGTTCTGTTAAAAATAAGAATCAAGCGAGAGGGATTTTACCAATTGCACAAGATGCAAATATCTTGGCAAGATGGCACAATATTGCCATGAATGGGCAAGAAAATCTTCTGAAATCCCTTTAGCTTTAAAACAAGACAATGAAAGTTAAAGGTCTTAGATGGTGGATCATTGGTTTAATCGCCTTGGCCACAATAATCAACTACATAGATAGGTCTGCGCTCGCGATCATGTGGCCGGGCATTTCCGAAGAGTTGGGAATGAGTGAATCCGATTATGCCATAATTCTCAATGTATTCATGGTGGCCTATGCCCTTGGACAGTCGGTTTCGGGAAAGATGTATGATAAGGTGGGTACGAAACTGGGCTATGTCATATCCATTTTTGTGTGGTCGTTGGCATCCTTGATGCATGCCTTTGGTAGGGGAGTGATGTCCATCAGTTTTTTTAGGATACTATTGGGTGTTTCAGAGGCAGGTAATTGGCCGGGAGCCGTAAAAAGCAATGCTGAGTGGTTTCCTGTAAAGGACAGGGCCATAGGTCAAGGTATCTTCAATGCAGGAGCCTCATTGGGTTCCGTAGTGGCGCCTCCATTAATAGCGTTTTTGTATTTGGGGTTTGGATGGCGTACTACATTTATAATCATAGGTTCGGCAGGTATTTTATGGATTATTCCATGGATTGTTTTCAATAAAAAGAGACCCAAGGACCATCCATGGATTACTCAAAAGGAAAAGAAATACATTATCTCTGGACGACATTTGGGCAGACATAAGGACCAAGAGGGAAAAGGTTTGGGAATATTGCAAATCCTTTCATACAAGGAATCTTGGGCAATACTGGCATCGCGCTTTTTTCTTGAGCCCATTTGGTGGCTTTTTGTGGGCTGGATGCCCATTTACTTACAGAACACTTATGGTTTTAATGTAAAGGAAATAGGAATGTTTGCATGGGTTCCCTTTGTTGGTGCTGCTGTGGGCAGTATTTCTGGTGGTGTCCTTACCGAAAGGTGGGTGGCCATGGGACAATCGGTTGACAAAGCTAGAAAAAGAACCATTTGGATGGGAGGCCTTTTGATGTTCTTGGGATTGGTCTCTACCATTCTCTTCGCAGATGGCCCTACCAAATTTGTGATTATTGTTGCGGTGGTATTGTTTGGGTTTCAATTTGCCATATCCAATATCCAAACCATGCCCAGTGATCTATTTAGTGGAAAATCTGTTGGAACACTGGCTGGGCTTGGTGGTACAGTTGGGATTTTATCGGTTATCATCATGAATTTTTTGATACCTATCATAACAAAAACATCGTATACACCAGCTTTTGTAATCATAGCTGCATTTGTTCCATTAGGAGTGTTTGCTGTCTTTAAGCTATGTAAAGAAATAGGACCTGTAGAAATAAAGAATCAATAAAAATAAAATTTCAACAATGAGTGATTTAAAAGGAAAAGTAGCTGTTGTTACTGGAGGTGCCAGAGATATCGGCCGTGCAGTATCGTTGAAGCTGGCAAAGAATGGAGCCAAAGTGGTGGTAAACTATTTTGAAAACAGGGGCGATGCCAACGACACTGTAAAAATGATAAAAAACAACGGTGGGGATGCCATTGCCGTATATGCCGATGCAACAAGTTTGTCGGATTTGGAAAATCTGGCATCAAAAACAAAAGAAGCCTTTGGGGACAAAGTGGACATTTTGGTAAATGTAGCAGGTGGATTGTTTGCACGGAAAACCATTGATCAAATCGATGAGAAATTCTATGATCTTTTGATGGATGTCAATTTTAAATCTTGCGTTTTCGTAACACAAACCTTTAAAACCATGATGGTAGAAGGAGGTAGTATAGTCAATTTTGCTTCTCAAGCTGGAAGGGATGGGGGAGGTCCTGGAGCATCCTTATATGCCGCATCCAAAGGTGCTGTTATGACATTTACCAGGGCCATGGCCAAAGAATTTGGTCCCCAGGGCATACGGGTAAATGCACTGTGCCCCGGAATGATTGCCACGAAGTTTCATGATGATTTTACTAAGGATGAAGTTCGTGCAAAAGTTGCAGGATCTACACCTCTGAAAAGAGAAGGGAATGCGTCTGAGGTAGCGGATTTGGTAGCTTATTTGGCTTCCTCCGAAGCATCATTCATAACTGGAAACAATGTGGACATCAATGGAGGGTTGGCTTTTAGCTAATTTTAAAAACCTACTACTATCTGGTAAATATTCAATTCTATGATGACTTTAAACATTAGTGTTAAAAATTGTAACTGTATCAGACTTATTTTAATGGGAGTACTGACGGTAACCTTTGCTTGCAAGGGGCAAGAGTTTAAGAAAGTGGAACTGCCCCGGAATTATCAAGCAAAATTAGATATCATATATGCCGAAACTGCTTCGTGGAATGGAAAACTGGATTTTTACTATCCAACGAACAACGACGAACCAACTCCTGTGATCATCAATATACACGGTGGAGGATGGAACCATGGCAAAAAGGAATCCCAACGTGGGTTTGGTTCTTTCTTTAAAAAGGGAATGGCTGTGGCAAATGTGGAATATCGTTTGGAGTCCGAAGCCAAGGCACCAGCAGCTGTGGAGGATATTCGCTGTGCAATGTCCTATTTGATAAGCAATGCGGAAGAACTGAATATCGATACTGATAAAATTGTTCTTATGGGAGCATCAGCAGGAGGACATTTGGCCTTAATGGGAGGCTTATCTGAAAATAATTCTTTGTTTGATGACCATTGTGGAGAAAGGGAGGCAGTCAAAATCAGGGCTATTATAGACAAGTATGGTGTATCGGATTTAAGGCCGGTTATGTTTGCCTCTTCCGTAAAAAAATGGCTTGGTTCTGAATCGGAAAATGTTGCTTTTGCAGAATCGTTGTCTCCCATTACTTTGGTGGACGCAAAAAGCCCTCCGATTTTTATCGTTCATGGGGATGCAGATCCAATTGTTCCATACATCCAGTCCCAAAAACTATTTGAAAAGTTACAAGCTCATGGGGTAAATTCAAAGTTTATAACAATACCTGAAGGAGGACATGGAAAATTCAAAGAAAAGGATAAAGAAAGGATAATGGTGGAAATCCATAAGTTTTTAGATGAGCAGGGATTGTAACATTAAACTAAACCTTCGTGATTTAATTTCATGACAAGTTTTAATGGCTTTATGAGTCCCACTACGCTGTAGTAGGTACAAGGAATGTTTTTGAAAAATAATTATTACGAAACTTTAAAAATAAAAATCAGAAATGAAAAAAGTAGTGACCTTTGGTGAAATCATGTTGAGGTTGGCGCCTCCGGGCTTTCTGAGGTTCTCACAGGCCAACAGTTTTGATGTGGTCTATGGGGGAGGGGAGTCGAATGTGGCGTTATCCCTTGCCAATTACGGGATGCCCGTCGACTTTGTGACACGCTTGCCGAAGAACGATATTGGGGAATGTGCCCTGATGGAGATGCGAAAACGTGGTGTCGGTACCGACAATATCATTTATGGTGGGGATCGCTTGGGCATCTATTTTTTGGAGACCGGTGCGGTTAGTAGGGGTAGCAAGGTGGTCTACGATCGGGCACACTCCGCCATGGCAGAAATAGGTCCCGGGATGGTGGATTGGGACAGTGTCTTCAAGGATGTGGAATGGTTCCACTGGACGGGGATCACGCCGGCCATCTCCCAAGGAGCGGCAGATGCCTGTATCGAAGCGGTAAAAAGCGCAAAAGAACACGGTGTTACTGTATCCACGGACCTGAACTACCGTGCCAAGCTTTGGAAATACTGCGATGATGCCAAACGAGAGGAGATTATGTCAGAACTTACTTCCTATTGTGATATTGTTTTGGGCAACGAAGAGGACGCGGAAAAACACTTCGGTATCAAACCAGAGGGACTGGATATTACCACGCAGGGAGAACATGTAAAGGCCGATGCTTTTCTATCGGTTTGCCAACAGATGATGAAAAGATTTCCAAATGCCAAAAAGGTCATCACGACCCTACGTGGCTCCTTGTCAGCCTCGCACAACACATGGGCGGGTGTACTGTACGATGGAAGTACCATGTACACCTCCCGAGAATACCAGATCACGCACATCGTAGATCGTGTCGGTGGGGGAGACTCCTTTATGGGAGGACTTATCTATGGTTTAATGAACTGGCCAGAGGAGGACCAAAAAGGCTTGGACTTTGCCGTGGCGGCCTCCTGTTTGAAGCATACCATAAAAGGGGATGCCAATTTGGCCACCGTTGCAGAAGTTGAAAAGTTAATGGGGGGTGATGCTTCTGGAAGAGTGTCCCGATAGATGGTCGGGTTGGTTTAGTTTTTTTAATCACATGGGGCCGGATGATTCGGCCCCATGGTTAAAAACAAAAGGTTATGGCAAGGTATACAAGATTGGAAGTAGTACTGATGATGCAAGAAACGGGAATGGTTCCTTTGTTTTATCATTCCGATATAGCAGTGGGTAAGAAGGTGCTCATGGCATGCTATGATGGTGGGGCCCGGTTGATGGAATTTACCGCGCGTGGCGATTTTGCCTTTGAAGTGTTCTCGGAGTTGAACAAATATGCATTGGAGGAACTTCCGGGTATGATTATGGGGGTTGGATCCATTACCGATGCAGCCTCGGCCTCACTGTACATGCAAATGGGGGCTAATTTTATTGTCACCCCATCATTGAGGGAGGATATCGCGATAGTCTGTAATCGCAAAAAAGTACTTTGGTCGCCAGGCTGCGGTACGTTAACCGAAATCAACAGGGCGGAAGAATTGGGATGTGAGGTCATTAAACTTTTTCCTGGGTCCACCTATGGTCCGGGTTTTGTGAAAGCAATCAAAGGACCCCAGCCATGGACAAGTGTTATGCCCACAGGAGGGGTCAGTACGGAAGAGACAAACCTACGGGCTTGGTTCGAGGCAGGGGTAAGCTGTGTGGGCATGGGTTCAAAATTGATTTCCAAAGATATCTTGGTCAACGGGGATTATGCTGCATTGGAAAACAAGGTAAAAACCACTTTGGAGACTATAGGAACTATCAGAAGGGGTTTGTGAATTGAATGGGTTTTCCTTCATTTCAAAATACTCAATAAGTTTGGTCAAATGCGAAAGACTTCTGTCTATTCGGTCTAGCTTATAGACAACAATAGTATCTCCTTCCTCACATATTTTAAAAGCAGGCCTTAGCTCTTCCGTACTTCTTTGGTATTCGAAACTTTATCCAGATAGATATTCTTATGTGAAATTCTTCCCTTTCAGAGGTCATTCAATTTAAGGTTCAAACTTTGTTCAATGGTTTACACTCGTGCTTATCAAAAAACCATAACATAATTTTAAAAGTTCAATAAAGCGATGTTTTTCTTCTAATATTGAACCAAGTATATGGTTGATTTTTTATCTTTTGTTTTCAATTAAAATGAGATTTGAGTCGATTAACCCGTAGATCACTATATTTATTATTGAAAGTCCAAAAATCACACGAGGGTGTCCTATAGGGTGTCCTTTTTTGGATGGTCAAGAAAAATCTCTGGAAACATAAGGGGTTTCAAAGAATTGGTTAAAACTGCCACGATTATCCTTCTTCAGCCTTTTTTAATTTCTATTTACTAAAGTGATTGCAAAAAACACATTATTAATATTGAATACCCTAATAAGCTTCGTTGAGTTCATTCTAATCTTAGGAATCGGGTTATCATATTAACTTTAGTAATTTTTCAATGTAGGAAAAAACACGTTATTTTGGGATGATTAGAAGTGATGGTATAACAAATTTTCATTTCATAAAATAGTTCTATTCAAAAATATAGTAGACCACAAATGCTGAGAAAGACATTAATTCTGGTTTTATTTTTAATTAATATTTCATGTTTGTCTCAAACACAGGATTTAGAAATCAAAATACCAAGAGGTGAGTATAGAACGGAAATTTTAAAAGGAGCAGTCAAAACGTATGAATACAATTCTTATTTGCCGATTGTTGATGATAATGGAAACGTAATAAAAGGCAAGAAATTAAATACAAATGAAAGAAGTTCTTATGCGGGTATGGGATATAGAGGCTTCGTCAATCCCCAAGGACTATTATCAAAAGAATATGGTCAATGGATTCTCGGGTACTACCCTAATTCATTGATAAATTGGGAGTATATTGACAATAGAGTCGTAAATCGTTTAGAATTTGGTCTACCGGACAGCATAACACCACAGAAAGCTTTTCGGAACCAATATGATAATAGAGGACTCTTAAGTGTAGTTGAAGAATTCGAGAATATAAGAGATTTCAGCAAAAAGATCGATACGATGGTTCTTAAATCAAGCACTAAATTGATTTATGATGACAAAGAAAACGTTAAGAAAAGAATCAAAAAGGTTAATTATTATTCAAAATCTTATCGGTCATTAACAAGAAAGGAAACGAAGCAAATTGAATATATCTATCATTTGGAATATGATGGCAACAAATTGATTAGGGATGATTTTTATGCTGTAGATGAAAATAACAGACCATTTGAGGCCAATATTGGAGGTCAAATTTATTCTAGAATATATTATCCCAACGGTCAACTAAAGCGAAAAGAATACAAACCTGAAGGTTACGAAGAATTTAATATAGATGGATACTGTACTATTTCGGCAATTAATGGCCAAAGAGCGGAGTTTGAATATAAAGACTTTGATGAACAAGGGAATTGGACAAGTCTAACTGCTTTTAAAATTATTAATGGGAAAAAGGAGCCTTTCTTAATTGGTGAACGAAAAATCACATATTATGAAAAATAGGATTAAACAAGATCTCATATCTCATATAATTCCTATCCTGTTATTTATTTCATTCATTTGCTGGATGCCAACTAAACAGAATTTTAACAAAACAAGATTTGGTGTCAGTGAGCGAGTTTTTGATCAAATTCTAAATGGCAATGTCAAATCAGTTGAGCAATGGACTTATAACAAATTCGTTTTTGAAGGCAATGTAGAGAACAAATACTGGGGCTTGGAGCCTAAAACAATGAATGACAGGATTGGAAACTGCTATAGAATAGATTTTGATTCAATCGGTAGGATGAAAAAATACTTATTGTTTTACAATAAGGATACAATGTACAGGCAACTAAGAGAGTATAAATACAATGAAAATAAAACAGTTGTTTATGAATCGAGTTTATCCCAACATTCTTGGTTGCGAAATGTGGCATGGGTGTTTGAAGAAGATAATGATAAATTGATTGAAAGAAGGTATTATGAATTCACTCCTAGTTTAGTACATAAAACAGATAATCCATACGAAGAAAAATGGGATAGACTTCTGTTCAACGAAAATTTTAAATTGATAAAAAAGCAAAAATATCTTTATAACGATGGAAATTTAGAGAAAATAATAAATGAAATAATTGTAGGGATTGATCGAAGGCAAAGGGATACATTGATTACTTTGGTAAGTGACGATTTTACAGATTCTCTTCTATTAAAGAAGACTGAAAAGTACAATTTGAAACCGAATTCAAGAGCATCAATAGTTGCGCGAAATTATATTATGAAAAGTCAGACCAAGTATTACGAAGAGTACCATTCAAATGATATACTTAACAAACAATACGATTTATCCAGGGATTATTTTATTGAATCTGACAGTCTTGGTTATATTTCAAAAATAATTGATAATCGGGGTGTGGTTTTTAGCTATGAATATTATAATTACGATGAATACAATAATTGGACTGAATATAAGGTTTACTGGAATGATGAGTTATATAGAGCAGGGGAGAGATCAATAAAGTACTATGACTAATCACCTTTATAAGGGTTTAATGGAATTCATAGTACAAATAATTCGTTTTTTGAATGCATAACGGTAAATTTTCTAATAGCTCTGCGCCTTTCCTATTTAGTCCAGCAGTAAAATTTTTTCAAACAGAATTTATTGTATCTTTAAGTTATCATAAGCACATGAAATTTGTGTTCAAAAGTTGTTTTTTGCTTTCCGTGTTCTTAACGGGAATACCTTCAAGATCGCAGTTGTAAAACAATGATTTTCAAACACATAAGATTTCGTCGATGATTCAGTCATCCCGACGAACCATAGTTTTGTTAGTGTATACAAAACCATAATTAATTAAAAACCAGGAAATTAATATTTTCTGGTTTTTTTTGTTACCATCTGAAACCATCCATGAGGATGTCCTATAGAGTGTCCTATTTTGTCGGGAAAAATTTCTTAATTTGTGTATCCTGAATTGATTTTTCGTGTGGTTTGACTTTCGCTTCATCCAATGTTTCATTTAAAGCGATTACACATGAACAACTCCAATGCATTCAGTATCAGCTTTTGGCTGAAAAAGTCGGGAATAAAAAAAGATGGTAGAGTACCCATTTATGTACGTATAAGATACAAGGGTAAAAATTCAGACATCAGTGTCCATAGAACAACATTTGAAGAACGATGGTGTCCTATTTTGGGTAAAATCGACCATCGCACCAATGAAGCACAAAGTGTAAACAAATATTTGGACGACATCCGTGCCAAAATTTTGGAATGTCACCGGCAATTGTGCGCAGAAGGAAGTTTTATCACGGCGCATGTCATCAAACTTAGATATTTAGGCAAGGATAAGGTGATGCTAACCATCAAGGATTTGTTTGAATACCACCGTATCCATGAGATGCCCAAACTGGCTAAGGGAACGACCAAGAATTATTCGGCTACAGAAACATATCTTAAACGCTTTGTAACGACCAAGTATGGTGTACCCGATATTGGACTGGCCTCAATAGACTATGCTTTTTTAATCGAATTCGAAAATTACCTAAGAAATTGTGACCCCATTTGCAAATCCATCCGGTTGAATAATAATGGAATCATGAAGCACATGCAAAGGTTTAAGAAATTAATCACAATGGCCCATAAGTTAGATTGTATTTCTAGGAATCCTTTTAAGCTTTATACCGTTAAAATGGATGATTATGATAGTGATTTTTTGGAGGAAGGAGAAATTGAAGCGCTCAAGCTAGTTGCATTAAATGAACCAGGTGAAAAATTCGTCCGTGATGTCTTCATCTTCTCTTGCTATACCGGGCTTAGTTATATTGAAGTCAAGCAACTTAAACCCGAAAACATCATATCGGGTGTTGACGGGGACTTGTGGATTGATGTTCGACGCCAAAAAACAAAGACCCAAGTCAAAGTGCCCCTGTTGAATGACGCAAAAAGAATTATGGATAAATATGAGGAATTTCATCAAAAAACCGGCGCATTGCTTCCAGTATATTCGAATCAAAAAGTGAACAAATATCTCAAGATCATTGCTAAAAAAGCAAATATCAACAAGCATCTTACCTTCCATGTGGCAAGACATACATTTGCCACAACCATTACCCTTATGAACAATGTTCCCATCGAGACTGTTTCCAAATTATTGGGGCACACCAAACTTCCAACAACTCAAAAGTATGCCCGTGTGGTAGAGAAAAAAATAAGCAAGGATATGGCACAATTAAAAGAATTGTTAGGAGAAAACCCTCAAGAAGTCAAAAACCGGAGTCAAGGTTATTTTAAAGGCCCAGGTCTTCGAATTGTTCGATAAGATCCAATGTTGATTCCTAAAGCACTTTTTTTAAGAATTGAAAATAAGGTTATATTGGTATTCGATATTCTTAATTTCATTTTCACTTAGTTGGACAAACTCTTTCTTTTTGGCTCTTTTTGACAAAGAGCCATCGTTTTGTTCCAAAAATCGGACCAATAACGATACCATATCATCGGGCATCTCGTAGGTGTTGTCAATGTAATATTTAAACTCTTCATATTTGCCGAGATAGTTAACTTCATTTGGAATAATGTTCTCAATGGTATCCTCGACACAAGAATATAAAAACTCTGCTTGTGGGGTTACATCAAAATAACGATAGTAATCTATTGTTTCGTTTGTGACTTCCACATTATGGTCACTTGTTTCTTTCCAATCAATGAAATCCAATAAAGGCATGGAATACCCCTCCAATACTTTTTGATAATCCCCAATATGGTTTAGAATAGATGCGGAAACTGGGAAGATCAATCCCTGTTCCGAAAATTGCTTTTTTGCCAAAACATGATGGATCAAATAACGATGTATTCTCCCATTTCCATCAGCGAATGGATGGATAAAGACAAAGCCAAATGCAATACTGGCAGCAGCAAGTACTGCATCCATTTCGTTATCCAATAGTTTTTGGTTGGTTTCCAATAACCCTGTCATAAGATTTTGGATATTCTCATGTTTGGCTGAGATATGATCTGGAACCGGAGAAAAGGTATCCTTGTCCCGTTCTCCTATAAAACCGCCCTTTTTCCGATATCCCATTTCAATAAAACGTGAGTTTTCTATAACCAGTTGTTGTAGTCGTTCAAATTCATTATGACTTAGATCTTTCATCCCTGCTTGCCCGATAGCTTGTCCCCAACGTGCGGCACGTTTACTTTTTGGACTTTCGCCTTCGATGGTGAAGGATGCCTTTGAATCCTTTAATAATAAAAATGCAGCTGCCCGTTGTAGGATGCTTTTCCGTATGCCCTTGAGATAGGTGCTGTTTTTGTAGGAGAGGTTTTCATTGATATATTGCTCCAACAATGCAGTTCTTCGTATCAATGGACAGAAGTCAACGGTTCCAGGCAAGTTATTATTGACCATTTGTCTTGGCGATCGAATTCCTTTTATCCCAAATTGTTGCTTTGTATCAAGAACATCCACATAGCTCTTTTTACTTAGGTCTGAAATACCTGAAAGTTCTCTTTGCATCAACCATTCCACTAAAAACCATATCCTTCTTGAATATTGCCCGGTTGGCTCGATACTGATTAATTGAGTCAGTTCCTCTTCGCTATAATGCTTTGTAAGAGCACTGAACGTCAATAGGTTTACGCCTTCATATTTAAGGGCAAAAACAAGGTGTCTATATAATGCCTCTACTTCGGAGAGCTCACGGGAATCATCCACTTCATAGCTCTTCGGAAGATAAGAGAAGCTTTTGTCCTTGATTCGTTTAGTTTTTAAACTGACGACTGTAAATGGCATTGGCAATGGGACAGGAAGCCCCAGCTTATGTATAATGGCTGCATAGCCGGAGATGATACCTTCTTCTGGAAGAACCACACCGTTAAAAACGGGCGCAATAAATGAAAAGTGGGCGCTTTTTATCATTGTTTAAAAAATATAGGCGCAAGTTATATTAAATATGAGTGCAGTACAATAAAAATAGGCGCAAATTTAATGGTTGTATAAAAAGTGGGCGCACGCACGAAGATGTTTGAACCTACGTCGTTTGTAAATACTATTGTAAAAAATCAAGAAATAATACGATTGCTCTGATCTTTTTGAAAGGGTCATATTTATGGAAGTAGAACCAATACATGTACTAGCATCCTCCCTTTGCAAATCCTTCTTGGGGCTTTGCTTTGGTAGGATATACATGTATTGTTTCTACCGGCAAATTTTAAGGGGTCTGTAATAAAAGAAGCCCTGGTTGTTTTTCGGTTCATCGAAAAACAGGGCAGTGCCCAAGAACTTCCAATCAGGACCACAACGCCTGCACTCGCTTAACTTTCCGTACGCTCACTTGGCATCGGGTCTGAAGGAATCCCTATGGCCCTTATTGAACCTGTCAAGGCCTTGCTCTGTTTTGTCCATAAATAGGGATTCCACTTCCTTGAAAACCTCAAGGTTTTGCTACGTCGCAGAGCCTCCCGATTTCTGTCCAAAAGCCTTGACAGAACCCCCTTCTTTTATTGTGCTGCGCACGTAAGAAGCAAACAAACGCCCCTTAAAATTTGGGGAACAAAAACCGAAAAATAATAGGGGAATTATTAATCATTTAAAGCTTTTTATTATGAGTACATTAAGAAACAAAGTGCAGTTGATCGGAAATGTGGGACAAGATCCCGTAATCACAGATCTTGACAAAGGAAAACGTGTGGCACGCTTGACCATGGCAACCAATGAACACTACAAGAACTCCGAAGGTGAGCGCATCACCAACACCGATTGGCACACCGTCATCGGTTGGGGAAAACTTGCCGATATTATCGAAGGGTTCGTGACCAAGGGCAAGGAGATTGCCATCGAAGGGAAATTGACCTCCCGTTCCTATGAGGACAAGGAAGGGAACAAGCGTTATGTGACCGAGATAGTGGCCAGTGAAATTCTTTTGTTGGGAGGCACCAATGATTGATAGATGGGGTTCCAAAGGGATTCTCTTTGGAACCTTTTCTTTTTCAGCACTTGAAAACTAAAGACATGGAACAGCTAGTCAATGAAATACAGATAAGCTACAGGGAGAAACTAAGTACCCTGCAATCGAACTCCATTACCAATTCCAATGATGTGGCTCAGTTGCTCTTCAAAACTTGGGATGCCGATACCATAGGATTGAACGAATGCTTCAAAATTCTATTGCTCAACCAATCCAACAAAGTCAAAGGGATTTATCCTTTGTCCATTGGTGGGATCACGGGAACCTTGGTAGATATGCGTATTCTCTTTGCCATAATTTTAAAAACTTTGTCCGTAGGTATAATATTGTCCCATAATCATCCATCTGGCCAGTTAAGGGCAAGTGAAGCCGATAAGCAGTTGACCAAAAAAATCCAACAGGCCGCTTTGTTGTTTGATGTCAAGGTATTGGACCATATCATCCTGGCACCCGATGGTCGATATTACAGCTTTGCTGATAATGGGCTGATGTGAACTGCGGACAAAAGATGTCAATTTTAACGGTTAGGAGCCATCAAATGACACCAAAGAAACCCAATCATAATGATTGGGTTTTTCTATGTTCAACAGCTTAATTTTCATATATTTAATTCGTTGTTATACAGCAATTAAAAAGTACGGCAAAATGATTTGACTTTCCTAAAGTCCGTACGCCATTCGATTTGACTTTTACCTAAAAATGCAGCTGGTTTTTGAAACCATGTTGTGCGATTCATTTTTGTGCTTCCGCACAAAAAGGATTTCCATGTTAAAAACAAGGCAAAAATGAATAAAGTGATTAAAATAATGATATTGGTCTCAAGCCACGTTTTTTTGATAGGGGCTTTGCCGTTTTACCACGGCACAGACCCTAAGGACAAGCTTGTTTCGGACATTGTTGAGGACCAACATTTTGTTCTTTCCCTCCTCTGCCTTTCTTTCATAGTAGGCCTTCAGGTCGGGATCGTGCCTGACAGCCGCAAGTGCGCACATGTGCAATTGCTTTTTCATCATCTTGTTGGCCATATGGTGCACCCTGGAGCGTTTCTGTATACTGGAACCGGATGTGTGCTCGAAGGGCACAACGCCGCAGTAGCAGGCAAGCTGTTTGGGATTTTCATACCTGGTGAAAAAATTGGTGAAGATGGTGAAGTATAGAGCCGTGAACAGACCTATCCCCGTAACGGACGTCGCCAGTCGCACCGTGGTGTTCAGCCTTTCATCGGAGAGCACAAGGGCCTCTATCTCGCCCTCTATGCGGTGTATCTCGTCATTGAGGCACTTGGTGGTCTTTTTGATGTGCCTTTGGACCAGCTTCCCAAGTTTCGGGTCAAAGGTCTTGAGTTCATTGGGGTGCTTGCCCAGGTCGGCCCTGAACCTGACCAGTTGGTCCCTTACCTTGAGCAGGGCATTGACCTTTTCCAGGATCTCCGGTAACGGCCTGTACAGTTCGACCTCGTTGTGGTTCTTGGCGGCGTACCGTGCGATCCGGATGGCGTCAAGCCTATCGTTCTTGCCGCGTTGTATCCCCAGGCTACGGATAATCCTCAACGACATCTCGACGCAGAAATTGGCCTGTTTTTCCAACAGCCTTGCGATCAACGGCCTACCGTATATCCCGGTATGTTCCAGACAGATCAGGGTGCTTTCCAAGGGTATGTCCCTGTTCTTGAGCAGCCTTATGAACGCCCTGGTGCCCTTTTGTGAATTGTCGAACACGAACGAGGACGTGTCGTCCCCTTCGATAATGGCGATGTCAAAGGACTTTTTGGATATGTCCACGCCAACAAAATACTTGAAGTCAGATTTTTCCATGATAAAAAAGTTTAAAAAATGAGAGATCCATGAATTAGAGTACAACCGACAACTGAACGATTATCTAATCCCTGATAATAGGCCTTCAAGCCTGAATTTCCATATGATGCGGGCCCAGAAGATGACCGATAAAGCATTTAATCCTTCCTTATAAGTCCTGAACTTTGAAAAGCAATTAATACGTCTTTATCGGTCTGGTTGCCGTCCAATATCAATGAAGTCCCAAGATAGGCAATACCCGGGTCCCTCTCAATGGACAGCGATATATGTTCTGGTACTGGGACGTGTCATAAAGGACCGGTTCCATACCAAGGGGATATCTGAACCTGTATCGAAACCCTGGACAATAGGCCTTGAAGCCTGAATTTCCATCTGATCCTGTTCAGAGAAGACCGATAAAAGGATTTGAAAAGCATAAGTCCTGGACTTTCCTTGCGCGTAATCCTCCTTTATCGGTCGGTGGCCACTTACGGTCATCGAGGGTATTCCCGAGTGAAAGACAACGGTCATTTAAATGACTATAATCTTAAAAGAAAGCTCTATGCAAATGGCCATCGCTAAACTAAGGGAATAGCAAGAACTCAACCAAGAAAGTTTAATCGGACGAATTGTAAGGACAGATTTTTACCAATGGGAATCAGAAATGGGCAGGATTATGAACTCAAAAAATTAGCAGGGAACAAGTACCCTTATGAAACCTAAGACGGTTTTATAATAGTTTTAGGCTCCTAATACGATAGGCGTCCAAAACAGAAGAGTTGGGATCCAGTTCAGTAATCAAGGTGTCCAGATTACCAATATCGCAGATTTTGTAGCGGTTGGACGTGTTCAGTTTCGGGGAGATACATAGTGAAACCACCTTTTTGGAGGTCTTGATCATAGCTTTTTTCATTTGTGCAATTTCCCAATCCACTTCCGTAATCCCTTTTTTTGCGTCCAAGTACCCTGTTCCCAAGAAACAGATATCTGCTTCGATTTCCGAAAGTAAATTGATAGATCCACCTCCAATGGTCAATTGTGAGCTTCGGGAAAGTTTCCCTCCAATTAGAAAAATCTCATGATATATGGGCAACCGTTGGGATAGTTCAATGGCCATGGAAAGACTGGGCGTAAAAAACGTAAGCGACAACTTCTTCGGAATCAATTTAACAAGTTCCAAATGGGTGGACCCACCACTGATCAACACGACATCCCCTTCCTTGATCAGGGAAACCGCCTTTTGGGCAATGGAAACCTTACTGTCCAGTTCATAAATATCAGTGGAACGGTCAGAATAGGCATTGAAGCCATTCGATAAAGCGCCCCCATGTACCTTTTTCAGCTTTTTGGCGGAATCAAGTTCCTTGATATCTCGTCGAACGGTATCAATGGACACGTTGAGCATATTGGCCAGATCGGCCAAAACTACCCTATTGTGCAGGTGAACTTCGGTCAGTATGAATTGATGTCGTTCCGTCTTGTTCATATCGCAAATATAAAATATAATCATACAATAAAAAACAGCATTTTTTATTAAAAGTTGTTTAATAATGCAATAAAATCTAATTTTTGCAATAAAAAACTGCAAAAAAATTGCAACATTGAAAATTGCTCGCTAAGTTTGTTGCAAATGCTCAAAAAGAACTCAACGTATGAAAAAACTCAATTACATGTTACTGTTTTTGACACTGTTCTTGGGGGTGAATTCCGTATTCGCCCAAACCTTGACGGTTTCAGGAACAGTAAGTGACAATGCGGGCCAACCTTTACCAGGGGCCAATGTTTTCATTAAAGGAACCTCCATAGGTGGGGTGACCGATTTTGATGGAAACTTTCAATTAGAAGTTTCTGATGCCGAGGGAAAGACCTTGGTCATCAGCTATCTTGGTTTTGTAACCAAAGAACAGGTACTTACTGGAAGCACACAGAATTTATCAATTTCCTTGACCGAAGATTCAAATAAACTGGATGAGGTTATTGTTTTGGGATCCTCGGTGACCCAAGAACGGAAAAAACTGGGTAATGCCATTACCACGGTTCAATCTGCCAAATTGGTGGAAGCCGCACCGGTGAGCGTTACTTCCTCACTACAAGGTAAGGTGCCAGGGGCGCAAATCACCCAAAACTCGGGAGATCCCGCCGGTGGATTTTCCATTCGCTTGAGAGGACCCAGTACCATTAAAGGTTCCTCTGAACCGCTTTATGTGGTGGATGGGGTGATCGCCAGTAACCTTACCACCAATGTGACCAACCTTAACGTTCCTGCCGGGGATGCAAGTCCAGGACAGAATAGGATGGTGGACATCAACCCCAATGACATTGAAAACATCAATATTCTCAACGGGGCCGCCGCCGCCGCCATTTATGGTTCAAGGGCTTCCAATGGGGTGGTGGTGATTACCACCAAAAAAGGAAGATCCTTTGGGAATGGTCCAGAAATGACCTTTAAAACAGGAATCAATATCAATACCATTCGTAAAAAATTGGACCTTAATTTAACCGGGGAGGAATTTGAAACGGTACCCGTAGGCGGTTTGGCTGGAAGATTGTGGCCCATTTTTGGTTTTGATGCCGACACAAATACCGCAACACCTTTCTTAAACTTAAGTTCCGAAAAGTTCAATACCACCCGCTATGATTATCAGGATGATATTTTCCAAACCGGTTTTGGAACTGATAACCACTTTATGGTTCGCGATGGGAATAGCAAAATGAACTATTTGGCCTCTGTGGGCTATACGAGTAATGAAGGGATTGTTAAAAATACCACTTATAACCGTTTTACCGCCCGGTTAAAGTTTGGGCATAATGTTGCAGATTGGATTTCCTATGACATAGGACTCTATTTTTCAAGCAGTAAGTCCGATGAGAAACCGGATGGTAACGTATTCTGGAGTCCCATTAATGCCATGAACATTACCAATAACGTGTATGACCTTTCGCAACGCGATGCCAATGGGAATCTTTTGGCGGTGGAACCTACCCGGGTAAACCCATTAAGTATTATCGAGACCTTTGATATTACCCAAAATGTGGACCGATTCATTCCCAATGCACATGTAAAGATCACACCTATTGATAATCTTACCATAGATCAAATCATCGGTGTGGATACCTACAAGCAAAAAGGACATATCTCCATTCCAGTGTACCCTTATGATGGGGTTAACCCCGCCTATTTTAATGATGGCTATTTGGGGGATGCCGAGGCCAAGATTTTTAACTGGAACTATGACATTACCGCAAACTATGACTGGGATATCAGCGAAACATTGAACTCTTCCACAACAGGAGGGTATAGCTTCCAGGCCAGTCAATTGGAGTTGGATGCCACCCAAGGAAGAGGGCTCGATGCGTCGGGAGTGCCTACCATTCCCTTGCAATACAATCCAGTGGATTCCAATTTGGACATTTACGGATTCTTCCTTCAGGAAACACTTTCCTATGACAACAAGTTGTTCTTAACTGTTGCAGGTCGTGTGGATGGAGCCACGAACTTTGATGTGGACAACCGAAGTAATTTCTATCCAAAAGTGTCCGGTTCTTATCTTATTTCCAACGAACCTTTCTGGAACACCGAAGGATTCTTCAACTCGGCAAGACTGAGGGCTTCCTACGGAGAGGCGGGTAACCTTACCGCGATATCACCTTATGAAAGATTTGGAAGCTACACGCCCAACGAATTTGCGGGAGCGGGAAGTTTACAGCAAAACAATAGACTGGGTAACGAAGACTTGGTGCCAGAGCGTACCAAGGAATTTGAAATAGGTGCCGATTTAAGTTTTTGGAACGATCGCGCCGGATTGTTGTTCTCATATTATAGCCAAAAAATTGAAGATTTGATTGTGACCCGGGTTTTGGCGCCTTCCATTGGTGGTGCGTCCAGAACGGAGAACGTGGGTAGCATGGAGAACAAAGGTTTGGAGATTTATGCCAGGATAACCCCTATAAAGACTCCTGATTTTACCTGGGACGTGAATGTAAACTTCAGTACCAATAAAAACAAGGTGTTAAAGACCATTGGTGGTGATATTACCGTGGCCACTGTTGCCGGTGCCACGCCAATTGTACGTGAGGGAGAGCCTTTGGGGGTTTTCTACGGAACGTATTTTGCCAAGGATGACAATGGGGAGTTGATTTTGTCCGGACCATCCGACACGGGTGCGCCTGTGGGCGTTCCCCAACAAGAAAGAGGGGATGCTGCTACGGGTATTGCACAGCGTGATGCAAATGGACAACCCACAGGGGATGCGCTTCGAAAAATTATTGGTGACCCCAACCCAGATTATATCATGGGTATTGGAACCGACTTGAAGTACAAGAACTTTGGTTTTTCCATGCTGTGGGAATCCGTACAGGGATTTGATGTGTTTGATGCCGATAAACGTACCCGTCAAGGGGTTGGTTTGGGTCGATTGTCTGCCCAAGAGCTTAGCGGTGACCTTCCAAGAGGATATATTGCTGGGATTTATCCCATTGAGCAATTTAGAATAGAGGATGGTTCCTTCGTAAAATTGAGGGAAATAGCCTTATCCTATACTTTCGATTCGCTTTTCAACAACTCGCTTAAAGATGTAGAGGTATCCTTGATCGGAAGAAACCTGATCTCTTTTGACAACTTTTGGAGTTTTGACCCTGAGACCAACGCTGGTGGACAATCCAATCTACTGCGTGCTGTAAACTTTGGTAACGTACCAATTCCAAGCACTTTTGCTTTATCAATCAGCACTAAACTATAAAATGAAAGACATGAAAGGAATATATAAATTTTTACTGTTGGCGGCATTGACTCTTGGGGCAGTGTCTTGTGACAAGGTGTACTTGGATCCCAATTCAACCTTGGAGCCTGATGTTGTGAACAACACGGACAATCTTGTGGATTTGATCAACGGTATCCAACAGCGTTGGAGCGCAGAACGTAGCGGTCTTATCTATACTTCTGTAAACATCACCGGATTGAATACCAGTGAACTGCAATTGCTCAACCCCGGTAACCAAGGGGAAAATGAAGTGCTTTTGGGGGGAGATGATATTGGGGGTGACAATGAGCTGTTGAACAATATGTGGACCAATGCCATGCTGTGCCGCAAAGAGGCCACTACGGTGATTACCTCGGCGGAAACGGCAACCGATGATACTTCGGTGGGTAATACGCTTAAGGCATATGGACTTTTTTACAGAGCTTTGGTACATGGAACCTTGATTCAGTATTTTGAACAAATTCCTGTGGAAATCATCGAAGATGCCCCTTTCAACGATAGGGTAACGGTGTTGCAGAATGCCATTGATGACCTCACTGAGGCCAAAGGATATATTGATGCTGGATTGTCTTCTGAGGTTACTTCAGGATTGATCGGTTCTGTGGATTTGGAGAACTCTGTCAATGCGCTATTGGCCCGCTTTAATCTGATGGCAGGCAATTATAGCGCTGCTATAGCTGCTGCGGACGATGTGGACCTATCTGCCCAATCGACTTGGGCCTATGATGCGGCCATACCCAATCCGTTGGCATTCTGGTTCGGTTCCCAAAACGTGACCCAGGCCAAGGATGCCAGATTTGCGCTTCCTGATGATTTACTTCCGGAGGATGGTGACCAACGTGTGGACTTCTACGTGTTCATCGAAGATCCAGATGCCGCGATTCCCGTTTATCAGGTAACCGCCTTCTTTGATAATAACACCGATGAGATTCCGGTATACCTCCCAGGTGAAATGCTTTTGATAAAGGCCGAGGCCTATGCCAGAAGCAACGATTTGGACAATGCGGTCATTCAATTGAATGCTGTTCGCAACAAAACCGCTGGCGAGGATGCCTTTGGTGTAGGTGCTGCCTTGGCAGACTATGCCGGTACCGTAGATCAGCAATCAGTTTTGGATGAGATTTATAAGAACCGCAGAATAGAATTGTATCTGTCCGGACTCGGGTTGGAGGATAGCCGTAGATTTGATCGTCCAGGTCCCGGTGATGCAGCTGCAGAACGAAATAGAAATTATTATCCGTACCCCAATGCAGAGCGTGATAACAACGATAGTACGCCTGCAAACCCAACTTCTTGATTAAGTAGTTTCTCTAATAAAAACTTTGATTAGTTTTTAGTTTAAGTATCCAAGCCAAATCTGGAATTTGGCTTGGTTTTTTTTCAACAAAAATGAAGGAACGGCCATGAAAAAAATAATGACAGGTTTGGATGTTTTGCTGAAGGACAATGCACTTCAATCCCAATTTAAGGGCAATGTGGCGCTGTTGTGTCATAATGCCTCTGTAGATGGAAATCTTCAGCATGCCACGCTGGGGTTCAAAAAGATTTTTAGGGACCGATTCATCAAAATTTTTGGCCCCCAACATGGATTTTCCACCGATGCCCAGGACAATATGATCGAGACCGATCATACCGTGCATCCCTATTTCAACATTCCAGTGTACTCGTTGTATTCTGAAACAAGGATTCCCACCGAGGCTATGCTCAAGGATATCGACCATTTGTTCATCGACCTTCAGGATGTAGGGTGCCGAATGTATACGTACATCTACACCATGACCCTAATTTTGGATGCGTGCGTTTCCAAAGACATTGAAATTGTGATTTTGGACAGACCCAATCCGTTAAATGGGGTTGACTTGGAGGGCAATGTTTTGGATATGGAATTTGAGTCGTTTATCGGGCTCCATCCCATGCCAGTGCGCCATGCCATGACCATTGGCGAAGTGGCTTTGATGCATCAGCGGTATTGGGCGGCTTCAAAATCCAAACTCAGGGTTATTGAAATGAGAGGCTGGACCCGACAAATGTACTATGAAGACACCGGGCTACCTTGGTTGCTGCCCTCACCCAATTTATCCAGAGTAGAAAGTGCGTTTACCTTTCCCGGGATGGTGTTGTTTGAGGGAACCACTTTGAGTGAGGGTAGGGGAACCACCCAACCACTGGAGATCATGGGACATCCCAAAATAGAACCTTACGGGTATTGGGATACCTATCTTTCACAGGCTTTTGCGAAAAGTGGATTGCAGGGAGTGGCCATACGACCTATCAATTTCTTGCCCACCTTCCAAAAACAGGCAGATAAACCCTGTGGAGGTTTTCAAGTGCATACACTAGACCGGAAAACCTGTAAACCGTGGCGGGTTGGCCAATGGTTGATGCAGGAGCTGCACCATTACATGGGAGACCATTTTGAGTGGTTGAACCCTCCCTACGAGTACGATTATGAAAATTGGCCCATAGACATCATCAATGGCACCGATAAACTTAGAAAATGGGTGGAAGCCAAGGGAACCATGGAAGAATTGGATGCCATGGAAGATTATTCGGAATACCAATCAAATTTGGAAAGTATCCAACTATATTAAAATACAAAAAGAAACCGTACGGTGAAACCAACAGTCGTATTTGCGGTCATAGTAGCCTATTTCTTGTTGTTGATGGCCATCTCGTACCTCACATCAAGAAAAAGTGGTAACCAAACCTTTTTTACGGGGGACCGAGAGTCGCCATGGTTTCTGGTAGCTTTTGGCATGATTGGGGCCGGACTTTCCGGGGTCACCTTTGTTTCGGTGCCCGGTATGGTGGGCAACAACAACCTGTATTTTTTCCAATTCGTGTTGGGGAATGTCTTGGGCTATCTGTTTATCACCTTTGTGTTGATACCCTTGTATTATAGGTTGCGATTGGTTTCCATTTATGCGTATCTCAGGGATAGGTTTGGCAACGTCTCCTACAAATCGGGCTCATTGATTTTCTTAATCTCCCAGTCTTTTGGGGCGGCTTTGCGATTGCTGTTGGCAGCCAAAATACTTCAGTTTGCTTTTTTTGACGCCTTGGGCATTCCCTTTGCGGTAACCGTGATCGTAATTTTGGTACTGGTTTGGTTGTATACCAATAAATCAGGGATCAAGACCATTGTCTGGACGGATACCGTACAGACCGTATTCTTGATTTTAGGCGCGGTATTGACTGTTTGGGCCATCATGGATTCATTCAATTTTACTTTTGGGGATGCCGTTCATGCGGTGACGGAACATCAATACTTTAAGGTTTTTGAATGGGAGGGAAAATCGGCCAACAACTTCTACAAACAATTCATTTCAGGCTTTTTGATCACTATTGGAATGATGGGACTGGACCAAAACATGATGCAAAAGACCCTCACTTGTAAAAACCAATGGGATGCCCAAAAGAATTCTTTGACCTATAGTCTTATTTTGGCCATAACACAGTTTTTGTTCTTAGGATTGGGGGTATTGCTCTATATCTATGCCGAGAACAATGGGGTACAATTGCCAAGGGCAGCCGATGGAACGTTGTTGGACACTGACACGCTGTTTCCAAATTTGACCCTAAATTATCTGGGGCCATTGGCTGGGGTGAGCTTTTTGTTAGGAATCATAGCGGCATCGTTTTCCAGTGTGGATTCCGCCCTCACCGCCTTGACCACTTCGTTCACCTACGACTTCCTTGAAATTGACAAAAAAGAGGAGGGAAAAGTAAAGTCTCTAAAAAATAAGGCCCTCGTAGGGTTTTCTGCCATTTTATTCCTGATTGTAATGCTGTTTTCAGGAAGTAGGGGTGATGTTATTTCCTTGGTCTTTACCATGGCGGGGTATACCTACGGACCCTTGTTGGGTTTGTTTTTGTTGGGCATGTTCACCAAGGTTAACATAAAGGACAAATGGGTTCCTGTAATTTGTATACTAACGCCTTTGATGACATATTTTGCTGGGAACTATGCCAAGGAAAAGTATGGCTTTGACATGGGCTTTTTTACCATAGCAATTATCGCCACTCTTACGATAATCGGTTTATTATTAATTCGAAAAAAACAATGAAAATATTCAATCCTACTACCGAGCAATCCTCTTTATTTGACAATTTGGAGAACATGGATACCACTGAGCTTTTGACCAACATCAACAGCGTGGACAAAACCGTTCCCCAAGTGGTGGAAGGAGCAATACCGGCCATCAAGGCTTTTGTGGATGCAGCTTTTGAAAACATTGAGCGAGGGGGACGATTGTTCTATATTGGTGCAGGAACCAGTGGTCGTTTGGGCGTATTGGATGCTTCCGAATGCCCTCCTACCTTTGGCGTGGATGACGATGTGATCATTGGTTTGATTGCAGGTGGGGACCTAGCCTTGAGAAAGGCAGTGGAAAATGCGGAGGATGATAAAAACCAAGCTTGGAAGGATTTGTCAGGGTTCAATATTCATTCCAGTGATGTGCTTTTGGGAATAGCGGCATCAGGCACCACCCCTTATGTCATCGGAGGATTAAAAGCCGCCCAGAAAGAAGGTCTGGTGACAGGTTGTATTGTATGCAATGTAAATTCGCCCATGGCCGCCGAGGTATCATACCCCATTGAACTGGTGGTTGGCCCCGAATTTGTGACCGGCAGTACCCGTATGAAAGCAGGGACCGCACAAAAACTCGTGCTGAATATGATTTCCACTTCCATCATGATAAAGTTGGGTCGCGTGAAGGGCAATAGAATGGTGGACATGCAACTTTCCAATAAAAAATTGGTGGATAGGGCCATCCGCATGTTGATGGACGAACTACAGGTAGATGAAAACGAAGCTTCCCGATTGTTAAAACAACACCGCAATGTGCGTAATGTTTTCAAACACTTTAAAAAGAAATAATGGCAACTTTATAGCATAAACAATATATATTGAAGGGGTGTCAATCAGGTTTTCTATTTTTTGGCGAATAAAAAGAACGCACAATTTTGTCCGAAGGGTACCGAGATAAATCGCGCAGAGGAACTTGGGGTGGAGATCATTAAACTTTTTCCAGGGTCCACTTATGGTCCTGACTTTGTAAAGGCCATAAAGGGACCACAACCATGGACGAGCGTAATGCCAACTGGCGGAGTAGGTACAGAAAGAGATAACCTAAGAAGCTGGTTCGAAGCAGGGGTCGCCTGCGTGGGAATGGGTTCCAAGTTGATAAGTGGTGAAGTTATCGAAAATTTAGATTTTGAACTTTTAATTAATAAGGTGAAAACATCTTTACAAATTATAAATGAAGCATGCTGAGATTATCACTGAGAATCTTAGCGTGGCCGAAAGAATTTTTTACAAGTTTAAAGAATTGTTTCAGTACTAATTTCTTTTAAGAACAAATGATACCATCTTATTTTTGTAAATTTGCATTGTAAAACATGCATAAGTTTTGCCTCTGAATGTGCTGTTTTATAGACAGTTTAGAGTTCGGTTAATCAGTATTAGAGCACAGTATAAGGTGTTGATTGTTAGAACGTTGTAAAATACACTTTCTTCCAGTCATCCCGACCAACCACCGTTTAGGTTAAAACAAAGCACTGTCAATTGACTGATTGACAGTGCTTTTTGTTTTTATTGCATTCAATTGAATTCATTTAAATCTAAATTTTCGGTGTGCAATAAGGTGTGCATACCAATCCTCAGATTGTTGTAGTTTTAGGTATGGACAATTGAGGTTTAAGGGCAGTCCGACCACTAACAATTGTTCAACTTAAACTATTACAACATGTGGACAGACAGTACTTTAGGAATCAATTTCTTCGTAAGAAAAAAACGCAATGACCCGAACATGTACGACATCTATCTGCGCGTAACTGTAAAAAAAAGTGCGGGCAGAGGTCAGTTTAAAAAGGTGCATAAAGGTGTGCAATTGGGACAAAAAACGCGGAAAAGCCTTTCCAAGGAACAAAACCTTGGAAGATTTGAACGCTTACCTTGACACTGTTTATGGTGAAATCCTCAATGTTCATGGGGAGTTGTGAAGTACCTTGACAATAAATAGGGTCTCGGTGATTTTTGAGTTTGCTTGGACATGTTAAATACAGATTAGCTAAACTTGCTAAAACGTTCTATCCAACCATCACTTCCATGAAGTTCAGATTTTAACATTTCACTAATTTCAACTAAATTGATTTGTTTATCATTTTCTTGATAAATTAATTTATAGTCTTCCCGCTCTTCAAAAATACCTAAGAAAGCAAATAATGAGACCCTTAGAAGTGTCCGGGCATAATTTTCCATTAATTGTTTGTCCGAATCCGAAAGGGTCTTAAAAAAGTCTACTAAGTCTTGGTTTCTGCCCCATGCAGTAGTGCCTGTAATAATTTGATTTAAACTGGACAGTCCATCATCATAGATGTTTTCAATGATTAACTTTCCAAAGTTATCTAATACTTCTTTGTTTGATCTCATTTTTTAACTTTAATCTTTCTAAAGATATGTATTGGATGTTGAAAATCAATCTTTTTGAGCCCTTGGAGATGATCTTGCTCATAAACTCTGGGGAATACTAAATAGCTTACAGGGAATTTGAAAACGAAATGTATAACCACAAATCACAGGCAGGACTCTTAACTGATTGTCCATTTTTTGTTGCAAGTCCAATTGGAATTAGTCATGAAGGATTTATTTCAAGAAAAGAATCTTCCGTATTTATTCTATTTGTTGAATAAAAATGGAAGCCTGTAAAAAACTTTTCCCATTGCGCAAGTTCTTTTCCTTTTCAAAGGCCATATGGGAAATCCCTCCAAAACTTCCTTTGGTCTCCAAGTCATGAACCACTTTTAATATGTTGCTGAAGCCTCCTTCCAATGCAAATTGGTAGGTACTTGTGGTGGTTTCTCCTTTGTTCATGACATGTGGTGCACTAAAGTCGATGACCTTCACCGAATGTTCGCTGCCCTGCTCGTTCAAGAAACGCAGCAACTCATTCTGTATATTGGCGGATTCTAAATTCAGGCTGGCAAATTGTGTGTCCAACTGCTGCTCCTGTTTTTTTAAGTTGGCCAGTTCATGGGAAAGGTCCTTCGTCTGTTCCCGGATATTGCTGTCATGTATATGTTGGGTGCGCAAGGCCAAAGTCTTTTTGATGGCCAGTTGGTAACAGACCACCAAGGCAAGGACAAATCCACCCATCAATAATTTATTTCGTTTGTCCAATCGCATGGCAATATAATTTTATACTGAAATTGTCCTCGGTACTTGAGGTGTATTCATAACGTTCGATTTCCACCTCTTGTACCCATTCCATGGACTCCAATCGGGACGTCCACCCAGAAAATTCGATTTTGTTGTTGGTTTGCCCGGAAATAATGATTTGATTCGTGCCGAGACTAATGGGCTTATCCGGCTGAATGGGCCGTGTCAGTGGCTGATAGGTCAATATGTCCAAAAGAATGCTTTCGGGCAGTCCCGCAGCAATTTGGTCCAAATAATCAGTTGCCCGTGAGTTGGATGAACCCAAGAGAACCTGAAGTTTTTTTTTCTTCACTTCGACCCGTTCCCTGACCTGCTTCAACGAGGAGGCCTGTTGTGTCGGATCTATAAATCCATTCGAATCCAAGGTCTTGGTACGGTAATAGGAGAACAGCAAAAAGTTTACCAATAACAAGGCTAATAGGAATCCGAGTCCCCATTGAAGGCCAATTTGGAACAATCGTTTGTTTTTGTCGCGTTGCTGCAGTTCTTGATTGAACCCGGTCAGGTTTGAAACTGGATCCTTGCCCTGGATACTGCCCAATAGGTGTGAAAATGACAACAGGTGCACAGTTGGCAATTGCAATCCATTGAGTTCAACCTTAAGGTCGAGGTCACAATCTGTTGGTGATAAATTCCAAGAACCATCATTTAGAGATACTATAAGAAAATTGGAGCCCTGTATCGGGGGTTCCAAAAAATCCATGCAAGGCGACAACCCGGCGACACCAAGCGATAGCCCAGCGGGATACCATCCATGTTTCTTGAGTTCGGCCAGGTGCCCCTCCAAGACCGACCTTTTGGTAATGGAGACCACGGGTAACTTGTCCCAATCCATGATCTGAAAATAAAATTGTTCCAGGTCGAGGTTGGGGAAGACCGTTTTGACCCACTGCTCCATTGATTTAGGCCTGTCTCCCCCTAAGGGTTTGTTGAGCACCCGTGATGTGTTGAGCTGTACCCACAAGGACTTTTTGGGGTCGATATAGGAAGCCAAATCCGATAGGGTATCCGTTGTGAAGCTTTGGATCAGTTCCAATTCCCCCTTGCTGCGTTTGAGCTTCAAAAAAGCATAATGGACAAGCCCATCGACCTCAAAGATTTCTAAGCCTTGGTAACTATGTCCGCTTATGTGCAGTCTACCCAACATCATCAATAGATTACCGTAGGTTTGATCAGAATCGTCAATTTTTGCTTCGTGTCTTCACGCCGTCTTTGGCTAAAGAGCCATTTGATTACCGGAACCCGCGCCAAAAAGGGAACGCCACTACCGGAATCATCCTTTACTTTTTCTTCGAGACCCCCTAAAATTGCCAGGTCTTGGTTCTGCATACGAATGATGGAACTAAACTCCCTGGAGGTCAATCCCGGGGGCGCATCCTCCTCGATCCTGTCACCACTGAAATCGGACTGGATGACATTGATGTTCAAGGTGACCTGCCCATCCCCGGAGACCAGTGGCTTGATGCTTACCCCTAGTTCGGCATCAATGGGGGCATAATTTCGGATCTCCGAGGTGGTGGGTACCTGGGAGCCGAAAAAGTTCTGATTGGTCACCACATAATAGGTGGTCTCCCCAATGGATAGGTTGGCCCGATGACCATTCAGCGTCGAAAGTTTGGGTGTGGACCGAATCTTGATGTTACCGTTTTCTTCCAAGGCCTTGATGGTGGCAAAGAATTCAGGGACCACTTTTCCAATATTGAAGGAACCAAAACCGTCAAAGCCCCCGATGACCTTGTTTACGGTCTTTGCCCCAAGGCTGAGCTCCGTGTTGGGGAACAGATTGCCGCGCGTCTCCGTGGGTTTATCCCCGATGCCCCAACTGATGCCTGTTTCCACAAGGGAAGATTTGCGTACCTCAATGATCATGACTTCGATCAAGACCACAGGAACCGGTCTGTCGATCTCTTCGATAAAGCGTTTAAAGCGTTCGATATTGGCCGAGGGCCCACTTACCAAAAAACTGTTCAGTTCAAAATCCACCTTGATGTCCAGTTCCGATTTGATCTCATCGGGAACGATATTTACCAAGGCCTCCGCCGTATCCTGATAGTTACCAAAACCACTGGAACCGTTCGTGCTGATGTTCCTTGTGTTGTTAAAATTATTCTGTCCCCCGGATAGTCCCTGATTTTGGCCATTGCCAAAATAATTGATACTGCCACTACTGGTGCGACCTGCGGTGCGATACCCCCCGGAATAGGAGGTAGGGTCGCCCAATAGTTCCACCGATCGGTGCATCATTTGAACGATCTCCACTTCGCGCACACTGAGCTGGTCCGCCGTCCCAAAGAAATAGATATTGTTTTCTTTTTTAAAGGTAAATCGGGTAGGGTCGGAAGCATTGGTGGCATTGGGTTCATTGATTTGGTTTCGGGTACGGGTCCGTCCATTGGCAACCGGCCTTTCCTCCACTACATAGCTCCCGAGCTGTCGACTCTCAAAGATATGGGTCAATAGGTCGTCGAAAGAGATGTGCTTGGCATGAAAGGTGACGCTGCCGGCCTCTTCCAAAGGGGTTGCCGTGTATACGTCCACGTGAAGGTCCTGGGCCAAAGCCCCGACAATATCGGCGATGGGCGTGGCATTGAAATCCACATTGAGGATCATGTTGAGCGTGTCCAAGACCTCGTAACGAACACCCCGGCCAAAAGTGGGGCTTCCCCGTTCGGTTTGTGCTTCCTGGGCACTGAACAGGTAGAACCCGTCCCTTGATTTGGAGTGGTAGAGTCCATTGAGGGCGGCCAGTTTCTCCATGGCGGCGTCAAAGGGGACCTGTTTTAGAAAGACGTTCAAGGGCCTATTTTTAAGATTGTTGGCATAGAGCAGATTATGGCCGGAGAGCTCCATGATCCTACGAAAGACCTGTTCCAAGGGAATGTCCTCAATGTCAAGTGAAATCAACTTCGTGCTAGGGTCAATATCAATGCCAAAGGCCTTTGCCTCGGGCTCAGGGAGTGGAGCTACATATTTTTTGATGGAGAGGATACTGCCCGTAAAATCAATGGTGAGCCCGTATTCCTTGCAGAGAAAGACCAAGAGTTCCGATATGGTCACATTTGAAAAGTTGTTGACAATCGTAATGTTGGCAATATCATTGGAAACACTCAGATTCAGGTTGTGTACCTTGGAGACCGCGATCAGAAAGTTGGGCAGGGTCACATTGGCCACATTGATGTCCAGTTTCAGGGTCTCATTATATGCTGGATAGTCAGCGGCCAAGAGCTCCATTTGATTTTGTATCCGTTGGATGTGCTCCCCATCATATTGCGGATAGGCCCAAAGAGCCATGGATAGGAACAGTATGAGTACGATATGTTTTTTCATTGATCAAAGGCTTAATAGGGCATAGACTTCTTCTACGGAAGTGATTCCTTGACGAACGAGTTCAAGGGCATTATCCCGTAAACTTGGGATTCGGTGTTCGTCCATATAGGCATCGATTTCCAAAATATTTTCTTTAATGGCGTTTTCTAGATTTTTTTGGACTGGCAGAATCTCATAAAGTGCCTTACGGCCATGATACCCTGTATGATGGCATTCGTTACAGCCCACCGCAATCGAGTGGTGCTCCAAATCCTTGGGAATGGCAAAACCCATGGGAAAGGCCTGTGGGTTAACGGCTGTTTGTTGTTTGCAATGGGTACAGAGTTTACGGACCAAACGTTGCGCAACGCTTATGTTAAGGGTACTGGCTATCAAGAAAGGGGGTATTCCCATATCGATCAAGCGGGATATGGTGGCCCAAGCAGAATTGGTATGGATAGTGGAGAGCACCAAATGCCCTGTTAGCGCGGCACGGATAGCCATATTGGCCGTTTTAACGTCCCGTATCTCGCCCACCATGATGATATCGGGATCTTGGCGCAAGAAGGTACGTAGCGCACTGGAAAAATCCAGTCCGATGTTTTCCCTCAATTGGACCTGGTTGATTCCTTCTAATGTATATTCTATAGGGTCCTCAATGGTCAGGATATTGGTCGCCCCATCGTTGAGCTGTTTAAGTGTGGCATACAGGGTCGTGGTCTTTCCTGAACCCGTAGGCCCTGAGATCAAGACGATGCCATTCGGTTTTTTGATGCCCTCTTGGTATCGTTGCAGTTCGGTGGGGGTCATGCCCAAGGAAGCAAGATCGATCTTACCGGTATCCCGGCTGAGTATCCGCAGTACCAATTTTTCACCATGCAAGGTGGGCAGGGAGGAGACCCGGATGTCGAACTCTTCACTATGGGAATTGACCGTGATACGTCCATCCTGTGGCAGGCGTTTTTCAGAAATGTCGAGATTGGCCCTGATCTTGATCTTGTTGACCATGGTAGGGTAATCCATTAGGGGGATATTGTAATATTCCAAGAGCTTCCCATCAAGGCGAAGACGTACCCGGCTCTTGTGTTCGTAGGGTTCAAAATGGATGTCGCTACTGCCGATGGATTTGGCCTCTAGTATTATCTTTTCCAAAAAGTCATTGGTGTAGCCCATTTGGGAAACCTGTTGGTCCGTACGTTGTCGGTAATTGGTCGTCAGGTATTGTTGGAGTTCCTCCGAACCGCATGATTCCAGCACTACTGGGGTATCCAATACAATGTTGAGTTCTGATAGGAGGGCATCAAGGGCCGCGCTATCGGTTTTAAGCACCAGTGTGCCATCATTTTGTGATACAGGCACGATTCGATAGTGAAACGCTTGATCCGCTGAGATGCGCTGTTGCAGTTCGGTAGGTATTTTATATGAGACTAGTGACATTTAGTATGCGTATAAGGATGGGGTGCCGGGCACCCATGATAACAGGGTCATGGCAATAAGGAACAGGCCCATAAGACCTGCCAAGGGCACGGTCTGGGATTGCAATACGAGTTTCATCAGTAGAAAAGCCAGCAATGAAAAAAGCAGGGAACCTACCATTAGGTATACAAAGGTCATCGTGGGAAACCCCATGGCGAATATATAAAGGAACAATAAGTCCCCTAGACCGAAACTTACGTTTAAAAATGACTTTTTAAAACCAAAGGTTGTAATGCTCCAAAGTAGCGAGACCACACAAGTGATCAAAATAAGGTTGATTACAATCGCATGGACAAAGACGGAAAACCCAACCTGAAGTATATGGGTCAGTGCCAAACTGGTTCCAAGTAGTGGGAACAGAACCCAAGTGACCTCACGGTCCCTCATATCCTGATAGGCCATGATACCAAGGCCCACGGTGGAAAGCAACTGCAATACCAACATCAGTCCTTGATGATTTGTTTTGGGTTGCCGTTTTCATCAATCTCCCACACATTGAGAACGCCGTCCCCATCAAAATCCGTGATGGCTTCGGCCCGGGCGGTAAAGGTGGCATTGTCTGCCGAAAGGATTTCGTAGCGGTAATTGGCCGTGCCGTTTTCCTGCACCGTACGTGGGGGAACAAAATCCAGTTCGTTTAGCTCCAAGGTGTATTTGCTGTACATGTACCGATAGGTGGTCTGGGCATTGTACAGGGCCTTGAGCTGTGTCTGCGCCTCAATGCTTTTGGCCTTGGAGATCAAAGGCATCAGATTGGGTAAAGCCAAGAGAAGCAAAATACCAATAATGGCAAGTACAATAAGGGTTTCCTGTAGGTTAAGTGCAGTAACCTTTCGTTTCCATAAATTCATAATTGTAGGTCATAATTGAATAAGATTTATGGGTTGATAAACTTTAAAAGTCTGTAACAAATATTGAGTTTTTTTTTGAATAAGAAAATTATTTTATCCAGTTTAAGATTTTGAAAAAAATTTCATCATTGAAAAAAAATTATATATTTGACCTAGATATCTCTAATGAGAATTCATTTCGCATAGCCCCAAATAAGTATTTTAATCATTAATAAACTTAACCATATGGCTATGCACCACCGAATTTCCCCAAAAACTTTTATGCAATTTCAAGGATGCCTTTGGAGGGCAAATGTTCATCGATTATGATGGAACAACTTTGATATTTGGCCAAAATCTTGGCACACTTCTCACATGGGAATAGTTTGACTCTTACAAGACCTCAACTTTTCAAACGAATTCCTTTTCACTTTTCAACCTCAGAAAAGTGTCTAAAAGTTTTTTCTCCCCCACACATATTAAGTTTCGGTAACAACGAAACGTATTGGCCACTATCCAAGGACTGTCACAAAACACCCAAAAATCAGCAAATCATTCCTAAAAAGGATATACAAATTGAATTAGAAATACCCAAATCATACAAAACAAATGAAGAATAAACCTGCAATGGAAAAAGGTAAAACCAACACCTTGAACAAATTGGCCCTTCCATTATCTGTAATGGCATTACTGGCAAGTTTGGTCACAATTGTTATTTCACCATCGAAACCTGAACTGGTCTACGTGGATGTCAACCAACTGCTCGAAGGTTACGATAGAACAAAAGTGGAGCAGCAGGCCTTTGAGAAAAAAGCAGCTGTAATGAAAGCCAATGTGGATAGTTTATTGACAGATTGGCAAGATGAACTCAAAACTTACGAAAAGGAGCGTGCTTCGATGACCGAGAAGGAACTGGCTTTAAAACAAGAATTGCTCCAGAACAAACAACAACAAATCAACAACTACCAGCAGGCCATTCAAAAACAAATCCAGGAGGAAGACCAAAAAATGACTCAGACCGTGGTCAACGACATCAATGATTACGTGAAGGAATATGGAAAGGACCATGGCCATCGTATCATCTTTGGGGCCCAAGGTAGCGGCAATATCATGTACGCCGAACAAGGAGCCGATTTAACGGACAAAGTTTTGGAGGGACTGAACAAACAATATCATGGGCAGTAGTACGTGGAAGTATATGACTTCATTTTTGTTCAGCCTAGTATTTCTGGCTTGTGGTTCAAAGTCTTTCAAAACCAAAGATGAGATGGTATCGTATCTCCAAGAAACTGACAACGGATATCATTTTAAAAAATCCATTAAAGGGATAGATTTTTCACTGACGTACAGACCTACGGATTTGATGGTATCCCAATTGATGGACGAAACAACTGAACCCACAGGAGTGGAAAAACTGAGAACGGAATATGGTCAGTACCTCTATTTCAACTTGGGTATAAGCTCCAATGGGAAAGAACTGCTGAGCCAAAAAGCCCAAAACCGTGCCGAGTACGGGGCCAAGGTCCACCAACTGTCCTTTGGCATGGCAGACAAAGTAACTCTAACAAATCAAAAACGCGATACCCTTCCTCTGTTGGATTATGTATATCCAAGAATGTATGGTATGGGGAGAAGCACCAACCTCCTGTTGGTTTACAAAAAGGGATACGAAGCCATGCAGCAAGACCATTTGTTCCTGACCGTAAAAGACCTGGGCTATGGCACCGGAGAGGTCACCTTTAAAATTGACACCAAAAAATTAAAGAACCAACCCCAATTAAAGTTTTAAAGATGAAATCATCTAACATTGTCCTGTATTTAGCTCTAAGCATAGGTTTTACCTTGAATGCCCAAAAATATAGGGCAGAACTCATCTTTATTGATGGAACCAAAATGGAGGGCTTTGCCAACCTAAAAAGCTCAGATGAAATAAGGTTTAGAAGGAAGAGAGAGGCCCAAAGACAGATATATACTTTCGATGAAGTTGATACATTAAAAATTCATTACAAATATAAATCCCGAGTCTATGTTAAAGTACGAATTGTGAACAAAGACAAGCCCAAAGTGTTGGAACTAGTTGATGCAGGCAAAAGGGTACATTGTTATCAAGATGTTTTTGCGGGCTATGGCCCCCCAGCTATGGTGCTGGGAACAGGTTTTAATGAAAGTCATATGGGTAGAAACCATAAAGTCACCAATTTTTACCTAAGAAAACCACAGCAAGAAGAAGTAACCTACCTAGCCTCCACAGACTGGCTGTCCAAAAACTTTAAAAAAGCTGCTTCGAAATTTTTCTCGGATTGTCCCCGGCTAGTCGCCAAGATTCAAAATCGAGAACTCAAAAAGAAACACTTTAAGCAAATCATAACCTACTACAACACCCAATGTAAATAAACCAAATTTCACCTAAATCAAAATGAAAAAAACAAAACCATCCCACAGAATCTTAGCCGTATTCCTGACTTTGAATTTTTTGACCACGCTGGTTCCCATTAACTTAATATATGCATCTGGCGGTGGGCCGGGCTCTCCAGAAGCCGCCAGTTTTGAGCCCGTAGATGCCACCGATATGGTGAACTTGGCCACGGGAGACCTCAGTTATGTAATGCCGTTGTTAAATGTACCCTCTCCCGAAGGAGGGTATCCCTTGGCCCTTTCGTATCACGCGGGTATCGCCTTGGATCAAGAAGCTTCTTGGGTGGGCTTGGGCTGGAACATTAACCCTGGAGCCATTAACCGTAGTGTAGTAGGTGTACCTGATGATTGGAAAAACGGATTGAAATCCAAAATTTCCTTTGACGCAGGAGGAACTGTGACCATTGAGAGCCTTAGCTTGGGTGTTGGTATTTCAGATGCACTTAGTGTAGGACTCAACACAACTTGGGTGACAAACAAAACGGTCGGAGGAGAAAAAAGTATCGATTTTGGATACAGTATCGGTGCTTCTGTATCCTTTCCTACCGAAGGTAAAAATGGAAAGACCCATACAAATTCAATTGGTTTTTCGATTGGTAATAACGGTTTTTCAATCGGTTTAGGTCGTGATGGAAATACGATTGGTTTAACACACGGCAAATCAGGAACAGGTATAAATTTTTCTACATTGGGCGGTGCTGTTAATCTTAGAACTAACATTTCATTTACGGACAGAACAAACACTTCTTCAAATGTTTCAATTGTTCAAGTTGGTACCCCAATAAACATAACTATACCAATTAAATGGCTTCGCATTGGATATTCCAGAAGAAAATTTAAATATTGGCAATATGATGAAAAAGATTATTGGGCGACAGGCAGTTTATATGCGGGTAAATTGGATGAATTGAATGCTTCCGACCCATTATATTACTATAATGAGTTCGATGCCACGGAAAGCCCTGACAGTAGAGTCGATGGAACATCCTTTACAAAAAATAACCCATCATATGTGACCTATGACATCTATAACATAGATGCCCAAGGTCTCAATATTAGTGCATCACCCAAATTGTTGGAATTGGGGAAATTACATTCCCCTTGGGATGAATTGACTAAAAACTCAATTTATATTCATGCAAATGATAATTCAGAAAGGTATTTAGCAGGTATACGTGCATACCAATTTGATAGAAACTCTTTTGGAGAAGGCAGTGGGGAAATCAAGTCCGTGCTTTATGAAAAGAGTTTGGAGAATCCAATCGAGAGACCAAATTTTTATGTTGAAAATGAATACTCCTCTTATCACCAGACCAATATAACCGGAAGAACAGATTTTTTAACAGATCAGAATGAGGCTGATTGGTTTGACCTTATGTATCATATAGGTTACACTACAAATGATTTACATGAGGGCTTTAATGTTGATAATAAAAAGCTCAGAAAGAGTGCCTACATTGAAGTATTCACAAATCTAGAGATTCAAGACAACGAAAATGTAGTTTTACAAGTTCCCAACCTTAATAGGGATGGAATGCCCATGGATGGAATCGGAGCATATAAGGTTACTTCGATTGATGGTAAAACCTACCATTATTCCTTACCGGTATATCAAAAAGAAAAGGGGAGCGTTGTTACAAAATCGGATAAAAATATAGCCGAGAATTATTTTGAGGAACATAGTTTACAGCCGTATGCAACGCATTGGCTGTTGACAGGTATTACCGGACCCGATTTTATTGATGATGGAGATAATATAATTGATGACGGGGATTTTGGGTATTGGGTACGGTTCGATTATGGTAAATGGTCCGATGGCTATACGTGGAGGATGCCAAAAACCGGGTATAATTATACCGATAATGCAAAAAGTTTTTCTTGGGGAGCCAAAGACATCTATTATCTAAACAGCATTGTGACTAGAACCCATACCGCCCTGTTTGTCAAAGATGTACGGCTAGATAATGAAGCTTCGCCAATTTCAAAAAAAGAGGGTCTGGATGACCCCGTTTATGAAAAGGCCATTTTTTCAGGTGGAGTAGCAACAGATATTATTTCTTTAGGAGCTGATGGTTACTTTTATTGGGCAGGAGCATACGAAAGACTGGAGCCATCAAACGATATTTGGGCAGCATATAGCAATGATAACACAATTCTAAGTGAAAATTGGTTTTATTACGATTCCAACCCTGCTCCCACGCTATCGTTAAAAGAAATTATCCTATTAAAAAATGACAAGGTGCCTCAGAGTATGAATTTGCTTTCATTGAGCGATGGCAATAACGACCCAAACAACCCTGTAAATTTTAAGATTCATTTTGAAGAGAAAAACAAATATGAATATAAGACGAATGATAATTGGAAAACAAAGGAATCAGAAAAAATAGCCTATGTTGATAACATATATAGAGGGGAATACTTTGACAATGTACTGGATGTAGAGGACTATGATTTTGATGGTTTAAAACAAGATGCCATCAAGAGTGTTGCATTTGAGTATTTTTACTCCTTGGGCAATGATAACCTAGGTTCCAAATTGACATTAAAAAGTGTCGAAACAGCTGGAAAAGAAGGTACATCCCTTATCCCACCATATAGGTTTACCTATTTTGATGAAAACTCCCCTGCCAATATTTCCAGAGATGACTTTGATGATTGGGGATATTATAAAAGTAAGCCCTACTTATGGAGTTTAAAGGAAATTCGAGATCCGTTGGGAGGTAAAATCCTCATGGAATATGAATCCGATGACTTTTTTGAAAAAGCTGTAGCATCGGCTTATCTAGACCACAATCTACAAGTAAAATTTGAAGGTACGAATCAAGGAGCCAAGTATGTCTCGGTCAGGCAAGATCCAGATATAGAACCCGAACAAGTTCTGGATTTGACAGACTATTTTAGTATTGGGGATGAATGTGAATTGGATATCCAATACTTTTATAACCCAAATCACAATGGAGATAATTGGATTGCAGATGTTGCGGGGCAAGGAGTTGTTACCGATGTTTCAAACACGGTGGTCAAATTTCAAATACCTACCAATTCAAATAAGGGTTGGGTTCGTTTAAACACAAACTGTCATAAGAAGGATTGGGTGTATTATCAAAGTGGTGAATACGGTCATGTTGTTGATAGAACTGTCGGTTGGAAAGGAGAAAACAGGGAGTTGTATTGCCATCAACCACAAGATGAGGAAGAAACAGTTAAAATAAAGGTACATTTTAACCAAAATGCCTCTTCTCAAATGGGGGGAGGAATACGAACGAAAAAAATCACAGTTCAGAGCGAGAATGGATATTTATATGAAACCCAATACCAGTACAATCAAATTGGGGTTGATAATTCGTTGACCAATATCACCTCTGGTGCTACATCATACGCCCCTGTACGAAAATATCAAAAAGACATTCCGTATATAGATTTACAGCCATCTCCAGGTGTACTATATCAAAATGTGAGGGTTACCCACCCTTCTGGGGTTTATACTGATTATAAGTTCAATACACTTACAGAGTACACCTTGGATAATTCAGGCTTTGAAAGCAATGTCTTGAAAATAGCCATCGATCAGGGGTTTGCATCGAATGTGAAGAATGAAGGTGAAGCTCAGTATTTTTTAATTGATGAAAAGTTTTATGAAGTTGAAAACAAGTTGTCCTCTCTAGGAGTCTTAATTTCCAAAAAAGAATACAATGCTTATGGTCAGCTGACCAATTCAATTGTGAACAACTACTTTAACGCAGAGGACTTGCAAGGCAGGTATACCTCAGAATCCTATGTAAAAGAGGAAACTGCTGGTGTCCATGGCACTTGGGACATACTTGTTAACCTTTCCACTACAAAAATGTCCTACTTACCTTCCGTTTTAAAGGAAACTAAAGAGTTGGTTGATGGGAATTCTTTGGTAACAAACTATGAAAATTTTGATCTCATTACAGGGAAGCCAACAGAAATTAGGACATCAAATAGTAAAGGCGTTGAAATCAAGTCCAAGATGGTCCCAGCATACCAAAAATACCCCGCCATGGGCAGCAAAGTGGACAACCCCGACAACAAAAATATGCTTGCCCAAGAGGCCATGGCAATTACCGAAATCCAGGACGCTAACGAGAATTGGCAAACCATTGGGTCCAATATCACCACATGGAAACCTGAGGTGTATGAAGTGGAGTTGAACCAATATGATGTATGGCGCAAGCACAAAACCTTTATATGGAATGGGGAGACCGATCCCAATGGCTACTTTGCCAATTATATTGGAGAGGACGATGGTTTCGATTGGAGCGAACCCGATGCGCTACAACCCAAACAATGGAAACAACGCTCCGAAATTACACGGTATAACAATTATTCTTCCCCATTGGAGGTCATGGACATCAATGGCAACCTGGCCGCCACCAAAATGGGCTATAATGATAGCAAAACCATAGCCGTTTGTAACGCTGGATACACGGAATCTTTTTACTCCGGTGCCGAAGATGATGATGGCCAAGGCAATTTTGGTGGTGGCGTGGACAAAGGTTCCGCCGAAGATACCCCCGATGCCCATACCGGAAACCATGCTTTGTCCATAGCCAACGGTCAAAATGGATTTAAGGTTACCGTGAACCACAATCAATCCACAAAAAGATATAAAATATCACTTTGGGCCAAATCCGACAACCATGAGAACGTTAGGGTCAATGTCAATGGTGAGAACATCTCATTTCACCCTGGTGAAAAAGTAGTTGCCGGGGATTGGGTACAGCTCAATTTTTATTCCAATATTCAATCCAACAAACAAGTCTACGTAACCTCGGTGGGTGGCCATGTAATCGTGGATGATTTCAGGTTACATCCCATAAGCTCAACAATGACCTCATACGTTTATAACCAATGGGATGAACTCACGGATATCCTCGGCCCCAACAATATGACCACCAAGTATGAATATGACGAGGCCGGGAGGTTGCTTCGTATTTACAGCGAGGTAATCAATGTGGACCAAGTACTTACCGGAGGCTTCAAAAAGGTCAAAGAGTACGCCTACACTTATAAATCATCCAACGAGCCTTATGACGTGATGTCAGTGAGTTTAGGAGTTGAGGACTTTAATGTGAACAATACCACTGTAATAGCGAATATAAATGGCGGTAGCGGACTGTACGAATACCAATGGTCCGTAAAATACTGTCAAGATCCAGATCCTCAAGATGCATCTGTTTGTCCAGGAAATTTACAGCCTACCTATGGAAATTGGACACCCCAAAAAACGACGCTAATCAGCACAGATTGTTTTGGAACAAGGGCAGTGTATTGGTGCAAGGTAAAAGATGTGGTAACCCAGAATATCGTTGAGGCCTTTGGCAACCATCGCCGTGGTGATTGCCAAGGCGATAATAATGGAGGGCAATTAGATCAAGAACCCTAAGAGCGATTCAAAAAAAGCAAAACACTTAACCATAAAAGCACACCATGAAACTAAAAGTAATACTCACCGTAATCCTCTTGGGCAGTCTTCTTTGCGCAAGGGCCCAAGTGACCCCTGCCGAAAAACAAGCCCTGCAAGATTTGTACAATGCAACCAATGGTCCGAATTGGGCCACCGAAACCGATGGTTTTATAGGAGACGAATGGAATTTTGACGGAGTGGTCACCAATGACTGGTATGGCGTGACCGTGGCAAACGGCCATGTTACCGAGCTAGATCTGGAGTTTAATGAGCTATCGGGAATTATTCCCGCAAGTATTGGAAATTTGGTTCATCTTACTCGCCTAAATTTATCAACCAATGCACTCATGGGAAACATTCCCAATGAGATTGGTAATATAGTGACACTGCAAATTTTGGATTTGTTCAATAATCAACTATCAGGAAATATACCTCAGGAACTAGGTGATTTGACTGATCTCACATCTTTATATATTTTTCAAAATAATTTAAGTGGGGAAATCCCAGTGGAGTTTGGTAATCTTTTTAGTTTGACATCACTGCATTTGAACTCAAACAATCTTAGTGGAGCCATTCCTCCTGAATTGGGCAACCTATCCAATCTATCGTTCTTAAGGCTCAATTCCAATGAGCTTACAGGTGCCATTCCCCCGGAACTTGGGAATTTGAGCAACCTTTTGAGTGTATCCCTTCAGAACAATCTGCTCAGCGGAACCATACCCGCGGAGCTTGAAAATTGTTCAAATTTGGAAGAGCTATACCTCCAAAATAACAACCTGAGCGGTGTTATTCCCCAAGAAGTCTTTGGTTTAAATTTCCTTACGGCTTTCAATATCCAAAACAACAAATTCGATTTTGGCCATATGGAATTCTTTTTCCAGAATTGGTTTGAATATATCCTCAACCATGCCCCCCAACAAAAAACCGACCAACCCGAGGCCCTCCAAATCAACGAAGGCGATAACATCAGCCTTACCACCGCTATATCCGGCACCCAAAACCATTACCAATGGTACAAAGATGGGCAACCCATTAATGGGGCACCCGATGCACCGGACTATGACATCAACAATGCCACCGTCCAAGACGCCGGAACCTACCATTGTGTAATGACGAGCGATATCGTAAATGGTCTGGTACTTACACGGCATAACATTGAATTGATTGTTGCCAACAATCCCGAGGAACCCGAACAACCTGAAGAGGAAAATTGGAACATCATCACGGTGTGGGACTATGATTTGGATACCAAACTCAAAGCCAATACCCGACGCTATTACGACGATTTGGGCAAACATGTACAGACCCAGAGCTGGGACCTTGCCACAAATACCATTTGGGGGCAGGCCACCCTGTACGACTTTCAAGGAAGGGCGGCACTCTCCAGTTTATCCGCCCCTATCCCCGGACAGTCCGAATTTCAGTACCACCCCTCTCTCATCACCAAAGCAGGTGGTGAAGCCTACACCGCCCCGGATTTTGACACAGACCCTTTTAGTCCTGAAAGCGTAACCGCCGATGGCCCCGTGGGACAATACTACACTGGCATTACCTCCGACCAGTATCAAGATGTTACGGCATATCCATTTTCGCGAACCATATTCAGTGACCTTAATCCCGGTAAGCCTTTGGCCGTAGTGGGAGGCAACAAAACGGATACCGACCAAGATGGGAACCTTACCGATCAAGATACCTGGCCCCAAGCCTACAGCTTTACCATGCCGGCCACCGACGAACTTTCGTTGAATGTTGCTTTTAATGATGTCGCATATAAAAACATACAGACCCTAAAGACCGTAACAAGGGATGTGCACGGCAACGAAACCGTCATCTTTACGGACACCGATGGCAAATTATTGGCTACCGCGCGATCGGGCGAACAAGGTAAATTGTCCCAACCCATGGATCTCTTTATAGGTCCACAAGGCTATGTGGACGTGCATATTCCCAAAGGGGTAAACACGGGCATCTCGGTCAGCGATGAAAATGCGGTGACCCTGTACAATCTGATCACCGATGCTTTGGAGCCCAACCCTGCCAATAACCTTAAGCCGGGATTTTACCGGGTGGCCGTAAACGATATCGTAAACTATGTGCCAAACACCATTTCGGTAAGCTACGTGGTCAATTATTACGATTATGGCCTAAACGATTACGATGAGGCCGGTAGGTTGATCACCTCGTACCAACCTGTAGAAGATCAGAACGGCAATAAACTGGCGACTCATTATCGCTACAACACCTTGGGGCAGCTGATTGCTGTTTCCAGTCCCGACGAGGGGAGTTCTAGATTTAGCTACCGAAAGGACGGACAGATACGATACTCCCAGAACAGCAAACAGGCCACGAACAATGAAGTGTCCTATACCGACTACGACAATTTTGGCCGCCCCGTGCAAAGTGGCGTACTGATCAATGTCGATTTTTTCAATCTCGATCCCGATGATTTCTTGCCACAGGTACCCCAAAAAGAAGTGACCACTATCACATACGATTTTTTGGACAATAACGACCTTGACTTTTTGGCCGATCTGGATTCCGATTACAAGCATCCCTCTTTTTTGCCTGGCAATGTGGCCAAGACGGCCAACGAACAGTCCACCACCTACTACAGTTATGATGGTTACGGTAGGGTAACATGGGTAGTGCAGCATATCGAGGGACTCGGTTCCAAGACCATCGACTACGCCTACGAACCCTCCACCGGGCTGGTGCATAAGGTAATGTACCAAAAAGGACGGGACGATCAGTTTGTTCATCGCTACACCTATAACGCTCGGGACCAATTGGTACAGGTAGAAACCTCGGTGGACGATAATAACTTTACCTTAAACGCCGAATACTTGTATAACGATGCCGGCACCTTGGTGCGCACCGAGCTGGCCAATGGCGCCCAAGGGTTGGACTATGTGTACAACCTGGTAGGGCAACTCAAGAGCATTAACCATCCCTCCCTTGCAACCACTAACGATCCCGGTGGCGATGCGAACGACCTCTTTGGCATGCAGCTGGACTACCATTTGGGGGATTACCAACGTACGGAGAACAGTAACATCTCCACGGCGCCCCAAGGTACGGACCAGTGGAACGGAAACATAAAGGGCATACGGTGGCAAACGGACACCAATGGGCAAGAAAGCCAGTATGTGTACAGTTACGACCGCAATAATTGGCTCACCGCCGCCGATTTTGCACCAGGGGCAAACAACAACGGGGCATACGATGTAAGTGGGATCACTTACGATGCCAATGGCAACATACAAAGCCTAATACGGAAAAAAGACCCCGATAACCAGAACAATACCGCCATGGACCACCTTACCTACAACTACGACCTTAAAAAACCGAACAGGTTGCTTTGGGTGGACGATGCCGAGGGCGATGTACCCGATGCGGACGATTTGGGGGACCAAGAAAAGGGAAACTACCAGTATAACAGTATTGGCCAATTAACAAAAGATGTTTCCGGGGGAATTTCCTATATTTATACTGCCAGTGGGCTGGTGGCCGAGGTGCTTAAAAATGGGGAGCCCTTGGTGAAGTTCTTTTACAACGACAGAAACCACAGGGTGCGGAAGGAAATATATGGGAACGGCAACCTGATATATACGATTTATTATGTACGCGACGTAGCTGGGCAGACCATGGCAGTCTACAACGATGTGGGGGGCGACCCGGCCTTGGAAGAACAGCCCATTTATGGGGCGGGCCGTATCGGCATTGCCTATAATGGCAACAACAACGAAAAGACCTACGTATATGAGTTGACCGACCACCTCGGTAATGTTAGGGCGGTTTTTACGAAAGCTGAAAACGATGCCAACTTGGAAGGTTATACCGACTACTATCCCGGCGGTATGGCGATGCCAAATAGAAATTTAGAGGATGCGAACGGTTACCGATATGGCTATCAGGGACAATTCGCCGAGGAAGATGAGGAGACTGGTTTAAATGCTTTTGAGCTACGGCTCTATGACCCAAGGATAAACAGGTGGTTATCCCCAGACCCGTATGGCCAGTTTGATTCACCTTATTTGGCTATGGGAAATAATTGGGCCAACATGACCGATCCTGATGGCGGCTATTGCCCAGATTGCCCAAATGAAGGCGATACAATTACACAGGGTTATATGCCAGGAGATACTTACAATTCCAGTGATGGTAACACCTATATGTTGTTGGATGGTGATTTTGGCTGGGCCAGTACACCTGAGATAGTAGTTTTGCCGAGAAATACATTAACAATAACCAGAGATGTGCAAACTGAGAATTCAACAACAAGTACTTTTTACCTAGATAGTGGCTTTATTTTGAGCAGTTTGAATGTAAGCGGTTTTTTCTTGGAACCAGCAGGACCTGATACCACTGTACCGAACCAAGATTTGCGAATTCCAGAGGGAACATATAATTTAAGGTCGCATAACGGAAGAAGGTTTCAAAATGTTTATAATTTATATAATGATGATGTTCCTCAATCTAGAGCTATTTTGATTCACGCAGGAAATATCCCTCGAAACACAGAAGGATGTTTATTACCAGGATCTACAAGAGGAACTGATAGAGTAGGAATGAGTAGGCCTAAACTTAATGAATTAAGGCTAGCAATTGACGAGATAGGTGTTGAAAATATTTTGATAAAGATTCACAACAAATTTCATAGTCCTGTATTCCCTTCACAAAACCCATCTGATTATAATTAGAAATGAGACAACTGTTTTTTACCTGCATTCTATTATTAATTTTTTCTTGTCATTCCAATGAAAAAAATGGAAAATCAGTAAGTACTGAATCAAAAGCCGTATCCATCGACACCATATTAGGTGATATAAATAAGCCAATAAGTTTTGAAAATCCGAACAATATTATTGCACACACAAAAATTACAAAAGATACAGTCTATTATTTGAAACATTTTTACCGCCAATTTTTGAACCAAAAGGATTCCGTAAGTGAAGTTTCTTTTTTCAAATGGTTTCCTGATTCCTTTGAGAGGTTCAATTCACTATATGGCTATGATAATGTTTTAGGTGAAAAACCTCTTTACAAGGAAGGAATAAACCATATATTGGATTATTCCAAACTTAGAAAGTATGTCTCGGACATTGATTATTACAATAAATTAATCAACATATCCATTGGGGGACACTGGGAAGCAGATAACATTTCTATGCTACAAGAAGTCTTAAGTAACAATTTTCAATCAGAATCAGCTTTATTTTTGGAATTACTTCAGAAGAAAAGCAAACCTGAAATAGAAAGTTTTTGGCTTTTCTTTTTTGACGGGCCACATCCAGATGATCCTAAAACAACTCACATTTACAATGAAGTATTGAATTCATTGGAGAGTCTAAATAAAGGAATGGTTCCAGTTGTTAAAAGAGCCTATGCAAAAGTCAAAAAAGATTGGAAAGAGCACTAAGTCACCACCGTTTCGGGATGCCCATGCCCAACAGGACACTTCTGGGCCCGGAGGGGTACCGATACGCCTTCCAAGGGCAAGAAAAGGACCCAGAAACTGGGAAGGAAGCGTTCCAATTACGATTATGGGATGGCAGAATAGGACGTTGGTTGACCACAGACCCTTACGGACAATATAACTCTCCCTATGTTGGGATGGGCAACGACCCTATAAACGGTATCGATCCTGATGGAGGATACAAAACAAAATGGCAAAGGTTTTGGGCTTGGGTAGGAGGAGGCTTTAAAGGAACTTTTGTTAACAATAAAGATGCTTCAAATCCATACAAAGCATATGGAATTCAAACTACATCAGTAGATGCGGATGGAGGTGTGACAGGTATGGTCAGTTATGGCGATTGGAAAGCAGAGGCCGCATCGGATTTAATGGCGGACATACGGTTCCTAGAGTTTGAGGAAAAGTATATGACAACCTATGATACGAGAGCTGAAGCAATTGCTTCAGCTTTTCAAGTAACTTTGCCTAATGTACCTAATTTACCTAGATTTAAACTGCCCAAGATATTTAAGTCTAAAATCAAACTAAATCAAAAGTCATTTCAAGGTCTAGAATTGGATGATGCAACGGATTTTTTAAATTCAAATGGATGGACAAAGGTTACCGAGCTTAGTAACGAAAGTGCAATAGTTTGGGTACGAAAAGCTGGAGAGTTGAAAGAATATTTGAGATATAATATGAATGGTAGAATTCACTCTGCAGATAAAATTAATCCAGCAAAATATTGGAAACTATCAAGAGGTAGGAATTTTAAAAATTCAAATAATAATGTTGTTTGGAAAGCTGGAGTTAAAAATTATGTTGATTGATGATTTACCAATGATGAGCAATTATAGAATAGAAGAAATTTTTGAAATTATTTTAAAAGACTATAGTGGATTCACTAATGAATACGTTCTTAATAAAATAGAAGTAATAGACGAGAACTTATTTCTTTTAAATAAAGAAAATCATAGGCAGCTTTACTCAGCTTTAAACAATTTTTTTTTTAAAAAAAAACCTTCTGAATTGGTTGAAGAAATAAAAGCAAAGTCTCCTTCTTGGATTAGGATTTGCTCATTAACAAAAAAAACAATGATTTAGTATGGTTCTACAACCTTAAACATTAAGAAAAAGACAAAGCCATAGATTAAAAAAGGATAATTAGCAAAACTCTGCTCCAAGGCTGTTGTATGAATCAGCAGAAAATCTTTCGAAAACAGTTCACAATAAGGGATATAAAACGATAGAAAGAATAAACGACTCTAAAGTAAGAGTCGTCTTTGATGAAATTATTGGTCTGCATAGAACTCAATCAGGTGCATTAGGAACTCCCACAAATACAGCTATCTTGCATTATGGTAAAAAGGGAGCGCATTTTGTTCCTTCAAATCCTAGATAAAAATGACACTAGAAAATAAGATTATACTATCAGCACACAGAGGTTTTTTTGGTTTAATTGCAAAGGAAGTAAGAGGGATTACCATTGATTGGAATGACGACTTTGAGTTTTTAAAGCTAAAGGTTTATATTCAATCTGAGGCCCCTTTGCAAATCTGCGAAGATATGGATTTGGCTTATACTGATATAATTTCGGATTTTGATTTCAAGAAGGTATATGATATTGAATGCATTTTTACGGATGAAAAAATATCAGCGCTAGAAGAATACCGACTATGGTATTTTATTCGAAAAGAAGATAATTACCCTGATTAAAGTTTTGACCTTTGTGTTAGCACTTTCTAATGCAAGCCCAGCTAGCGCAAGCATCTTGCTTGGGCCGTAACACCAATATGGAAGAGCTTACCTACAACTACGACCTTAAAAAACCAAATAGGTTGCTCTGGGTAGATGATGCCGAGGGCGATGTACCCGATGCGGACGATTTGGGAGACCAAGAAAAGGGAAACTACCAGTACAACAGCATTGGCCAATTAACAAAAGATGTTTCTGGGGGAATTACCTATATTTATACTGCCAGTGGACTGGTAGCCGAGGTGCTTAAAAATGGGGAGCCCTTGGTGAAGTTCTTTTACAACGACAGAAACCAAAGGGTAAAGAAAGAGCACTATGCCCCAAACAATTTTCTGTTCGCCACCACTTATTATGTACGCGACGTGGCCGGACAGGTAATGGCGGTGTACAACGATGTAGGGGGCGACCCGGCCTTGGAGGAACAGCCCGTGTACGGAACTGGCCGAATCGGTGTCGCCTACAACGGCAACAACAACGAAAAGACCTACGTGTACGAGCTCACCGACCATTTGGGCAATGTAAGGGCCGTGTTCACCAAAAGTAATGATGATGCCAACTTGGAGGGCTATACCGATTACTATCCCTTCGGGATGCCCATGCCGAACAGAAACCTTGAAGATGCAAACGGTTATCGTTATGGCTATCAGGGGCAATATGCAGAAGAGGACAAGGAGACCGGATTGAACGCATTTGAACTACGGATGTACGACTCCCGTATCGGAAGGTGGACAAGTCCCGACCCCTATGGCCAGTTCCACAGTCCGTACATAGGAATGGGCAACAACCCGATCAGTAGAATAGACCCAACTGGAGGAAGCACCGATGGATGCTGTGATGATGACTGGGTAAGCAACGGTCTTAATGAGTTGGACGGAGTGACCATGACAGGAACGGATATGTCCGGGGGCATGATGCGTGGTCTGGCAGGAATGGATTTTTCTTTCAGCGCACCCCTACTAATGTCCCAGCAGTATACAATGAATACTCCACTTTGGGAGTTCTCGGGTCAGATAGAACAGTTTAAGGTGGATGCCCAAAGACTCACTGCTGATGGTCGCATCCCTAGTGCATATATGGTGCAAGGGTATATAAATTCTTATGAGAACTCTGCCTATCTAGATGGGAGAACATATGTTACTCCACAAGATATTGAAGATGTTGATGGGGCAATGGGAGATGTTGCAATGTCGATTGTTCCTGTAGGCCGCCTTTTTGAACTGGCTGGAAAAGGATATACTATAATCAGAACCATAGGTAGATTTACGGTTTTCGAAAAGACAGTAAAAGCATCAAACTTACCTGGCCAAGCTTTGGCCAAATACACTAAAGTCTTTAATCAAGAAGGAAAGTTAGTAAAAATGTATAAGGATGCTTACAAAATAGATGGTAGACATTACGAAAGAGCTTTTTATAAGCCGAAATCATTTGGACGAACAAGGAAGTTGAATTAGAATTTGGTCGCTTATAATTATGGATTATAATGATTTACAAATGTTGGTTCGTGGAGAGATTTCTTGCGATTATTTTTTAATGAATAATAAGCAAGAGATAACAAACTATATAGAATCCTCAAGAAACAATAAGCCTGCAAATGTTGATTATATTGATGTTTTAAACCCAATTAATAGAAACGAACTTATAGCGCTTTTAAACCTTTATTTAGAAGGTTTACTATTAGAATGGGAGCTGGAGTATGTGTTAAATTCTTTGGATGGCTCAGACATAGAAGATGAAAGAGTAGAAAGTGTAATATTTAGTTTTGCAAACCCTTATTTGAATTTTCACATAAGTGGGGAAAATGCTGAAATTGCTATAAAATATTTAAGTAATCAATTGCTTAATCTACAACTGAAAGGAGTCAATATAAAATCAAAGCAAAAGGGAAAGGATTATAGACCAAACTATAGGTCGAAAATATTATCGTAATCGATACTAATCCAAATGGATGAAATTATTACTGTTTTGAATGAAAAAAATGTAAAAGTTCAATACAAGTTTTTCTCTAAAAAAGCCTTGGCCATTTTTAACGAATGGAATCCTATTGAGGTAAGTGATATTTATAATTTAGATGATGAATATCAAGAATATGTATATGGATTGTATAAGTATAGGAATAGCTATCAGGATATAGTTAAATATTTGGAAAAAATTTTGGTTGAAGATATAGGGTTAAATTATGATAGTGAAAATTTGAAGCATAAAAATGAAGTAATGGAAATTGGTCACAAGTTTTTTGAAATTATGCCGCAAATGAGTTGACCAGATAGTGATGCGTCAAACAAATAAGAGTTATATAACAAGCCACAGTGAAAGCCGTGGTTTTTTATTGCGCCAGTTTTTGTGCGAGGTCTGCCTTTGGCACAAAAGCGGAGAATTAATCCTTGAACTTCTTTTGGGTAGTATGGGTTTTGTTTAAATTTTTAGACATAGCTATGTTTTTCGATATGTCTCCATAAACTGAAATAGGCCATTGGTCAATTGGCCAAGAAACATTCCCAACAAATCGCCTATATTTACAATACCAGTGGACTGGTGGCCGAGGTGCTTAAAAATGGAGAGCCCCTGGTGAAGTTCTTTTACAACGACAGAAACCAAAGGGTGAAGAAAGAGCACTATGCCCCAAACAATTTTCTATTCGCCACCACCTATTATGTACGCGACGTGGCCGGACAGGTAATGGCGGTGTACAACGATGTGGGGGGCGACCCGGCCTTGGAGGAGCAGCCCGTGTATGGAGCTGGCCGAATCGGCATTGCCTATAATGGGAACAACAACGAAAAGACCTACGTTTACGAGTTGACTGACCACCTCGGTAATGTTAGGGCGGTTTTTACAAAAGCTGAAAACGACGCGAATTTGGAGGGCTATACGGATTACTATCCCTTTGGGATGCCGATGCCCAACCGCACACTTTTGGGCCCGGAGGGCTACCGCTATGCTTTCCAAGGGCAGGAAAAGGACCCCGAGACGGGCAAGGAGGCCTTTGAACTACGTTTGTGGGATGGTAGGATTGGAAGGTGGTTGACCACAGATCCGATGGGTGAGTTTGCTTCACCATATTTAGGGATGGGGAACAATCCTATCTCAAGGATAGATCCTACGGGGGGGATGACAGATTGCCCCGATTGTGCAGATACCATACACCTTAACGAAGTAGTGGTAACGGCACCCGGCAACCCTACGAACTTTAGCGATAGGTTCCCGACCATGGGCATTGTGGGCGCGGAACATTTAAAGGACCCTAGCCAGTACATCACTTGGGATTCTGATTTTAAAGGCAATCTCAATGATTACAACCTTGCCAACAATACCAATTATGGCTCGGAAAGGGAGGCGTATGCAGATTGGAACTATACCTTTAACTACGCCATTCCCCAAAGGGAAAGTATTATGGCCATGCACGATGCCACTGGAGAGGTTGCGGAATTTGCCATGGAGATGGCCACTATGTTCGTGCCAGTTGGAAAATTGGGTGCTTTAGGAAGACCTATTAGTAGAATTATCGGTAATACTCGAATTCCAGTATATCGGGTTTATGGAGGTGCAGCAAGTCGTTTTGGGAATTATTGGACTTTTGTAAATCCAAAATTATATGGTAGCACATATAGATCTTTCGCAGGCTTGCCAACATTGGGCAGACAAGTTAATTCTGGGGCATTTTTAATCAAAGGCTCAGTCCAGATTAAACACTTATCGAATTTTGGTATGGCCAAAAGACTACCGGGAACATTTGGTAGGCTTGTCCCCGAGGTTCAAATAAGAAATTCTTGGAACACTGTAAATTGGAATCCTCAAAATGTGTTTAGAGTCAATTTTTAATTATGGAAGAAGCAGATAAATCAATCCTAAAAAAGCTCACGCAATTAAAGGAATTGTTGATTAGTGAAGGTTACAACACTCTTTCAATGGAAATCAATGGCTTTATTTATGGAATTGAAAATGAAGACCTTGAAACTTTTGAAAAGCACTATAAATCATTAAATATTTGGGGAGGAGCAGGGTCTTTAAGAGATATAGATTTTAGGGATTACAATAAAAATAGGCTAAGAGATGATACCTTGAAAAGTCTGAAACAATACAAAAGAAAAAATGACAAGCCGTTTTGGAAGTTTTGGTAAAGTTTAAAATCCAAGCCATAAGATTCTTTCAATCCCTTATGAACATATTCAAGGGCAAAGAGCCTCGAAACCCAAATGAATTTGTCGAAAAATTCATAAGGGATGTAACCAAAGAAAGGGCACAACTGGAAATGATATACAAAAATAGGATCATACTCCAAGTAGATTCCTTAAAATGGGTTCCCTCATGGTTCAAGTTGTGCGATAAAAACGAAAAGGATTATGCCGATGGATATGTTGTCTTCTTTGTTGAGGACGAGAAAGACCATCAAGCGAACGAGAGGCACCACTTGACCAAGAGCGATCAGGACAATGGAGTTTTGAAAATGGACGAAATGCACGGAGAAGACCCTGTCGTGACCATCGCTAAATTTTTACAGTCCACCAAGGACCATACTGTACTTGCGGTCGAGATGAGAAATTTCATAGACAGATTTTATTCTTTTGAGGAAGAGAACCCAAATATAATGTTCAATATAAGATATTTGAAAGGGGTAGAAGGCTGAGAATCTATGCGTCGCGCTCGTGCAAATTAAGATTATAACATACCACGGTCTAGTGCCGTGGTTTTTTATTGCGCGAGTTTTTGTGCGAGGTCAGCCTTTAGCACAAAGGCGGAGAATTAATCCTTGAACTTCTTATAGGTAATATGGGTCTCATTTTAATTTTAAGACATAGCTATGTTTTTCGATATGTCTCCATAAACTGAAAAAGCCATTGGTCAATTGACTTATAAAAATCCCCAACAAATCGCCTATATTTACAATGCCAGTGGACTGGTGGCCGAGGTGCACCGAAAAGGGGAGCCCTTGGTGAAGTTCTTTTACACGTTGGAGCAAGAAAGGCCCGGTGGGCCTTTTGGCGACAAGCGCGGCAGAGTGTCGGCGAACCACAGGGTACGGAAGGAGATTTATGGGAACGGCAACCTGATCTATACCATCTATTATGTACGCGACGTAGCTGGGCAGACCATGGCAGTCTACAACGATGTGGGGGGCGACCCGGCCTTGGAGGAACAGCCCGTGTATGGAGCCGGCCGTATTGGGATAGCTTATAATGGCATTAACAATGAAAAAACCTACGTATATGAGCTCACCGACCATTTGGGCAATGTACGGGCGGTTTTTATAAAAAATGGCAACGATGCCAACTTGGAGGGCTATACGGACTACTACCCCTTTGGGATGCCGATGCCCAACCGCACACTTTTGGGACCGGAGGGGTACCGCTATGCCTTCCAAGGGCAGGAAAAGGACCCCGAAACAGGGAAGGAAGCGTTCCAATTACGTTTGTGGGACTCTAGGATTGGAAGGTGGTTGACGACGGATCCTTACGGACAATATTTTTCACCTTATCTAGGGATGGGAAATGACCCAATTAATCGAATTGACCCCGATGGGGGGCAGGATTGTAATTGTAAAGGAAAAAAGGACCCACCAGATTGGAGCAATTTTTTCAATAACTTTTTTCAGAGCATTAACAGCTTTTTTGCAAGTATCGGCTCGGAGAACGGCCCCGACCAAGATTATATGGATCAGGTGAACAAACAACAAGATGTGCTCAACGCCCTTACGGCCGACCTACAGGGTAGACAGGAATTTATGCAGACGGCCACCACCATAGCCAGTTTGCCCGTGGGAATGGGCTCCGGTTCAGCCCTTAGTGCCAGTTTGGTGACCAAAGGTGGGTTCACTGCAATAGCCAAAAGGACCCTGTTCTCGTTCTCCACTAAAAATGCTGGAAGGAATGCCATCATAGATGTTGGGAGGCAGTTGATTTCGAATGGTGGCAAAGCCGGGAGAGTTGACGGTTTTGATACATTATTAAATGCGTATACGGGTGGTATTGGGTCTTCAATTCTAGGTGGAGCTGTTGACGTGTCACTCAACGGCGGAATTCATATTGAGACCAGCCTATCTGATATTTTGGTAAACGCCGCAACTGATCAAGTGATTAATTCTGTGCATACTAAAGTTGATGGTGTAATTCCCGATGAGTTGTTAAGTCCAAGCGGTGAAATCTACAAAGGAATCTTCAAATCAAGTGCACAGGGCTTTATAGACGCAAGTGTAAACAATTAGATCAATGTCAGATGAGCAAGAAACAATATTTCATATTGATATTAGGAGCAATAATTGCCGGGGGACTGCTTTGGAATTATAGGCTTTCCCTTATATTAAAGAAAGATGGGGTCATAACTACTGGAAAAATATTGAAGTTATCCCACTCTAGGAGAGCAGACTATTTTTTGGAATACCAATATCATGTTGGAGACAGTATTTATAGCAATGAAATGGCCACTTCCTATTTCGAGTGCGATGACGGCAGCCGTGGCTGCGAGGGCAAGGAGGTGAGGGTGATCTATTCGGAGGGGAATCCAGAGGTGAGCGATGTGGACCTAGGGCCAAACAATAACAAAAAGGGCAGGCGGTTGTATTATTGATAGCAGCTTTAGCATGAGCACTTGCCCGACCCATACGAGAAGGAATTAATATAAAAACCCAAATCCATGAATAAAAATTCAGTGAAGAGCACGGTGCTTTTTCTGTTTTTGATGCTGACCTATGGCAATTTCCTGTGTGGTCAGAAGACCGTTCTTCAAGACAGTCCCTTCAAAACAGAAATAGTCAATTTTAAGACATTGTCCGATATACAGTTGAGAACAAATTTGAGAACACAAAAGGAATGCAAGTTCTTTAGGGTTCGAATCCGCCTTAGGTCCAAGACAGGTGAAAAAGTGTGTTTTGACCCAAATCCGTTATCATTGATTCTAAATAGTGCTAAACAAAGGGTCAGGCCCTCAAGTTTCGAGTACCCCATTCTTCGTTTTAGTGATGGTGTCAACCGCCTTTTAATGGAAGATGACAGGAAAATTACCACTTGGGCGGGCTACAAATATGATCCAAGCATCAAGGACAGTTTTGAGGAGTACACTTATATGGATTATGAAAATATAACCTATCCATTACAATGGCACTACTTAGGTTACAAAACTGTTTTCAGATATTATTTTGAAATCAAATGTTTTAGAAAAAGAAAGGCGGATATGATTTTTGTGGTGCCTGAAAATGTAACATCCGGTTCATTGTACTATGGGAATCAAAAAATAGAAGATTTATTTTTTGAATAGGGAAGGCGAATACATTAATAGGCCGCCCGCCAATGCAAGCACCATTTTCTTTTTGATATGAATCTATGAATTCATATCTGCCATTCATCAAATGAGAGCTGATTGAAACTTAAAAATATATTATTATTGACAATCAACGATTTAATTATAATGTATGAATTTTTTAAGACCTAAACTTGTGGGTATTGCAATCCTTTTTATTGTTCCCTTATTGAGTTATGCTCAAAAGAAAATAGAAATAGGTGGTGAACTTGGGATTAATGTCGCACAATTGGAATATCATGGAACCACCTCTGGCAGCACAAGTAAAATTGCTGCATTTTTTACCTCAGATTTTCTAATCTCTGATAATTTTTCTCTTCTTGGAAAGATTGGTTACTCATCAAAAGGAGGAAATAATCTTGTGTACAACAACAATAGTTTTTCTGGGAATTTCAATTACCTTTCATTTTACGCATCTCCCAGACTTTATTTATCAACAATTAATTCGGTTCGCCCATATTTCCATCTGGGTCCATCCATGTCTTTTTTGCTTAGTGCAAAGCAGAATGATTTCGACCTTAAAGATGAAACTGAAAATATGGATTTTGCCCTCCAAGGCGGTTTTGGTGTAAAATTCATACAAAATGAATCTTTTATTATTGACTTAGTAGCTGGCTTTGAACAGGGATTCAGTAAAGTTATTTCGGTATTTCAACAACAGATTCATAATCGAGTAGCTCCATATATTGGATTTGGAGTTCGATATAGATTGCAATAAATGAATCAACTTGATTATTTTAATTTGAGAATTATCATACTGCAGTATTGAATTTAGCTGAGTAAAAGTAATCGAAGATAAGTAAGGAGACGATGTCATTTTATGGATAGGAAAGTTTTTTACGGTAAATTAAAAACGTTATTTAAAGTTGTGGTTGGTTCTTTGGGGTAAAATTATAATGATATCGATTTTAGAAACGCAGTTTAACTTTATCCCTACAATATTTGTCTATCATTGAAAAATATCGTAATTATGAGGACAGGAAATAACAACCTCTGCACTTTTCCTGAAAACCTCACTTTTTTATCGCAAAATATTTTTTCTAACAAGTGGTTAGGAGTTAAAAACATGTCCAAATTTTACTTATGCGACCTACACTTACCATAATATGTATGGCATTGTTGTTCAACGCTTGTGGGCCAATGGGCAAAATCCAAAACGTACCGTCCCAATTGCCCCTGATAGGTTCTTTGGGCAAGCATCAATCAGGTTTGTTCAAAAAAAACTTTCAAAAAATAGGGGAACCCTATTTAAGTAGCCCTATAGCAGTAGCTTTTGAATCTATTGCTTTCAACAAAAGCATGAAGACCAGATATTCCAAGTATAGGGACTATTTGGGAAAAAACCCTTCTGCTTTATTTACAGACACTGTCCAAACTAAGGCACCACGATATTATCAACTCAAAATAACCGATATGGTACATTTGGTCGAAGAGTTAAACCGGGACGAGAACTCAAGCCAAAGAAAATACCTTCAGGAGGATACAGATTTAAGGATAATGACCCATATATCTTTTATGGTCCCTGAAGAAACGGCTCATAGATTGGAAGCCGCAGAACAATTCTATCTCAAAACTGATCATAATGAAGTATTAACTCTTTACAACAGGGGTGCTGGAAGGACAGAGGCTGTTGAATTGTCAACCTTGGAAATCTTTGACTTTAAAACCGCTGTACTTTGTTGGCGGAAAAATAAGCGAGGAAAGTTGAATATAGCACAAATTCTCATAGATGGCGGTACCTGTCCCGGTGCCACAGTTTCCAACCCTAAAACACTGAATAAAACACCGGATTATTTAAAGTTATGAGCAAGCGAATATTTGTTATTGGACTATTTTTTTTGATCGGGCTCAGTAGTTGTGAAGATATACTGGAAGTGCCCGATATTTCCGTAGAGAAAGTAATCCTTCTGGCTCCTGCAGATGGAGTTGTTTTGGATAAGAATTTATTGAGCCTTAGCTGGCAACACTTGGAAGAGGCACACGGCTATCATATTCAAGTAGCAACCCCAGATTTTGAAAATCCAGCACAACTGGTTTTGGATAGTATTTTGGAAAAAGACTCACTTGGTTATGTTCCTAATCATATCGATCAAAACCTTGCTGATGGAATGTACACATGGCGGGTAAATGCGTTCAATAGTGGTTTTAAAACTCAGTTTTCTACACACAGTTTTCAAATAATAGATGAAGAAGAAACGGAAGCGGTAAACATTACCTCTCTTCAATCGACAATGATCAATAAGGGAACCAATGCTATACAACCCCATACTACTGGCGCTGACCAATGAGCAAGAATACCAAGACATATTTATTGTTGTGTTTAGTGCTTGTAATTTGGGGCATTATTGGTTTTAAGATAATCAGCCCCCTGACCCATGAACCCGATATGTCACCAATAAAAGCCCCAAAGCCTAAGATGGTCCAGATCGCAACCGAAAAGGATACCTTCTCCATTAATGCAGATTATCGAGACCCTTTTTTAGGTACCCTACCCAGCACCAAAAAGAAGGTGGTCCAAAGAAAGATTAAAAAGGAGATGGTTCAGAAAAGAAGCATTGTGTACTCAGGTCTGGTCAAAGAATCAGGTTCAGGAAACATCCTATTTTTTATTTCCATAGATGGGCAGCAACACATGATGTCCTTAAAGGAGGAAATCAACGGTGTGACCTTGGTCTATGGCAATGACAAGCAAATCAAGGTCCGCTTCGACGGGCAATCGGAAACTATATCGCTCCAATGATGTTCAATACAAAAATAAAAGCAGGGGCACTACAGTTCGTGCTCTTCATAGGGACTATCATCGTACTCCTGCTTTTCGGATTCATTTTGATGAACCATGGCAATGCTTTATTGGACAAACGATCGGATACCTTGGTAGATTTAATCCAAGAGGCGAATTCTGGATTAAGTACATCCCTTGATAACCCTATGCGCAGTGGACAACGGACAACGTTGGGTCCTAATACCTCTCGGATACGCACAACGGTCTCGAAGGATTTTTGGGGACTGATTGAAAAAAGGAAAGTAGTATCAGAAAAGGGGAAGTTGCGTTTTGAGAAATTGGCCCTTGTGGGTCATGAAGCGGAGAAGCGCCCAGCGCTGTATCTAAAGGATGCCAACCGACCCTTGGTCGTTGCGGGCCGTGCCAAGATTGTGGGTGATACCTATTTGCCCGAACGGGGCATCAAGATGGGCAATATCGGAGGATATGGGTATACCAGACCCCAACTGGTGTATGGCAACAGCTATAGAAGCCAAGGAGAACTCCCCAGTATCAATCAGGAAGCCAATCAACAACTGCAAAAATTTACCAGTACATACCAGAATTTCAAGGGTAACCGTATCAACTTGCGGGCCGACACTGATATAAAAAATAGCTTTACCAACGAAACCCTGCTCATCGAGGACAACGATATCGAATTAGAGAATGTAGTACTCTCAGGAAACATTATCATTAGGGCGACCAATGAGATTCGTGTCACTTCTGTAGCAAGGTTGCGGGATATCATCCTAATCGCCCCAAAAATTGTAATAGGGGATGGGGTAATAGGGTCTTTTCAGGCTATTTCGAACAAAAGGCTAATGGTGGGAACCAACTGCCAACTGGAATACCCCACTATTTTGGCGTTACAAAGTGACCCATCCAATACGACAGCTATCAATAGGACAAGGGAGCCTGCCCTTTCAATCGGACGAGGATCCACCATAGCCGGCTCGGTACTTTATCTGGACAAAACAGAACAAGAAGGACTGCCCCTGTTCATAACGGTCGATGAGGGAGCAGTATTGGTAGGAGAAATCTATTGCGAACAGAGCCTGGAACTCAAGGGCAGCGTCTATGGAAGTGTTATTACGGATTCATTTGTTGCTTTTGAAAATGGACACACTTACCTGAACCATCTGTTCAACGGTGAGATTAACGCTTCTTTATTGCCAATGGAATTCAGCGGTTTGGTCTATGGGGACAAACGAACAAACAGTGTGGTAAAATGGATGTATTAAGGAAAATAAAGGGCTCCACGCTTATGGAAACTTTGGTCGCCACGGTGCTGATCGTAGTGGTGTTTATGATGGCCAGCTTGACCCTGAACGCTTTGTTTTCAAACACGATAACAACAAACGATGACCCCGTAAGACAGGAACTGCTGTTTTTGCAATATACCTATGAACATGGAAAACTTTCCTTGCCCTACTACGTTGAATTGGACGCATGGGATATTTCCGTGCAAGAAAAGGAGGTTAATGGAACAAAGGCAATCGTCTTTTTGGCGATAAATACAATCAGCAAAAGGGAAGTTACCTATACTAAACCAGATGAATAGGTTGAACCATCGTATAAAAACCTTTACCCTCCACGAAATGCTTGTGGTATTGCTAATCACGGCATTGGTGGTGGGTATGGCCTACAGTGTTTTGCGATTGGTACAGGTACAGATGAGTGGCATAGCCTCCAACTATACAGAGGCAGCCGAAATAAGAAGGTTGAAACAGAACCTTTGGGCAGATTACCATTCGCATGATAGAATTTGGTACGAGAGTGGGACCAAGGAGATGATCATGGCAAATGAATTGCAACGGATCCGTTACCATTTTATGGAACAAATGGTGGTAAAAGCTCAAGATACCTTTAAGGTTCACATTCGTGAATTAACTCCTTATTTTGAAACAGAGTCTGTAACCAACGGCGAGATAGATGCCTTGGATGTGTATTTGGGACGGCACGACGTGGTGAGGCTATTTGTGTACAAGGAGAACGCAGCAACAAGTTATATCGATTGACAATGGGTTTTAAATTGGAACATACAATAAACCAGACCAGTGCTGCGCCAAAGCAAAAGGATAGTGTAAATAAATGGCTGAAAAAAGAGATTGCCCTGTTTGGTTCCTTCTTTAACTCCAGACGAAAGGAAGGCTTTTACGGTGAGCTTTCCATCTTGTTGAAGGCGGGACTACAACTACGTGAAGCTTTGGAGCTTGTTGCCTCCAACCAAAAAAAAGAAAAAGTGAAGCTGTTTTTGGAAGGAATGGTACAAGAACTGGACAGTGGCCTCAGCTTTTCGGAAGTCCTGCAACAGCGAAAGGAGTTTACGGAGTACGAATATTATTCCGTTGAAATAGGTGAGGAAAGCGGGAATTTGGGAGCCATACTCCAGGAATTGGTTATTTTCTTCTCCCAAAAAAATGAGCAACGAAGAAATTTGGTCAATGCGTTGACCTATCCGTTGATCATTTTTTGTACGGCAATCTTGGTTGTAGTATTTATGTTGCGGATGGTGGTTCCCATGTTCAAGGACATTTTTGAACAAAATGAGGTGGAACTGCCAGCTATAACTCGGTACATTATTGGCATTTCCAATTTTATTGAGGACTATGGTTTACTATTTTTATTGGTATTGACCATATTCATTGTATTGCGGAAACCTTTGATGCAAAAGGAAGTCTTCAAACGAAAATGGGACTACCTAATGCTTAAGATTCCGTATCTGGGCAATTTTATAAGATTAGTCTATTTGGCGCACTTCACCCAAGCGGTGGCACTTTTGACCAGCTCCAAAGTTCCCATGCTTAACAGTGTACAAATGGTAAAGAAAATGTTGCCCTTCTTTCCCTTGAAGGATGCCTTGGATACCATGGAGGCAAGAATATTGAAAGGGGTAAGCTTACATCAAAGTTTACAGGGTAACCAGGTTTTTGACCATAAAATTGTTTCATTGGTCAAAGTGGCCGAGGAGACCAATCAGACCGAATATATCTTCAAAAAGCTGAACCAACAATATGCTATGGAAGTACAACAGAAATCTAAAATGTTATCTACCGTTATAGAACCTTTCATTATCATTGTCATCGGTATTTTTGTAGGTGTTATCTTGGTATCCATGTATTTGCCGATGTTTAAGTTGAGCAGTGTGCTTGGTGGATGATAATGAATACATCCTAAAACCATAGTTACGATAAATACTGATGTATTTATTTCAACTACAAATATTGAAAATTCAATACTTTGATTTATCAAATATCTAGAGCACAAAGGATTCACTATTTGATTTGGAAGGATTGTCCAGATTTTACATAACGTGGATGTAGCTTTTAAAATATTTGTTCCTTTTTGAACAGTTTTGACTATTTTTATTCCCTGAGGATATGTACTTATGCTCAATCCATACAAAAATGTGCAATAAGGTGTGCAGGATTTATACTATCAGTGCTAGTTTCTGATTAACAACAACTTACAATAATATGGATGGTTCAGTCATCCCGACTTACCTTATTTAAGTAAAATCAAAACACTGTTAATCTTATGATTTTCAGTGTTTTGTGTTTTTAGGCATATCGTTTGAATTCATTTAAAACCATCTAAAATCATATCAAGCGTGTTCCCATCGGGAGCAAACACTTACAGTTCTTGTTGTAACTTTAAATGACTTTTAGAACCATTTTTCTTATGTTTTAACTTTCACAGTATTCACACTAAAAAGGTTACAAAATGTAGAAAAACAATCATTTATCAATCTGTTTCTTTACTAGAAGGCACAAGGTGGCTATTTCAGGGTGATGTGTTCTTCCTCATTTTTGGAAATTATTAACCGGTTTGAAATAGTCCACTTTTTTACACTATAGACTACCATACGTTTGACTTTTAATGCTCTTTATCCGGTTTACGTGGCCTTCTACAGCCCTTCTTATTGAGATTTTGGGGAAGGTCAATGGGCTGTTTTGTATGCGAGCGTTACAGATAAAGGTAGATGGCGCTTTGGTTACAATTTTGATTTGTGTGTGATCTTCCGCTCAATTTATAAGTGAACCTGGGAGATACGTTCAATTTTTACAACCATACCACCGACGGTTCCACTAAAAACAAACTACATTTTTCAAACCTTGATTGGTTGGAATGTATAACTGTGGAATTCCTAAGCATCGTTTTATTAAGAAAGAGCTATCGCATAAATTCTTATATGCGTAATTTAATTGTAACTACAGAAACTGATATAGTTAGTTCATTATATACTTGTTAGTTGTGCATTTCTTTATTTCCTTTGTTTAAGGGTAGTTTAACACCTATCTCAAATTCTTCCCCCACAAGTTAAGTCATGGAAATTGTAGACCTCCTTACAATATGCAGTACCGGTGTGGGTGTTTTTGCCCTGATCATTGTATGGGTCAAATCCAAGGAGAGAATCTTGAACAAATCCTTATTGCTCATTTTTGTTCTATCCCTGACCTACTATAGTTTCTTGATCTATATGGTCGTCAGTGAACAAATGATGATATATCCCCATTTTTATCGTACCGGGATTGCCCTGCCCTATGTAATTCCTATTTGTTTCTATTTGCTTGGAAGGTTAAAATTGGAACCAGAAAGCCCGATAAAGTGGTGGGAGTGGTCCTTGTTTATTCTTCCAATTTTCAACACGTTGGAACATATCCCATTTTATATGCTCGATAGCACAGTGAAACAGGAATATTTGAAACCGTTATACCAAGGAGGTAGGGAAAATATATATTATGCCCATGAAAGCTTCGTTCCTGTCTATTACAATTACGTGGGACAGTTGGTCCTTGGAACCATTCTCTATGTTTTTATCATGCGAAAGGCCATTGTATGTATGAGGGACAAAAATCATAAGGGCAAACAAGAACGTTGGAACTGCACATGGTGGTTTTTACCAGGCCTGTTACTTTCCACCTGTTCCATATTTGCGTTGATTGGCATTGTCACCAAGTCCTATGAAGGAATCTTACATGGTGTGGCATCCGGCATGTATGGTATAACCCTTTTGGGAATTGTACTGTATTTTTTTCTGAAACCGGAAATCATTTATGGCGAAGGGCTTCAAGAAGTCAAGCCAAAGAAATCGAAAAAAAATAGGTCGTTATCATATTCTCCCAAAGAAATTGAAGGATACCATAAGAGTATAGAAGATTATTTTACCACAAACAAAGAATTTTTAAAGATAGCGTTTAGGCAACAGGACTTGGCAGATGCCCTTAAACTTAAGAAGCACGCTGTTTCCCATTTGATTAACCATATTTATGGAATGAATTTTAACCAATTGGTCAATGAAAGGAGGATTAAGATGGCCTTGGAAGCATGGGACAATCCGCAATGGAAAAATCTCTCCATGGATGGGATAGCCAAGGAGGTTGGGTTTGGTTCCCGAACTACCTTCATCAAAGCATTCCGGAACCAAACAGGGGTCTGTCCTTCTGAATATCAAACACCCACACAGACAAAGTAAAGGGCTCTTTTTAAGCAGGGAAATCTGTTCAAATTTATAATATTGGACAACATTGGAATCCATTTATCTCAAGTTGAGACATCCACTTTTATAGTTTTGGGGAAAACATTAATCCCATACAAACTATGCGCAAACTTAGTGTACTGTCACTGACATTATTGATTTTTTATGCATGTAAAGAATCCACTGTCGTTCAAGAAAATACCACTGTTTATTTTAATGGGGACATTATAACCATGGAAGGTGAGGAGCCCGATTATGTAGAAGCCCTGGTGACAAAAGAGGATACCATCGTCTATGTCGGACCTTTGCAAGATGCGAAAGAACAGTTTAAGAATGCCAAGGAAGTGGATCTACAAGGCAAAACCTTGTTGCCTGGTTTTGTGGATGGTCACATTCATTTTTCCAGTTTGGGTGCACAGGCCTTGGGAGCAAATTTATTGGCAGATCCTGATGGGAAGGTAAATACCATTGATGATTTGGTATCGACCCTTAAAACATGGGCTGAGAACAACGACCCTGAAATATTTGATGGTTGGATTGTTGGTGTTGGGTATGATGATGCCATCTTTGGGGAGCATCCCACCAAGGAAGATTTGGATAAAGTTTCCACTGAATACCCTGTATTGGCAATCCATATTTCGGGACATATTTCAGTTATGAACAGTCTGGGATTGGAAAAAATGGGCTATACCGCCGAAACCCACGATCCAGATGGTGGAAAAATAAGGCGAATAGAAGGCACCAATGAACCCAATGGTGTTTTGGAGGAACTAGCGAGTATCCCTATGTCGTTTAAGCTCACTACGCCAACCACTCCGGAAAAAATAAAACTTTTCTTCAATGCGGCCCAGGATATAGCCCTAAGTTTTGGGTACACCACGGTTCAAGAGGGTAGGGCGCAAGCCTCCCATGAGTCCCTCGCCATTTTTGCGGAAAGTGGGGATTTGATCGTAGATGTACCGGCATACATAGATTATAGTCTTCCTGAAAAAATGGAAACTTCATGGTACGATAAAAACTATAAGGACCATTATCGTATAGCAGGGTTCAAGCTTACCTTGGACGGTTCCCCTCAAGGAAAAACGGCTTGGCGAACAGAACCTTATTTGGTGCCACCTCCGGGAGCCGGCAAAGATTACAAAGGTTATCCTGCAATTCCAGATGACAACAAGGTCCAAGAGATTGTTGATAAAGCCTATGAAAATGATTGGCAATTACTTTGTCATGCCAATGGTGATGCCGCCATCGACCAATTTATCAAAACGGTTGCTAATGCGGTAGATAAGTATGGAAGTGGTGACCGTCGCACTACCTTGATTCATGGACAGTACTTACGCTATGATCAAATTGATAGCTTGGCCAAATATGATATCATTCCGTCATTGTTCCCAATGCATACTTTTTATTGGGGAGATTGGCACCGAGAGTTGATAGGAGAGGAAAAAGGCAGTCATATTAGCCCGATTAAGACCGCACTTGAAAAGTGTGGAATCGTGACCAGTCATACCGATGCACCGATTGCTCTTCCAAATTTGATGATGATCATGTGGACGACCATAAACCGTGTGACACGTAGTGGTGATATAATCGCCCCGGAGGAGGCATTGACACCTTATGAAGCATTGAAATCCATTACTATATGGGGAGCGTACCAACATTTTGAAGAGGACACCAAGGGCTCATTAAAAAAAGGGAAGTTGGCAGATATGGTCGTTCTGTCCGAAAATCCACTAAAGATAGATCCTATGAAACTCAAGGATATCGTTGTTTTGAAAACCTATAAAAACGGAGAACTTGTTTATACGAAAAACCAATAAATCCAATTTCATCATGAGATATGTTAAAGTCATTACATGTTGTTTTGTACTTTTTTCCACGGCACTGTTTTCACAAGAAAATAACGATCAAGACATTGATCCTTCAAAACCGACCAATCTTTATACCCAGTTAAACACATTAGCTGAGTTTACCTCCGGTGAGGGATACAATATGTATGGAACCCGTATCAATTATCAATATGCCATCAACCCTGATAATTTGATATTGGCCGAGGTTCCATTACTGTACAATGATGCCACCGATAAATTTGGGTTATCGGATGTTCGGGTACGCTATTTTTACGCTGCTAAACGAAATTTGTCCCCGACTGTCATTGCCGTTGTCCCCTTTGCGGACATAACTATTCCGACAGGTTCAGCCGAAAATGGATTGGGAGGGGATACGTGGTCCATTGGTGTAGGTGGGGTTGTGGGCTTGGCATTGAACCAAAAAGTCTCATTGTTCCCTGGTCTTAGCTATGTGTATTTGACCGAATCTGGATCAAGTGGATTTGGTCTACAGACCAACCTAAGTTATAAGTTTGATCAACGCTCCTTTGTCTTTGTGAATCCCATTGTCACTTTTTTTGATTTTGACACCGTTTGGCAAGGGGAATTCAATTTTAACCATATAGTCACGCCCAACAAGTTCAAGGTCAATGCCGGATGGTATCCCAATTTTACTTCAAAATCAGATACTTTTAGGGTGGGTTGCACTTTTTATTTCTAGATTGTTTAAATGGCTGAAAAGCGAATAAATTATTAGATGGATTTTATCCGCTAGCTCTTTTCACTCTTTTTAATGATAAGTATGGAAGTAATCATGATACCGGAGGTATTTTTAAAGATATCCTAACTGGTGGGTATAAAATTTTTATTGCAAACCTGTTATTAGTTCCTTTAAAACTGTATCGGTCCCTTTAAGCAAATCACTGCGTGTCTCGGTTATCAAACTATCTGGTTGTAGGGCCGTGTTTTCTTGATTGGATAAACGAAAAAGTCTTTTGGAATAGGTTATCGTTAATTTTGAATTGGGCAATGTAAAACTGTCCATATCTTGGTATCCATTCGGATTGGAACCGGTGGGCTGACCTACAACTTTTGCGTTCAACAGTTATTTAAATAGCGCTGCATTACTGGTTCCTGCAGAAAAAGTTCTGTTACTTGTCAATACATACACCCCTTTCTCCCAGTCTATGGAATCGGCAAGGTTCAGGGCATAGGCCAAAACCACGCCGACATACAGATCGCCGCCACCATTGTTGCGCATATCTATCACCACCTGTTTTATCTGATTCGCAGAAATATAGCCAACCAGCTCTTCCCCAAAGACCTGCATCTGTGCAAAGGTCGGGTAGCTTTCAAAATTAATATAGAGGGCCTTGGTACCTTGGATAGGTGCGTACCACAAATAGGGGAATTTGGGGTTGTTTGGTTTGGTTATTTCGGGCACTCCGCTGCTTACATGAACAAAATCCGTTGTTTTATGGTATGAAGCTTCGTCTATGGCCTCCAATGTTATTTTTACTTCCTTATTATTTGGGTCAAGAAAAGTAAACACGGCTTCTTGCTCATTCCTGGTAATATGAAGCGCAAAGAGCAATTCGCTGATATTCATATAACTTCCTGTCCTGATGCTTTGTGAGTATTCGTTTTCCACAAACTGGGCCACTTCGGAAACCTTGGCCATAACTTCTTCGACCGGAACACCATCAATGGCGGACAATCTTAGTTTCAACAAGTTTTCATATGATTTGTCCGCCTTTATCACATACCATCCCTGATCTATAAATTTGACCTCAAAAGGAAACCGATGTATGGGCACATTTCTTAACGATACAGCCGTATGGCCATCATTCACAAGTCTTGTTAACCGCATTAGCTCAAGAATGATATCAAAATCGCCCAAGTTACCGACACGGTCGTAAATAGCGTTCCACTCCTTGGTAAACTCCCCTTCGGTCACCGAATGATAGAGATGGATGTGTCTTTCTTCCAAGGAAGACCTGTAGGTTTTAAGATCCTCTTGCCAATCTATTTTGTTAGCTGTTTGGGCAAACAGTATGTTTAATACTGTAGAGATGATAAGAATCAAAAAATGGATCAATACTTTGTGTAGGGTCCCCATACGACTATTTATTTTCAATTAAGGTAAGTATTTCGAACACCAATTGCGGTGTGCTCCTTGAAGCTTCCAATTGGTTCAAGGTACCTGCAATATACGTATCCAGTTGAGGACAGTACCATAAAAAAGAGGCGGTACTGCCAGTATGACCTATAATTTCCAATTTTGTATCGGTATCAAAAAGGTTTTTGAAAGATACTTTTCGTATCCCAAAACCATATTCCATTCCTTTGGTTTCGCGCACCCAATGTTGCATGGCCAAACGGGTTTCTTTTTTTACGATTTTATCGTCTTGAAAGGCTCTTAGAAATTGGATAAGATCTTGGGTCGTGGACACCAGACCGCCACCGCCCCAGTCGGCACTCAAGCTTTGAATAGATGATAGGGCTATATCACCGGCATAAAATTGGGCCATGGGCAATTGGTTTTTTATGGGGGCTGATTTTAAATTGATATAAGAGGCATCCATTCCCAAAGGTTCAAAAATGAACTGTTGAAAGAACCGATCTAAAGAGGTGCCGCTTATATTTTCAATGATCAGGGCCAAAAGCACATATTCCGTATCGGTATAATGATACCCTTGCCCAGGAACAAAATGGGGCTTCATCTTTTCTTTGGCAAACTCGATCATATCTTGGGGGGACCAAGATTTATTCGTATCGACCAATAATTGATTGATAACATTCGGACTTCCATCAACTGTGGTGCCCGTAAAGTAATCCGGTAAACCTGAAGTGTGTTGCAATAACTGGGCAATTGTAATGTCCTTGGAATACGCTTTACCCTCAAACACATGCAGGTTCTTCATCAATTGCTCCGGAAGGTACCGGTATATCTTGTCTTCAAAACCCAACTTCTTGCCATCCTTTAAAATACCAATGGCGGTGGCCGTTAGCATTTTAGTGATGCTGGCCGTATATATGGGGTTGTCTATGGACAAAGGGTTTTCTGAACCGTTATCGTTATCGGCCAACTGAATGTCGATGCCTTTGGATTTGGAGTACACCTGCAAAAAGGCATTGTGTACATTCTCTCTTTCCAATTGGGCATAAAACAATGTTTCGATGCCCTTGTTTATAGTTTGTTGGCCAAGGCAGGAAAATCCCATCAATAGTATTAAACCTGAAAGTATAGTTTTCATATTGCTAATTATAAAAATGGTTTGATCGTTCTTTAAATTAAAATTTTATCCCCACATACAGGTTGGGCTCAAAAAGGAAATAGGATTTCCATTTATTGTCCAATTGTTTAAATGCCTCCGGGGTGTTGGTATCGAACATCCAGTTTTGGCAATGGATCTGAGGTTCTATAAATATGCGTTTCTTTTTGCCAAAAGCAATGTGATAACCAAGGTGATACGAGGTATAGAGCTTAAAGCCGTTCGCTATTTTTTTGTCGTTCAAATCCAAATACGTTTTGTATTGGGGCAATACTTCCACCGAGGCGAACAATCCTTTCCAGAGCATGCGTTGGTACGATATTCCTATGCCTGTTTCCCTCAGATAACCGGGATAGAACTCAGTTTCAGAATCTATTTTGTCCAAAAGGCCATCCCACCATTGAATGCCCATGGGCTGAAACAACCTCCAAGTAGCGAATTTGACCCCAATGATGTTCTTTGAATCCAATTCGCGCTTTACGTGAAGCTCAATGTGCTGGGTGTTGGTTCTTTGTCCTCCTTCACCAATGTTGGCCAAGATAATTGCCGGAAAGCTGGCCCTGTATTTGAACGCCGAACCATTATTGTTCAATGATTCGGTGTTGTCCTGTGCAAAAGCATTGAAAGTACAAAGTGTTAGGCAGATGATAATTAGTTTTTTCATTTTTGATAATTGTTTGACTGTTCGTTTTTTGATGTATGAATAACTTGATTTAATGACGCAAAGAAATCACGAAATGGAAGGCCAATCGTACTGAATTATGATTCCAAACCTTTTTGTTTAGAATTGTGGACAGGGTTCCCTGGGGGTCTTTGATCATTGTGTGTAATAGGGTAGGGCAAGGGCCATCAAGAAAAAAGGCTTCACGGTTAACCGTGAAGCCCCATAGGTATAGTGCGTTTGATTTTTAGACGACTTGTTTTTTTCAGAAAAGCGCCTCGGGTTCGGTAGTGAGTTTATGTACATTTTGGGTGATTTTTTCAATATCCCAATCCCACCATTGCAGTTCCAATAGTTTTGAGATGATATCCTCGGAAAAACGCTTTTTTATTTCTTTCGCTGGATTTCCGCCAACTATAGTGTAGGGTTCCACATCTTTTGTCACTACAGCCTTTGTAGCGATTATGGCGCCATCACCAATTTTCACTCCCGGCATAAGGGTCGCACCGTGCCCGATCCATACATCATTCCCGATAACCGTGTCCCCTTTGGTCGGGTAACTTTTGCCTTGCATGGCATCTTGCCAAGCACCGCCGAAAATGGCAAACGGATATGCTGATGTGGCTTCTGTTAAATGATTGCCCCCGTTCATTATAAAAGTGGCGTCCGATGCGATCATACAAAACTTACCGATGATGAGCTTGTCCCCAACAAAATCAAAATGATATTTTACGTTTTTCTCAAAATTGCCTACATCTTCAAAATCATCGTAATAGGTATAATCACCAACTACTATGTTAGGGTTGTTGATGTAGTTTTTTAAAAAACATAGATTTTTGTAATTCGCCAATGGGTAAACCGTATTTGGGTCAGGAATTTTCATAAAGTTTCAATTTGTTTTGATGATTTGAACAACGCAAAGGCCAAGTACAGGGTGATAACGGCCTGGACTTTTTCAATATTGGTTTCTGCCATAAGGTTACCAAGGGTATTCAATATAAAAAACACCGAAAATACCAATAGTATCCTTTTTATAACCTTATCCGTAAAAATAGGTTTTATAATCTTGTTTTTCATAGCTAGGACCGTCCCTAGAAATAGCATTGTTGCCAATGCAAATCCTTCCAATACGAAAAGTTTTTCAATGGAATCGATTTTACCGCCCCATACAATATGATGTGGTACTATTTGCATAACGATGGCTAAATGCATTGCGCAGTAACCCGATACAATAATTAATATCCCTTTTTCCCAAGTTTTCATGGCAGGTTCAGTTTAATCTTTCAGGGTTTTGGCCACTTCAATGTAATGCTCCTTTAAATGATGTTCTCCAAAAGTTGGTGCAATATGGTCCTCTGCCATTAAGGTCAAAAAGAACTCTATCGGGCCATAGGTTTTTACACTGGTAAAAGTTCTAAGGAACCAGATGGTAAGTTTTCTCGACCAATCGGGTAAATGAACGATTTTTACGGGTTTGTCCAATGCGGTCAGGGCCAGTTCTCCAATTGTATTTAGGCTAATTACATCGGGTCCTCCAAGGGTCAATTCTTTAGGTTGTTCCTCCAATGAATTTACAATGGTCCTCGCCAGATCTTCACCATGTATTGGGTTGAATTTTTGATTGCCAGACCCGAACACGTACACCCGACCGGATTTGGCCATGTGTAAAAAATCTTCCATATCCGAGAAAAATCCATTTGGTCTCACTATTGTATAGACCAGTCCGGAAGATTTTAGGGCATCGACAAACTTTTCCTTGGCCTCGAAAATTTTTAGGTCTCTGTATTTGTCCCCATCGATTGCAGAAACATAAACAAAGTGGTTTACACGGGCCTTTTTGGCTTCTTCCAACAAATTCATATTGGCCTTATAATCTACATCCATATAGGTCAGGCCGTCTTTTTGCCGGGTAATGCCAACGGTTGATATTATCGTGTCGATGCCTTTACAGATGTCCCGCAAGGATTCCGGTTTGGTAACCTCGGCTTGTTTAAGCTCTAAATAATTTTCATCGGTGATTTTTAGTTTCTCAGGATTACGGACAATGGCTACTACCTGATTTTCTTTTGCAATCAATTCTTTTAATAAGTAAGTCCCTAAATACCCTGTGGCGCCTGCCAATAATACGTTGGTATGTTTCATTATCAATATATTTAGAGGGTTGTTTTAATTGAACTCGTTCGTCAATAATTGCTGGATAATGGTATTGCGTTGTGCTCCTGTATCATCTTGCTGGTTGCTTAATAGCACAATGGTAGCATCATATTTTGGTATAAAACCGATCATGCTCCAGTACCCATTGATATCCCCACCGTGCCAATACATGCTGGTATTGCCCTCTTGGGTCGTAAACCAACCAAGGCCAAAATCCACATAACCACTCGGTACATCATGGGCAAATATTTCGGCTTTTTCAGCTTCGGTAAACCAATTTGTTCTTACGGCATTGGTCCAAGTTTCCATATTTCTTGGTGTACTGCTAAAATCACCTGCACCAAATGCAATGGTCATAGGATATGTGCTATTGATGTTGCCGTTATTGTACCCTTGGGCATGGATGTCGGTATCAATTTCGTCAGACCCTTTGTAGGTGTCTTCCATTTCCAAAGGAAGCAAAATGTTTTGCTCAATGTATTCGTGATGGGCGGTTCCCGATAATTCTTGAATCAACATGGCGGCAATTAAAAAGTTTGAGTTTGAATATTCCTTTCCCTCGCCCGGTACAAAATTGAGTCCGTTTTCATCGATCATTTCGATAATGACTCCGTAAATATCTTCTTCATCCAAAGTTTCGCCTTGTTCGTAGGCATCTTCAATTATTAATTGATAATCAGGAATACCCGATTGGTGCGATAATAAATGGGCAAGGGTAATTTGGTCGCCGTTTGGAAATTCAATATCGAACTCATCCAGGGTTTGATCAAAACCAGAGATGAGACCATCACGTTTTAACTGAACAACCGCAGCGGCCGTCAATGTTTTGCTTACCGAACCAATTCGGTAGGCCAGATCGTAGTTTTGTGGCAATGCAGTATTTTCATTGGCCAAACCAAAACCCTGTCGTACCAAATCGTTTCCATTTTTTGTGATAATGGCATACCCTTTAAAGTCGATCTCGGTTAATAAATTTTCAACGGTAGTGTAATCAACTGTAGGTGTGCTATTGTCGTCATCTTTTGAGCAAGATGTAAAAAGCATGACCGTGCTAATTGCCAATGGGACTAAGAATTTGTGTAATGTTGTCATAACTGTTCGTTTTTAGATTATTGATTTTAGGGCAAAGATTCACCGGATCGATATGACAATCGTTCTAAATTATAATCTGAAACGAAGTAGGGGAAGTTTAGGACAGGCTGGCTTTCATCCAAGCCCTAGGGGTCATTCCTTCCATTTTTTTAAAGTAGGTATTGAATACACTTTTGGAATTAAAACCACTATCGTAAGCCAATCCAAGTATGGTAAGATGTGAATTTTTAGGATCTAATGCTATGGTTTTAAAATGGTTTAAGCGGTAGGAGTTAACAAAATCGTTATAATTGGTATGAAACGCTTTGTTGATCAGGAATGACATTTTATTGGTGTTCAATCCTAAAAACTCGGCAACAAACTTTAAACTTAATTGTTGATTTAAGTATGGTTCCTCTTCCTTAAAATAGGTAAGCAGCTTTTCTTTTAAACTTTTTATTTGAGCATCACTTAAAATCGTTGAGGTCGATTTTTCTTCTTCCTCCTTTGGGAGTTTGATATCGGAAATGGATAGGTTGGAACGGTGCAGTTCGTCAAATCCCCTTGTTTTGTGCAATGGCTGTAAAAACGGTTCTTGTCTGTAGTTTATAATTTGACCGCGCCTCTGATCGATCATTTCTGCTAATCGAGAAAAAGCAAGTTCTTTGTGGTGCGAATTACTTAAAATAAACACATCGTACGGGACCAGCATAGTTTCTTTGTCGTCTCGTTGTGACCATTTTTCAATTATTTCAGCGGGAACTTCAATTTGTTCTCCATTGATAAGGTCGAACAATAGTTTTTTTTCCGCTAACAAAGATGTGTTTTGTATAAACTCTTGAAAGTAATCTCTTTTATTGAGCCATATCAAACAAAAGCATTTTAAATGATGTGCCAACTCCAGTTCAGGATTAAGTGTCAGTGCATAACTGACGGCTTCCAATGCCTTTTCCCATTGGCGTTGGTAATAATAAATATGAGCTATGGTATAATGATTGTTCGCTGAAAGCGGATCTACCTCTAAAAGTTTGTTCGCATAGTTTAGGGCCTCCTCAAAAAAGCCGAGCGCTATGAACAGCTCTGCCATGGCTTCCAAACCATCTATATGATTGGGATTAATTTCCAGAACCTTGTTGATGTGTACATAGGCATTTTTAAAATCCCATTCTTCCCAAAAAAATTTACCAACATAAGATAATGGATATTCGGGTAGAGAGGGGTCTAGCTCCTTGGCTATTAATAGGTTGTTTATGGCCAATTCAATACCTTTTTCATAAGGTATATAGCCCCACATTGCCATTAGTCCATAACATTGCAAATTTGCGTAGTAAGCCTTGGCATAATTTTTATCCACAGCAATTGCCTGATCGTAATAGGATATAGCTTCTTTAATGCTCTGCGGTGTCCATTGCAACTGCAAGGAACGTCCTTTTAAATACAATTGGTAGGCGTTTATATCGGTAGTAGGTTTCTCGACTAAATGCTCTTGGATTTCAAAATGTCCGGAATTGTTTCGGACTTCTTCGGCAATGGCCAAACTTATTTCATCTTCCAGATCAAAAATATCGATCAACTCCCTGTCAAACCTTTTGGACCAATAGTGGGTCCCATCTTCAACATCGATCAATTGTGCTGTAATCCTGACCCTGTCTTGTGATTTTTTAATGCTGCCCTCCAGAATTGTATTCACGCCCAATTGACTACCGATATCTCGAACATCCACATCTTTTCCCTTGAATGCGAAAGAAGAAGTTCGGGCAATTACCTTGAGCTGGCCTACCTTTGTCAGTGCATTTATAATTTCTTCGGTGATTCCATCACAGAAATACTCATTGTCATGATCATTGCTCATATTCACAAAGGGTAAAACTGCTATGGATTTTGTATTGGTCATGGGTTGGATAAACTGGATAGATTTAACTAAGCGAACTGGGTGAAAATAAGTAGTAAAAAACAGCAACCTAATATTCTTCCTGTTCAGAGTTTAAACATAGTTTATATTTTTTACTTTACCCCTAATTTATTCACCTTTTGTTGCTTTGTTGGAGCCATGTACATAATTGGTATAGAAGGTTAATGGTTGCTGCCTTCTTTTCCGAAAAAGCATGTTAAGCTGTTTGGAATAAATTGGATTGCGAATCGTTTGTTCGGGAGGTTCAAAACGATTAAACGCGTAAAACGAAAATGATATCGGTTAATATTCTTTGGTGGAACCTGTCATCGACTAAATAAAGCTGAACTATTGTTCGGCTTTTCCATTTTAAACTGTAGGCAAACATAATCTAGCAATCAAAGAATCTTCAAAAATCCATTCTTTTAAAGTAAAAAAAACAAGTCTTTCTAATACGATAAATAATTGTAGGAAAAATCTTTAACAATATAAAAACCAAGAGGTTTTATGCAGATTTTTTGAATTGAATAACAACAGGAACGACCTATTAGACACAACAAAGTTCGAAGATGACAACAAAAATATGTATACGAGGGCTTTAAGAGCTTTTTTTGTTTCAAGTAATACATTAGACCAACCTCAAAATGGCCAATTTTACCTCTTCGTACGCAGATCGTTTATTGAAAAGCATTTGCATTTTGTTAATGTTTTTTGCGTTTAACCAAGTACAAGCCCAGTTAAGTGATCTTCATTATCTTCCACCTTTAAAGCAAGGGCGAAACAACGAAGCTGTCCAGCAACAAGCAGTCTACCTATCAACACCCGAGCCGGTAACTTTTGTGGTAAATGCCTATCGTGGGACCAGTGCAACACCGGTTGCCACTTTCAATATTTCAAATACCAATCCAGCGGTATACACCTTGCCCAATGGGGATAACAATATCACTTTGGTTACCAATTCCAATACTGGGGTTGTGCTGAACAATTCAGGCCTAAGGTTCGAATCTCCGAGCGGAAATAAATTTTACGTCAATTATCGGGGATATTCTGGGTCCCAAGCAGCATCGCTGACATCCAAGGGAAGAGTGGCGATGGGTACACGTTTTAAATGGGGAGGGGTGCCCAATTTGGGTTCACACGTATCAAAATCCAATACATTGGGAATAATGGCGACCGAGGACAATACCACGGTTACCGTTTTTGGGTACGATCCCAACTGTAGTTTTAGATTGGGTAACAATGCTTATGGGATTACCGACGACACTTATACCGTAACGTTGGACGCCAACGAGTCCTTTGTGTTTGAAAATTATGTAGGGAATTCTCCTTCCAACGCACATCGCGATGGATGGATAGGGGCTTCCATTGTTTCAGATAAAAATATTGTGATCAGTAATGGTTCCATGAACTATGGACGACAAGCGAACAATAGTAATCGTGACGCGGGAATCGATCAACCCGTGCCCGAAAATAAATTGGGAAAGGACTATGTGTTTATTAGGGGCAATGGAGCTTCCAATGGATGGACAGAATTTCCTTTGATCATTGCCACCGCCGATAACACGCAAGTATACGTTAATGGGTCGGGAACACCTATTGCTACACTGGACAATGGTGAATTTTTTGAAATTCCCAGTAGTTATTATACATCCAATACAGCTGGGGCCAATATGTTTGTACAAACCTCAAAAGACGCTTATGCTTATCAGTGTATAGGGGGGGATAGTAAAGCTTATACCCAAGGATTGAACTTTGTGGCACCGGTAAACTGCTTGCTGCCCGATGTTATGGATAACATTCCCGATATACGGAACATGGCCGGTACCAATGTTACCGGGGGAGTTACTATTATTGCGGCCGTAAACACACCAGATGCTAATATTTCTGTGACAGATGGAAATGGATCTGTAACACTTCCTGCCTCTAATCCCGTTGCAGGATCTACAGATTGGAAAACGTTTTTTATTCCAAATCTAACAGGAGATGTCAGCGTTCAGTCCACTGGACCAATAGCCGTCGGATTTTTTGGCTATAACGGGAACAGGGGTGTTGCCGGATATTTTTCCGGGTTCGATACGGTCCCCGAAGTAACTCTTGAGGTTAGGGGAGGTACCGGATGCTTTGTGGGGTCCGAAATATATGAGGCAACAGGAAACTTTGATGCATACCAATGGTACGAAGATGGTGTGGCCATACCTGGGGCCAATGGACCCAGCTTTGCAGCAACACGTGCCGGGGACTATTTTGTTAGAGGAACCAAAGGGCCATGTACCTACGACTCGCAACCCTTAACGGCCCTGTATTGTGATCCCGACGTAGCATTGGAAAAAACGGTCGATAAACCTGAAATAATGGAAGGGGAAATGGCAACGTTTACAATTAAGGTGAGAAACTTTGGAGATGGACCATTGACCAACCTTCAAATAACAGACAATATCCCTGCCGGACTTACTTTGGTCTCGGCATTCACAATTACGGGAAGTTGGAGTGGAAACACTTGGAACATCGGAACCTTGAATGGTGGCGAAACCGCCTTTTTGGAGCTAGAAGTACAGGCAGATGAAATTGACACACTTCCTTTGTTGAGTTTGATCAATACAGCAGTAAATACACAAGATCAAACCGATACCAATATTACAGAAGATGTCCCATCCGCCCGTATAGTGGTTCACAACGATTCGGATAACGATGGGGTAAATGATATCACCGATCTGGATGATGACAATGATGGTATTTACGATGAGGACGAGTGCGATACCCTTTTGTTCAACATATCCAATGGTGACCCTCATAGTGGCAGTTTGATTAGTGTTGACAACTATTTGGTGTTCGACGTTTTTAGTTTGGACAACTCGTTCAACTTCAATATCAATGGAGTAGATGTGGCAGGTGAAATACAGTTCCAGCTTGGCGCAAGTGGAAATTTTGCCCGTTTTAACGATGGAACTACCTACGGAGAAGGAGGAAACCCCGATATATGGACAATTACAGGAACACATGGCAGTCCCTTGCTGCGTGTAGTGGTAGATCAGGCCGGGGAGTTCCAAATATACGGTGCAAGATCCTCGGGCGGTCCTCTGGAGCCAATGAACCTGACCACGCCAGCAAATGTGGTAAATTGGGATCCGACCGGAAACAACACGGTGTCCATAGGACAAGATGTTGTAGGGCCCACCAACATGCGGGGCGTATTGTTAACAGCAGGCTGCGATACCGATTCCGATGGTATTCCCGATTCACTCGATTTGGATAGTGATGGCGACGGTTGTACCGATGCCGTAGAATTTTATAAAGATGAGAATGCCGACGGCGGAGATGGCGGGGAATACGGTTCTGGAGTTCCGGTGGTGGACCCAACCGATGGAACTGTAAATGCTGCCTCTTACACCCAAGTATACGCCCCTGAAATATTGCTTGGCAATACATCCGAAAATTTAAGCGCGGTGGATATCAATGGCCAAGGAATCAGTTTAGGGCAAACCTTTCAGTATGTGCTCCGTTTTCAAAATACCGGGGACGATGATGCCACAAACTTCGAAATAACCGATATCCTGCCCAACAATGTTACATTGGACAATGTGGATGTTTCCAATGCCTTGGGTACGACACATAGTTATGACATCAATACAAATACACTGCAATTCCAGGTCCCAGATGCACTTGTAGAAATCGGTGACCCGGAGTATAGCATAAAAATCACAGTGACCGTTTCAGGAAACTGCTCCGATTTTGTCGATGCCTGTTCATCCGAGTTGCAGAACTTGGCTTACGCATCATTCCAAGGGGTCGTTAATTCAACCACTTACACCGATGAGCCCGGTTCTTCCAATTTCCCGTGCGATGTAACCCCACAAGTGGCCACTAACAATATTTTGGACGACTTGGCCAATTGCGGTCAAGCCAGAACAGTTCAATTATGTGGAGATGATGCTCTATTAACGGCAGGTTCCGGATTTGCAACCTATACTTGGGCATTGGATAACAATGGGAATGGTCAAATAGATGGTGCCGATACCATCTTGGATGATGGTGATGCCGACCCAAGTACATTATTGGTAACGAATATTGGAAACTACATTGTGGAGAAATCAGGAGGAGGAAGTTGTCCTGATTTGACAGAGCTTATCACTGTAGAACGTTTTGGCGACACACAGACCAATCCCATAATAAGCTATTTTAACCAGGTAAATGCCGATAGTAATCCAGATAACAACATACAGGGAGAGATCGTAACATGTTCCGTTGATGGTGATTTATTGCCTAAAATATTTTTGTGCGGTGAGAATGATGAAGTTACCCTTCAGCTCGGTATAACCGATGCTCTGGACATCGTTTGGCAAAAACTGGACGAAGGCAGTTGTTCGGATGCAGGTGATGATTGTGCCAACAAAAGCAATATGTGCACATGGAGCGATGTAGTGGTGCAAGACAATTTTACAGTTACCGAAAGTGGTAAATATCGAGTGGTCATCAATTATAAGAACGGATGTTTTAGCCGATTCTATTTCAACGTGTTCAAAAACACCTTGGATATTGACTATACGCCGACGGATATTTTGTGCAGCACTCCTGGAAACATTAGAGTCAACGGAGTAGGGGGCAATTACGGGTTCCAATTGGTAGATGCATCCAACGGAAACATTGTGGTGCCATTTTCTGCCAACAATGGACCTAGTTTTGATATAACCACAAGTGGTACTTATACAGTTCAGGTAACTCAATTGAACCCATCAACAGGAGACCCTATAGAAGGAAGCTGTATTTTTGAAACAGAAGATATTGGTATCTTGGAAAGAAATTTTCAGGTAGATGTCGATACAACACCTGCCGATTGCAATCAGTTGGGAACCGTAAGTATCCAGGCATTGAACGTACTGCCCAATTACAAATACGAACTTAGGCTGGACGATGGCTCCAATGGTGGTCTCGGAACCTTGATCGCACAACAAAATCCAACCACGGACAACACCCATACGTTTAACAATGTAAACCCAGGAAACTACAATGTAATCACCACAACCGATGATGGCTGTACCGATACCCAACAAATTACGGTAAATGAAATTCCTGAATTGACGCTTACCGCATTGACCACCGATAATATAACCTGTACCGCGGGAGTAATTACCCTGACCCCCTCGGGTGGTACTCCGAACCCGGATTATCAAATGGCCATTTGGAGCAAAGATGGGGTGGATTTGTATGCCGACCCGTCAGACGTTCCTACTTCCGAAATGCAGACCAATACCAACTTTTTGTTCGGATATAGAGGTACACCGACCACCTATTTCCCAAATGAGGACGGTGATTATCAATTCATCGTTTTTGACGACAATGGTTGCTATGCTATCTCCAATAGTGTGAGAATGGAAGAACTTGGTGGCCTTACCGTATCTGCGACCCACTCGGGAATCGTATGTGCTGATTCATCTACGGCAACCTTGAGTGTATCCGTAACGGGAGGGACAGCACCTTACCAATATAGCTTGGATGGTGGAGCTACTTATCAAACCAATAACGATTTTGGCAACTTGCCTGCCGGACTTTATACCATTACCGTAATGGATTCCAGCGGAAATGCAGGTACTGGATGTGTCGAAAATTATGATTACGAAATAGACCAACCGTTTAGGTTGACGGCCTCGCCGGCCATTGTTCAGGACGCCTCATGTGACCCGAATGGTGCGTTGGTGAAGATATTGAATGCCAGTGGAGGACAAGCCCCGTACACCTATAGTTTTGATGGCGGTAGTAATTTTGTTCCCACCAACGACCGTTATTTAATGCCCGGCAATTACAATCTTGTCGTTAGGGATAATTTAGGTTGTACGTACTCTATGGAATTAGAGGTTCCTGCTATGGCAGCAGACCCAGACTTTACAACCACAATCGATTATGCTTGTGATGGATTGGCTACCATTTCCATTGGAACATCCAACGCAACGGATTTTGATTATACCTATAGTTTGAACGGTTCGCCCAATACTCCGGTCGATAATAATATATTCAACAACATTGGAGACGGAACACATACAGTTACCGTAGGATACTCCAGTAGTATCGCTCCGGATCAAAGCACACTTTTTCAAGAAAACTTTGGAACGGGGATTACTACCCAAATTGAAGAGATTGGATCCGGTTATTGTTACGAACCACAAGATGGAACAGAAACAGCATGTAACTTGGGGCCTGCCGGTATTTTGGTAAACGGCGAATATACTGTAACCAACTTCGTGACCAATCCAATTCCCGCTTGGAGAAGTCCTAACGACCATACTGGTTTGACAGATGGTCGCTTTTTGGCTATCGATGTGAGTACCTTGGCAGGAGACTTCGGTGTTCTTTGGGAAAGGAATGGAATAGAGGTGCTTCCTAATCAAGATATCACCTTCTCATTTTGGGCCTATAACCTTATGGTAACCTCCGGCAATGGAAACAATCCGGAAGTTTTGGTAGAGTTGGTGGATGGCTCGGGTACCGTAATTTCTAGTATCCCTACCAACGAAATCCCTAAAAACACAAATGCGGACGATTGGCATTTTAGAGAAGTTACCTTTAATCCAGGAGCAAATACTACCGTTGGTATCGTATTAAGAACCAATTTGAACAGTGATTATGGAAACGACCTGATTTTGGACGATATCCAGGCAGTACAATCGCCGGAAATCTGTGAAAAAACTCAGGATATTATTGTGGTTGTGGAACCCAATAAAGCATTTGAAGCTCAATTGTTGACCGTTGACGACCCAAGTTGTAATGGTGCAGCCGATGGCTCCATTACTTTTGAAGTGGGCAACTTTGATGCTGTGACAGGATTCGAATACTCTTTGGATGGAGGTGCCACCTGGATTGCTTCAATGTCATCTCCTGTGACAACGGCATCCAATTTGGCCGATGGAAGCTATACCGTTATGGTCAGAAAAGCAGATGAAACCACCTGTTCGGTAAGTTTTGCAGCTACTTTAACGGAACCTGCCGCCATCGTACCTACATTGAACTTAACGGCCGAATATACCTGTTTCAATACAGGAGCAACATTAGAAGCTTCGGTTACGGGAGGAACACCGGGTTATACCTATCAATTGGAGGATACCTTGGGGAATTTGGAAGTCGCTTACCAATCTAATCCTATTTTCTTAAATATAGCGGATGGCGATTATTTAGTGCGGGTAAGGGATGCCAATGGATGTGATGTGCTTTCTGCAGCGCCGGTTACGGTATCGCCTCCTGAGACCATTGCTTTCACTACTTCGTCCACGGCATGTTACGATGGTTTGAACAATGCTACCATTACGGCAACGGTTACCGATGGAAATGGAGATTATACCTTTAGAATAAATGGAGGGGCATGGATAACCCCGACACCGTCTACCGATACCGAGTATACGTTTACGGGATTGGCAGAGGGTAGTTACGATATAGAAGTGGCGGACGGATATGGCTGTGGACCTGTATTGCAGACCGTTGTAATTCTGCCCACGATTACCGCTCAAGTAGATAAGCTGGATGTAACCAGCTGTGGAGATGGCAATATTACCGTTACTCCAACTGGCGGTGATGGAAATTATGTGTATGCCTTTGTGCCCACAGGATCAACTCCTTTGGCAGGTGATTTTGGAGGGTTGAATACGGAAACAATTACCGCCGGAAACGAAGGTACATTTGATGTATTTGTAAGAGATAACAATGGGACTGCTCCCTATTGTGAATATAAAGAAACGGTTACCGTGTCGGCAGCACCAATTTTGGCCTTCACAACAACGCCAACAGCACCAGAATGTCACGATGGTATGGGTAGTATTGCGGTGAATATCACATCTGGGGATGCACCATTTACCATCGAGATTGTAGATTTGGACAATGGAGGGGCATCGGACCAGATCCTTAACAACGTACTGTCCAATACACATACATTCTACAACCTGTCACCAGGGAATTATACCATCAATATTTCCGATACGTACGGTTGTCCTTTGTCGGAAACCCCGGTTACCATAAATAATCCAGATGAGCTAACTGCCGATATTAATGGAAGATATCCATCAAACTGTGGAGGTGGACCAATGGACTTCGGATTTGATTTTGTTAACTATCCATTGACCTTGGGCACCCTGGAATTTAGTGATGATGGTGGTGCTACTTGGCACGCCACAGATCAACTCAGGGGATATAATTCAGGAGATTCTGTATATCCTTCCATAAGAACTGTAGACGGAACGGGCAATCCAATTTGCCAGACCGATTTCCCTGAATTTATTATTCCATATCCATTGGATGATCTGGATATTACCATTTCTGCCGTGGTCGTGAACTGTAATGAGTTGCAAGTAAAAGTACAGGGGTCGGAAGGTGTGGCACCCTACGAATATGCTTATTCGGACGACCCTTCCAGTTTTGATCCCGCTACGGCAACATGGATTGTAGGTGGCAACATCGATGATTCATCAGGGACTCCGGTAGTAGTTCCAGCTGGTCATGGAAATCATGTATGGACAGGTTTGGTGCCCGGAAGAACCTATGTGTTCTATGTTAAGGACAACAATGGTTGTGTAAGGCAGAGTAATGTAAACGTAAATGATCTCTTTGTTCACCCATTTGATATAACATCTAATATTACCCCAGCTTGTAATGGATTGAACAATGGAAGTATTGAATACACCATAGTGGAAAACACCGTGTCACCTGGCTCCGAAATTGAGTGGACTTTCTACGATATTTCTTCCGGTACGCCTGTGGTGGTAACTACAAGCGGCGTAAATGTTCCATTTTCTTCTCCTCAATCACTAACGTTCAATGCTTTGGGTGAAGGGGAATATTTCCTTGAGGTAACTAAAAAGGATGGCGCAAGTTCCGGATGTGTCAGTGCTTCTGAAAACGAAGCGTTGGAGGAACTGGATGCCTTGTCCGGAAGCCCTGCGGTACTGCAGGATATTACGTGTAGCAACCCAGGCCTAATCCAAATCCCGGATATTTCTGGAGGTGGAGGAACCTATTATTATGATGTTACCGGACCAGCCGGGTTTGCTGGAGTCTCTGGCACGTTGGACAACCCTATCGAAATCCCGGCCAATTCACCGGCAGGAACTTATAATGTATCTGTTGCCGACCAATATGGATGTTCACAAAGTTTGGGAAGCGTACATTTGGACCTTGCCCCAAACCCAACAATAGATAGTATTGTTGTGGATAATTGTGATACCCAGGCCGATGTAAATATTGTTATGGCCACAGGCGCCATGCCATTCTATTACTCTTTGGACGGAGGTGCTAATTATGTAAACAATGGAGGAACTTTCACCAATGTGGTTCCCGGAACATACACAGTAAGTGTTTTGGATAGTAACGGCTGTACCGCTACAGATACCGTTACCGTACACCCGACCATGCAGGCAAATGTTAGCTTGGCAGAAACTTTAGGTTGTGGAGCCGGTAACGAAGCTGAAATTTTGATCAATGTTACCAATGGTTCCACCACTTATGAATATGAAATATTGGGTACTTCCAGTACTTTGGTTGGAAGACAGGCAATGGGCGGTAGCACAGTTACCGAATTGGTAACGGTTGCAGATACTTATACCGTGAATATTTACGACATTGGGGTGGAAGGTCCTGAATGTTCCAGAACATTCACAGTTGAGGTTCCTGCCGCAATCCAGCCAAGTTTTACGGCCACTCCGACCGCTGTATCTTGTAATGGAGCATTGGATGGAACCATTGCAATCACAGAGAACAACAATGGTATTAATCCGTTGACCTATACATTGAGTCCAAATGTGGCGGTCTTCGACCCTACGACCAATAGTTTCAATAATTTACCTGGGGGTACTTATGAGGTAACCGCTGTGGGTCAAAATGGATGTGATACAGTTGTTTCGAACATTGTAGTTGCAGAACCCAATCCTATCACTTTTGATGTGCCAACCGTAGATCCATTTGGTTGTACTGCAGGTAATGCTGCCGACAATGCCACAATTACGATCAACGTTGCTAGCATTTCCGGTGGAAGTGGCACATACGTGCGCTACGAATTTATCGATGACGCAACTTCAACTATGCTCCAAACAGGAGCAAGCCCAGATTATATCCATGCAGATTTTGCAGGAGGCAATATCATTGCAAGAGTGGTGGACAACAAAGGATGCTCTGCCGAAATTATGGTCAATATTCCAGAGTTCGATGAAATGAATACGCCGACAATTCACGTTGATGATCCGATCAGCTGTGCCAATTTGGGCGAGGATGTTACCATTAATGTTACAAGTAGCCTAACAAGTTACGCCACAGATCCGGCCAACTATCAATTTAGATTGTTGCCATCGGCAGTATATCAAGCATCCAATCAATTTATAGATCTTCCAGCAGGAAATCACACCTTTGGCGTATTGAACGTTGCTACGGGTTGTGAAATTACAATCAACCATTTAGTGGAAGAACCCAACACTTTCGATGTAATTGTGGACAAATTGACCGATGCCGTTTGTTTTGGGGACGATGGTAGTATTCAATTGACTTTGGTGGATGCTTCCTATGCATCTGGTTTTCATTGGTATATTTTTGACACCAATGGTACACCGGCCGATCGTTCCGATGATGGAGCCTCAATATTGAACGGCTCATCTATCAACCTTGGACCAACAGCTCCGATATTTGTACCTGCCGGAGATTATGTAGTTGAAGTAGTGCAGGACGCATTCCCAGAGTGCAGCCAAGTACGATCGTTCAGTATTGCTACACCTTCGGCCCCTGTAACATTGAATCCAATAGACTTAACCGATGTAGGTTGCACCAATGATCAAGGAAGTGCTTTAATTTCTCCTGCGGGCGGACAAGGGCCATATTCCATGGATTTGACCCATGTGGGCAGTGGAACAACCACGAGTGTTACAGGAGTGAACAGCCATCTGTTCCAATCCTTGGTTGCCGGACAGTACAATGTAACCGTGACCGATGCATTGGGATGCACCCAGGTCTTCAACAACGCATTTGAATTGTTGCTGCCCGACCCCATATCCGGGACCATTTCCAATACTGGTTTAGTTTGCGAGGGAGATACCGATGCCTCCGTGACCATAAGTTTAAACGCTAGAAATGTGACCACGAACTACCGATATGTGTTGAATACATATTCCGATGCTTTGGGAACAACACTGTTAAGTTCGTCCACAACCTCAACATCGCCAACTTTCGATAATTTGGGAGCAGGGTTCTATAGTATTTCGGTAACGGACGATATGGCCTGCGACTTCGAATCCAGTATTGTGGAAATAGTACAGCCTACCGATGTGGATGCTATGTTGGTTACACATCAACCATTAAGTTGTCAGTCGGATGCTGAATTACTGTTGGTAGCATCTGGAGGAACAGCACCTTATACTTGGAGTGCAGATGGCGTTAACTTTACCGCAATGAACGGGACCGTTGCTTCCGATACACATCTATTGCAAAATATCACGGCAGGAAACTACAGATATTATATAAGGGATAGTTTTAATTGTGTATCCACAATTTCCAACGAAATAACCATTGCGCCGATAGAAACCCTTACCGTGGATTTGGACATCTCGGCGGCACAAGTAAATTGTAATGGTGAGAGTACGGCTTTTGTTGAGGCATTTGCCAACGGGGGACTTGGAAATTACCAGTATGCGTTATTTGCTGATTTGGCTTTGACCAACCAGATTAGGCCCGATCAAACCAATGGCAGGTTCAGTGATTTGCCTGCAGGAAGCTATTATGTAAGGGTGCAAAGTGAAGATTGTATCGTCATCTCGGAAGAGATCGTTGTAGAAGAGCCTACACCTTTGGTGGTAACCCCTACCATTAACAATATTAGCTGTAATGGTGCTAACGATGGTAGTGTGGTTCTGGATGTACAGGGCGGATCCGGTGATTATCAGTTTGCAATATCGCCCAACCTCAACCAATTTGTGGACGAGAATAGTTTTGATGATTTATCACCAGGCGATTATCGGGTAATCGCACAGGACAGCAATGGATGTTTTGAATTGATCGAGTTCACATTGACCGAACCCGATGAGTTACAAACAAGCTCAACCGTTACCAACGAGATTTGCTTTGGAAGTAGTGATGGAACCGTTTCATTACAAATTTCGGGAGGTACGGCTCCATACTATACGAGCTTAAATACCAATAACGATACGGATTTTGTTCAAGACCGATTTACTTACCAAGATTTGAGCAGTGGCACACACGTAGTGTTTGTTAGGGATGCCAATGGTTGTGAAATGGCCGAGGTGTTCGAAGTGCAGGCCGGAGCCAACTTAAATGGAGAGGCCGAAGTTTTGTACGAATGTGACACTATGGGAGCTGCGTCCAATGCAGTTCGGATTCTACTCGAAGATTCCGATGTTTACAGTGATGTGATTTTCGGATTGGATACCGATGATCCCAACCAGATGCAATTAGATCCTTACTTTGAAAATTTGACGGCAGGGCAACATTACATTACGGCACTGCACAGCAATGGATGCATCAATACGTTCGAATTTAACATAACCATTTTTGAACCATTGACATTGGAGTTGAGCGATCAAGACATCAACCGTATAAAAGCATTTGCAGAAGGAGGTGATGGTAATTATTCCTATAGTATAAATGGAGGTCCGGAAACCTCGGATTCTGAATTCCATATTACAGCGACCGATACCTATACCATAACAGTTACAGATGGCAACGGTTGTAGTGTGTCGCAGGATATATTTGTTGAGTTTATAGATATAGAGATCCCAAATTTCTTTACTCCGGACGGTGATGGGCAGAACGATACTTGGGCCCCTAAGAATATTCAGCAGTACCCGAATATATTTATCAAAATATTTGATAGGTACGGTAGAAATCTGTTCCAATTCAAAGGCAATCAGGATGAGTGGAACGGAGAGTACCAGCTAAAAGGATTGCCAACAGGTGATTATTGGTACATTATCCGATTGAACGGAATAGAAGACCAAAGGGAATTTGTTGGACATTTTACCCTATATCGTTAAATGAAGAGGAAAATAAGCAGTGTAGTTTAACCTAAAAACGACATTCGCAACATGAATTAAGGCTTTTACAACCAATGGTTGCGCTTTTTTAAGGCCAGTATTTATTTTGTGTCAAGAATATAGAAAAATGAGGTTTAGAACAACGATTGCGATACTGTGTTTTATGATGGCAAACTGGTCGTTCGCACAATTGAGCGACCTCCATTATTTGCCGCCTTTGCGACAAGGACAAAATAATGGTGCCATTCAACAGCAATCGGTGTACCTGTCAACACCCGAAACAACTCCATTCACGGTAAATGTATATCGGGGAACCAGTGGAACGCCGATAACTTCTTTCACGATTTCGAATGCAAGTTCTGGGCTGTACAATTTGCCCAATGGAAACAACAATATCACTTTAGTGGATGATGGCAATACAGGAGTGGTACTCACCAATGGAGGATTACGATTTATTGCACCGGGCGGGAACAAATTCTATGTAAACTATCGCGGAAGGTCCGGTTCGCAAGCCGCTTCTTTAACATCGAAAGGGCGAGCAGCTTTGGGAACTAGCTTTAAGTGGGGCGGGGTGCCCAACTTGGGAACCCATGTGTCAAAATCCAACACTTTGGGCATCATGGCCACGGAAGATAATACGACCATAGATATTTTTGGTTACGATCCTAATTGCGAATTTAGAGTGGGTTCCAATCGAGCAGGAATTACCGCGGACAGCTACCAAATTGTGTTGGATGCCAACGAATCTTTTGTTTTTGAGACCTATATCGGAAACAATGCGACCCAGGCCCATGAAGATGGGTGGATAGGGGCATCTATTGTATCCGACAAGGATATTGTGATCAGTAACGGATCCTTGAACTATGGACGGCAAGCCAATAGCAGCAACCGAGATGCAGGAATAGATCAGCCCGTGCCCGAAAACAGACTTGGTAAAGAATATGTTTTTGTAAGAGGAAATGGAAGCACCAATGGAGCAACAGAGTTCCCATTGATCATCGGTACCCAAAACAATACGGAAATTTATGTGAATGGTTCCGTAACACCGATTGCAACCATTAACAATGGGGATTATTTTGAAATCCCCAATGGCAATTATTCCTCAAATACGGTCGGCGCCAATATGTTTGTTAGAACCTCCAAAGATGTTTACGCTTACCAATGTATGGCAGGCTCAAGTGCAGTATATACCCAAGGATTGAACTTTGTGGCGCCCGTTAACTGCCTTATGACCGATACCATGGACAATATTCCGGATATCCGAGATGCGGCAGGTATTAACGTATCAGGTGGTATTACGGTCATCGCATCTACCGCTACACCAGATAGTAATATTGTAGTTTCCGATGCAAGTGGAACCGTAGGATTACCATCGGCCAACACGGTGGCCGGAAGCTCTGACTGGAAAACCTTTTACATACCCAACCTCAATGGAGATGTCAGTGTTCAGTCAACCGGGCCTATTGCCGTTGGATTTTTTGGGTTTAATGGAGCAAGAGGTATTGCAGGCTATTATTCAGGTTTTGATACAGCACCGGATGTAAATTTACAGATAACAGGTAATTATTGCTTGCCCGGTGCCTCATTGGGGATTGCCAGTGGGGAAACCTTTGATGCCTACCAATGGTACGGGGACGGAGCTCTGATTCCCGGTGCAACCTCGGCAACATATAATGCCAGTATGGCGGGAGATTATTATTTGCGGGTGACCAGGGGACCATGTACCTACGATTCCAATACGATCGAAGTATACTATTGCGATGCCGATATTGTTCTCGATAAATCTACGGTCGATGTTTCCGTAAATGAAGGGGATCTGGTCACATTCGATATTTCGGTGGAAAGTCTAGGGCACGATCCTGTTACCAATCTACAAATAACAGACTTATTGCCCACAGGTCTGGATTTTGTGTCCGCGAGTGTATCCAAAGGATCGTTCAGTTACCCCAATTGGAATGTAGGCACCATGAGTAGAGGCGAACTGGTGACCATGACGTTGGTAGCGAAGACCCGATTGGATAATATTTACAATGCATCCGTAACCTATACCAATACCATTACCAATTCACAAGATCAAACAGATGGCAACATCACGACAGATAATCCATCAGTGGATGTTCAGGTCAATCGGATTGCTCCAACATCGGTAATTACCAACCGGAGAATTACCGTTCGCGTAAACCGAAATTGACTTAGTAGGTCATGGTTAAAAAATGTAAAACACTTTTTAATTTAGATTTTTTTCCAACACCAATTTTGAAAGGTCAATTCAACTAATCAATTCAAGTATAAATTTTGTCCTGGAAGATGATTCGGACAGGTATAGGTGCCCTTAAATGATTACCAAAGTTGCTCAGCAACAAACATTGGGTATTTAGCAAAAATCATAAAATATATTCCCTAAAACATAATATGTTTGCGGTAATGAGATATCTCCTCAAACGTATTGTGTTATTTCTGTTTTTTGTCCAAGGAAACTGCAGCTTTGCGCAAGAACCCGTTACCCTACATTTAACGGAAAAGGACGGTGTTCCATGTTTGGAATGTTATACAATAATCAAAGATGGGAGCAACCTGATTTGGCTTGCCGGAAACACAGGTTTGTTCAGTTACAACGGAGAAGCTTTTACGGAACACTCCATTCCTGACCAAAAAGGGCGATCGGTTTTCAATCTTTCGGAAGACAAACAGGGCACCATATGGTGCAATAACCTGCATGGGCAAATTTTAAGGGCCCCCAAAGGTGAACAACTATCTCTTTTTATAGACCTCAATAGCCAATTAAAAGGAAATCTGGCCCAATTGCACCATGTGGACAAAAATCTCGTGGTTAGTTCTTCCCAAGGACTTTTAGTACTTGATAAATCGACCGGAAAAACCATTTTTAAATATAGTTTGGAAGTAATTCACTCTCAAGTAGTGGAGGGGGAGCTATACTTTATTGCACGAACAGACGAAGTATATCAATTGGCGGATAATGAATTAGTACTATTGCATAAAATCAAATCTGAAAAAAATATTAGGTACCCATACTTTTTAAAGATACATGGAGAATTGGCTATCAGTTCCATCGAAAACCAACAATTGCAGATTCAAATATTCGGACAAAGGGACCAGTTGCATAAATTTTCCGGGTTTACAGAGCTTGGCAAGGTACGAATCGCCCAGGTTACCTATTTGGAAAATGAAATATGGTTTGCTACCGATCATGGAGTATTGATCTATACCTACCAAAATGGTGATTATCATCTTAAAAATCACATTTTGGAGGAGTTTTTTGTAACCAGCGTTACTAAGGACAATGATAGCAATTATTGGTTGACCACATTAAGGAATGGAGTTTTTCTTGTTCCGAACATTGCTTTGGAGAAGTTGAGTTTGGAATGGTTGGATGGCAGTATTTCGTCCGTGGTAAACACCAATGACCAGTTGATTCTGTCTACGACCAAAGGTGAAATTGTTTTAATGGACCTAAATACCATGAAGGTGGTAGGTTCAATACGTTTGCCGGGCAAAAGTGTCATCAACAAAATCTTTTTTAATCCTTTTACCAATAGGGTAATAGTGAGTACCAACGGGGATGGCTCATATAGCTTAGATCTGGCAACAAAACGTTTGATTCCCCAAAATAGAAAGTACGATGTGAGCAAGGACCTTGTGTTTCTCAACGAACGGGAGTCCATATACTTGACCTACAATAAATCGGTTCTGTACAATAACGCGAAGAGCAAAGAAATCGACTCTACCGTGATTATGCAAAAACGGCCCTATGCCGCAGTTACAGATACTTTGACCAAGGAAACTTACATTGCGTATATAGATGAGCTCGTGCACTACGATGGTCTCTGGAACCCTACTTCTATTTATTATAGAGATCAACCCATATATGTTTCCAATTTAGCGCGAACAGCGGATGGTACCGTTTGGGGTTCCAATCCAAAACATGGGCTGCTCGGAATCAAGAACAAAAAGGTGATCAAGACATTTAACATAAAAGATGGCTTGTTGGGCACCAATATTCAGAATTTGGAGAGCGATGGATATAAGTTATGGATCAACACCCAACATGGAATTCAAGTAGTGGATACCCAAACGGGAGATATAAAAAGCATAACAGGGCGCGATGGTATGCCCAATAGTCTGGTGGATGTAGAGATTACCAAAGATCTTGTTTTCGCTGCTTCTCAAAAAGACTTGTTCATATTCGATAAAAATGTACACACCAGCTTTAAGCAAGCTCGGGTGCCGGACATGTACTTTACCCAAATCAAAATAAATAATAGGGATACAACGGTGCAGAGTACATACAGATTGCCGCACCATCTTAATGCGATCAGCTTTGGGTTCCATACCAACACCTTTAGAAGTCCTGAGTTTGTTTTGTACGAATATCAATTGCAGGGTCTGGATACCACTTGGCTTACCACAAATACATCACCTGTTACCTACGAAAGTCTTCCGCCTGGTAATTTTACATTTAATATTAGACCGGTTTCCTCAAGGTTAAAAGGAGAAACACTTTCTGTAGATGTATCCATAGCCCGTCCGTTTTGGTCGACTTGGTGGTTTTTAGCAATTAGTTTTTTAGTGATCGTTATTTCCGTCGGTCTATATTTTAAACATAAAATACGAACCAAGGAAGAGGAAAAACAAAAGGAGCTGGCAAGCTTGATCAAAGATAAACGATTGACCAACCTAAAGTTGGAAAACCTAAGATCGCAGATGAATCCGCATTTTATGTTCAATGCCTTAAATTCCATACAGCTGTACATCATCAATAATGAAAAAGACTTGGCCCGAACATATTTGGTCAAGTTTTCAAGATTGATACGGATCTATTTGGAGCATGGGCAAAAAAATGAGGTAACGCTTGCCGAAGAACTAGAAGCATTAAAACTTTATTTGCAATTGGAAAAAATCCGTTTTGAGGAAAAGTTGGATTATTCCATAAAGGTTGCACCCGAAGTAGATGTGAACGGGACAAAAATTCCGTCAATATTTATTCAACCCTATGTGGAAAACGCCATTAAACATGGATTGCGCAGGGCTGCCGAACAAAACAAGCTAAGTATCACCTTTGATCTAAATGATGCCCATACCGATCTGGTTTGTACCATAAAGGACAATGGAATAGGAATAAGGGCATCCGAAGAGCAAAAGAAAAGCCGCGAACACAAACCATTTGCGAACAGGGCCAACATGGAAAGGGTAGAACTGTACAATTTAAAAAGATCAAAAAAAATACAACTGGAAGTTATGGATTTAAAAGTATTGGGCCAGCAAGGTACTTTGGTGACCATTAACATTCCTCTACAAAAAAATGGATGATGAACGCTATAGTAATTGATGACGAAGAAAAGGCAAGAAACCTCCTGTCCCATTTAATTCGGGAGAATTGTCCACAGATTCAAAAATTGGATTTGGCAAAGGATTTGGAAGAGGGTGTGGCACTAATAAAAAAAGAACGGCCGCAACTGGTGTTTTTGGATATTGAGATGCCAAAAGCCTCGGGATTGGAACTATTGGAGCACTTTACAGAACCTGTGGATTTTCAGATAATATTCACCACGGCCTACAGTTCATATGCCGTGGATGCCTTTAAGCTGAACGCCATAGACTATCTTTTAAAACCGATCGATACCGATGAACTTAAAATTGCGGTTGAAAAAGCGGAAGCTTTGGCCAATAGTGAAGCAATACACTCGAAGATCGAACACTTACGGACATCCTTAAAGATGATCAGTCTTAACAAAATAGCCCTGGAAGTGCCCAAGGGCATCCTCTTTGTTTCGTACAACGATATTCTTTATTTTGAAGCGGATGGAATGTACACCACTGTGTATATGAACAAGGAGAACAATAAGACCATTTGCAAGCCGCTTAAATTTTTTGTGGAGCAATTGGCGGACAACAACTTATTTTTTAAATGCCACAGATCGTATTTGATCAACTTAAAATATGTAGAGGAACTAATCCGTGAGGACGGTGACTTTTTGCTTATGGAGAACAAGAAAAGAATCCCTATATCCAAAAGTAAAAAAGATGAGTTCATAAGTGTGGTGAAAGAAACATTTTGGTAATAAAAAAAGCGACCTCTAAGGTCGCTTTTTTGTTATCGATAATTGTGGGTCCTAGCTCTTGTATTTTAAGGCTTCTTCTTTTTTTACATAGTAAATGCGCTGATCGTTCATAAGCATATAACTTTTTCCATAGCTGCTGCCATTGTATTTTTGACCTATAAAAAAGCCTTCTCGCTTGTAATTTCCTTCGGGCGTTTTCATTACGGTAATCAATTTAAGTTCTCTTCGCAATGGAACACCGGTAAGGGCATGTGTAATTATGTTCCAGTCATTGGATTGTATATAGGCATAAACGGGCTGTTCTTTCCACTTGTAGTAAGCGGCTCTTTCCTTTATAAAACGAAGGCCGTCTGCCTCCAAGCTGGCATTTTTCATACCTCTGGCCGGTAGGGCGGGAGCATTGGCCAAACTTTGCTCTTCCAAGTGCATCTGCAGCATATCAAAAACCTCAACACTACGCTTTTTTACGTATTCTGGGGTTTGTAGCAAATCCTGAAGATGCGCTAAGTCCCTTCCTATTAACAAGTACTGGTCGTTGCCGATCCATTCGTTGCCATATTTTTGCCCTTTGATAGGTACAACGGGGGGCGCAACTATAAGTACGTCTTTTTCAATAGCGTAGGCACGCTTCATTTTCATGGCTTCGGGTCCTGCAAAATTTGCAAATTCGATGATAAAGGTACCTCGATCAACCAGCTCCTTATATTCTTCCAAGATTACAAAATGGTTCTTGGCCTCATCGGACAAGTGCATGGTACCATTGTAGGCCTTTGGATCATATTCCAAGGAAAAACCACCATAGGCAAACAGGGGGAATTCAGCAAAATGACTACCCACTTGGTCTAGCATTACACTAGATAAATAGTAGGTGCCGGATAAGCCTTTCTCATCGGTATAATCTTTTTTATAAAGTGGCCAGGCCTTTACCTTGTTTCTGTTGTGCATAAACACATATGGCTCCGTAATCTCATAGAGGTTGACCATTTTTTCCTGTTCTTCGGTATGGGAAGCAGGTTCATCGGCATTGGTTGTTTCCGGTGTGTTTTGGTTGGACATACCACTCACTGGTTTTGTGGGCGCAGCTGTTTTGGCTTCCTCCTCTTCCTTTCCGTCCAAAGTCTTGTTGAGTTCCTTTTTGGCAGCTTTCTTCAGCTTTTTCATAAACTGGGCCTCAGTGGATTGAACTCCGAATACCATCCCTGTAAGCAACAGCACATAAATTCTTTTCATTTTGTTGTAGGTTTATTTTCACCACAAAGTAGGGTTCAAAACAGTACTTATTTCTACGAAACTTTCTTAAACCACCATTTTTTCTTCTAAGCAATAATTGACGATATCATTCAGAAAAAAAATCCATCCATTCAAAAAAAATAACACTGATCGCCGATGGGGCCATTCTAGTTTTGGGCTTTAAACCTTAATTAAATCAAATTAAAAATGAAGCACACCAATCTTACATTTATCTACACGTTGGCAGTAGGATCATTATTTTTTTCTTGTTCCGATGATGCCGAGGATACCGATAACCCGATACCCGAGGCAACTGTTGAAATTACTGCACAAGATGTTACCATAACCATGGATGAAGTAACCCAAATTGAAGACGGTGAATCTTTGGAACTTTCGTTGGCATCGTTGGCCGACTACATTACTGTGGAGGGCGCGGAAGGCGTTGAACCGGTATTCTCGATCAAATCGCAATCTGTTGATGGGGTCTTTGCCATTGAAGGGAACAACCTGATCCTAAACGATAAATCTATCTTGGATTTTGAAACCAACCCAGAATTTACCGCAGTTGTAACGGTGACGGTCGGGGATGAATCCAAGGATTTGAACGTAACCCTTACCTTAAACGATGTCCATGAGGCGACATGGAGCATTGGGCCAATTGAGGTCGGTATGTACGAAAACCCGGAAAACAACGAGCAATTATTGATCGTGGCCATATCAAACTATAATCCTGAGTTGGATGGGGAAGTAACGGTAACTTTAAGCGAACAAAGTCCGGCCAATGCTTTGCGCATGGATGGAAAGGCTTTACTGGTAAACGATGCCAGTCTTTTTGATTTTGAGACTAACCCTACCATTACGGCCAAGTTTACGGTTACAGATGCCAACGGGAGAACTCAAGAAAATGTGATCACCATTTCTTTGATAGATGTGGCAGAGACCAGTTGGACGGCAGAAAACACAGCCTTTACTATAGACGAACACCCCAATAGTGGTACAGTGATCGGCAATATTGCTCCCGCATTGACCGACTCCAACATTGTACTGAGCTATTCCATTTCACAAATTACACCAGATTTATTGGTGATAGATACTAACGGAGATGTAATTGTAAACTATGGTTATTTAATGGATTATGAAACAGGTGACAAGGCAGCTACGGTTACTATTACGGATAATCAGGGCAACTCACAAGACATTTTCATTGTTGTTCACCTAAACAATATACAAGAGCCGCAATGGGGCTTTAATGTTACTTCTCAAGGGAACATTAGCGTGAACGAAAACCTGCCCAATGGCAATACTTTAGGTATTTTTTCGCAATACATCGTTGACTACAGGGAGGGCGTACATGGCACCTTAAGCTATTCGCTTTCCAATGAATCCGTGCCCGGGGCATTAAGTGTTACAGGGCAGGGATTTTTACAGGTTAATGATGCATCGGCATTTGATTATGAAACCAATCCAACAATCACTGCTACCTTAAAAGCTACGGATCAAAGGGGTACCACCAATAGTGTTCCCGTTACCATTACTTTAAACGATTTGGGAGAACTTACCTTAAATGATATATCCGTATTTGTTTCATCCAGCAGTAGTCCAGGTGATGTTGCGTTTACGCCGTCCGTGTTTTTGGATGGGGTTAGAATCGCCAATACTGATTTAGCAAGCGATTATGTTGTGACTTTTAGTGACTATAAGATAAACGGGCAAAATACGGCAAGTTCTATTTTGGAACTTAATAATTCCGGGCAAGTTACGTTGTTGAATGTTTTGGGGTCCCAAGATAATTTTACGGCAATTATGACCGTTACCAGTGCACAGGACCAAAACATTACCGTTTCTGCCAATGTATTGGTTCGTTTTTAAGTTTTTCCATTGCACAAACAATACAAAAGCCCAAACCTTTATTTAAAAAGTTTGGGTTTTTACTTGTTATTGCTCTTTATTGGTGCTGTAGGATATCCGCATTTGTTCGGTGTCCCAATGTCCGTCGTTGCCCATAATCCCTCTTTTGAGGTCGTCCTCCAAGACTTTTTCCTGTTGCGCCATGGATTCTCTGGCTTGGAAAATATAATCTTTATCGATTTTGGGCAATTGTGACTGGCGCTTTAGCAGTTCTACATCCATTTTGATGAAATTCTGGGCCTGCCTGTGCAAAGTATGTTTTCTAAAACCTAATTGACTTAGAACATCGCTGGCCATCTTTACCGAGGTATCCAAGGATTCACGATATATATTTTCTACCCCGAGGTTCAATAATTTAAAGGCATCGTAACGGTTTTTGGCCCTAACGATCAATTGTACATTTGGGTGTTTGTGCTTTACAAGTTCTACCAGTTTTAACGTGGTATCCGGGTTGTCTATGGCACTTATCAACATATCGGCTTGTCCTATTCCGGCAGATTCCAATAGGTCGATTCGTGTTGCGTCTCCATAATAGACCTCAAACCCCATTCTTCTTAAAAAATCCACCCTGTTCGAATCGGAATCCAAAATAGTGGCCTCAACGCCATGTGCTCTTAAAAACCTTCCAATGGTACTGCCAAAATGTCCAAAACCGACCAAAATGATCTTACTGTTTTTGGCGATATGGTCAATTGGTCGTTTCTCGGATTCCTTGGTGCCTACTTTTGGAAGGACCAAACGTTCGTTTACCATGCTCAAAATAGGGGTGAGTGTCATGGTCAATGCTGTAATAACCAGCATTATATCCATCATTTCTTTACTTAAAATATCCAATTGGAATGCAAACGAGAGCAAAACAAAGGCAAATTCACCAATTTGTGCAAGCCCAACGGTCAATAACAATCGTTGATCCAATTTTAACTTAAATACTGCACCTACAATAAAAAGGACCAAGGCCTTTAAAACTATAATGGCCAATAAAAATCCGCCGACGGTTCCTGGGTTTTCTTGGATTACCATAAAGTTTATGGAAGCACCTACGGCCATAAAAAATAATCCCAATAACAAATCCTTAAAGGGTTCCAAAGTGCTTTCAAGTTCGTGCTTAAACTCACTGGTCGCCAAGACCACTCCGCCCAAAAAAGCGCCTAGTGCCGGGCTAAGACCTACAAATTCCATTAAAAAGGATATGCCCGTTACGATCAAAAGGGCAGAGGCGGTCAATAACTCCCTTAGCCTTGCAGTGGCCACTTTACGCAAAAGGGGAACTATCAAATACCTACCGGCAACAACGATAATTGCTACCGAAAGGATAATGGCGAGGGTCTGTAGTCCCAATGGCAAATTCTCCAATAAATTGGCACTGCCGGAATGAGTGTCCGTGGCAGCTCCGCTGGCATTGTTGGACAATAATGGAAGGGCACCCAACATAAAGATGACGATGATATCCTGAAAGAGAAGGATGGAAAAGGAGGATGTTCCGTAAGTGGTTTGGAACAGTCCCTTTTCTTTTAGGGTCTGCAAAGTAATGGCCGTGGATGATAGTGCAACGGCCATGGAAACGGTCAGGGCCACTTTCCATTCGTAACCTACCCAGGTAAAAAACAGATATGATAGCGCAGTGGTAGCCAAAACTTGTAATCCGCCCAAGCCCAAAATGGTCTTTCGCATCTTCCAAAAGTTTTTGGGTTCTATTTCCAGGCCGATCAAAAAAAGCATCATTACCACACCGAACTCGGCAAAATGAAGGATGTCGTCACCTTCTTCACCAACAAATCCCAAAAGAAATGGGCCAATAAGAACCCCGGCCAATAAATATCCCAAAACCGAACTTAGGCCAAGTCGCTTGGCGATAGGCACGCAAATAACCGCTCCGGCAAGAAACACAATGGCTTGAAAAAGTATACTTCCGGTCATAAGGAATTCAGATTTTTTGGTTTAGGGATGTTGTTTAGTAAGGAGCTGTCTTTTTTATTCTCCAAAAGTGAATCATTCAATATAGACCTGACCAGATCGGCATATTGGCTGGCATATGTGTTTAAATCGCTTTCCGATAGGTAATGGGTTCCCATAACCGCGAACGGGGGCAAGTATTCCATGCTACAAAGTCTGGCGGTCTGTTCAAAAGGGCGTAAAAACTCATGGACCGTGTACATGTTGGATCCTTGAGCGCAATAGACTTCCTGAGTGCCTCCTGTGGTAATGGCATTCAGACATTTTTTGCCCTGCAGGGCGTTTCCTTTTGGACCATAGGCCCAATTGAACTCCAGTACGAGGTCTATCCATTGCTTGAGCAAGGGTGGGCAACTGTACCAATAAAACGGATGGTGCCAAATAATGATGTCGTGGTTGTTCAAAATTTCTTTTTCCTTTTCCACATCGATCAGAAAATCTGGATAGTTTTCGTACAGATCGTTGAAGGTTACTCCCGGAATATCCTTGACTTGATCTACAAGGGCCTTGTTGGCCTTGGAAGCCTCGAACTTTGGGTGTGCGAATAATATCAATACTTTGGACATACCGCAAAAATAAGCCTAACCAACCAAAGATGACTATATTCCGGTTAATGGTCGGGTATTTTTAATATATAAATATTATAAAATAAAAAGGGCGGTATTGTTTATGTTACTCCAAAGAGGTATTGAACACCTCGGTCAAGATATCTTTTAATTTGTCTTCGTAAATGGGCTTTACAACATAGCCAGTAATCTCTTCAAACTCTTTGGCTTTTTTAATATCTTCTTCACTGTTGGAGGAAGTAACCATGAATATCTTTACTTTTTGGTCTTCCAGTTTTGGCTTTATTTTCTTGAATTCCGATAGAAAACCCCAACCATCCAAATAGGGCATATTGATATCCAAAAGAATAATTTCTGGCAAGTTGACGTTTTCACTTAAACATACATGCACATATTCCAGTGCCTGTTCACCATCCGTAAAGCTGTTTACGATGAGATCATTGGACAAGCTGTTCAATAGTTTTTTTGTGACGAACAAATAAATCTCGTCATCATCTACCAATAAAATACTCGACTTTTTCATATTAGCTAAATTTTATTTTAAACGTTGTGCCAACACCTTCTTCACTCTCTATTTCGATTGTGGCGTTCATGGCCTCCAATTGCGATTTTACTATAAATAGGCCCATACCTTTGCCAGAAACATTGCGATGGAACTTTTTATAGAGTTTAAATATGCTATCTCGATGACGGTCCATATTTATACCGAGTCCGTTATCCCTAACATACATAACTTTTTGGTTGTTCTCCCATGCTGTTTCTACAATAAAATGGGATTCGGTATTAGGTTTTCTGTATTTAATGGCATTGGACAACAAGTTCTGAAAAATACTCTTCATGTAAAACTTGGAGCATTTAAGTGAGTGCCAGGCGTCCAGTTTATATATGGTCTTAAAGTTGCTGGCCTCACGGTCCAAAAGGGTTTCAACAAAATCGTTTTCAACATCCTTGAACAACAACAGCAAATTTACGTTTTCAATCTTTAAATTTTTATTGTTCAATATGGAAACGTAGGTGTGGACATCTTCGGTAAGGGTTTTAATACTCTCGGAAATGGATCTAAGTTTTGGAAAAAATTCGTCAAAAGATTTTTGATCTTTGGATTTACTTAATAAATCCACCACAATGGACATACTGCTCACCGGTGATTTAAGATTATGTGCCACCACGTAGTTGAACTCTTCCAATTGCTGGTTGCGCAACCACAATTTGTTGTTTACTTTTTTGAGCAATAAGTTGGTTGCCTCAAGTTGCACCTTGCCCTTGGCCAATGCATTGTTCTTTTCTTCCAGTTCGGAAACAAACATGCTTCGTTCTTTTTGTAGTTGTACATAGTACCATGCGACAAAAAATGCAACTATGGCCGTTAAAATGTTCATAAGTACCAAATTCTTATTGACAACAGATTGTCTGGCATCTATATAAGATTCCGGGACCTCCTGGATGATGGCCCAGTCGTTATCCGTTACAATGTTGGAAGCTTGCTCATAACGGTTCATGCCAACATCTTTTTCAAAACCGATATTCACATTTTTATATAACCAAAGGCTTCCGTTTTCTACAAATACGGTATCTGTTTTAAAAATTAGGCTTTTTAACTCGATTTTTTTCCTGATCATGGAATCCACCTTGCTCATTTTGGCTTGATGGGGAAGAATACTCTTGGAAGCATTGGTTGTGAGAACATTTTTTTGACCATCGATCAAATAAAAGTTGTCTTCGGATAGTTTTGTGTTGATCAAATTAAAAACCTTGGTCATGTTAAAATTGATGACCGCCAATCCTACTTGTTCTTGATTGGTATCAAAAATTGGGGTTACCCCACGAATAACAGGCTTATGGGGTAATTCCAGAATGCCATATTCTCTATTAAGGTCTATGGAAGAAATATAGATCTGTCCTTTTTTAAGCGACAGACCTTTTTGAAAATAATCACGATCTACCTTGCGTTGCAATGGTTTGGGTTTCAGGGTGTATTTGTCAATCCGTTCGTAACGTAAAATCTCGTTCCCATGTAAATCTAAAAATCGTAGTTGGTCGTAAGGATCGTAACCTTGCATAATCCTTATGTATTCTTCGATAAATTTGGTGTCCACCTTATTGCCGTCCAAAGAACCGACGGGTATGGACACATTGGCCCAGTAGGAGGTAATATCTATAAGGACTTCACATTGATCTAATATTTGATAGTTCTTTTTACCGATATCTTTTTGCTGTATCACCACCAAATTATCAATCAAATTTTGTTTTGCCCAATACGACCAAACAAGCGAGAAAATCAATAAGGGGATGTACAGTGCCGCAATAACCTTCAAAATTCTACTCCACATAAAGAAAGGTTCCGATTTGATAAATTAAAACACTATTTGTAGGGGGATACATATATAAATCTACAAAATTATTCTGTATTACATATATTGATCGTTGTAATGCATTTGATAACAAAAATTAATCGATCAAGGACTTTCATCCCAATGTGTACAGGGATTGCCGACCTATTCAAATTTGATGGAACACCAAAATTGGTGGGATTTCCAATTACATTCGTCGACACATATTTACCATTCGTCTACAGTAAATGAGTGTTTAATCGCTCTTGAAGATCAAATCTCAGGATGATTGACTTATTTTGACCATCACTTAAATTCCATAACAATGCACATCTTATTCATTGAGGACGACGCTATCGAAACTATGAAGTTTCAGCGAACCCTTTCCAAATTGGAAACCAAGCATACCTTGATCGAAGCTAAAAACGGTGAAGAAGCGTTGGAATATTTGGAGTCTGGCAAATCCTTGCCGGATATCATTTTACTGGATCTGAACATGCCCCGAATGAACGGAATCGAATTCTTGGGCATATTAAAAGAACATAAAAAAATAAAATACTTGCCCACAATAGTGCTTACCACATCCGAAAACCGGGACGATCTATTGGAATGTTACAAAATAGGTATTGCAGGTTATATTATAAAACCCCTCAAATACGAGGATTATGAAACCAAAATACGAAACGTTCTGGAGTACTGGAACATCAACGAACTGGTCAAAGCCTAGTTAAAAACGGCATTTCACAACAAAACTTACTCATTGGGTAAATGTTTTCCTACTTTTGAAACGAATAAGCCAGATTATGAAAGGAATAGTATTTACCGAATTTTTGGAAATGGTGGAAGACCAGTTTGGGTTGGAGACCGTGGATGACATTATCGAAGCGGCCGACTTGCCCTCGGACGGCATTTATACCTCTGTTGGAACCTACGATTTTAACGAAATGGTGGCCCTTCTACAAAGTTTGAGCCAAAAGACCAATATGTCCATAGACGACCTATTGTATGCCTTTGGCCACTATTTGTTCGGAAGTTTGGGAAAGGCGCATCCCGAAGTAATAAAAAGTTATACCTCTCCCATCGGATTGCTTTATTCCATTGAAGATCATATTCATGTGCATGTTCAAAAACTCTATCCCGACGCCGAACTGCCCACTTTTAACATCTTGGATAAAACGGATACATCAATTTCCATGGTATATGTTTCCTCTAGGGGACTATATCGATTGGCTCACGGATTAATAGAAAAATGTTTTGAACATTTTAATACCACCTCCAAAGTTACCTACGAACTTTTAAAAGAGGACGGAACCGAAGTCAAATTTGATGTTGTACAGGATGGCCAAGGATGAGATAGCAATTTTAAAAAGGGCGTTGGAGCGCCAAAAAAAAGCAAGGGCACAGGCCGAGAGGATACTCGAGGAAAAATCCAAGGAACTTTACGATACCGCAGAGCATCTTAAAAGAGCCAATGCGCAGCTGGAGAATCTATTGGACGAAAAAACCGACGAGGTAGATGCCGGATTTTTGAGTATCATTGATTCTTACGTGGTTATGGACCTTGGATTCAACGTGGTCCGAAGCAACGAATCTGCAAAGGATTTTCTTCAGTTCGACAAAGACAGCCCTAAAATCAATCTATCCAGCTATGTACACCCCGATTTTGCGCAATATACAGCAGAATCCGTTCAAACTCTTTTGGATACGGGTGTGCTAAAAAATTATAGATCCAAGATCATACTCCCCAATGGCGAAGAGAAATTTGTACAGATAAATGCAAGTATAATCTACGACCGTAATCGAAATCCCATTGCCGCCCAAGGAATTTTGCGTGATATCACCCAAGAAAAAGATATTGAAAATCTACTGGCAAACCAACGGAAACAATTAAAGGAATCCGAGAACAGGCTGTCCACATTGATCAAGAATTTGGAAATGGCGGTACTCTTGGAGGACGAAAACCGAAATATAGCCCTCACCAATAAAAAATTCTGCGAAATGTTCAGTGTTCCTGCAAACCCTGAAGATATGACAGGAATGGATTGTGGTTGTGCTGCAGAAAAAACTAAAGATCTATTTAAAAACCCAGATCAATTTATGGCCAGGATAGCGGAGATCCTCGAAAATCGGGAGCCGGTACTTGCCGATGAACTGGAAATGGTGGATGGCCGTATTTTGGAACGCGATTACATTCCCGTAATTAGCGATGGTGTTTACAAAGGCCACCTATGGAGTTACAGGGATGTAACGTTGAACAGGACCTTTAAGCGGAACCTCCAAGCCGAAAAGGACAAGTACAGTGGAATAATTGCAAATATGAACCTAGGCCTGGTCGAAGTGGATACCGAAGATCGCATTCAAATGGTAAACCAGAGCTTTTGCGAAATGAGCGGATTTACCGAAGAGGAGCTTACGGGCAAGCATGCCAGCGACGTACTTTCGGTACAAGATGAATCCATAATTGCAGAAAAGAACGCCAAACGGATTCAAAACCAATCCGATTCTTATGAAGTAGAAGTTATCAATAAATATAATGAGTTTCGCCATTGGTTGATCAGTGGCGCACCAAGATATGACGAAAAAGGCAAGGTAATAGGTTCTATCGGGATCCATTTGGATATAACCGAACAAAAAAATCTACAACTGGAAAAAGAAAAGTTGTTGGATAAACTGGAGCAGAGCAATGAAAGCCTAAAAGAATATGCCTATGTAGTTTCCCACGACCTAAAATCGCCGCTAAGAAGTATCGAAGCCTTGGCCAGTTGGTTGAAAAATGATTATAGTGAAGCCTTGGGCGAAACCGGCAGGGAATATTTGGGCATGATCCAGGACAAGATAGAATCCATGGAAAACCTGATCAGTGGCATACTGGCCTATTCCACCGCTAATACTTCGGAATTGAACAATACACAAATAGACCTAAACGAGGTAATCTCTGGTATTGTGGACAGTATTTACATTCCAGAAAATGTTAAGGTAGTCGCCCCTGCACCCTTACCAAATATCATCGCAGATAGGACCAAAATGCATCAATTGTTCCAAAACATTATTTCAAATGCGGTCGTCCATATCGATAAAAAAGTAGGAAAGGTAGAAGTACTGTTTCAAGAAGAATCCGATTATTGGAAATTCCGCATCAAGGATAACGGAGTGGGTATCCCGAAAAAATATCACAAGAAAATATTCGATATTTTTCAGTCCGCCTCAACCGATAAAAAATCAACAGGAATAGGTCTATCCATAGTTAAAAAAATCATCGACAGATATAACGGTTCCGTTTGGGTAGAAAGCGAAGAAGGAATCGGTACCGATTTCCATTTTACAATAGAAAAGCAACCCCTTAAAACCGAACGCCATGAAGATCTTACAAGCGAAAAAACAATCTGATACCAATTTTGAGTTTATCTCGGAAAAAACCGAGCTGAAAGAACCTTTGGTTCTCATTTTTGGTAATCGGTATTTATTGCAAGAGGAAAAACTGTACCAAGAAGTAAGAAACTTGTTTCCCGATGGACATTTGGTGTTTGGGTCAACCTCGGGAGAGATTTTGGGGGAGAAAGTATTGGACGGAACAGTAACATTGACCGCAGTTGAGTTCGAAAAAAGCCATTTTTTGGTAAAAAGCAAGAATGTGGCCGAATTTGATCAGGATGATGCCGATCTGGGCAAAGTTCTGGCATCAGAACTCCCTACCGAAAACTTAAAACATGTGTTTGTGGTTTCGGAAGGAAGCACTGTAAACGGTAGCGAACTTATCGCAGGACTGGAACATGTAGGTAAGGGTAGTTTTGGTCTTTCCGGAGGACTCTGTGGGGATGATGACCGCTTTGAGGTCACCCTGTCATCCTATAATGAGCACCCTAAACAAGGAGAGGTTGTGGCTATTGGGTTCTATGGTGATACTTTAGAAATCAGTTGTGCCAACTTTGGCGGATGGACCCCCTTTGGACCAGAACGATTGATTACAAAATCGCGAAAGAACATTTTGTTCGAGCTCGATGGCAAGCCAGCTTTGGATTTGTATAAAAAATATTTGGGCGATAAGGCGGGCGAACTTCCCAAATCGGCACTTCTGTACCCACTTAGTGTACAGACCAATGATGAAGAACCTATTGTACGTACCATTTTGAATATAGATGAAGAACATAATGCCATGATATTGGCCGGGGACGTACCCGAAGGTTCCAAAGTACAATTAATGATGGCCACGGTGGACGATATCGCCAATGGTGCAAGGTCCGCGGCCAAACTCGCTGTGGAAGAACGTGAAAACGAATCCCAACTGGCCATATTGATCAGCTGTGTGGGACGTAAACTGGTAATGGATCAACGAACAGAGGAAGAAATCGAGGAAGTAACCCAGGTTATAGGCGAGAATGTGGCGGTATCCGGCTTTTATTCTTATGGGGAAATGGCACCATTTGCAGGTCAGAATACCTGTAAATTACATAACCAAACCATGACTTTGACCTTATTCAGCGAGTAATGCACAGCCTTTTAAAAAGACAGCTTAAAAAGTACCTGCCCGAAACTTACTCGGACAATCGTGATTTGGATCAGCTTTTGGACGCCATTGCCAACTCTTACGAAAATTACGACGAAAAGCTGAGGATGCTACAAAGGGCCACAGCACTAAGTTCGGATGAGTTGTACGATGCCAATAGAGAACTGGAAAAGGAAGCTGCCCGACAGAAACAGGTATTGAACTCGCTTGAAAGCGCACTTTCCGCCCTGCAGGCAAACTTTAAACAACAAGAAGTTCCAAAAAACATTGTGGATAGCGATTTTGATGCAGAAAAATTGGCCCGACAAATTGGGGAATTGGCTCAGCGAGCATCAGAAATGACCACCGAAAAAGATAAATTGCTCAAGAATTTGGCAAGTCAGAATGAATCATTAAACAGTTATGCCCATGTGGTATCCCATGATCTAAAATCACCCATTAGGAACATTAGCGCGCTGATAACCTGGATAGAGGAAGACGAAAAAGATACCCTGTCCGATCAGAGCAAACAAAATCTATCCTTGGCACTTGGGAACTTGGAGAAAATGGACAAGCTCATCACCGGTATACTAAAACATGCCACATTACAGGATAAGAATGCTTCCAACGATATTTTTGAATTGGGAGAAATGTTATCGGATATACAAGGGAATATTTTTGTACCCAAAAATGTACAGTTTAAGGTTCCTGGACAGCTGCCCCAGCTGTATTACGATCGCTACAAGATCGAACAGCTTTTCATGAATTTAATGACCAACGCCGTTAAGGCTACCGAAGGCAAGAAACAAGGAACTATCCGGGTCGACTTTAAGGACGAAGGCGACCATTGGTATTTTGCCATAGCGGACAATGGAAAGGGAATACCGGAAAAGCATCAATCGGATATTTTTGATATGTTCCATAAATTGGAGGACGATGCCATGGCAACGGGCATTGGTTTGGCTCTGGTAAAAAAGATAGTATCCCTTTATGAAGGGAATATTTGGGTGGACAGTATTGAGAATATGGGAACTACATTTCATTTTACCCTAAAAAAACAAAACCTATGAGAGAAATCCCAAATCTAGAGTACGTGGACAACCTTGCCGAAGGAGATATGGTCTTTCGTCAAAAATTTATCGGTATATTAAAGGAGGAATTTCCAACAGAACAAGAGGAATACCTGGATACCATAAAAAATGCACTTTTTCGCGAAGCTTCCGAGCATGTGCACAAGATAAAGCATAAATTAAACGTTCTAGGTTTACACAATGCTTACACTTTGGCCGTAAAGCACGAGAAGGAACTGCGAGATGGCGAACAATCGTTTAAAGATGAATTCTTGTCGATTTTAAAAGATGTGGAGCACTACCTAAAAACCATTTAAAATGAATTGTATAATAATTGATGACGAAGCAGCAGCAAGGGCAATTGTGTCACAATTATGCTCAAAGGTTCCTGAAATAAATGTTATGGAAGAGTTTGATAATGCCATCGAGGCCATCAAATTCTTGAACCAATTTAAAGTGGACCTGGTTTTTTTGGACATCCACATGCCGGGCTTCACGGGAATTGATTTTATCCAGACCCTAAAAAACCCTCCAAAAATTGTGATGATCACCTCGGATACCGAATTTGCCATTGCATCTTACGAGTACGAGGCCATTGTGGATTACTTGGTAAAACCCATTACCCAAGAGCGTTTTCAAAAATGTATTCAAAAAGTAAAAAATAGTTCAAGCGCCCCATCTTCAACTGCATCGACTGTGAACGAGCAAGAAAATGGCTTGGGCGAAGATCTATATATTAATATAGACCGGAGACTCATAAAACTGAAATTCGCGGAGATCCTGTTGATCGAGGCCAAAGGGGACTACATCAATATTAAAACAGAGTCAAAGGATTATTTGGTGCACACCACCTTAAAAAAAATACTGGAAAAACTGCCAGAGGACAAGTTCTTGCAAATCCATAGATCCTATGTGATCAACTTTAATAAGATTGTGGATATTGAGGACAATAGCGTACTTATTGAAAAAAGTGTGATTCCCATAAGTAGGTCTAACCGACCGGAATTAATGCGTAGGTTGAACCTGTTGTAGGCAATTATCCACACTTTTTTTAAACCTACCTACAGTTTTTTGGTTTTCAGCGCTCCACAAGTAATTACCGACTTAATGTAATATAGCTTTGTAGGAGTACAAACCAAATCTTCATAATTATGAAAAATCGATTAGTATTTACACATATTCGTAAAGCATTAATATCATTACAGTTTGGAGTATTGTATGCTGTTGTAGCTGGTACAGTCCATTATTTTGGATTGATTTAGTAAGAGCAATCGATCGGATAAACTACAAAAACGCCCATTTGGGTGTTTTTTTTTGCTTGTCCCTTACTGGTAACCATCCGTCTACAGAAAGTTTTCATTCACCGAGGGAGCCATGTTTAAAGGCTTGGAAATCATCAATTTTGTATCATATTCTTAAACCTACGATCATGAAGCAATTTATACTTCTTTTGGCAACATTGTTAACTTTTGGATGGGCAACTGCCCAACAATATGGTTATAAGTATTTGGGAGATTATACATCAGATGGAACCCCCCTTTATTTTGATGGAAAGGATAATGTTTCCCAAGAAACCTTGGATATGATCAGCAATGCCCTTCCCGAAGGATTTCCAGTACCCAACTATAATCCGCAGTATATAACTTCCGGGTACGATACCGATATTATTTTGGATAAAGATGCCGATGTATGGGTAACCTTTGTGGGAGAGGGTGCAGGATATAAAAACGTTCTTGGGTTTTATACTTATGATGTAGATCAACCTCAATTGACTGCTCCCAAAGAAGAAGATATTACCATTATTTTCCCAAATGTCTCCGCAAAATATAGTGGTGGAAGCTTGGAAACTGGACATAAGGTAAAAATTGGAAGATTTAGTGCCGGTACCGGTATTGGTTGGGTATTGTTGGCCAATGGTTGGAAAGGGCAGGTAACTCCAGGACTATGGCAGTTGTTCTCTAATCCCGACTATAATCCAGAAGCTCTTGAATTTCTTAGACATCACAATGTATTGTTGAACGATCCAGATAACGAGCGAATTATTTTGGGTTTTGAGGACATTAGACGGGATTATGCAAGTTGTGACAACGATTTTAACGATGCTCTTTTTTACATTACAGCCAATCCGTATGAGGCCATAAAAACCACCAATTATAATAAAATTACGGATCACGCACCTGTTACCTCCGGTAATGATGGCGGATTGGAAAGTAATGGAGACTTGGCCAGCTTGATCGCAAAAAGAAATTTTGACCGAAACAAGGCCAATACTTTTAAGAACAAGCGCGCCTTGCAAAACAAGTACGACAAGAAGACCTACAAGTCCTTAATGGCCAAATCGGGTAATCTGGATGGTTATTTTCCCAGCACTGGAATGTTTGGCACAGAAACTTCTTATGTTTCAAGCCCTGAGGACCTTTTGGCCATTACCAATGCAGATGAGGTATTCGGAATCGATTATTACCAAGGAACTGATAGGGTTTCTGCCGCTCTAGCACTGAACACCAAAGGAGAGGTGTACAACCATACAAAAACAATCTGTGATCGTCTTAACAATTCTAAACTGAAGGATTTAAGGACTATCGAGCTACAAGGACATAAATTGATCTATTCCGAATTGGAACGAGCGAATGGCAATGTGGAGTATGCTGTGGTATTTTCGGTGAAAGAGGACGGAGCGGATCGCACAGTTTACAGCCGTTGGAATTTGGCCGAATACCCTGCCGGGGATTATATGAACTTTCAAGTCTGGGGAAATAGTATGGGGCAGGTGAGCACCGTCGTAAACGAGATTCTTACCAATTTGGGCCAGGAATCTACATTGGAATCCAATGAAGGGGAAAATGTATTGCCAACAGTGTTTATCCAGAATGGATATTACAAAAACGGAAAATTGCACCTGAATATCATCAACAAAAGCAAGGCAACTTGGTTATTGTTAGATGGAAATTATAAGACCACCGAACAAGAAAACCTTCAGAATTTAAATACCATCATCGACTTAAACGGTGAATGGGAACAGGAGATTACATTAGAGTCTGGACACTTGTTTGATATGGGACTGTCCATTATAGCCGAAAACTCTTATCAACACGATGCAATTTACTTGGCTGATGGCCCATGGGGTGTGGATTACAATACACAAGCCGATAGTGTTGAAGTTTTTGAAGTGGTTGAACACCAAGAATGGGATTTAGATGGACATATTGTGGAAAGGGGAGTAGTGGCCAAGGGAGAAGTTAAGGAGACCATTAACGTATTCCGTAATATTTTGGCCGGTGACTTACAATTACCTATCGATGATTACCAGTATCTGCACTTCAACATCAAAAACCAGACTCCCGTAGAGATAAGTTTGGTAACCGATGCCACGAGCGAGTGGAGCGAACGTCTTCGCTATAGCTTGGATGCCAATGGTGAAAAAACGCAATACAGTTTATCGTTTTCAGACTTTGTAAACCACGAAGGAAAAAATATGGACTTTGGACAACTGCGAACCATTGTAATTTCTGTGCAGGGAGACTATCAAAATTATACATCGTTTGAACTGGAAGTGGACCAAATGGCTTTAACGGTTGATGGAGAAATTCAGCAAGAATCTGAAACTGAACAAGAAGACCCTACCACTGACGAAACCAATAGTTTGGATCTTGGCGACGATCTGATCAGCATTTTGGATCCAAATACTGAGCTGGAGCTTAAAAATTACCCGAACCCTTTTGTGGAATACACGGATATATCGTTACCGGAAAAAACCAGTAAAGTAAATGTACATGTCGTGAATTTAAGTGGACAGGTACTTTATGCAGATACCCACGCTCCAACAGGAAACGAGAATACCATACGCTTGGAGCTGGGTCATCTGCCAAAGGGAATATACTTGTATCAAGTTGGAGATGTTACCAATAGCAAGCGGTACAGCGGAAAAATTATACGACAATAAATGCGGTTAAATAGGTTGTTGTTTTTTTGATGAAGGCTCCCCTTTTTAAGGGGAGTTTTTTTTTGTATAATTATTTAGGATTTAATGGTTATATTGAAAATCTTCTAGTTAAAATTTGATTAAATGCCAAGTGTTAATAGTTTAATTGTGCCTACTTATGATAAGATGTTGATTCCAACCTTGGAGGCATTGAAAAGGTTAGGAGGGTCTGGTTCTATTGATGAGATAAATGAAAAAGTTTATGAAGTGGCCAGTTATACCGAGGAAATTTTAGACATACCACATGATGAAAACGGAGTACAATCCGAGGTGGAGTACCGGTTGGGATGGGCCCGTACATATTTAAAAAAATATGGACTGCTCGAAAATTCTTCTCGAGGTGTATGGGCATTGGTAGATAATGAAATCGATACTTCTAATTTGGATTCAAATGAGATTGTTAAGACGGTAAGAGAAAATGACCGCATTCTTAGAGCGGAAAAGGAGAAGAAGTCTATTGCAAGTTATGAAGATAATGTTGAAGATGAAATGGAGGAAGAACTTGATTGGAAAGAAAGTCTTATTTCTCGACTCTTGGAAATTGAACCATCCGCTTTTGAGAGGTTGTGCCAGAGATTGCTTCGCGAAAGTGGTTTTGTTCAAGTTGAAGTTACGGGAAAATCTGGTGATGGTGGAATTGACGGTAAAGGGATAGTAAGGATAAATGGGTTCTTAAGTTTTCATGTTTTTTTTCAAAGTAAACGGTATAAAGGTTCGGTTGGATCCGGAGATGTAAGGGATTTTCGAGGTGCCATGCAAGGGAGGGCAGATAAGGGTGTTTTTATTACCACAGGCAATTTTACTCGTGAAGCTATTAAAGAAGCTACTAGGGATGGGGCTCCACCTATTGATCTAATAGATGGAGAACAATTGTGTGACAAACTTAAAGAGTTTGGATTAGGTGTTGAAACACAATTAATTGAATCAGTAAAAATCAATTCAGATTGGTTCAATAAGATTTGATATCTTAATTGGAAGCAATGCTCCCATTAAAAAAAGGCTGCTTCTTAAATAACCACTTCAGTTGTATGCCCACTTCAGTAAATTGGAAGCCTGCTGCAGTCGCCGAGGCAATGTTGCTATATTTTCCGTACAACCCGCCACTCAATCGTTTGGTAAATTGGTGTTTTAGATTCATTTCTACCCTAAAAATAGAAGTCATATCATCATCTTCCACCTGCTGTAAACCCGTTGCCGCATTGATTCTATAGGTGGAGTTACCGCTAAATTTTCCGCTCACTTCAGCAAAGAATTCCCCGGCCTGGTATTTTTCAGGACTAAAATAGATGGTAGGCACTTGCTCCGCAAAGGCCAAGTACTGGTAGTTGAGTCCAAACTTTAAGTTGGGCTTTCGCAACGCAGTGTAGTACAAAGAAGTAAACAAAAGGTCGCGTTGGTTGTCATCGCTTTGCTCTGTGTGCATAAGCTGTGAGTACCATCCCAATCCAAAATTGGAACCAAGGTTGTAGTTTAAACCATAATGCTGCATTACAATTTCACGCTCTATCAAATCCGTATTAAAATTTTGAACCTCTCGTTGGAATCCAACCTCCAAGTTTTGCAAACGATACGGTTCTGTAACCACTTTTGCACTTATAATGGGTTGCGAGTAGCCATTACCATTGAACTGGGCATTGTTGATTCCTGCTAGGCCCACTACTTTCAACTTCGGCAGCATAGCGTAGGTAACTCCAGCGGTTGCGGTATGCGTATGCGCTTTTGCTGAGGTTTCTGAATTTTCTGTTAATCGGTACTGATAATTTACAACGGTTTGAAACTTGGTGGACAATGGCAGGTTCACCGTTGTATTGGTGGCATATGCTACGTTATTCCCATTATCAAAACTGTAAGAAGCCGTTTCTTGCACATAAGGGCTATATTGTCCGTTTATTTTTTCGATAAGCCCTTGCGCATCTTTTTGGTTTTCAAAAATCGACAAGGTTTTGTTGGTGGCGGCGTATGCCTCTTCTATCCTTCCGAGGGCAAAAAGTGCATTGGCCTTTCCTAAATTTCCATCAAAAGATGTACTGTCCGATGCCAGAATAGCGTCATAATGCTGTAGACTGCTCTTAATATTCCCGGTGTACATTCCATGGGTGGCTTTAAGGGCCAACACCCAATTTTTATCACCAAATTGGTTGGAAAGACTATCGATGTATTTTTTGGCAGAAACAAACTTTCGGTTCCAGATCAGGGCTTGAGCGTAGCGTTCAAACGTCTTTTCCTTAAGTTCGTTATCGTTGATCTTGCCTACTTTATTTTTTGATTGGATGGCAACCTTCAGGGCTACTTTATCATTTTCCCCAATATGCTTGGCCAAGGCAATTCCATTTAAAGCCACAACAGAGTCTTTTGCAGAAATAGCAAGTCTGCGATAGGACGTTTTTGCACTATCGACCTCTTTGGTAATCAAGAATACATTGGCCAAGTTCAGCAAGGTTTCTCGATCATTTGGAAAATCGTTGAAAATGGATTTTAGTTTGATTTTTGCCTCATCGTAATTCTGTGACTGTACCAAAGTGTTGGCCAATCCAAGTTTCATGTATTTTTTTGAAGTAAGCGCACTTGAATTACCAGGTTGCAATTGCAAAGCTTTTTCTATCCATTCCAAGGCTTCCTCATATTTTTGAAGATTGCTCAACGTATTGGCATAACCTAAAACAGCACCAAATTTATTGGGGTAATCTTCAACTAGGCCAGCGTACAATTTTTCCGCAGCTTTAAATTGCTTTCCCCATAAAAAGGATTCATAATAGTTGATGCGAACCTCGTAATCATCCGGGTGCTTTTCCAACATACCATTAAATAAGGTATTGGCCTTGTTCGGGTTTCCGTTGAGACCCACAGCACGCCCGTAGCAGATCTGAGCTGTTTTGTTATCCGGATTATCTTTAAGGAAATCACCAAAAAAGTTTTCAGCTTGGGAGAAGTTCCCTTTTTCCAAAAGTTGAAATCCGGTGTCCATTTCGGACTGGGCCAAAACTCCTTGTATGGCGACCACAAAAATGATGATGTGAATAAAGCGTTTCATAGGTTAAGCTTTTGAGGTTTTTTTGATATGGTAAAGTTAAAACGAGTCTTTCCGCGGCCGAAGGGCGAACCTTACCATTCGTCTACAGCTATCCGTCATCCGTCTACACCGTCCAATTTAAAACGTCAAATCAGTGGATATTTGCTGTAACAAGTCGAACAAATCTTAACCTTAACAACTAAAAATCATGGCTTTACAAATCACCGAATGTAGAAGAGTCTTCTCAGTAAATGGGCGATTGGACAGTACCACTATCAAGATTTTTGAAAGACATATGAAAAACTTCATTAAGCGAGGTACTACCGTTAAACTTGATTTACAACGAGTATCGGTAATCGATGATTTGGCAAGTAAGGTATTGATTCAAATGTTTGCCAATGCAGTGCTTTTGGATTGCCATTTCACCATAAATGGATGGTTGCCCAAAAAGGATTTAAAGCAACTGTGTTTAAAAGCCACCTTTTAATTTTTTATGCTATGACCGTTCTTAACCTAGTAAAAAACCGAATTTCCCCTCAACAGCTTTTTATGCTGAGTGCCTTATTGGTGAATGGAGGAAACTACATTTATAATTTATTGTTGGGGCGCATTTTGGGTCCAGAAGCCTTTGCGGATGCAGCCTTGTTGGTGACCTTGTTGTTGGTTCTCTCATTTTTGGGAATGACCTTTCAGTTGGTAACAGCAAAATTTGTTGCCACATTACCATCCGATCAATGGGATGTTTTTAGAAATCGAATAGGTGCTTTTGCACTTTTGATCGGATGTTTATTAGGAGCTGTGGTATTTTTCTCTGCACCAATGCTCCAAAATATATTGCACACGGAAAACACGGTAATGTTTCGAATTTTTGCTGTAGGAGTGCCCATTTACTTTGTAATGAGCGTAAACCGAGGTCAATATCAAGGGGAAGAATCCTTTGCCAAATTGGCCATTTCCTATCAATTGGAAATGTGGGGCAGATTGGGAATTACCCTATTGGCCTTTTTGGTAATTCGTGACCATTTTGGTGCATTGGTCTCTTTTGGAATTTTGGTTTCCCTGGTGTTTGGATTGTTCCCTTACAAAAAGTTGAGCCTTGCTAAAACAGCAAAAGCTCCTATTGGTTTGGAATGGTCAAAGGTGCGGACTTTTATGTTGATCACGGCTGGCTACGAATTGACCCAGATCATCATCAACAATAGCGATATTATATTGGTGAAACACTTTTTTGAAGCACAAGAAGCAGGTCTTTACGCTTCCTTGGCATTGATCGGCCGCGTGGTGTATTTTGTGGCCTGGATGTTCGTAATGCTGCTATTGCCCACTGTGGTCCGTCTTAAAAAAGAAGGCAAGCCTTCAAAACAAGTACTTTTTAAATATGTAAGATATATCGGTGCTTTGTCCTTGTTTATCGTTGGAGCCTGTATGGTGTTTCCTAAATTGATCATTACACTACTATTTGGAGATGCCTATTTGTCCATGGCTTCATTGTTGTGGCAATATGCACTGGCCACATCTTTGTTTGCCGTGGCAAATATTTTTACTTATTACTTTTTATCCTTAGATCATTATAAACCCATTTTGTTTTCAGCAGTGATGGGTGTGTCACAGATAGTTTTGATTGTGTTGTTTCATAGTAGTTTGGCCATGGTGGTCCAACTACAGATTTTGGTAATGTTGGTTTTGCTTGCCGTTCAAATACTCTATTTTTTATCTCACAGGAGATAGGGTTTCCCCCAGAATAGAGGGCAGGCCTAGGGCTGGAAAGCATATGTTGTTTTCCGGCCCTTTTTTATGGATTTAAACTTATCGTTTCATCTTTTCCATTCGTCTACACTTTCTGTTCAACCGTCCTTTAATCGCCTTTTTTACAGGGTTTTGTGCGGATATTTGTATCACTAAAATCTTATAGAACAAAAACTTAACCTTATGAAACTAGCAATTGTAACAGCGTATCCGCCAAGTAAAGTAACCCTTACCGAATATGGATACCATCTTGTAAAACATTTTAGACTTCAAGAAGAAGTAAGCGAGATTGTATTGCTTACGGACCATACCGAAGCACCAAAAGACCTTTCCTTTGAAGAGGAAGGATGTCCTATCACTGTTAAGGAGTGTTGGAACTTCAACGACCTTAAGAATATGTACAGAGTGGCCAAGGCCATCAGAAAAGAAAAACCGGATGCTGTTTTGTTCAATCTTCAGTTTTTGAAGTTTGGTGACAAAAAGGTTCCTGCCGCTCTTGGACTTTTATTGCCTTTTGTTTGTAAAATGATGCGCATCCCAACCATCTCCTTGTTGCACAATATTTTGGAGCAAGTGGATTTGGAAAATGCCGGAATCACTCAGAACGGATTCCTTCAAAAAATATACAACTTTATTGGCACCACACTAACACGCTTTGTATTGGCATCGGATGTATTGGCCGTTACCATCAGCAAGTACAAAACTATTTTGGAAAACAAATACAAGGTAAATAATGTTGCCCTTGTGCCACATGGTGCCTTCGAAACCCCACCAGCTCCCAACTACGATTTACCAAAAGGCCCTATGCAGGTAATGGCCTTTGGAAAGTTTGGGACCTACAAAAAAGTGGAGCCAATGATCGAAGCCGTTGAGCTATTGCGTACAAAATCCGATCTGGATATTGAAATTGTAATCGCTGGGACGGATAGTCCAAACACACCAGGGTACTTGGAGAATGTGAAAGAGACATACAGCCATGTAAAGAATCTAAGATTTACCGGATATGTGGCCGAGGAAGATGTTCCACATATTTTCGGGGACAGTGCCGTAGTGGTTTTTCCTTACACATCTACAACAGGAAGTTCCGGAGTATTGCACCAAGCAGGAAGTTATGGAAAGGCGGTAGTGTTGCCAGATTTGGGAGACTTGGGCATCTTGGTCAGGGAAGAAGGCTACCGAGGCGAATTCTTTGAGCCGGAGAATGTGGAATCTTTATCCAAAGCATTGGAAAGTATTTTGACCAATGAGACGTACAGAACTCACTTGGGGAAAGCAAATTATAAAGCAGCATGTTCACTGCCTATGTCCAAAATTACCGAAATGTACCTGGATCATTTTAAAGTGATACAGGCAAAAAAAGGGTTGTTGCCAACTCCTGCGCAAGAATTACAAGAAATTAACGAGACAAGCATAGCATAGGGTTTTAGGTTAAGTGTGAAAGGGGGATAACTTTAGTTAGTTGTCCCTTTTTCTTTTTTTATGATCGTATGATAGGCGGGTTTCTTCTCACCATCCATATCTATGAGGCCAAAATGCTTTTGTGGTGCTTTTCGCCAGGGTTTTCTACCCACCACTTGTGTTGGCACGGTTTCAAAATCGTGCAGGGTCCAAATAAAGGAAGGAAGCTGCTCCTCTTCCAAAACAATTTGTATTTCAGACAAATAATTGGCTTGAGCCTCTTTTGAGTTGGAAAACAAATTCCAAATACCACAATAACTCGATTTTCCGTATTCTTCCAACACCATCGGCTTTTCCCCAATCGCTTTTTTTAAGGCAGCGACTCGCTCTTTTAGATTTTTTGGTTCTTCGTAATAATGGAAAGAAACAAAATCCACTTGCTCGACCAAGTTTATCGCCGCTTCGGGGGCAAACCATCCAATGGTAATAGGGTGGATGCTATCCTTCTTTTTAATGAGTTGTGCCATTTCCGAAAGCCAACCCAGCACATTTTCCTTATCACGACTTTCAAAATCGAGGTCAGGTTCGTTTTTTAGGTCCCATCCCAACAAAGCTTCATGATTTTGTAATCGGGAAACTACGGTTTCTGCGTGTCGGTGCGTCAAGGTCCAGTCCATTAGCTCATAATTCCCATAAAAATCGAATAGGGTGACCAAAACTTTCAGGTTGTTTTGCTGTGCCAAGTTTAGCAATTCTTCAAGCTGGTCAAGATATTCAGTTTTTACCGAAGCAGCCCCGAATGTTTCGTAGGGAACAAATACCCGAACGGAATTTAAACCTAGGGATGTTATGGTCTCAAAATCAGCATTGATGGCCTCGATGTCAAAATTCTTCCCGAACATATCCCATGGGTTATCCTTTGGATAATAGTTGATTCCCTTTAATGAGTTCACATTGAATGAAACCTCTTCCCTTTGTGCTTGGACTTCAGGTGGATTTTGAATTTTAACCATTTGCCGAACCCGCCAAAAACCATCTTCCAATATTAGAATGACCTTATAACTGTGTATAGTCTTTTGTTGCTGCAGGAATTGCCCGTTAGCGTATATTTTTTCAACCTGAACCACATGGTTATCGGTAAGCACGGCCAATTTCCCATCCAAACTATAAAACTCCAATCGAGGATGATGAGCTAGGGTAGTGGCTTCTATCCGAACTTGATTGTCCAGATTGTTCTTGATCAATTGTTTGAGATGTTCTCTGGCGTCTTCGGTGTAGTAATCTTCAATTCCAAGTACGTCAAAAGTTGATAAGGCAATATTTTTTACATACCAAGCATTGATATAGTCTTTTTCGAGTTCGGTAAGGGCCTGTTGGGATATTTTTCTGCCACGTTGCCCATTGGTTGTCCATACGATTTTAGGTTGATAGGCTTTTTCAATAGCACCGCCAATATGAAGAATGGAAGACTTGTCCGCCCCAGTGTTCAGAAAACTCCAAGCGGCCGCCAAACCATAAATGATACCTGCATTTAAGGCCAAAAAGCTCAATAAGAGCAAGGATCTATATAGGTTTTTCCGAGCCATCATTCAGTTTTATGGTTAACCGATTTTTTAATTCCTGCTACAATTACAAATCCCTTGTGGGTATTCGCATTTATCCCTTCGGGAAGTTCAAATGTTCCCATTCCTTTTCTTGTGGTACTACTTAAAGTCAGTACTGACTTCCCATCTGAATCTTGCATTTCCAATTGGATGCCCATACCATCGGGAACCCATTGGCCCATATAACTAAGAATAGGTCCAACGCTTATGAATCGGCCATCTTTCGAGCTATCCACCACATAATCCATTACGGCTGCATCAAAATTCAATTTTAGGCTATTGCTTTGTGATAGTCCACTGATGTGTGCTTTTACCTTCCACTCCGTTGCCACCTCGGGATGGAGCATTTTGCCTGTTGCAACACCGTTCAAGGTAGTGCCGTACGTCTGTAAACTATTGCCAGAGGCATCCTCGACCACAAAATTGACCAAGGTTCCATCGGCAACAATATTATTGTTTTGATCTCTAATGGTTGAGGTGGTAAAGGAAACTATCTGATTACCATCCGCATAGCTATGCTGTCTTTCAAAATTGATAGCGAAATCAGCAGCTTTAGTGGGCAGAACGCTCACTGTAAACTCTTTGGATATTTGATTCTCAAGACGAGACCCTATAAAAAGTTCGCCAACGGATGCTTTATTTCCGACATAGGCAAAAGAAATCATATCCTGTACCGATGTGGTGTTACTTTTTTGATCGGACTTGAACTTTTCTGTTAACGTGATTTGAGTACTATCTGGCATGGGGTTTCCAAACTTGTCCTGTGGCAAGGATACGATCATGGCTTGGTCTTTTTTATCCGCAAAAATGCTGGTTGGTCCCAAATAGGTTTCCATGGACATGGCCAAGGTAGTACTAGGTCTTATGAAAAAGTCACCTGTAGCGGTTATCGTTTCATTGCCAATTAATTTCCATTGCACCCACCCGCTTTTTTGGGCAACAGTTGCTGGAAGCGAAAATGTTAATGAGGTTTGTGTACTATCCGCAGGTATGGCTATAGTGCCCCAACCATTTTGAATCAATAGGAGTTGGTTCTCTTTTTCTCCATCAAACTGAAGGGTAATGGCTTCGCCGGCTATAAACTCCTTTTGGGTAGTTGTGATTTGAATGACCTTTACCGTTTTTCCCAAATTGGCATCAACAGGTTTGGAGCAACTGATTGCTCCTAAACATACTAACCCTATATATTGCCAAAATTTCATCTATTTGGGATTACCGATATAATTGTTCAACTCCACTTTAAAATAGTGGTAACCTTCTCCGTTGTATGGACGCATCATTTCCCATTTAACCGCTTTGTTTCTATCTGAAAAATAATTTTTCGTGATTTCAGCATTGGGAGTTCCATTCACGTAACAATTTTCCAAACCCTCTGCAATCACCTCGATTTCTTTCAAGTCCAACATAGGAATTTCGAAGCTCTGTTTCCGTTGGATACGGATGCCATCCAATGTAAAATGATGATCCACCCACAAAATATCCCCTTGGTCCGAATAGTAGGAGGTCAAAATTTGAGGTATGGTCACCTCTTGGGTACCGTAATTAAATAAGGTCCCCGTTAATAGGTTTTGGTCCAAGTGCCAGTTTTGCAAGGCCACCGATTTATATAGATCAGAAGTGGCCACGTTGCCGGCACATTGCAGGTCAAATGTAACAGGTTGCTCTTCCAGGCTGATCGGGGTAAATTGGTCGGGATCAAAAGTGGGGGGCAGGGTATCCTTTGTGGACGACCACGCAATACCTTCAAAATCTATTCGGAAAGATGTGGTTTCCTTTGGCATTAGCTTGTGTTTGGCATGGAATTTTACATCGTGCTGTGCCAATTCCTTGTCGTTTTCATTGTACAGCGTGCCTTTTATGGAGACATCCGCAGGTACATTATCGATATTCTGAAGCTCTCCAACAATACTGTAACTGCCCTTATATTTTACCAATTTTGCCGACAATACCTCTAAAATGGGTTGACGGAGGATATCCTCATGGTAGGTTTGCTGTGTGGTTATCCGTCTACGACCGTGATTGTAATATTGGGTTTGGTTGGACGTGATCAATTGGTTGGGCGGAATATCGTTGTCCACTTTTTTGGGTTTGATGTACCACTGTCCGTTCTTTTTTACGACCGTGTGTTGATAATTGCGGGCCACTTTCTCCAACGGCGTGATCCATTTGGTGGCCACTTCCATTTCCACATAATTTTTAGATGTTTTGGTTTCAGTGATGCCGATTGCGTCCAATTTGGCGTAGGAACTCAATAGGCCGTCGGTAACCGAAACTTCCAACATATATTGAGAAAGACTTACTTCTTCTTCTGGGTCTAAATAGGAATGTGCTCTTTCAAATTCTTTAAAATCCAAGGCATCATAATAGGCTTTTACTACATTATTAGCGCTTATTTGGGTAGCATTGTCCAAATAAAAATGATAGATACCAAAAAGGAAGATACCGATAATACCAATGGCCCAAACTCCATTTACAAAGGAAAGTCCTGAGGAAATCCCATTGTATTTAGGTGCGTGATGAAAATAATCGTCCAACGGGGCAGCTTTTCCCTTAAGCTTCCAGTACCACGGAATTTGAATATTGATGATAAACGCCAGAATCAAAGTCCCTACAGGAATCAGTCCCCACATCAGTTTCAAGAAATTGGGTACGTCATCTTTGGGAATTACCTTGGGCAAAGGGGAGATGTTGAGACGCTCCCAGACCATAATGCCGTTCTCCAATTGTTGCAGGCGCTGCCATCCACAGAAATAGAGAATGGGGTCGTAAAACTTATCGTTGGAAAAAATGTATTTCAGATTGTATTTTTCAGGAACGGTCAAAAATTGCTGTAGGGAACCAATGCCCTCCACACCCCTGAACTTTGAATTTTCCAACCGTTCAATGGCCCTAGTGGTCAGTTCGGGCAACCTACGTGCGGAATGATAGTTGCCATCCACCGTCATGGCATTGGTCTGTGCGGACAGCCATGCCATTTGATCCCCAAAACCGAGCGGTAAATAGCGCCATCTATCGTGCTCATCTTGATTTAGAAAATTAACAATGGGCAGCATGTTTATTTTCTGTGGCTGGGAGGGCCTAAAATAATTTAAGCTCATGGTAAAAATGGCCATGGAAATAAAACTGATGCCCAATCCACCGGCCAAAACATAATGTAGTGGTTTTTTAAAGGCTTTTATCAATTGTTGTCTAAAGTCACCTTCTACCAATCTAAATACAAATTCGCCAAAAATGGGCAGTGCCATAATAGTGGCCCAAAGCGTAAATCTATCCAACGTAAGGATATTGAACGCGGTATCTCCCAACAACATTTTGGGCAAGGGCGTAGTGCCTCCGGTACCCAATAGGGTCAGCATGGAAAAGGACAATCCAAAAAACAATAATCGTTTACTGTAGAATCGATAAAAAAGATAAGGCAATATAAAAATGAGTACTCCCCAAGGGATGAGAAAAAAGACCAAGCCCGAAGAGGTTACCTCCAGAAAATTATCGCGAGATCCATGCGGAATCGGAACCTGTGTGATCGGATTTTTCTTGGAATTGACCCAATAGGGCAATATACAGCCTACAATGGCGACTAAAGAACCGCCACCAAATACAACAATGCGCCAAAACAATCTCTTGAACTGTTGCAAAAAAACCTTGAATGTGATTTTGGTGTTGATGCCCACAGCTTCCTTACAGGCGTCCATAATTACCAACCCTATCAATGGAAAAATAAAAAAAACCATACCAAAAATTGGGGTCACATGATGGGAGGTTACAGTAACCGCAATCATGGAAAGCGAGGAAATCAACTTGAACTTTCTGCCGGTCTTTATCCACATGTAGATTTCGGGCAGGGCGTGCATTAAAATGGAAATGCCCATTAAACTGGGCAATTGTCCGAAAATGTGCAAGGTTTCCAAAAACATGGACGAGAAGGCCGCAAGCAGGGCAGTGTATCCTGCGATTTTACGATTGGCCGTAATGACCAACGCAAAGCGGTATGCTCCGGTGATGAACAAAGCAATGATAAACAGGGCCATGGTAAACAATCCGAACTTTAACCCTCCTACATAGGAAAGCAAAGCCATACACTGGTGAACCAATGGAGGATACCCTTGTACGGTAAACCCGGTGTACCAGCGATAATCCCATGGTTCGAACCAGCTGTTTGCGTAGTGGTCGGCAAAAAATAGGTGTATAAGGGCATCATAGGTGGATTCCAACGTAAAAAAGATGGTTGCCCCGTGAAAAATAAGCCCAAAAACCAGCGCAATGGCCAGTGTTATGTTGGTTTGTTTTTGCATTGATATCTGTCAGAAAATATAACAGTATAAAGGTCTAAATATTGTTGGAAATACGATGAACTATCCATCGGCTCAGCTTTACCATTCGTCTACACTTAATTGATTTCCAACTTTTTTCGGAAATGTAAAACAACGGTTAGTAATAGATTTGCTTCAGAAATTGTTCAAAAACCTAAAACTTAACCTATGAAAATTTTAGCAATAGACGATCAGCAACTAATCCTACTTTCGGTTCAAAGAAAATTAATCGAGTATGGATACAACGTAAAAACGGCTACTTCTGGAAAAGAAGGAATCCAAATTTTTGAAGCGTTCAACCCTGATTTAGTGATCTTGGACATGAACATGCCGGAAATGTCGGGTTTGGATGTAATCGCCAAAATAAAAGAAATCAATATGAATACGCCGATATTGGTAATGTCGGGAAATGATGATGAGGAAGTAATCCTGAAAGGTTTCGAACTTGGGATTTACGATTATATGAAAAAGCCTATCAGTTTGGACGAAATGGTAGCTCGCGTAAAACGTACTATTGGAGCTCCATCGATCGTGTTCAATCAAAAAGGAAATACAACCCAGAAAATCCAGAAAAACTGCGTGGGTGTAGTAATTCCATGTTACAACGAAGCGGAAAGACTTTCTGGAAAGGAATTCCAGGATTTTGCAAAGAAACATCCAGGTTATCACCTTTGCTTTGTTAATGATGGAAGTACGGACAACACTCTTGAGGTTTTGGAAGAAATAAGAAGAGGTAACGAAGAAGCCATCAGTATTTTCGATTGTAAAGTGAACGGGGGAAAGGCGGAAGCAGTTCGCCAAGGAATGTTGCACTTGGCCAAAGACGACCAATTCGATTACTTAGGTTACTTGGATGCAGATCTCTCTACAGATTTCGCTGATTTTGATGAATTGGTTCGTACCATCGAAGGTTCTAATTTTGATATTGTTAGTGGTTCCCGAATTAGTAGAATGGGGGCTGATATAACCAAGGAATCTGCCAGAAAAATCATTAGCAAGACGATTAACCTGATTATTCAAAAAATCTTGGGTATGCCTTTTAAGGATACTCAATGTGGTGCCAAGGTAATGCGTCCGAATACAGTAAAATCGGTTTTCAACAAACCATTTAAAACAAGATGGTTGTTCGATGTGGAAATTTTTAAAAGAATGGGAAAAACGTATGGAAGGGAAAAAGCAACATCTTTAATTTGTGAGCAGCCTTTAAAAAGATGGATACATGCAGATGGTTCTAAATTGTCCATGAAGGATTCCATCAAGATTCTATGGCAATTGGGTCAGTTGTCCATAAAGTACAAATAATTCACACCGATTACGTTGTTAAGAATCTTGTTTAAGATGTATATGACGTTGATTTGGCCATAAAAAAAAGAGCCGCATAACTATGCGGCTCTTTTCTGTAGTGAAAAGCATTTTATTTGCTTTCCAGGAAATCTTCAAAGGACATAAGTGCTAGTTCTTGTTTTTTTAGATACTTGTCCTTCAATTTGGCAAATTCTTTTTTTGCATTATTGAACCTTTCGGTTATCACCTCAAAGTTTTTAAGTTCTGCAGCAGAAGGTTTATCGTAGCTCGAGGCCACCTTACTGTAAAGGTCGGCCATACGCTCGCGCAATTGTGGCTCGGCGGCACCAACATAGTTGTCGCCGGTAGTAATCACCAAGGTTTCCTTGAGGTTGTTTAACTTTTCCTTGGTTTTTTTATCGCCCGTTGTGGCAGCGTTTTCTACAATTTGGTCCAACTCGTAGACCAAATAGGCGAGCTCTTGGGTCATGTTGTACAACTTCATGGTGGTGGCCTCTTTAAGTTCGCGATCTTTGGCCGATAAAGGCGAATTCTTGTCGTTCACTAAGTTGAACGTATGCTCAAAAGTTTCTTTACCTTTTGTTATAACGGCCTTGTAAGTACCCGCTGGGACCTGTGGTGCCGTGAAACCTCCGAAGCTAAAGGTTTTTCCTTTTGCTACTTTCGGTGTTTTTCGAGTGTAGTTCCAATTTACCACATTTATTCCTTTGGACTTACCTGGACCTAGCTCTGCAATTTGGTTCCCTTCCATATCTTCAATGACCATCGTCATTTTTCCAAAAGTGTGTCTCTTTTTTAAGTAATACTTAATCTGAACATCTTTTGTTTTGCTATTGCCAACGAATTGTGTTTCTGTCCCAAAATTTCCACCAAATGAGCTGGTTTCGCTTATTTGGGTATCGGGCGTATCGAAAAAATGTAGGTTTTTGGTCAGTACATCGTTGTTTATGCTCCTTAGTGGAGAAATATCATCTATAATTATAACACCTCTTCCATGTGTTCCCATTACTAAATCGTTGGTCTTTTTGTGCAGTTCAATATAGTGGACTGCGACCGAGGGCATATTGTTTGTAAATTTTTTCCAATTTTTTCCGCCGTCCATGGTTATGTACAATCCAAATTCAGTGCCTAAGAACAAAAGATCTGGATTTTCATAATCTTCTTGGATATTTCGGGCAAAGCCGACCACATCATCGGAGATTACGCTTGTCCATGTTTTGCCAAAGTCAGTGGTTTTGTAGGCATACGGTGTCATATCGTTCATGGTATGCCCATCAAACACGGCGTAAGCGGTACCTTTATCAAAAACACTGGCCTCAATGTGATAGCACCATGTATTTTTGGGCAACCCTGGAATGTTGGCCACGGTGTTCGTCCATGTTTTGCCACCATCTTGGGTTACTTGAACATTACCGTCATCCGTGCCCACCCAGATTACATTTTCATCTACAGCGGATTCGGCAATGGTAAAAATGGTGGTATGGTTTTCGGCTCCAGAATTATCCATGGAAAGTCCACCCGAATCTTCTTGATTTTGTTTTGCAGGATCATTTGTGGTAAGGTCCGGAGAAATAATTTGCCAGGTATCTCCCATGTCCTCCGATTTATGAAGGTATTGGCTGCCCATATAAAATCGGTCCGGTTGATGGGTACTGATCGCCATTGGCGCGTTCCAGTTCCATCTTAGTTTTTGGTCTTCGCTTGCGGGAAGGGGTTGAATGGTCTTGGTCAATTGTCGTTCGGTATCGATTCGCCAAACATTTTCCGCTCCCTGCATTTCCGAATAAATAATGGGTTTGGTCGGGTGCTTCAACACACGGAAACCATCTCCGGCTCCAACAGAGTTCCAGTCACGTGCCTCAACTCCACCAGGGGAAGAGGAAGGTCCCCACCAGCTACCATTGTCCTGCAATCCTCCGTATATATTGTAGGGTTCGGCATCGTCCACACTTATGTGATAAAATTGGGAAAGTGGCAAATTTTCAACTATTTCCATAGTTGTGCCACCGTCCCAGGTGCGATAAACTCCACCATCCGTACCTACATACATAATACCGGAATCTTTGATGCTAAATACAATATCATGAATATCGGAGTGCATGTTTCCGAGATTCTTAAAGGTTTTTCCGCCATCTCGTGAGATGGAACCACTAAGACCGCCCTTGACAACAACATCTTCGTTTTGTGGGTCCACAACAATTCTCGAAAAATAGAATGGTCTGACCGTAATTCCAAAGTCGTTGTTCAATTGCTCCCAAGAGGCACCGGCATCGTTACTGCGGTACAAGCCTTTGCGTTCGTCTTTTTCCGCTTCGATCACGGTATAGAGCACTTTGGGATTTGAAGGTGCGACTGCAATGGCCAATCTGCCCAATTTTCCCTTTGGAAAACCATTGTGGATTTTATTCCAAGTTTTTCCGCCATCGGTAGATTTATAAAGAGCACTTTTATCACCGCCGGACTCAAAGGACCAACCAGTTCTACGAAATTCCCACATGGACGCATAAAGTACATTTGGGTCGGTTGGGTCCATTGCTAGGTCGGCGCAACCGGTTTTTGGGTCTACATATAAAAGTTTCTCCCAAGTGGCACCCCCATCGGAGGATTTAAAAACACCCCGCTCCTCACTATCGCCCCAAAGAGCGCCAAGTACTCCAACATATATTTCTTGCGAGTTGTTCGGATTAACGATAATGTTGGCAATACGTTCGGATTTTTCGAACCCTATTTTGTTCCAGTTGGCACCCCCATCTGTGGTTTTATAGAGTCCATCGCCAACAGAAACGCTGTTTCTGGTCCAAGTTTCGCCGGTTCCAACATAAATGGTCTTATCCGGATCGTTTGGATCCAATGCCACTGCACCTATGGATTGGCAGTAATCGTCGAATATGGGATTGAACGTAGTGCCTGCGTCATTCGATTTCCATACTCCTCCACCGGCGGTACCTGCATAGACGATCCTACTGTTGGTAGGGTGTGCTTCCATGTCGTTGATACGGCCACTCATTAAGGCGGGTCCAATATGCCTTGCGGACAAGTCTCCGAAAAGGGCCTTTCCATCAATATCATCCAAGGTTTGAGCGTACCCCAAGGAAATAAAGCCGACCGCGAAAACGGTCAATGCAAAACGTAGTTTTTTCATGTTGTATAAGGTTAAAAAAAAGGCCCTGAACAAAATAGGGCCTTAAGTTTTGATTTTTATTTTTTCTCGGTCTCGCCTACTTCTTCTGGGAAAGCAAACTCAGCATCATCGATGGTAGGATTGAGTTCGATAGCGTCAATGGTAATGGGTTGTGATTGACCATCTTTTACTCCTTGCGTCATGGAAAAGGCAAAGTACATTCCATCCACTTCTTGATAGTCGCTCATGGTAATTTCGCTAATTTGACCTTTGGCGGGTCCCGATTTAATTTCGGAATGTATGGCAATGGGCACAAAGTTGTCCACATCAAAGAAATAATAAGAAATGTCTTCTTCTTGGTTGCCATCGATCGTAACAGGTTCTTTTACCAATTTTATTTTAAAGGTTTCGGCACCATCAATGGTTTCTTTTCCAAGGAGCTCCACTGTATACCCTTTTTCTTTGTAATCGATAAAGGAATCGGGAAAGTCATTGGTGTTCAATTTAAAATTGGAAGTAGATTCCGCATCGGATTTTTCTGCCTTCATGGTCATGAAATTGTGACTCCAAAGGGTCTCTCCATCAAAAACTCCTTGTTTGATAGTGTTGCCTTGGAATGTAATCTTTGTCATTTGACGACCATCTTTCAAATTATAGATTTCCAAGGGTATTTCCATTCCGCCCTGGTTAACTTTAGCGGTCATTTTCATTCCTTCAATGCTTTTCCACGCATCAAGTCCACCGGTATTCTCAAAATAGTTTTCCAATATTTCATCGGCAGTTTGCGCCTGTAGTGGCATAGTCAGGGCAAAAGCAATCAGTGCAATGGTGATTTTTAGTGTTTTCATCTTTAAGTTTTAATGTTTGATAACCATAAGTATTAAAGGTAGGTGAATTGTTACATCATTTGGGAGGACTTTTTATAAAAAAATTAACAGATCGTACAATTTGTCAATAATATTCGCAACGATTTTTTATAGATGGGTTGTTAGGTGTTCTTACTATCTATCAAAGGGTTGGGTATTTACTGTTCAACGGGAATTGATAGGAATTCTGCCAATGACCATTTCAGATTGACTAGGTATTTAGTAGATTTGGGAAGAAACCAAACTATCTGACTCACTCATGATTCTAAAACAAAGACCTTTTTATTTTCTGTTTGCCTTTTTGTTGACCTGCGCAACCTTTGCTCAGGATTTTGAAGCGTTGCAATACCGGACCATTGGTCCTGCCCGTGGAGGAAGGGTAACTACCGTTACCGGAACGGTAATGCTGCCCGGAACTTTTTATTTTGGCGCAACAGGTGCCGGGGTGTGGAAAACCGAAGACTACGGAACCAGTTGGCACAATATTTCCGATGGATTTTTTAAAACTCCTTCGATAGGAGCCATCGAGGTGGCGGCCAATGATCCGAATATTATCTATGTAGGCACAGGTTCGGATGGTATCCGAAGCAACATTATATCCGGTAAGGGGATGTACAAATCCATAGATGCAGGTAAGACCTGGGAACATATTGGATTGGAAAATGCCGGACAGATCGGGGCAGTTGAAATTGATCCGACCAATAGTAATATTGTTTGGGTGGCCGCTATTGGCAATGCATTCCGTTCCAACGAGGAGCGAGGTATTTACAAAACCATCGATGGTGGAAAAACCTGGCAAAAGATGCTTTATGTTTCGGATGAAACAGGATTTGCCGATTTGGAACTGCTGCCAGGTAACCCCAATGTAGTGTACGCGGCCGCTTGGAAAGCTCGCCGTACCCCTTGGACCATAGATTCTGGCGGTAAAAATAGCGAAGGCGGCATATATAAATCCGTAAACGGCGGCAAAGACTGGGAAAAACTGGAAAATGGTCTGCCAAAAGGATTGATCGGAAAAATTGATTTGGCAGTGTCAGCAGTCGATTCCAGAATATTGTATGCCGTGATCGAGGCACCAGATAAGGACAGAGGCTTGTACAAATCCGTGGACCAAGGAAAATCCTTTACCCATGTTTCCGATGATATTAGATTGGTGAACCGACCTTTTTACTACACGAATATAGAATTGGACCCTACCAATCCAGATGTTGTTTTTTCCAATGCCAATCCTTTGATTAAATCGGTTGATGGAGGAAAGACTTGGAAACGTATGAGTGTTCCGCATGGGGATAACCATGATATTTGGCTAAACCCAAATAACCCAGATCTTTTGATCCAATGTAACGATGGTGGCGCCAATGTTTCCCACAACGGAGGAAAAACGTGGTCCACACAATACAATCAGCCAACCGCGGAAATCTATCAAGTGGCCGTGGACGATCAATATCCTTATTGGGTTTACGGGGCGCAGCAGGACAATACCACCATTGCCATTCCGAGTGTGGCACCCTTGGCAACCACAACTCCCAACGAAACCATTATGATGAATGTTGGTGGTTGCGAAACAGGTCCCGTAATCCCAATGCCGGGCAACCACTATATCGTCTACAACAATTGTAAGGGCCGTTTTAGTGTTTACAGTAAAAAAACGGGTCAGAGTCGCGAATATTCCATTGGCGCATCAAATATATATGGGCACAACCCTAAAGACCTTAAATACAGGTTTCAGAGGGTGGCTCCGATTCATGTATCCCCTTACGACCCAGAGGTGGTTTATATGGGGTCGCAGTTCTTGCACAAAACCAACAATGGAGGTAAAAACTGGGAAATTATTTCTCCGGATCTTACCGCCAATGAGCCGGACAAACAGGTGATTTCTGGAAATCCTATCACACGCGATATCACCGGAGAAGAGTATTACAGTACACTTTACTCCATTAAGGAATCCAAAATAAGTCAAGGATTAATTTGGACGGGCTCCAACGATGGGGTGATTTCAATTACTAAAGATGGTGGAAAAACATGGAAGAACATAAGCCCGAAAAAGATGCCCAAAGGGGGCAGGGTAGAGTCCATTGAGCCATCAATTTATAACCCGGCCAAGGCCTACATAGCTGTGGACCGACATTTGTTGGGCGATGAGACCCCTTATATTTATAAAACTGAAAATTATGGGGAAAGCTGGGAGTTGATGACCACAGGCAGCAATGGAATCCCATCGGATCATACGACTAGGGTAGTCCGAGAAGATCCTATCCGCGAAGGACTTTTATATGCAGGTACCGAGTACGGTATGTTCATATCGTTTGATGATGGGGAAACATGGAAGAAATTTCAGCAAAACCTACCGGTAACACCAATTACCGATATTACTTTGTTCCGCGGAGACCTTATTTTGAGCACAATGGGGCGCGGCTTTTGGATATTGGATCAGGTTACAGCACTTCAAGATGAAAACATTACACGACTTGACGATACCCCGGTGTTGTTCAAGCTGCACGACACATACAGGTACCAAACACCCTGGGGCGGGGAATTTCCGGAGTACCCTTCGACCAGTGTAACCATAGATTACTATTTGCCATCGGATATCAAAGATGGAGTAAGTCTTCAAATTTTGGATGCACAGGGAAATGAGGTAGCTACTATTGTTAGTGATTCCAACAAATTAAAGTCGACCACCGAAAAAGTGGAAAACATGAACTTGAGCATGACTTTTGTTTATATGGACGAAAAGTTGGAGACAAAAAAAGGGTTGAATAGATTTGAATGGAATCTCGAACAAAAAGGGCCATGGGCCAAAAATGAGAAGAGAAGGTATAAAAATGGCCCCATGGTCTTGCCAGGAAAATATACAGCTCGCTTAACCGTCGGGGAACAATCCTTCGAAAAGCAGTTCGAGGTATTGATGGATCCAAAATTGGAAGGCGATGGAGTGTCTTTGGCGAACATGAAAGAACAACAGGAACTACAATTTAAAGTTATCGAATTGCTGTCCGAGGCAAGAATGTTACAGGATAAGGTCGAGAACAAAATCGAGGAACTGAAAATGGCCAAAGCAAGCGAAGATGAACTAAAAAAGTACAAACAGGTCTTGAGCGAACTCAAAAATGCCGAAGGAGCCTACCCAGAAGTGGTCTTGGTGTCTCAAATCACCTATCTCTATTATATTTTGAGCGGTGCCGATAAGCAGCCAGGCCAAGAAGAAAAAGATAGTTATCAGGAACTGTTGGCCCAATTTAATGCCCTTAAACAAAAAGCCGGGCAATAAAATATAAAATCCCCCTAATCTAGGGGGATTTTTAATTGTTGCTCCTTATTGCAGTTCTTCACAATCAAAACCGTTGCTCTGCAATAGCAAGGAAACTACTGATGCTTTTAGCCTTTGGGATTCAACGCGAAGAATATTGTCGCAATCTTCAAGGTCAAAGTTCCAGCAACCTTTTTTCTCTATCAATCTGTTCAAAGATGGGCGAAGCAGTTGTATTTCGTCCTTTTTCTTCACAGATGTTTTAAACACAAGGACCGCCATTCTTACTTAACTACGGTCGTAAAAAAAAGGGGGCTCAACATCCAAGGCTCGCAAATACACATACCCTTGTCCGCGGTGGTGAATCTCATTGTCCACAAAGTATTGCAATTGGGATAGTACGGAACCTTCAAATTGTCCGAACAGCTTCATGTTTTCCTGAAAACGCGCTGCGTTCAGTTGTTTCCACAACGTATTGATTTCTTCTGTGTCCTGGTCCCATTTTTTCAAAAAATCGGCCTTTGTGGACCCATAATCTCTATTTTCGTCCAATTCACTGGTATGGCCAGATACAATTTCAGTGAGCCCGGGAACGGCTATGGCCAAAAGTTCTTTCACCATTGCGGCAAAAGGTCGCATTCCGCCAATACTGTAATTAAAAAACTCTTTTTCCGGGAAAGCTTCAATAACTTTTCGAGTCAGGTTTCGGTGACCCTGATAATGTCCCAAGAACTGTTCTGGAATTATAACTTGGGCTGTTGTTTGTTCATTAATGGTGTTTTCCATGTAATTGTGATTTAAAGGATTATTGTTTCTTGGAACAAAATTATGAGCGGTAGGTGACAGCCTTATGTCAGTAGTAAAAATCAAAATAAAAAAAGTGTGCTGACAAACTGTTGTCAGTCCCTTTGGATAGTTTTGATGCTTATTAATAAAGAACAAATGAATAAATATGAGCTGGAGGAGACCATCCATCCTTGGATTGAAATCCTATCTTTGGGAGATAGCTCACACAATTTTGGGAATGGATACCGTAAAACGTTTTGATAGGATAGTAGCCATATTGATACAGCTGCAGAGCAAACGAATTGTAAAGGCGCGGGATCTTGCCGAACGATTTGATGTGAGCTTAAGGACCATATATAGGGATATAAGAACATTGGAAGCTTCCGGGGTTCCCATTATTAGCGAGGCAGGAGTGGGGTATTCGATTATGGAAGGGTATCGATTGCCACCAATAATGTTTACCCGTGAAGAAGCTGGAAGCTTTGTGGCCGCAGAAAAATTAATGAAGCAATTCATGGATAAATCCTTGGGCGCCTATTACGAATCCGCAATGTTCAAGTTAAAATCCATTCTACGGGGTAGGGAAAAAGAGTGGGTGGAGGCATTGGAATCCCAAGTTTCCATTATCCCTGGTCAAGTTTTGTTCAATGATCAAGTACCCAATGCCCTGGAAATATTGTTCGAGAGTATTGCAGAACGCAAGCAAGTGTTCTTAAGGTATGAATCTTTGCGCGAGGAAACGCCATCGGAACGGAGAATAGAACCTGTTGGACTTTTTAACGAAAATGGATTTTGGTACATTTTGGGCTATTGCCATCTACGAACCGATTACAGGCACTTTAGAACAGATAGAATCCATAAAATAGCGAGAACTACGTTGGATTTTTTGTTGGAGCATGGTACCATTGCAGAACATCAGGACAGAAAGAAGGAAGTTTCCAAAACCAAAGTAAAGATATTGGTGGACAAAACCGTGGCAAAATACATTCAGGGACAGACCAAACATTACGGTCTAATTTCCGAAGAGACAAAGATAAACGGAGTGGAAATGACGTTTATGACGAGCGATATGGCCAATGGATTTGCCCGTTGGTATCTAATGTTCGGGGATTATGCAAAAATTATTGAGCCCCAGGAATTAAAGGACCGCGTTTTGGAAATATTGGAGAAAAGTAAAAAAAGACTCTCCACATAGATCAGAGTTTAATTACTATGGATTTGTTCACAGACCAAATAGCGCCCGACTTTAATCTACTGCCATATGATGGCACTGTACATTATTTTGGCCCGGTAATGGAAATTGACCGAGCTGACCATTATTTTCAAAAACTTTGGGAATCCATAGCATGGGAACCAGATATTGTGCACTTGTTTGGAAAGCGTATCGTTACCAAACGGAAAGTGGCTTGGTATGGTAGTCGCCCATTTGAATATACATACTCCAACAACACTAAAAAAGCCTTGCAATGGACCAAGGGGCTTTTGGAACTAAAGGAACTTGTCGAAAAGCATACCAAAGAAACCTATAATACCTGTTTGCTTAACTTGTACCATAATGGGGAAGAGGGCATGGGTTGGCACAGCGACGACGAAAAAGAACTTAAACCCGATGGAGCAATAGCCTCTTTAAGTTTTGGAGCCGAAAGAAAGTTTGTTTTTAAACATAAGTCCACAAAAATAAAAGTAGATCTTGTGTTGGATCATGGCAGCTTATTGGTCATGAAAGGATTAACACAAAAATACTGGCAACATCGCTTGCCTCCCACCAAAAAGGTGCATAAGCCTCGAATCAATCTAACATTTAGGAGCATCGAGGTAATGTAAGGCCCTAAATAGTAATAATCATTTGGTAATAGGGATATGCCATATTTATTCAGGAAAGGAAAGTATATTGCGATAAACCGATTGAACTACATCCAATGAAAAATTTCTTTTTTATATTTTCCTTCTTGTTCTCTTGTTTGATGGTATCGAGTCAGACCATCGATGTGATTTCGTATAACATTCGCTACGACAACCCCGATGATGCCCCGAACAACTGGGATAACCGTAAAGAGTTTCTCATCGCACAGCTTAACTTTTACCGCCCCGATGTGTTTGGTATACAAGAAGGGTTGATCCATCAGGTAAAAGAAATCGATAGCGGATTGGAAGACTATGCTTATTTTGGTGTAGGGCGTGATTTTGGCGATGAACGTGGTGAACACACGGCCATTTTTTACAATACAAAAACAGTGGCATTGATAGATGAATCTACCTTTTGGCTTTCCACATCGCCCCAAACCCCTTCCAAAGGTTGGGATGCCGCTTTGCCCAGAACATGCACGTACGGCGTTTTTAAAATTAAGAACAGTGGTGCCAGATTTATGGTGTTCAATACACATTTTGACCATAAAGGCGATCTGGCACTAGAAAAAAGTTCCAAACTTATCCTTAAAAAAATAAAAGAACTGAACCTGGAAAATTATCCCGTAGTGGTTACCGGAGACTTTAACTTGGAAAGCAACAGCAAGGGAGTGCAGATAATTTTATCCGAAATGAAGGACAGTTTCGAGGAGGCCGGCAAAAATGCTTTCGGCCCCAAGGGCACCTTTAACGGATTTCGAATTGATAAAGCTGTGGAACGCAGGATCGATTACATTTTTGTCTCGGATGAGTTTAAGATCATTAAAAGCGCAATTTTAAGTGATTCCGACGATGCCCGGTATCCTTCCGACCACCTTCCCGTTTTTACTCGACTAAAATTGGAACACTAAACGCATCTGGAAGGTAACCGTTGCCTCCATTTCTTATGTTGTTCCCCTTTGTTATTTGTATTGATTTTAAGTAAGCCCCAAAAAACTAAAAACAATGTTAATTTTTAGGGGGATGTAGCTTAGAGCCGCCCATTGTGTGCCTAAAATTAGTTACCTTCAAAAGGAATTAATCACAATTATGGCATCATTTACATTAAACATCAACGGAAAAAAACAAGAGGTCGATGTGGATCCGTCCACTCCCGTTCTCTGGGTTTTAAGGGACCACCTTAATTTGGTCGGCACTAAATTTGGCTGTGGTATAGCCCAATGCGGCGCATGTACGGTTCATATGGACGGCACTGCGACCAGATCTTGTATGCTAACCGTATCCATGGTCGGCAATTCGGAAATCACCACCATCGAAGGTTTATCGGAAGAAGGTGACCATCCAGTGCAAAAAGCTTGGCTGGAGGTGGATGTGCCTCAATGTGGGTACTGTCAAGCAGGACAAATAATGACTGCTTCCGCACTTTTGGAAAAGAATCCAAACCCAACGGATGAAGAAATAGAAATGGCCATGAACGGAAATATTTGTCGTTGTGGAACCTATACCAGAATCAAAAAAGCCGTAAAGTTGGCTGCTAAATCATAACACTTAAACTAGTATCATGACACTTGTAAAGACCAAAATAGGACGACGCGCCTTTATTCGAAATACGGGATTGGCCGGTGGCGGACTTGTGATAGGGTTTAGCTGGTTGGCTTCGTGTAAAATGACTCCAGAGCAGGTAAATAGCCTGCCAGAAGAGTGGTTCGATCTTAATGGTTTCCTAAAAGTAGGGGACAATGGAATGGTGACCATAATGTCGCCCAACCCAGAAATAGGTCAGAACGTAAAAACATCCATGCCCATGATCATTGCCGAAGAGCTGGATGTTGCATGGAAAGATGTGATTGTTGAACAAGCACCCTTAAATACCGATATTTTTACCAGACAATTGGCCGGGGGCAGTCAATCCATTCGACAAGGATGGGAAAGTTTACGAATGGCCGGAGCTACGGCTCGCCATATGTTGAAAGAAGCTGCCGCGCAAGCTTGGGGCGTTTCAGTAGATGAAATTACCACAAAAGACGGTGTATTGACCCACGAGGGAAGCGGAAATTCGGCAGGATATGGAGAAATGGCCTCTGCGGCCACAAGTATAGAAGTGCCGGAGGAAGTTACATTGAAAGATGCAGGTGACTTTAGCATTATCGGCACGGACAAGAAAAATGTAGATGGCAAAAAAATAGTTACAGGCCAACCTCTTTTCGGCCTGGATACATATAGGGAAGGTATGCTTACGGCCATGATCGTGCATCCGCCCGCCTTTGGCATGAAATTTAAAAGTATGAATGCCGAATCGGTAATGTCCATGCCAGGGATCAAAGAAGTGTTTCATTTTGAAGCCTACCCCGAAGATGTTGAAAGACAATGGTCGGATGGCGGTGCAATACCCGAATTGGTGGCCATAGTTGGCAATAGCACTTGGGAATGCATGCAGGCAAAAAAAGCACTTAAAGTAGAATGGGAAGAGGTGTCTCCCATGGAAAGCACTGCTTACCATAATGACGAACTCGCAAAATTGCTGAATAAGGCCCAAGAAGTACCTGCAAGAAAGGATGGTGATGTGGAAGCAGCCTTTAAAAAAGCGGCAAAAATTGTGGAAAGTACTTATTCCGCACCCTACTTGGCGCATAACACCATGGAGCCCATGAACTTTTTTGCGCACGTAACACCAGAAAAAGCCGAACTTCTCGGGCCAATACAAACCCCGGAGTTCTTGGAGAAAACATTGGTTTCTCGATTGGGTATGCCTGTAGAAAAGATAGATGTAATGATGACCAGAATGGGCGGAGGATTCGGCCGTCGGTTGTACGGTACGTTTGCTGTAGAAGCAGCATCCATATCCCAAAGGTTAAATGCACCGGTGAAATTGGTCTATACCCGGGAAGACGATATGACCCAAGGAACGTACCGACCATCGTACAAAGTAAGGTTTAAAGCCGGATTGGACGAAAACGGAAACCTGATAGCTTGGCATGTACGTGGCGCAGGTACCAACGATGATCTTATTTTTGAAAATCGTTTCCCCGCAGGAGCCGTGGACAACTATTTGGCGGAGAAGCATAGCTTACAGACCAATGTTACCACAGGGGCGTGGAGAGCACCACGATCCAATTTTATTGCAGGAGCCGAACAAGCTTTTATGGATGAGGTGGCCGAAGCCGCAGGAAAAGACCCATTGGATTTCCGATTGGAACTATTTGATAGGGCAATAAACAATCCAGTAGGTGAACCGGAGAAGAATGATTATGATCCAGCGCGTTACGCAGGGGTTCTAAAATTGGTGAAAGAGAAAGCCAATTGGGGAACCGATACAGGAAAGGCCCGAGGAGTCTCCGCTTACTACTGTCACAACTCTTATGTGGCACAAGTATTGGAATTGGAAGAAGGTGGTGAGATGCCAAGAGTGGAGAATATTTGGTGCGCCGTTGATTGCGGAATTGTGATAAATCCCATTGCGGCAAAAAACCAAATCGAAGGCGGTATGATCGATGGAATAGGACATTCGACCTATAGTGCATTGACATTTGAAAACGGCAGACCTGAGCAATCCAATTTTGATACCTACCGATTAATGCGCCATTCCGAAGCCCCAAAAAATATTGAGGTACACTTTGTGGACAACGGCATAGACCCAACAGGCTTGGGAGAACCATCCTTGCCTCCCGTAATAGCTGCGTTATCCAATGCATTGTACAAAGCAACAGGAAGACGTTTCTATAGTCAACCTTTTATTAATGATAAACCGCCATTGGTCGGCTGATGATATAGATTCAAAATAAATGTTCAGTAGCTGACCAGTAGAAGTTTTTTACTGGTCAGTTTTTATTTATTTCTTTTTAGAATTTTAAAATTAAAATCCAACGTGTTTGTTTTCAATATGTTAAGGGTGTTTAATTTTTTTTCAAAAAACCTTGCCGTATCGGATTTTTAATTATGTTTGCCCCATAAAATGAGTTCACCCAATGTGGACGCATTGCCTATAAGCTTTGAAGACTTTTTTCATGTTCGGGCTTTTGGGGATAAGAAAGTCTACCCAAAAAGCCGTCTTGAGATCAAGACACCGAATATACGGGCTGACTTTCGAAGAACGACATCTTTTTAACCGTGATTTTTCACGGACTCCCTACTTTGTACCGTATACCGTTTTTGAATTTCGTATCTGAGTACCTCCTGTACTTCAGAACCTTTTCTATCTATCAATAATTACATTTTTTTACGAAATTCAAAATGAAAACAAAATACATCGACCTGATCGAGCAGACTTATGATTTCCCACAAGAGGAATTTAAATTAAAAGACAATAAACTTCAATTCCATGGCATAGATCTGAACGATTTGGCGCAACGCTACGGTACACCTTTAAAGTTTACCTACTTGCCCAAAATTTCACATAACATTCAAAGGGCAAAGGGATGGTTCAATTCAGCTATTGAAAAACATAAATATGCTGGAAAATACCACTATTGTTATTGCACAAAGAGTTCGCACTTCGAACATGTACTGAACGAAGCACTAAAGAACGATATCCATATCGAGACCTCTTCCGCTTTTGATATCAACATTGTGGAGCACTTGAAGAGTACAGGGAAAATCACCAAAGACACCTATGTGATCTGTAATGGTTTTAAAAGAGACCAATATGTACAAAATATAGCCCGATTAATAAACCATGGCCATAGCAACTGTATCCCGATTATTGACAATTATGAGGAAATCAATCTGTTGGGCGAGGTTATTGATGGAAAGTTCAAAATCGGTATCCGTATTGCCTCCGAAGAAGAGCCAAAATTTGAGTTTTATACCTCTCGATTGGGAATTGGGTATAAGAACATAGTTCCGTTTTACAATCAATCCATAAAACCCAATGATCAGGTAGAGCTTAAAATGCTTCACTTCTTTATAAATACGGGAATACGGGACACCGCCTATTATTGGAACGAGCTTTTAAAGTGTTTAAAGGTATATATCAACCTAAAAAAAGTGTGCCCTACGTTGGATAGTCTAAATATTGGAGGGGGCTTTCCCATAAAAAACTCTTTGGCGTTCGATTATGATTATGAATATATGGTGGACGAGATCATTCATCAAATAGGTCAAGCATGCGAGGAAGCCGGGGTGGATGTGCCTAATATCTTTACCGAGTTTGGAAGCTTTACCGTGGGCGAAAGTGGAGGTAACATTTACGAAGTGCTGTATCAAAAACAACAGAACGATCGTGAAAAATGGAACATGATCAATTCATCTTTTATTACCACAATGCCAGATTCTTGGGCGATTAGCAAGAAGTTTATTTTGCTATCGATTAATCGTTGGAATGAGGAATATGAGCGCGTGCTGTTAGGGGGATTGACTTGTGATAGTGATGATTACTATAATTCGGAGCAGCACATGAACGCCATTTATTTGCCCAAATACAAAAAGGACAAACCCTTGTACATTGGTTTCTTTAATACTGGAGCGTACCAAGAGACCATAGGTGGATTTGGCGGATTGCAACACTGTTTGATTCCCACTCCCAAACACATCCTTATAGATAAAGATGAACATGGAAACATAAACACACGTGTATTTGCCGAACAACAGACTGCAGGAGAGTTTCTGTCCATACTTGGATATGGGGACAAAAAAACCGACACTGAACATGTGGAGGACAAGGAATTGCAAGAATCCATAAAAAACTGAAAAGGAAGTAATTAATAAAATGAAAACAGAAAAAACATATGCTGGTATTCCAAAGGAATACGGCTCGCCGGACAAGGCAAGAGTAGTATTGTTACCAGTTCCGTATGATGGTACCAGTACTTGGGGCAAAGGCGCGGACAAAGGTCCCGATGCCTTCTTGGAAGCCTCGGAAAATATGGAGATCTACGATATTGAAACTGATAGCGAGGTTTACAAACAAGGGATCTATCTGGCAGAACCCATGGGAGAATTTGATTCACCTGATGTCATGGTCGAAGCAGTTCACAAGACCGTGAAGGAATACATCAACCGTAATAAGTTCGTGACCATGGTAGGTGGGGAACATTCCATTTCCATAGGGGCCATTCGTGCATTTAACGAGTGTTTTGAAGACCTTACCGTATTGCAAATCGATGCGCACGCCGATTTACGAAAAGAGTACGAAGGAACTAAGTACAACCACGCTTGTGCACTTTATGAAGCCAACGAAACAACCAATCTGGTGCAAGTGGGAATCCGTAGTATGGACCATGCAGAAACCCTGGTAATGGATAGGGACAAAGTATTCTTTGCCCATGAAATGATCTCCGATGACTTTTGGATGGATTCTGCCCTTGATCTGATGACGGACAATGTGTATATCACTTTTGATCTAGATGCCTTCGACCCATCCATATTGCCATCTACCGGAACACCGGAACCAGGTGGACTGTTTTGGTACGAAACCCTCGATTTTTTGCGTAGGGTGTTTAAGGAAAAGAATGTGGTAGGTTTCGATATCGTGGAACTATGCCCAAACGAGGTGGATAGATCATCCGATTTCTTGGCCGCCAAGCTTTACTATAAAATGTTGAGCTACAAATTTGTAAACAACAACGAATACATGGACGAAGACTTTGAAGATAGTGATGAAGACTTCAAAATGTCCAAAAACAATTTAGATTACGATGAATAACAAAGGAGAAATATCACAATTCATTCAAAAATATTTTTTGCATTTTAACTCTGCCGCACTTGTAGATGCTGCAAAAGGCTACGAGGACCAACTGAACCAAGGTTCCAAGATGTTGGTGTCCTTGGCCGGAGCAATGAGTACTGCAGAACTAGGAAAGATATTTGCAGAAATGATCCGTACCGATAAGGTGCATATTATATCCTGCACCGGGGCCAATCTCGAGGAAGATTTAATGAACCTGGTGGCACATTCCCACTACAAGAGAGTACCCAATTATAGGGATTTGACCCCACAGGAAGAATGGGACCTTTTGGAGAATGGATTGAACAGGGTTACCGATACCTGCATCCCGGAAGAAGAAGCGTTTAGAAGGCTGCAAAAACATATTTATGACATTTGGAAAGAGGCCGACGAAAAAGGAGAGCGCTATTTTCCACATGAGTACATGTACAAACTTTTGCTTTCGGGAGTGTTGGAACAGTACTACGAAATAGACATTAAGGACTCGTGGATGTATGCAGCTGCCCAAAAAAACTTGCCAATAGTGGTTCCAGGTTGGGAAGACAGTACCATGGGAAACATATTTGCCAGCTACGTAATCAAAGGCGAGCTTAAGGCCAGCACGGTAAAATCCGGTATTGAATACATGACATTTTTAGCGGATTGGTATTCCAAAAATTCTGAAAAGGGAATTGGCTTTTTTCAGATTGGGGGAGGAATCGCCGGAGATTTTCCAATATGTGTAGTGCCAATGCTGTATCAAGATCTGGAACAAACGGATACCCCGTTTTGGAGCTATTTCTGTCAGATCAGTGATTCCACCACCAGCTATGGCTCATATTCAGGGGCCGTGCCCAACGAGAAGATTACCTGGGGCAAGTTGGATATAAACACGCCCAAGTTTATCGTGGAATCCGATGCGACCATTGTGGCACCGCTGATTTTCGCCTACCTGTTAGATATGTAATCATGAAAAAAGGACAAACAACCGTCTTAAAAAGAGTGATCGTCGATTTTAAAAAGTTGGACAACAATATGCTCAACCTCCTAGTGGAAAAGTTCCCCGATGGTTATGACGATGACGATATTGTAACCTATCGCAACGCCAATAACGAAGTGGTGGAATGTGTTGAGGTCAGGACCGAGGACACAGCCTACCTGATCAAGGTGAGCAAGCGATTGGTAATGGCAATGGAAGAGTTCGATGATTCGGACAACGACGACGCGGAGGATACAAATCTTGGCACCGATGAGCTCGAAAGCACCGAAGAAGAATAATTGCCAGATGTTTTATAATTCTATATAAAGATGGAATCAAAAGCAATCGCTTTGCATCTGGCCACAAGCATCAATATTCCAGCTTGTAGGAACCAGGCTTTGGGAAAAGAATTGGTCTATGGCGACCGGGATGAACTTTTTTATTCCGATGCATCACGTTACCTTTATATTTTCAGGTATGGTGTAGTTTCCTTTTTCGGTTATTCCGAAGCAGAAATATCACAATTGTTAATGGAAATAAAACCTTTCTGTGAAGAATGGAGACAGTCCGATATTACCGAGACCATGGACTTGGAACTTGTAGCCGATAAGGAAAAAGCCACGATCCATCAGGATAAAGTAATATTGCCCAGTACCAATCAGGAGGGTATTCGTTTGGCATTGTTGCACTTGTCCCAGTCCGTTGCATTGGACTTTTATGCGGGGCTATCGGAACAGGCCATGAAAGAGACCCGTCAACACACCACATATCTGGAACAAAAAGGAAAATTGGACATTGGGGGAAGAAAATTAAAGAGGCATATTGCAAAAGTCTTGAACATAAATAACCAGATCTCCGAGAACCTATATATATTTGATTCTCACGAAGTAGTTTGGGAAGATTTGGAACTTGATCGATTGGACAAAGGATTAAAGCAGATTTTTGACCTTAAGGAACGGTATCGAAATATAAAGGAACAAGGCAATGTGATCAAGGAAAACCTCAGTTTGTTCATGAATATTATGGACCATAGAGAAAGCAGTAGGCTCGAGTGGATCATAATTATTCTGATTTTGGTCGAAGTAGTGGACCTTTTTATAATGCGATTAATTAGTTAAATACATAGTTGTTTTGAGCGATTTTAAAATATTGGGAACCGAGGAATGGTGCCAGTTTGACGATTTAAGAATTCCGGCCGTAAAAGCCAGAGTAGATTCCGGAGCAAAGACATCATCCATTCAGGCCAGTAAAATTAAAATATTCAACAAAGGATTTGAGGAATGGGTTCGCTTTGAGGTGAACCCCGTTCAGGATAATAGGAGCATAGCCATCTTGTGTCAGGCCAAATTGGTCGATGTGCGCACGGTAAAGAGTTCACAGGGAATTGCAGAGGAAAGGCCGGTAATTAAAACAGTAGTGAACATTGCCGGCAATGTATTCGATATAGAACTTACCTTGGCCAATCGGGATACAATGGAGTACCGCATGCTCCTTGGCAGGGAAGCTATCAACGAGAGATACCTGGTAGATCCGTCCAAAAGTTTTATCCAGGGCGATTATACAGATGAAGAAATCGAAAAAAAATATCAACCCTTTATTACGGAGAAAAAGGGACTGCGTTTAGGCCTTTTGGCCAGTAATCCGAACCTGTACAGTAATAAAAGAATTATTGAGGCAGGAGAAATGCGAGGCCACAAAGTGGTTTTTCTGAATGTGGAGCACGTTTATATGAAATTGGATGCGGCAACGCCGGAAATTCGATATCGGGGCGGGAACATATTGGATAAGTTCGATGCCGTGATTCCCAGAATAAAACCCGCAGTAACCTTTTATGGTTGTGCGCTGTTAAGGCAGTTCGATACCTTGGGAGTTTATTGCTTAAATTCCGCTGATTCCATTGGACGGTCCCGGGACAAGCTTTTCGCCTCACAATTGTTTTCGAAAAACGACATCCATATTCCTACAACAGGCTTTGCCAAATCCCCGATGGATACCAAAGATTTGATCCGAATGGTAAACGGAGCCCCTTTGATCATTAAGCTTTTGGAAAGTACCCAAGGAAAAGGCGTAGTACTGGCCGAGACCAACAAAGCGGCAGAAAGTGTGATCAATGCCTTTAAAAGCGTTCAGACCAATATTTTGGTCCAGGAATTTATAAAGGAAGCGAACGGCCACGACATTCGTTGCTTTGTAGTCAATGGCAAAGTAGTGGCATCCATGCAGAGAACAGCTCAAAAAGGGGAGTTTAGGGCCAATATTCACCAAGGAGGCGCCGCCGCAAAAGTGAAGATCACACCAGAAGAAAGAAAGTTGGCCATAAAATCTGCCAAAGTATTTAATTTGGATGTGGCAGGGGTAGATCTAATCCGATCAAATAAAGGTCCTTTGCTTTTAGAAGTGAACTCATCACCGGGACTTCAGGGAATAGAGAATACAACCGGCAAGGACATAGCCAATGTAATGATCGAAACCATAGAGAAAAAGTTGAAATACAACGGTTGAAATTCATTTTACAATTAAAGTATTGAAAACCAATATTTTGTGTTTTTCACACATATTTTCCTACGCTAAGCTCTCAAAACCCAAATATAAATTGAAAATGGGCATCCGTTAACGCAAACGACCCATTGGTTAATTATACCACTCAACATTTAAAGGACTGTACTATGTTTGTCTCAGCAATCAAAAAGCAATATGCTTTAAGATTAAACCTTTAATAGGATTGGGGTGATTATAGGGTACTTAGTGTTCTTTACCTAATGTCTTATTTCTTATAAGGTTTACGTTGCTCCAAGGGGTTTTTGAGGTTGAGCCCCTTGGTTGTAACGGTTTTAGATCAAATATTATGTTCCCATAAATTTGACCTACTTTTTTTTGTGTTAAGGAGTCTTGAAAAAGACTCCTTTTTTTCTTTTCCTATAATCTCTTTGGAGAAATGTTCATTCACAATTGTTAACAACTTTTACTTAAACGTAATATTACGATAAAGTAAGGTTTTGAACAAAAAACCTACTTTTGTATCATAACATTAGAGGAAGTTTTTTATGTCAGAACAAGTAGAAAGAATCAAAACATTGATTATTGGATCAGGACCGGCTGGTTATACCGCGGCCATATATGCCTCAAGGGCAGATTTAAAACCAGTTTTATATACAGGTATGGAGCCTGGTGGACAATTGACCACGACTACCGAAGTTGACAATTTTCCAGGATATCCGGAAGGAATCGATGGACCAGCAATGATGATGCAATTACAGCAACAAGCTGAAAGATTTGGTACAGAAGTAAGAATAGGAATGGTTACTGCCGTAGAATTTAGTGACGAGATAGGGGGTATTCATAAAATTACCGTCGATGATTCGACCCAATTGGAAGCAGAAACCGTGATTATTTCCACAGGTGCATCTGCCAAATATTTGAATTTGCCCAGCGAGCAGCGATTAAGAGGAGGAGGCGTCTCCGCATGTGCTGTCTGCGACGGGTTTTTTTATAAAGGACAAGATGTGGCCATTGTTGGGGCAGGGGATACTGCCGCAGAAGAGGCCTCTTATTTGGCCAATATATGTACAAAAGTAACCATGCTGGTCCGTAAAGACCACATGAGGGCATCAAAAGCGATGCAGCATAGGGTCAACAGTATTGATAATATTGAAATAAGGTACAATACCGAAGTAGATGAGGTATTGGGCGATCAAGTCGTAGAAGGGGTCAGGGTAGTGAACAACCAAACCGGAGAAAAAGAAGAAATCCCTGTAACGGGTCTGTTCATAGCTATTGGACATAAACCAAATACCGATGTGTTCAAAGGGCAGTTGGACATGGATGAGACGGGCTATATTATTACGCAACCCAAATCCACAAAAACAAACAAGCCCGGTGTTTTTGCCAGTGGGGATGCTCAAGATAAAATATACAGACAGGCGGTTACTGCCGCAGGCACAGGATGCATGGCCGCCTTGGACGCAGAACGTTATTTGGCTGCCGTTGAGAGCAAAGAAATGATTGTATCATAACAACTACCCAAAGTGGAAAAAAGAAAAAGGCACCGAAACTTCGGTGCCTTTTTTGTTGATTGCAACTCAATCAATCCGCTTGTAATTTTCGGAAAAAGTTCGGTTACCTTCCTCATCCACCGTTATCTGACTAAACGAATCCTCCTTTAGAATAAGTTCAAAGGTGAAGTTGCGCATGGTATCCAATGCTTTCATCATTTCATCGTCCCCGTATTCGATTACCTCAATTAAGGAGCCGTCCGAAACTTTGTACGAGCCATAACCGAACCTGCCGTTTGGGTCTTCTGGTACATATCTGGTCCACATAATTTTTTCTTTGGAGTACATTTTAACCTGTCTATAACCATCCGATTTCTCAATGGTATCCAAAACATTTTCTCCATCATAATTATAAAAACTCTCCAATTCCCAAGTTCCTTCAATGCTTAGAGCATTGGAATAACGATCCGTAAAGCTTCCCACAACAAGGAAAACTACGATCAGTGTAAATAATAAAACTGATTTTCTCATAAAGCCCTTCCTTTTTTAAGTTGCTGATATCTAGTCTTTAAAAGATAGCGATAAATAATGAGAAAACTGGGGTTTATTTCATAAAAAAGGAACACTTTCAGGTGAGTACGGACTACCAAGGTTTCAAAAAAAGTTCTTAAAGAACTCTAAAGAAGATGAATTCTTCTTAGAAAAGACGGGGTTTGGTCAATAAAAAAGGAATTGAAATGGACAATTATTAAAAAATCCAACATTTTTCAGTTAAAATGTTTGATATGTAAAAAATTTTGAACAATTTTCAGGAAAATTAACACAAAAAAAAGTAATGAGGAACATTTATTTAACATTTATTGCGGTGTTTTCTTGTGTTGCGGCCTTTGGTCAAACCATATCAGGTACCGTATCCGACGTGTCGGGTACTCCGTTGCCTGGGGTTACCATAGTCGTAAGCGGCACAAGTATTGGAGCCACCACAGATTTTGATGGTAATTATACCATTAATGCTACGAGAGGACAAGTTCTAAGTTTTTCCTACTTAGGAATGAAGTCAAAAGAAGTTACCGTAGGTTCTGAATCAACGATCAATGTTGTTTTGGAAGAAGATTCGACACAATTGGATGAGGTCGTTGTAACCGCATTTGGTGTAGAGCAGAAACAGAAGTCGTTGGGGTACTCTGTTTCCAAGGTAGACACAGAGGACCTGAACCTTGCAGGACAAGCCAACCCAATTGAAAGTTTGCAGGGGCGTGTGGCCGGTGTCCAGATCAACCGTTCTTCTGGTACATCCGGGGGCGGTGTGGATATTTTGATACGTGGGGTTACCTCCATTAATCCAAACAGAAGTAACCAGCCGCTTATTATTGTGGATGGTCTTGCATTGAACAACGACACCTTCTCTGGAGAGGTAAGGCCTAGTTCTGGATCCAACTCACCGAACAGTTCTGAGCAGTTTGCATTTTCCAACCGTGCCATGGACCTTAACCCTGAGGACATCGAAAGCTTCAACATTCTTAAAGGAGCTGCAGCAACGGCACTTTATGGTGTAAGGGCATCCAACGGTGCCATTGTGATCACTACAAAAAAAGGAAAACAAGGAAAGGCAAAGATTACTTTAACAGCATCTACTACCTTTAGGGAAATCAAAACAACGCCAACCTTACAGACCAAGTATCGCGAAGGTTTTAATGGAGCTCCGCGTACATTGTACGATCCAGATTCCGATACAGGATTCAATAGAGTGCAACAAGCCACATCTTTTTACTCCTGGGGACCAGAATATTCTTTGGACTCCTTTGATTTAGGAGAAGGGAATATTGTAGATCTTTCAAATGATAGATTTTATAGCCCTTACGATATTTTTAAAACAGGGTTCAACTCACAGGTGAACTTGAGTTTGAGCGGTGCCAACGATCGTTTGGACTACTACTTCTCCATGGGGAACAATAGCGAGAAGGGTGTTCTGCCCAATACGGACTATAACAAGACCAACTTAAGGTTAAAAGCAGGATATAAAATAACGGACAACTTTACTATGGATGGTTCCGTTGCTTTTACCAACTCAGGAGGAAGAAGGGCCAACGGAGGAGATAAATCCGTAATGAGCGCACTCTCCTATTACTCAGGAACATTCCCGATCAACGATTATGTAAATCCCGACGGGAGCGAAAGAGATTACTCCTTTGGTATCATTGATAACCCAAGGTACTTGATGGAAACCAGTAATTTGGAAGATGATGTAAATCGTTGGATAGGGAACGCAACCTTTAATTGGACACCAAAAGATTGGTTGAGAATTACGTATGCCGCCCAGATAGACAACTACTCCGATGCGAGAAACCGTTACGTTGGTCCGGATTTGGACGGTGGTTCACAAGTAGGGGGATTTATTTTAGAACAAAACATCAACTTTACAGGGTTGGAATCCAACTTTTTGGTGGCAATGAACAAGCAATGGTCCGATGACTTTACAACGGACTTTACTGTTGGTCATCAAATTTCAGATGCCAAAAGAACTTACCTGGAGGCTCGAGGGGAAGGCTTAAATGTACCCGGAGTCAACGAAATTGGAAACACGACCAATTTCTTTATCAACAAAACCATAGTGCAAAATCGTACAGTAGGGGTTTTTGGTGAAGCAAAATTCGGTTACAAGGATAAATTGTTCTTGACGCTAACCGGAAGAAACGACTGGATTTCTACTTTACCTAAAGAAAATAGATCGTTCTTTTATCCATCCGTGAGTTTGGCGTACGATGTTACCGACCTCTTTGGTGAGAACGATATCTTTACCTTTGGTAAACTAAGAGCATCTTGGGCCGAGGTAGGTAAAGGACCTGGCTTTGGCGATGTTGGACAATATTTCGTTGTCGATGGTGATTTCCCGTTCGGTGGAGTAGGGGGATATCGCAGAAGTACACTATTGGGAGATACCAATATACAGCCCGAAAAAAACCAATCAACAGAGTTTGGTGCCGATCTTAGATTCTTGGATAATCGCATTCGATTGGATTATGCCTATTACAACACGCGTGTTAAAGATCAGATTTTTACAGTTGGAACGGCCTATTCTTCTGGATTGTCCGGAATTACCAGAAATGCTGGTGATTATAAAGTTTTTGGACACGAATTTTTGTTGAGTGCCGATGTTATCAGAAATCAGGATTTAAGATGGGAATTGATCTTGAACTGGTCTACCAGCGAGGGGGAGGTTTTGGAAATACCTGAAGATATTGAAGCTATTATTTTTGCAGACTCTGGATTTGCCGGAGTAACCTCGGAGGTAAGAGCTGGTGATAAAATGGGTAACCTTTATGGTTACAAATGGGAATATGTAAACGGTGAAAGATTGATCGGGGAAAATGGTTTACCGACCATAAATCTCGATGAAAGAGTTATTGTAGGTAATGCATTCCCAGATTTTATAGCCTCTATCGGAAGTAACTTAAAGTATAAAGGAATCGGCCTTAATTTCCTATTGGAATGGAAAGAAGGTGGAGATCTTTACGATTCGGGACGAAGAAACTCCATTAGGAACGGTCTTTTGGAAAGTACCTTGCAAAGAGACGTCAATGTAGTATTGGACGGAGTTCTTGCGAATGGAAGCCCAAACACTACAGAAGTCCTAATCGATCAGAATTACTACCGTAACTCCAGTGTTTACAACCGTGCCTCGGAAGTGCTGATACAAGATGCATCATGGTTAAAGATCAGGAACATTGCCCTGTCCTACGACTTTCCTTCCAAACTGACCAGAAGTTTGAGCTTGGATAAAGTAAGTTTGTCCGCAAGTGCGAACAATATCTTGCTATGGACACCATTTGATGGTTACGATCCAGAAGGAAACCAGTACAGCGCGGGAAGCAATGTTTATGGATTTACAGGATTGAACATACCATTGGCCGAAAGTTATTCACTCGGATTGAACATTGCATTTTAAAAAAGGAACTATGAAAAAAATAAATATAATTAAAACTTTTCTGCTATGTGCCGCAACAACCTTTGTAGCATGTAGTGAGGATTATTTCGACGTAAACACTCCCTCCAATACGGCCACTGTGGAGCAATTGAGGATGCAGGATCTTATTGCGCCAGTAATACACAGTACCATGGAAGGACAGCGTTCTGCCGAGCTTTCGTTTGGGAACTACGTTCAAAACTTTGTTTCAACTGGAGGAGGTGCTGCCGGACAAACATCGGCAAGCGGACTTTGGAGCCAGGTCTACCTTTATGTATTGCCAAATTTACAAGTGGTTAAAGCTAAAGCCGCCGAAACAGGAGCCAATCATATTGATGCTGTGGCCGATATTTTGATCGCAGCCAATATTGGGATAGCCACGGATACATGGGACAATATCCCTTACTCCGATGCCAGTGGAGGACCAGATAACAACTTCCCTACTTTTGATACACAAGAATCGATCTACACGGAGATATTTACTCTATTGGATGGCGCCATTGCCAAATTAAATGGGGCAGACGATTCTGGATTTGTATTGGGATCTTCCGATCTGATCTATGGAGGCGATATTGATAAATGGTTGAGAGCTGCATATTCTCTAAAAGCGCGCTATCAATTACATTTGGTGAACAAAGGAGTTGTTTCCGCTGCAGATGTGTTGGCAACTGCACAGAATGGATTCACTTCCAACGAGGATAACTTTGCCATGTATTATGACGATCAGCGAATCAACCCATGGTATTCTGCCGAAATTTTGGCACGGAGTACAGGAAACTTGAGTAACGATATTGCCAGTCAGATAGTGAGCTCCATGAACGGGGATTACTATCCTTTTGAGGGCGGTGTTGTTGAAATTGACCCAAGACTTCCTTTGTTCGCCGAAAATGGGGATGAAGCGGAGTACAAAGGTTTTGTAAGTGGAGGTGCAGGTGTAGCTCCAGATGGTACGGATGCCAACGCTAGATTTAGAACAGATGGCTTCTATACCAGTATCGATTCACCTTTAATGCTGATTACCTACGCAGAAGTTGAATTTATTAAGGCCGAGGCTGCATTTTTGGCCAATGGTGGTACAACAACCAGTGTTGGGTCCAATGCAACAGCGTATACTGCATATATGAATGGTATTGCCGCCAGTATGGATATGTATGGTGTGGATGGTACGGATTATATGGCGGACGGCGCAATTGATGTTGGAGAAACAGCGTTGAGCTTGCACCATATTATGAAAGAAAAATACATACATAATTTCCTAAACCCAGAAACTTTTGTGGATTACAGGAGATATGATTTTTCCGATGATGTGTTTACTGGATTGGAGATCAGAAGTGAAGAAGAAACTTCCGATGCAGAATTTAGTGGACAATGGTTCAGACGTGCCAACTACCCTGCGACCGAGTTGAACAGAAACGAGGCCAATGTTTTGGCAAATCAGGTTGATCCGGTTGTTCCAGTTTGGTGGGACGAATAAAGTAGTAGCATAACCCTATGAACTAAAAAGGCCATCCGATCGGATGGCCTTTTTGATTTGAGTGAGTTTTTTTAATCAAAAAACGTCTTCTTCCGTTAAATACAAAAGACCATCATCCTTTTGGTTAAGGATTCGTTTGGACCTTAAATAACGGTTGTAATTGTACTCATCAAAATTCTCGGAATTTTTATCCACACTGCTAATATGTACATTCCCCGCCGAATGAATAAATTCATTGTTGCCAAGCCACATACCTACGTGAATAACACGTTCTGGGCTTGTTTCTGTAGCTTTCTTGCCAAAAAATAGCAGATCGCCTGGTAATAGTTGATCAAAATCCTTAGTGTCATCAACCAGTATCCCTTCATGGATTTGTTGAGAAGCATCGCGAGGGATGATCATGCCGTTCATAAAATAAATTGTCTTTGTAAAGCCACTACAGTCTACCCCTTTTATTGAGGTGCCGCCCCATAAATAGGGCACGCCGAGCATGGTTTTGGAAGTTGCCACCAAGGATTCCTGTGTTGGCTCCAAGGAGGATTTCCAATCTTGGTAGGGAGAGGCGTCGGATTTTTTCACAAAAGCCATTCGGCCGTCGGGGTATTTTATTTCATAAAAAGTGCCAGTGTCGGCAACCAAACTCAAAATATTTCCTGCGACCAAATCCGATACAACCTCCGAGGATTCATCGGCATTGGAATAAGCATGCCCATATATTTTGGTGTAGATCATTTTTTCTGAGCTCTGCCATGCTTCAAATAGGGTTTTGTCCATTAATTCTACGCCACCACTATCTACCCATCCCAAATATTTATCGGGAGTTTGGATCAAGTACCAATTTCTATCTTTTTGATAAACTTTTAATGGCATTCCCAAAGTGGCCTGTGTGACCATTTCTGCAGAATGCGATGGTTTGGAACGGATATTCGCTACGGAAAGTGAAATGGTACCATATATTTTCCCTTCCAAATCCTCGGCAGGAAGTGTTTGGATACTATCGGTATAAGAAATCTGTAGCGAATCCAACTTTTGCCGAAGAGCATTTAGCGCATCTGGCATATTGGTTTTTCCGACCAGGGTATAACCGTTGGCATTTTCCTTGGACTCAATATCGAACAAGGCTACACGTTTATCGGGAGCGTACATTTCTCGAACAGATGAAATTATTTCGTCGGTTTTGCTCGGTTCCGTGCTATTTTCCGTTTTGCATGCAACAAAAATTAAGGTGATCAGCGCAAAGAGGAATAGACCATTTTTTAATGGGGACGTCAGCTTCATATTACAATTTTATAAGGTTTATTGGTATTGGTAAAATAATCAATTAAATAGAAATAGATATCAACTGATATATGAATTAAGGCTTTTTGCCAAGGTTTCCACATCTTCAGCGGTATGGTAGGCACTTAATACAATACGGCTGATCAGAGGGCCATTATCATCCGGATAACGGAAGTTGGTAAAAACAAATCGATCTTGTGTCAATGCCGCAGCTAATTTTTCATCTTGGAACTCAAAAGTAGGATGACCGTCCATGTGCATAAAAAAAGAGATATCGCGAACCAGGGATTTAAAATGATCGTAGTTTTTATTGAGTTTATCCATACGTTCGGCGTAAATGTCTTGTGCATCTAGCAAGGTGCCCATAAATGCGGGCGATGCCGGACTTGCCCCACCATAAAATGCCGTAGATTGTAGGGTTTTGATATCGTCCTTGTTACCAAAAACGGCGCCCGCTTGTATGCCCAGGGCCTTGCCCAAGGAAGAACAAACCATCAAATTAAAGGGATTAAAAGCGTTGAGTGTATGGTAACATCCATTTCCTTGATGGCCTACCACACCGATTCCGTGCGAATCGTCGCCAACCAAAATAAGCTTGTCCAAAGGAAGGTTGGATAAACGACCAAACCCGGGATATTGGTAACCCATAAAATCAATAGTATCAAAAAGAACTACCGGGGGCAAGGGACTTTCTAGGACCGTTTTTCCTGCCAGTTGCTCCAATTGGCTAAAATTTTCGGTTTTCAGTACGCCATGGGTACAAAGTGCGGCATGGGCATTAGGGGCGGCAATAACCGTGTGGCCTTTTTCCAAATGGGTCTGCACTACCAATTGGGCCGCCAAATACCCTGAGGACATGGTCAAACAGTTATCGCTGCCCACCCAATTGGCCAAATGGTCTTCGATTTTACGGTATACATCGAGGAAGACATTCGATTTTCTCGATGCCCCGTAGTGCATTCCATATTTAACGATGTTCTGTAGATAAACCTCTTTAAAAGGAAGGTGGTTTTGTACTCCCAGATAAGAGGTGCCCCCAAAATATATATAGGGCAAACCGTTAATGGAAATTTGCCTGTCCGGTATGCTTGGTATCGAATGAGCCATTATAAAAGTTGTATCCCACTTCCTGGCAACTCTGGGAAAATTACTTTTCCGTCGTTTAGTATGGTTACTCCAGTTGCTATATCTTCCCGTAACAACATGGCGCCATCCATATCCACATAATCCAGTTGCGGCAATAATTGGGCAATGGCGGAAATACCAACGGTAGATTCCGTCATACAGCCCACCATTAGTTGGAGTCCAAGTTCCCTACCTTTTTTGATCATTCTTCTAGCAGGGGTAAGTCCACCACATTTGGTCAGTTTAATATTGATTCCATGAAAATAAGGTCCACATGCTTCCACATCTGTTTCCACAATACAGCTTTCATCTGCGATAACAGGTAAAACCGAATTTTTCTTTACCAATGCCATTCCTTCCCAATCATCGGCTTTTAGGGGCTGTTCCAAAAACTCCACGCCAAGTTCCTTTAACAAAGGGGCATTTTTAATGGTCTCTTCTGCGGTCCATGCGGTATTGGCATCAATTCTGAATACACTGTCCGTATGTTTGCGCAGCTCGCGAATTATATCCACATCTTCGTTGGTGCCCAACTTTATTTTATAAAGCGGCCATGGTTTTTCTTGGAGTTTGGCCACCATTTTTTCGATGGTATCTATTCCGATGGTATAATTGGTAATGGGATATTGATCGGTGGTGGTGCCCCAGATTTGATATAGAGGCTTGCCCTTTAGTTTGCCGTATAGATCGTTTGAGGCCAAATCCAAAGCGCAAAGCGTGAATTTATGAAGGTTTAAAGACTCCAAATGCTCATAGAAATTCTCGGGCGTATCAAAATCGTATGCTTCAATTTGGTCTCTTACGGCCTCTATTTCTGCCATCATCCCTTCTATGGTTATTTTATAGTATGGATTGGAAGTGGCCTCACCGTAGCCAGTTTTTCCATTTAGGGTCAGTCCAACGATCAAGGTGTCCTGTTCATCCCTCGATTCTCTGGAAATTGTAAAAGTATGGGCCAGTGGAAGAATGTATTTTTTTAGGGTTATCTGCATGGGAATATCATATTTTAGCGATTTGCTAAGATAGGTTTTCGAGCAGAGATATTAAAGACAAAAGCCCACTGAAAAATCAGCGGGCCTTCAACAAATTAAAAGGGAAAATGGATCAATATTTTCTTACGCTCCCTGAAACGGATTTTTTGGTCTGCACACTTGCATCTCCAGTATATTTAATGTCCGCACCACTGCTGGCATCGGCCACAAGGGACTCTGAAACGTTCACAGAGATATCAGCACCGCTACTGGCGTCTGCGTTGCACCTTTTTACCATTAAATCCTGAGCTTTGATGTCCGAACCGCTACTGGCATCTGCGAACAAGGCATCTGCTTGTCCAGATACTTTAATATCGGCGCCACTACTGGCATCGGCGGATACTTCACCTGCCACTACCTCTACATGCAGATCGGCACCACTGCTCGAATCCAGCTCAATGTTTTCGGCCTTGATCACATTTTGGCCGATAAGATCGGCACCACTGGAGCTCTCAAGGGCAGTGATTTTCGGCAAGGTCACATAAACTTTTTTGGTGGCCCTACCAATGTTTTCAATGGCATGGATTTTTAACCTTCCCTCTTTGATGTCTGTTCCGATAAGGTCAATAATGTTTTCATCGGCTTCTACGTTAATTTTAAAATCCGAACCTTGTGTTACAAATACATCGATGCCTTCCGATGCTGAAACTACGTCAAAATTTTCGGTAACATCGCGGGTTTCCTCAACGATTTCTCCATTACCGGTTTTTCCGTTGCCAAAGTTCATATCCATCATGCATGAGGATGCAAAGAGGGATAGGAGGACGGCGATTGCTAATCTTGCTAATGTTGTCATGATTGTTGTTTTTAGTATTGATTGATTTTGATTATACGTTTCTTTAATCTGAATAAATTCAGTGTAAATGTCCCTTTTATTGTATGTATTTTAAACTTTGAGTTACCCAATTGACGATTTAAGGTACCCAATTGTTACTTTTTTTCTTTCGCTTTAACTTTTATTCCGTCCTCGTTGATTTTCATTTCAAAGGAATCTTGGTTATCCTTAATGTCGATATCGATGCCATCTTCATTAATAATGATCTTTCCATTGCCATCCTCCTCATCGTCATCCAATTCTGGACAATCCAGGCATTTTAATTCTCCATCTTCGTCCATGGTCCAATAATGTTCCACCAAGCCGGTTCGGTAGTAACCTTGGTCATTTTTAATACCTCGACCAATATATCGATTTGTGGTTTCATCAAAATACACGGTTTTGGTCTCCGGCACATAAATGGTTATGGTCACTTCTTGGTTTCTGGCCTTGTTGGATGTATCGGTGGTCAAGTATTTGTCCAGGATTATGGTATTGCCCTTCAACGTGTAGCCAAAAGCAATGTTTTTGGCACGGTCCCTGGCCGCCAAGGTGGAACTCCCATCGGCATCTTTTCTCACATTGATGCTGATGGAATCCGTATCGGATTTCTTGATTTTGATATCTATTTCATCGGACATAAGGATTCGGTTGTCGTTTTCATCATATCCAAAAGTCATTCTTCCAAAATGAATTTCATCGCGACTGTAATCTGTGTCGCTATCCTTCATTTTAATGATCAGAGTGTCCGTGGGAACCTGCATGGCCAACTCCTTTTTGTCGTTTACACTCCCTGTATAGGAGAACTCGGCAGCTTGGCGAATGCCAAATACGATCAATGTGCCCACCGATATCAGCCACAGTCCCAATAGAGCGAACTTGGCGATGTTCCCGATGGATTTAAGGTTGTTCACCAAAATCTTCAGGCCTAGATATAGTAGGAAGAAGAAGGGTATGCCCACGGCAAAGAACAACAGGATGGATACCAACCAAACAGGGGCTCCTGAGGTGTTCACTATTTCATAAAAATCTATCCCCGGTACATGTATCGCATCGAACATGCCTACGGTGAACAGGCCAAAGAAGAGGCCGACCAGCGTAGATGCGCCAATAATGATCAATAGGATGCCAATAAATTTGCCGAATATTTTAAATAGGAACAGGATAATGTCCCCGATGGTATCAAAAAAGGTCTTGGAGCTGCTCTTGACCTTGTTTCCTACTTTATCGTAGTCAACGTTTTTTACTTTTTCTGCAACATCATCAAACCCCTCTTTTACTTTGCGTTCTATATTGCTGATGTTGATGGGCTCTCCCCGCATATCCAATTTTTGCGAGGTGGTAGCTGCTTCGGGCACTAAGATCCATAGTAGGATATAGGCGATCAAACCGAATCCGCTGGTGAAAATGGCCAAAAGGATAAAAATTAACCGTACCCACAAGGAGTCGATGCCCAGATAATGTTCCAGACCGGCGCATACACCACCAATATACTTATGGTCGATGTCGCGGTATAATTTTTTGGCTCGGGCCGTTGGCTGAGCATAGGATTTTTTGGGTTCGTCCTCAAAAATATCCTCGTCCACCATATAATCTTCGGGCTGCCCCATTACTTCGATTACCTGGTCTACTTCTTTATGGGTGATCACCTGCCGCTCGTTCTCCATTTTCTCCAAGAAGAGTTCGGCAATCCTTGCCTCGATATCGGCAATGATCTCGTCGCTTCCCTTGGTACCTGAGAAAGACCTCCTTATGGACTCCAGATACCGTCTCAGCTTGTTATACGCATCGTCATCTATGTGGAAGAGCGTATTTGCTAAATTTATATTTACTGTCTTGTTCATTTTTTGATTCTATTTTGTGTTGGTTACCAGATTGACTGCATTTCTTAGTTCATCCCAGGTGCCGTTGAGCTCGTTTAGGAACAATTGCCCTGTTTCTGTTAGTGCGTAGTATTTGCGTGGTGGCCCCGATGTGGATTCTTCCCAACGGTAGTTGAGCAGACCGGCGTTCTTGAGCCTTGTGAGCAAAGGGTATATGGTGCCTTCCACTACTAACATCTTTGCGTCTTTTAAGGCTCCCAGTATTTCCGAGGCATACTTGTCGTCATCCTTTAAGATGGACAGAATGCAGTACTCTAGAACCCCCTTGCGCATCTGTGCTTTTGTGTTTTCTATATTCATAATTTCATGGTTCTATTAAATTAACTGTTCGTTTTTGTTCTGCCAAACTTTGTTTGGCTGCGTTTCCACTCCATTCCCCTGAATTGGGCAGGGGAGTGGAAACGGTTCTTTGATTGATGATTGTTGATTGATGATGTTTTTTCGTTTTTTGATTGACCCTTCGACAACGCTCAGGGCAAGTGATTAAACTCCGTTTTTCTTTGATTGATAATAATTGGTGCGGAGGTGATTAGGCTCCTTTATATATAATATTACTTGATGAACTTGATGGCGAACGGATATTTGAAATATTCTCCCTCATTCGTCCTGATAGTGGCCAAAATGGTGAAAACAATGTTCACAATACCTAGGACAACCTGCATAAACCCCGATATGCCCACAGGCCAAATCAACCGTCCAAAGTTAAAATTGTCGCTATCTATATGAATGTTCAAATTGTTAAGGTCGCTCAAACGATGGAACCCTAAAAAGTTCCAATCGAACAAGTCCGGCCAAAATCCTATGAAAAAAGGAATGGTGATCAAGCCGGCTATAATGGAGTACAACAAAATGCTTATTTGAAAGTTGAGCGCTTGCTTTCCATGGTAATCCACAAAATCGTGTTGCTTTTTGTTGGCGGTCCATAGAATCAGAGGAAGAATGAAATTCCCAAAAGGAATAAAATACTTCGAGAACATGGACGCGTGTATGATCGCGGATAAATTTCGTTCGTGTTTGGTGATTGTAGTTGCCATTTTCTGATTGATGTTTTTTGATTGTAAAAGGGTTAACCTATTAGCTTACCATGCAAATATATATCCAAAAGACAGTACTATGCAAAACAAAGTACTATAAATTAACATAATATTAACAATTATATTTTGCTTCAATTTGCCTATTTTTAAGCCAGTTAAACAAACAATATGGCATTGACACCCAGTAAAATCAATATGTTCACTTTTATGAAACTTCCTTCGGCATGGTGGTGCGGGGTTAGGCTCAAGTATATTGATGATAAACAAGCAGTAACTACGGTAAAACACAAATGGAGAAATCAGAATCCGTTCAAATCCATGTTTTGGGCCGTTCAAGGAATGGCCGCCGAACTGAGTACCGGCGCTTTGGTGATGAACGAAATCCAAAAGAGTGGTAAAAGAGTGTCCATGCTTGTGGCCAACAACAAAGCTACCTTTACCAAAAAAGCTACGGGGCGCATCACTTTTACCTGTGAGGATGGCGAACAAATTGCCGCCGCCATTCAAAAAACCGTGGAAACCGGGGAGGGACAAACTTGTTGGATGAAATCCGTAGGGATAAACAAGGATGGGGTAGAGGTATCCACTTTTCATTTTGAGTGGACGGTGAAGGTGAAGAGGTGATCGGCGTTAATGTTAAAAGGTTGAAGGTATAAAGGTGAAAGATGAATTGATTACATCTAAAGTGTAACAAAACAACTATCATTTCAACATATAAACAGAAATCAAAAAACTTAAAAACAATCAAAAAATGAACGCACACGAAATAGACTACCACATTTACGGCGAAGAAATGCAATATGTGGAAATAGAACTGGACCCACAGGAAGCCGTGGTTGCCGAAGCCGGCACTTTTATGATGATGGACCAAGATATCAAGATGGACACCATCTTCGGCGACGGATCTAATCAAGATACCGGCGTACTGGGCAAGATATTCTCCGCAGGTAAACGTTTGCTAACGGGCGAGAGTCTGTTTATGACCGCTTTTTTGAACGTTGGCCAAGGAAAAAAACAGGTAAGCTTTGCTTCTCCCTATCCGGGTAAAATTGTTCCCATAGACCTATCTGAAAAAGGAGGGAAGTTCATCTGTCAAAAAGATGCATTCCTATGTGCCGCCAAAGGCGTTTCTGTGGGCATTGAGTTCTCCAAAAAACTAGGGCGTGGATTTTTTGGTGGCGAGGGCTTCATCATGCAAAAGTTGGAAGGGGACGGTATGGCCTTTGTGCACGCAGGTGGGACCATGGCCAAGAAAACATTGGCAGCTGGCGAAACGCTTAGAGTGGATACGGGCTGTATTGTTGGCTTCTCCCAAACCGTGGATTATGATATCGAATTTATAGGGGGCATCCGCAACAAAGTATTTGGCGGGGAAGGACTTTTCTTTGCTACGCTGCGAGGTCCTGGAACCGTGTATGTCCAATCCTTGCCGTTCAGCAGGTTGGCCAGTCGGGTTTGGGCCGCTGCCCCAAGAGGTGGTGGCAAAGATAAGGGCGAAGGCAGCATCTTGGGCGGTCTCGGCGATTTGTTGGATGGGGATAATAGGTTCTAGGTTTTAGGAGTAAGGAGTCAGAAGTCGGATGTCAGAAAACTGATAACTGAAGGCCGATGTCACGGTGTCTGAAAAAAAACACTTCTTTTGTGGGTATGAATTTCAACGACCTGTTCCATTTTCTGGAAGAACTTCAAAAAAACAACAATAAGGAATGGATGGATGCAAACCGTAAATGGTACAAATCGCTCCGTAATGACTTTATCGCTTGGCTGGATGATTTGGACATGACCATGGCCCAACTCCATGATGATTATTACCCAACTCCGGGCAAAAAGGGCATCAATCGCATCAATAATAACTTGATGTTCCATCCGAATAAGCCCATTTATAAAGATCATTTTGGCGCAGGGTTGGACAAAGCGCCCAATTCTGCCGATTTTTATATCGAGATAGGCCTAAAACAATGTTTATTGGCAGGTGGTCGTTGGCGGCCCGATTCCAAAACGCTACGGAGTATCCGAGATGCCATCGATTACAACGGAGAGGAATTGCAGGCGATTCTCGATAAACCTTCATTCAAGAAAATGTTCGGGGGCTTGTACGAAGACGAAAAACTGGTATCGTCACCCAAAGGATTTTCCAACGACCATCCACATATCGAACTCTTGCGCAACAAAACTTTTGCCGTAGAACTCGAATTGTCCAAAGAAGAAGTGCTTCGGGATGATTTTAAAGAAAAAATTGTGGAAGTCTATAAAGAAATGCTTCCTTTTCGACAATATCTTAACCAAGCTGTAACCGTTTAAATTTAAGCATGAAATACGGGAATATCAGAAATATTAGAAAAGAACTTTTGTCCGATAATTGGTACACTTTGAACAAGGTTACTTTTGAGTATCAGCGGGAAGACGGGGAATGGGAGACCCAAATTAGGGAAGCCTATGATCGGGGTAACGGGGCGGCCATTCTTTTGTACAATATTGAAAAGGGCACGATTATTTTGACCAAACAGTTTCGAATGCCCACGTATTTAAATGGCAACAAGGACGGAATGATGGTTGAAGTATGTGCAGGGCTTTTGGAAAAAGGCAATGCCGAAGAGACCATTAAAATGGAAGTGGAGGAAGAGACCGGGTATAAAATTGATAAGGTGGAAAAGGTGTTTGAAGCCTACATGTCCCCTGGTTCGGTCACCGAAATCCTTTATTTTTTTATTGGCCGGTATGAAGATGCCATGAAAGTGGGCGAGGGAGGTGGAGCGGAAGACGAGACAGAGAACATCGAGGTTTTGGAACTGGATTTTAAAGCAGCGATAAGCATGATGCAATCAGGTGAAATCAAAGATGCAAAGACCATTATGCTGTTACAATATGCCCAAATTCACGGAATTTTTGATCAGTAATTTTCATGCAAGTTTTTAAGGGTGCTGTACACAGTATCCAGTATTTCCGAGGTCGGTATGCGATAATGATTGTTCATAAAACTAAAGATGAGCAGCTTGCCCGATTTTGTTTTTACATATCCGCTTAAATTATAATTGTTCCCCACAGAACCCGATTTAGCAAATAAAAAAGGTTCCGTTGTTGGATCTTTCCATTGTTTTACGGTACTGTTCGGTCCCCACATGGGCATTATGCCAAACAAACGTTCTTCGGGAACTTCTTTGTGCAATTTTTCAAGAATCTGTACAAAGGATCTAGGGCTGAACAAATTGTAACGGGACAAACCGGAGCCATCTACCCAACGGGGTTGTTGGTCGAGGTCCTTTAAATGGGTGTTCAACATATGATCAATGGCCTTTTGGGTGCTCAAGGTGTCGGAGAGCATGCCAGAGGATGCCAAGAGTAATTGTTCGGCCAAAAAGTTATCGCTCCTAAATAGCATGCGCTTATAGATGGAATCTGTTTCTAAGCCATAAAGAGTCTGTTTCTCCCCTTCGGGAAAATGTTCGGACAATGTGATTTCTTTTCCAATGGCCGATTCCAATAAATGCTTCGTTAAACTATCACTGGTTATAAAAGGAACTTCCAAAGTGTCTGTTTCCGTTGGCGAAATATAAAACCGATTTACAAATTCATCTCGACTTAGGGTAGTGTCCTTTACCAAAACGGCTTGGGTGAGTTCACTCGGGCTAACGCTCAATCCATCGGTGTGTGAGGCAAAAATAACATTGCCGTACAGGGGCATGGTTGTTTTTTCGGGAGAAAAATAGGTTTCGTAATCTTCCCATGCCCAACCTGGCCCGTACCGGTCTTCGTCGTGGTTCTTTGTATAAAGGGCAATGGTATTTTGCTGCTTAAGCCAATTTATGGCACTGCTATCCTTTAAATGCGGATGTAACCAAGATGGGTCGCCCGTACCTTCAATAAAAAGAGTGTCTTGAGAAATTAAATATTTTAAAGTAGGTATATTTTTGGGCAGTAATTTTACCCCGGTGTAAAAAGTGACGATTTTGGTATTGCTGGCAGGCGTAAAATATTTTTCGCCATTTCGATTGTAAATTTCTTTACCTGTTTTGGCATCCACCACCAAAAGCCCATGAAATGAGTTTTCCAAAGTAGGCCTTGCCAATTCAGAGGTAATGGTTGTTTTTACGGATGCACAGCCGGCAAAAAGAAAGGCGAATAAAATAAACTTGGAGAAAAATAGTTTAAAGGTAAGGTTGGTACGTTTCATCGATTTTAACAAGAAGATTTTTATTTTTTAACTGAATTTTCAACTTTAAGCGGTGCTTTTTTATTAATTTAGGTACAACCTAACAATGCAATTTAATCAATTTAATATGCCTAGAGCTATGTTTGATTACACCAAAACTATTCTTCAAAAAGTTAGTTTTGATGTTAAACTTTTCACTAGGGAACTTCAAAAAGCAGTTTCGAGATTGTTGCCCAGTGAATTAGTGGAACTTAGAATCTGGTTGCAATTGTATATTGTGGACAAACCAGAACTACATTCAACATTAATTTTATTAAAAACATAAAACTAAAGCCGCTGAAAAGCGGCTTTTTATTTTTTGCCCAATGGGCTGATGATTTTTACATCCTGAAAAGCAATGGCTCCTCGAACGATACTGGAAATAACTTCGCGCAAAGCCTCTGTAATCTGAATTTTAAGCTCGCTTTTGTGATAGATCAAACTGATTTCCCTGGCAGGGGATGGTTTTTCGAAGGACTTTAGGTTGACCCTTTTGTCCTCTTCCAGGTTTAAGGTGTTCAAGTAGGGCAACAAGGTCATGCCCATTCCTTCATCCGCTAAACTTACCAAAGTTTCAAAGCTCCCGCTTTCTATTTTAAATTGCTCCCCTCCTAGGCTTTGGGGCGCATTGCATAGGTTGATCACACCCTCCCTAAAGCAATGTCCATCTTGTAATAAAAGAATATCGCTCACATCCAGTTGGTCCGTTCGCAATAGTTCTTCGGAGGCCAATCGATGGTTTTTGGGCACATACCCCATAAATGGTTCATAATATAGTGGTCGTTCCTTAATAAACTCTATTTCCAAAGGAGTGGCAGCTATGCCCGCATCCAAATGGCCATCCAAGATATTCTTGATCATGGTCTGGGTCGATTGCTCCTTAATGATCAGGTTTACTTTGGGATACTTTTTTATAAAAGCGTTCAAAAACATGGGAAGTAAGGTAGGCATCACCGTTGGGATAATGCCCAGGGTATAGTCCCCTCCAATAAAACCTTTGTCTTGATCTACAATATCTTTGATGCGTTCCGCTTCTGCAACAATATTTTTTGCCTGTGCCACAATTTTTTTACCGACTTCGGTAATGGTAATCGGTTTTTTTCCCCGATCAAAAATTAAGATGTCGAGCTCGTCCTCCAATTTTTGAACCTGCATACTTAAAGTAGGTTGGGTAACAAAACTTTTTTCTGCAGCAAGGGTAAAGTTCTTGTACTCTGCAACGGCCAATACATATTGTAGCTGGGTAATCGTCATTAAGGGATAAGTTTAGGGCATAAATGTATGAAAAACTATCAGGCAAATCTATGGAAAATGGCAGATTTTGATGGACCGTATTGCAAATATAAAAGCTCGCACAATGGCGAGCTTTATCTTAGAAATTATGTGTTTTTGGATTAAAACCTAATGGTAAACTCCATGTCTTCTTTGTCTACTTCAAATTTGGCACCATCAAAAGTCGGAGGTCCCATGGCCATATCGTTGCCGGACATCCCATAACTTTCTTTGGGCATTCCGTTGGCCTCAAAATCCATTCGGTTGTTCCCGTTTATATCGTGCATGGCCATTATCGCGTAGTTACCTGGCTGCACATTGGTAAACGTTAAGGTTACCTTGCCATTTTCTATAGTGCTTTGAAGGTTTTGTACCCCGGGCCCTTTCATAAAAGTGTCGGCCGTATGAAGCCCAATAAGAACCTTTCCCTCATTACTGGTCACATTGTCGATGGTTACGGTTATGTCGATTCCGTTATTTTCTTGTGCCATGGCCAATAGACTTACAAAAAAGAAACTTAGAGCGAGTGTTACAGTTTTCATAATGTTTGTTTTTGTTGTTTGTGTGTCCAAAATTGATAAAGAGGCCGGCATAATTAAAATTGAACATACCGAAATGTTGAATAAGGGGAGTGAATTGAACGGTGGTGTATGTTATGTCAATTCAGTTGTAAAAATCCACAGTTGGGTATTTTGTTTTGTGGTGGTCGAGGGTCGATGCGCAATTTTGTGGCATCAATCAAAACGAACAGACATGAAATTTATCATCAATCTATTTACCATTTTATTTTGCACGGGAGCAGTTTTTGCCCAACAGACCATCAGCGGTAAGGTGACCGATGCCAAAAAAAATCCGATTGAAGGAGCCAACATTTATTTGGAAGGGACCTACGATGGGGCTTCCTCCGATGCAAACGGCAATTTCAGTTTTGAAACAACAGAGGAAGGTCTGCAGACCTTGGTGATATCCATGTTGTCCTACGAGCCCCATTACGAGGCGGGAGATGTTTCTTTTTTTAAAGAGATCAACATTACATTGGTGGAATCCGTCAACTCCTTATCCGGTGTAACCTTAACAGCAGGGACTTTTGAAGCGGGCGACAATTCCAAGGTATCGGTGCTCAAACCGTTGGATATTGTAACCACTGCTGGCGCGGCAGGTGATTTTGTGGCGGCATTGCAAACCTTGCCGGGAACTACAACAGTAAATGAAGATGGGCGTTTGTTCGTGAGAGGTGGTACTGCGAACGAAACACAAGTATTTATTGATGGACTTCGTGTATTTCAACCTTTCAACGCCACAGCCAACAATACACCCACCCGAGGCAGGTTTTCACCATTCCTCTTTAAGGGCATATCATTTAGTACAGGAGGGTATTCAGCTGAGTATGGACAAGCACTTTCCAGTGTACTTTTGTTGAACACTACTGATGTTCCATTGCAAGAGAAAACGGATATTTCCATTATGTCCGTGGGGGGCGGACTGGGCCATACCGAGATTTGGGGCGATCAATCATTGAGCATAAACACCTCTTACGTAAACCTTGCCCCGTACGAAGCATTGATTCCCTCCACACAGGGTGTAAACTGGAAAAGTCCCTACGAATCCATAGCCGGCGAAGGAGTGTTCAGGAGCAAAGGGGAGAAGAGCATGTTTAAACTTTACACTGGCTTTAACCATGCCAATTTGGATATTGAACAAGAGGATATCAATTTTGATGATTTTGTACGGTTTAGTTTAAAAAACAACAACCTATATTTTAACGCATCTTACAAGTATTATTTTAAGAACGATTGGAGCCTGACTTCTGGTGCCTCGATCGCATGGGATACGAACGACATCGGAATTGAAGCCGATAGGGTAGATAGCAAGGAAACCTCTTCCCACATAAAATTTAAGGCGCGTAAAAATTTTAGTAATCGATATGATTTGAGATTTGGTGCGGAATATTTCAATACCAATTATAATGAAACATACACGGATCTAAACAACGATTCATTTTTTAGTGGTTATAATGATGGACTCTGGGCCGCCTTTGCCGAATCCGATGTTTTTTTGAGCAACAAATTTGCCATGAAATTGGGATTGCGGGCCACGCAAAGTTCTCTTTTGGACGAGTTTAATCTTTCTCCCAGAATTTCCTTGGCCTATAAACCGGGCAAGGATGGGCAGTTTTCTTTGGCATATGGCGATTTTTATCAACGACCGCTCACAGAAGTGGTCAAATTCGACCAAAATGTTCAAATGGAGAAGGCTACACATTATATACTTAACTATCAATATATTAAAAATGGAAAAACCTTTAGGACCGAGCTTTATTACAAGGACTATGATCAATTGGTGAAGTTTGATACCAACCTCCCACAGTTCAATTCCAATTACTCCAATACAGGAAATGGTTATGCCCAGGGAGTCGATGTTTTTTGGAGGGATAGCAAGAGCATAGAAAATTTGGATTACTGGGCTTCTTACTCTTACTTGGATACAGAACGCGATTATAGAAATTTTCCTGAAAGGGCAACGCCCAACTTCGCACCAAAGCATAATTTTTCCTTGGTTACCAAGTACTGGGTGGATAAATTAAGGTCCCAAGTCGGTCTTTCTTATTCCTATGGTTCCGGGAGGCCATATAATAACCCTAATACACCAGGCTTTTTACAAGAAAAGACAAGATCTTATAATAATTTGAGCTTTAACTGGGCCTACCTTATCGACCAACAGAAGATCTTGTATTTTTCTGTAAGCAATTTATTGGGTATCAATAATATTAGTAATTATCAATATGCGGATACCCCAAATATGGATGGGGTGTACAATCGAAGGGCGATTACGCCGCCGGCAGACAGTTTTTTCTTTGTTGGCTTTTTCTGGACCATCAGTAAGGATCGTAAAAGTAATCAGTTGGACAACCTATAACCTATTGCTGCATTTTAAGGTAATAGTCTACCGAGTGCCTGCCCGATCCATACACAATAAAAAAGAGGCACAAAACCAAAACAACAATGGAAAGGATAAGATTGTTCATATCCATTGTGCCCAAAAAATTAGTGAGTATGGCCCCGAAGATAATCGGGAGTTGGGCAATGGCGGCCCATCGGGTAAGTAAACCGACCACGATTAAAATACCACCAACAAAATGGGCAGGTACAATATAATGTAGAATGATCATGCCACCCGGGACGTCTTGAAAAGGGCGTCCCATTTCTTCCATTTCTACATGGTTGGTCATAAACTCGATGCCCTTGACGAAAAGTATAACACCCAGTAGGATTCGTACCAAATCCAACACAAGGTAGGTGTGCGCATTAGCCCACTTATTGCAATCTTTGATGAGACCCATGGCGATGAAGTTTAAGATTACATTTATAAGATACTCATTTTTAAGTAATTATAAAAGAAATGCTAGGTAAGTTTTAATAGGTGGGACAAAAAAACCGATTAAGATTCAAGACTTAGGCGTTTGGAAGGGTCAATTCCATTTGAATGTCGCTCCGAACATACGGTGAGGTAATTCCGGTTATTTCAACAAAACCCAATTTTAGGTAAAGTGACAGTGCAGGGGCCAATTTACGATTGCTCTCCAAAAATAGTTTTTTGGCACCAATGGAAATGGCCTTATCTATTATGTGCTGTCCTAGTAATTTGCCTATGCCTTTGCCTTGTGCTTTAGGGGAAACGCCCATTTTGGAAAGCTCTAGGTCAAAACCTTCGTATTTGCTGGGAACTAGTGCACATACACCAACAGGAGTTCCATCCATTAACGCCACAGCAATGTAACCGCCCTTATCCAAAATATATTCCTGTGGATAATAAAGGGTTAGGCGGTCCGTTTCTTCCATCTCGAAATATTTGGTGATCCACTCTTCGTTAAGAGACCTAAAAGCTTCTTTATAGGCTTCCGAAAACGGGACAATGGTAATGTGTTCTTGCATTGTGCAGGTTGGGAATATTTTGTCAAAAATAGATTGAATCTTTCTAACCCTCTATAAATTGAAACCTATTTTTCATGAATTTAAATGACCTATCCATCAATCGACCTTACCGTTCAACGAAAAAATTACCTGTTGGACGATAAAATATGTAGCTTTACATTATATTTAGTCATAAAATTCTTACAAGTCCCAAATCTTGCAAATGAAAAGTTTAGACAAATATCAACCTGTCCCAATCAGAAATATTAACCTACAAATCCCAATCGGCTATGGTGATAAAACTACCCCCGTTTTTTCGAACTACATTCCCGTTCCAATGTAGGCGCACTGTTTTTGTGCTTTTGACGGTTGTTTTACTTGGTCTTCCCACGCAGGCCCAAGAAGAAAGCAATCCTTACGTGCGCTACGATGTCCCATTTCAGAACTTGTTGAAATTCAATAGGTTTTTGATCAACCCTACCTTTTCTTCCATTAGGGAAGACAAGTCTTACGTAAACTTTTTTCACAGAAGCCAAAGTGCTGATTTCGACAATAACCGTCAAAATTATTTTTTAAGTTACAGCGGCAGATTGAACGATCGAGTTGGCCTTGGCTTTAGTCTTTACAACCAGCAGGAGGGTGTAATTTCCAATTTAGGAGTAATGGCCAATTATTCCCACGGTGTCCGGTTGGGGAGTGAAAGTAGCCTGACATTTGGTGTGAACATTCCATATTATGTGAGCAGCTTTGACCCAAGTAGAGCGGTTGCACTAGAAGACGACCCAGTTTTAAGGGAAGCCAGTGAAAGCTCCGTAATTTCGTTTCAGCCCGGACTGAATTTAAGTTTGGGAAAGTTCGATTTTGGCGTGTTCGCCCAAAACTTGGTGGACTATAATTTAAAAACGGGAAAGTCCCTTACCAGTTTTAACGAGAAGATTTTTTCGGGTCACATTCAATATGCCCATCAATTTGAAAATGCTAGGGGCATTTTGGAAGATGGTCGTTTAATGCCCTTGGCTCGAGCTCGTTTCGAAGGCAGTGAGGACATCATCTTCGGTGGAGGCATAATTTTAGACCTTCCCAAATTAGGCTGGATTCAGGGAGGTTACGATCAATTCTATGGCGCATCGGCCGGTACGGGATTTAATTTGAACCAACGATTGTCCTTCGGTTATAACTTTGAGAAAAGCCTGAGCAATAGTATCGCCAACCTTGGAGTTACCCACGAAATATCCATTGCTTACTCCTTTGTGCCCAACCTTTCCAAAAATACATTTGTTGCCAACGATGAGGATGAGGAGAAAAAGAAGATTGAGAACACGGCTGTGGCAGAAGCGGAAAACAACACGGAAAAAACAAAACAAAAAAGTAAACTGGATGTAGAAACCACTTTACGCCCATATAACAAAGAGGATAGGGCCTATTGGGAGGAGCGCATAGCCAAATTGCAAGAACAACAAGAAGATAGCTATGCCGTAATCGATGATCTGCTGTATCAAATAGATTCCATGAAACAAAGTAGGGAGCAGGATATGGAAGAACGTTTTGAAATGATGATGAGGATTGTAAAAAGACACAACGGAAATAAAATCCCCGATATTGAAAAGCATGCACAAAAATTGTACTTGGCGGACAGGAAAGACTTGGATGCCATTTATAAGGAAATCGAGGCCTCTACTACAAACGCTTTGGCGGCGAACACTGCGAAGGCATCAAAAGATGTCAAAACAAAAAAAGAAGGAACTTTTCATGGAGGAGCCTTTAAGCCCATCGAAAAATTCATCGATTTGGACGGAGTTGGGCAAGGGCACTATATCGTCGCCAATGTTTTTAAAAGCGAAGTTTATTTAAAAAACTTTATGAAAAAGCTCAAAAATGAAGGATTGGATGCGCAATATTTTAAAAACCCAGATAATGGTCTAAACTATGTGTATTTGGCCAAATATGAGGAAAATGAGGATGCTTATGCCGCTTATAGATCTAAATTGAAAGGCAAGTACAGGGATGAAATTTGGATTATGCACGTGGAAAACTCAAGATATGCCAATTGGGCCGACACCATTTTTCAAGACATTGAATAAGAGGTTGTCGCCATTATCCACCTTTCATATGGCCGGCAATCCCTTTGCTGCCCGGGTCGGAACGTTCTTCTAACTCCGAAACTATCTTGTGATGGTCTTCCATTCGCGTTTGGGACAGTTTGTAGGTGGCTTGAAAATCGGATATTCTAATTTTAAACCCCACCACACCTTTGACTTGTCGCAATGTTTTGGGCGACATTTCTTTTAAGGATACGGGGTTTTTGGAATTCTTCTCGTACTTGTCCACCAGTCTGTGCATGGATTCCATGGTTGCTTCTTCGGTCAAGATCTGCAAATTGCCATACACATGTACCGCAATATAATTCCAGGTTGGGACTTCCTCTTCCTTGTACCATGATGAGGAAACGTAGGCATGTGGCCCATTAAAAATGCACAGTACTTCCGTATTGGCAGTAAAATTTTTCCATTGTGGATTGGCCTTGGCAATATGGCCAACCAAAATATCGCTCCCGTCCACATCGGTTTCCAATTCCAAGGGAATGTGGGTGCCCCATGGCTTATGGTCCACAATATTGATTAAAATGCCAAAACTGTTTGCCCTTAAAAAATCTTTGATCTCATCAATGTTTTGATTTTGATAATGGGAAGGAATGTACATGGAATGCTTTGTTTGTTGGAACTAGGTGCTAAATTATAAATTAAAGTCTGCTTGGATAACAATTCATCCCCGAATGTTTACAGTTCGGTAATCCATTTTTTCACAAACCTTCTTTCTGGCCCAATTTTGTCCCATCAATAATTTATTTGAAACTACCGTACAATCTTTAAAAAACGACAGTCATGAAAAAACTAATTTTATCAATCGTATTACTGGGAACAGTAATGGTGAATGCTCAAGATCGCTATTCCAAAGGAATGGAAAAAGCTTTTGAGTTGTGGCAAAATCAAAAAGTGGTCGATTCATCCAACATGTTCGAACGTATTGCCACTGCCGAACCGGATAAATGGTTGCCTTATTATTACGTTTCGCAGATAAACACGGTAATTTCTTTCGGAGAAAAGGACGAGGACAAACTCAGCAAACAATTGGAAAAAGCAAAAGAGTTTTTGGATGTGGCCAAGGCCATATCGCCCAATAATCCCGAACTTTTGATTCAAGAAGCACTAATCAATACCGCTTGGATCGCTTTTGATGGAGCAACCTATGGAATGACGCTCTCCCCTAAAAATGTGCAGCTGTACCAGCAAGCTATGGAAATCGATCCTCAAAATCCTAGGGTCATACTTTCCAAAGCAGAATGGGATATGGGTTCCGCGCGCTATTTTGGAAAGGACATTACGCCTTATTGCAAAGATGTGGAAAGGGCCTTGGAACTTTTTGCTACCTTTAAATCCGAAACGCCATTTTATCCAACCTGGGGGAAAGAGAGAGCAGAAGAAGTTTTGGCAAATTGTGGCAAATAAAATACCATGAAACTTTTTATCAAGGAATTTTTTAAAGCAATATTAGTGGGGGTAGCTATTTTTATAGTTCTCCTCATTTTTTTCTATGTCAAAGGATGGCAGCTCACTTATCAAGAAATCTGGGTGGAGTTTTGGGAGAGCATGATTTTCTCCGTGATCATTTACATGCTTAATGCGGCCTCCTTTATAATTTTAATGCGCAAATACAATAAGGAACTTTTTACCAAGAAATATATTGGTTATGGAATATTGGGCAACATTGTTGCCTCCATCATTGGTATTGTTCTCGCCCGTCTTGTTTTAATGGTCGGGTTTTATCAAAAAACCATTGGACAGTTTTTGGAGGAGGAACAATCCTCCTTTTACATTAGTTCCTTTGTGATTTCCATGATCGTTGCGCTCTTGTTCTATGCGGCATATTACTACAAATACTACAAGGAAAGACAGGTAAAGGAGCAAAAAATTATAGCAGGTTCGGCTTCTGCCCGTTTCGATGCCCTTAAAAACCAATTGGATCCCCACTTTTTGTTCAATAGTTTGAATGTACTCACAAGTTTAATCGAAGAAGACCCGCACCAGGCGCAGAACTTTACCACTTCGTTGTCCAAAGTGTACCGTTACGTATTGGAACAGAAGAATAAGGATTTGGTTACTGTGGACGAGGAATTAAAGTTCGCCCGGACCTATGTACGCTTGCTAAAAATGCGTTTTGAGGACAGTATTGTATTCGACATTCCAGATAGTTGTTCCCGACCCGAAGCCAAAATAGTTCCCCTTTCGTTACAACTTTTATTGGAAAATGCCGTAAAACATAATGTGGTGACGTCTTCCCGACCCTTGCATATCAAGGTTTTTGAACAGCAGGGTATGTTGGTGGTAAGCAACAATCTTCAAGAAAAACAGGTAGTAAAGAAAAGTAGTGGGGTAGGACTTCAAAATATAAAACAGCGCTATCGCATACTAACCGATCGCGAGATGGTCATTAAAAAGACCGAGAACGAGTTTAGTGTGTTCCTGCCAATGCTTACTCAGAAATACACAATAATGGAAACACAGGAGCATTATATTGAAGAAAAACGCTATACAAAGGCAAAAGAACGGGTAAGGGCCATAAAGGACTTTTATGGCAATGTATTGGCCTATTGTATCGTAATTCCTTTTTTATGGTGGCTCAATTTCCGTACAACGGACTTTCTGTGGGCCATTTTCCCTAGTATTGGTTGGGGCTTTGGTGTACTGGTGCATGGTATGGAAGCCTATGGCTATAACCCCTTATGGGGCAAACGTTGGGAAGAGCGCAAGATCAAGGAGCTTATGGAGAAAGAGGATTTTTGATCAATTGAGAATCAATGCAATACTGTTGCTCTAATACATCGTAGCTTCATTCCAAACAGTAGTTGTGCGCCAGAACCACAATTCATCCCAATAAAATTACAATTCGGGAATTCACTTTTCTTTTTGATATGGGTTATTGCGAAGTTTGAACTGTAATCAAAAAACAACAGTCATGAAAAATTTTACAGAAGACCGATACTCCAGGGCAAAGGAAAGAGTGGAGAACCTCAAAGGATTCTTTTATAGCCTGATCTCTTATTGTGTAATTATACCTTTATTGGTGTACATTAACTATAGGACCACCGATATTCCGTGGGCATTGTTCCCCGCAGCAGGATGGGGCTTGGGACTGTTGTTCCAGGGGCTTACAGCTTACGGACGAAACCCTATCTTGGGAAAGGAATGGGAAGAGCGTAAGATTCAGGAGTTTATGAACAACAAAGAATTTTAAGAATGCGTAATTTTAACTATAACACCACATCAAACTATAAAACTATGGAAAATATGGATAACGAAAACAAATACATTAGGGCACGGGAACGAGTGGACGAGCTTAAAAAGTTCTACGGTAACCTTACTTCCTATGTGCTGGTAATTTCCGGATTGGCCTTGATCAATTACTTTTCCAACGGATTTGGGTATATGTGGTTTCTATGGGCAGCATTTGGATGGGGAATCGGATTGCTTTTCCATGCCTTGAAGACCTTTGATCTAAACCCATTTTTTGGCAAGCAATGGGAAAAGCGTAAGATAGAGGAATTTATGCGGGAGGATGAAAAGAACAATAAATGGAAATAATCGTGGAAAACTTTAATAAAGAAAAATATAATAGAGCAAAAAAACGGGTAGAGGAGATCAAAGGCTTCTATATCCATTCTGCAATATATATAGTGATCAATACTTTTATTTTGATCAATATTTACGTGAGAACAGACAATTTTTGGCAGTGGGAACATTTCATCACTTTAGTGGCCTGGGGCATAGGGTTAATGTTCCACGCATCCAAGACATTTGGTGTAAACCCATTTTTGGGCAGGGATTGGGAACAGCGCCAAATACAAAAGTACATGGACGAGGACAAAGAGGAAATGAAAAAATATAAGTAAGCGTGATGGATAACAAAAACATTTCTTTGGAGGCGGCCAAAAAACGGGTTAAAGAACTGAAAGGATATTACAGGCATATTATGATCTTTGTGATCGTAAATGGTATTCTGGTATTGTTAAGAACAGGGGTGCTCAATTCACTTTTACCAGTGGCATTTCCAAAAGAATCATATTATTACGAATGGGTAAATGCCAATATTTTGATTTGGGGAGTTATATTGCTTGTACATACTTTGATTATTTTTAGGCATAAAATCACTTTCTTTAAAAAATGGGAAGAACGCCAGATCCAAAAATATATGGAAGAGGATGAAACCAATGATTATTGATAGATCAAAATTCTTAAATAAAAGAAGACCAGCATAACCAAATACAACCAAAATTACATGAATGTCCTAATAATTGAAGACGAAAAACCAGCGGCAAGACGATTATCCAGATTGCTTTCAGAATTGGAAATTGATGTTTCCACCATGTTGCATTCGGTGGAAGATTCCATTGTTTGGTTTCAAGATAATCCGCATCCCGATCTGATCTTTTTGGATATCCAATTATCAGATGGACTTTCCTTTGAAATTTTTGATGTGGTCGAGGTAAAAAGTGCCATAATTTTCACCACTGCTTATGATGAATATGCACTACAGGCTTTTAAGCTGAACAGCATTGATTATTTACTAAAACCTATTGATGAGGAAGAGTTGGAAAGTGCGGTTAAAAAGTACAGGGATTTTAAGCCGGAAAACCGAAAAATCCCGGTCGATTTTAACGACATAAAAAAGCTCTTGATAAACCCTTTGGAACGTGAGTACAAAAAACGTTTTACGGCCAAGGTGGGACAGCACTTAAAAATTATAAATGCGGACGAAGTAGAATGTTTTTATAGTGAGAACAAAGGTACCTATGCGGCGACTTCGGACGGTAGAAATTATTTGCTGGATACTACCCTGGAGCAATTGGAGGAGGAGTTGGAACCACATACTTTTTTTAGGGTGAGCCGAAAGTTTTACGTGAACATCAACCACATAGCAGACATTATTTCATACACCAATTCAAGGCTTCAAATTAAGCTCAACCATTTTAATGAGCACGAGATCATTGTAAGTAGGGAAAGAGTAAGAGACTTCAAGCTATGGTTGGAGTAGGAGGTCTTAATAATCTGGATTTCATATGTTTAATATAAATAAAAGTAAACTATAAATTTTTCTTATAGTGCCTTTTTCGACCCATGCGGCCTATTTTTCCTCAATCCGATTATCGTCGAAGGCCGAAGGCAGCAGTTTGGGAATCAATTTAATGAAAATTGGTAAAAGTACCGCCCCACCGGGCAACATAAAAATGGCCAATGAGGGTATGCTCTTAAAAATATCCAACAATTGGTTCTGCACTTTTTTCTTTTCTTCCGGGCTTAGATCTTTAATGGTCGACTTGGATAAAAGGGAGACCAATTCCCGACTTTCGGTAAGTTCTTTTTTTAATCTTTTGCTATTTCTCAGGATTAGTTTGGTGACATTTTTGGACATCCCATCATAGAATTGAACAGCTAAATTTTTGTTGTTCAAGTAGGCTATTTTTTCCTTGTTTTCCTCAAAGAAATTCTTCACAAATTTCAGCTCGGATTCTATCTCTTTTTTAGTCTTTTTCAAGTCCTTCCCCAACCCAAAAATATAGTCGGTTTCAGTATAGTCCAAAGTCTTGTCTTCCCAGATGGTCAAGCAAGCCATATCCAAGAAATAATCTCTCTCGTTCTCAGTAAAATTTCGGGACAGTAAATCGGTGTAATCACCATCATATTTTGCCTCGTCCAGATCAACATAGGTTAAGGAAGAACCTAATAATTGTATCAGTTTTGCATCGGACTCGTGGGTCTCTTTGGCGTTTAGTGCATGGTACACAATGTTGATGGTAACGTACTCCAAAAGTTGGGCATGCTCCATAACATTATTGTTCCCGCGTAGGTATACCATAAAAATTAGTATATCCACATAGAGCAAAGAATTGGTCAGGCTATTGCCAAATGCCCGGCTAAAGGTATTATCGCTCAAATAAATTCTGGAATCGATCAATTTTTCCAGTTGGGATTCTGTTTTGGAACCACTAAATATTTTGTTGAGGTAAGATACGCGGCTAACATTAAGGGATTGATAATACTCGAATACTTTTTCCACGAAGGCTTCAAAATCGTTCTTTCCCACCTCAAAAGTATAGGTAAAATATAGCGCCGAAAGGAGATTGATCTTGGCAATTTCGTCTTCTGTTAACGTGTGTTCAACTTCAATAAAGGAGGGTATGTCCAAGTGAACGCCATAAACGAACCCATTTGTCTTTAGTTCTTGGTACATACTGTCAAAGTCTTCAAAGAGAGAAGACTCTTGATTAACAAGGTGGCCGAACTTATTGATCCATCCGGATGCAGAAGGGTTCATCTTTTCGTATTATTCGACAAAGTAAAACAAATATTTGTTAATCCGATCGCGGTGCGTTCGCAGAATATACGCCTTAGTGAGAAAAGTAAAGCGGTGTATTGTTATGGTTCCAAGGATTTGGTGGAGTCGTTTTCAGTTATTGTTCCATCTTCATTCCGAGGGGGAACAATCTCATCTTTAAGAATTTCTATCCCTTTTTGTATCACCAAATTAGTGGGTATGGTTATTCGTTTACCATCATCGGTCCGCATAAAAAGATAAAACCCACTAATGTCCTCTACCTTTCCGGTCCAATCAAAGTCCTTGTCCATTACACGGATTCTATCGCCCAAACGCAGAGGATGGCTAAAAAACAGGATCACGCTGGCCGTTAAATTGGAGAGTATGGACCATTGGGCCACAAATCCCACACCTAAAATTGCCAACACGGACGACAGAAACAATGAGATGTCTTCCAGATTGACCCCCCAGATAAACGATAGTCCGAGAAAGGCTAATATAAAAAAGAGAATATTGTTAAGGTAAAAAATTACTTTCCTACTGTTCATGTCTATCGAACTCGAACGTCCAAACCGCCTAATGGCATTTTTGTTCAAATAATGGAGCGAGAACACAATAACGAGCAGAATTATGGTGTATAGAAACTCGGTTTTAAAAGTCATTGTATCAATCATGGTGGTACTTTGCAAATTTGAATTAACTTAAGGATCTAAACTACGAATAAACCTTTTCATTTTATATGCCATGAAAACAGATTTTGAAGAAAATTCATGGGTAATAAATTACTCACCGGACAATTACTACAACAGAAAATTTACGATCACCGATGATTCAGTGCTATCCAAGGGAGATAAGTCTATAACTTGGATAAATACTTACGGTTTACAGTATATGGATGAATTCCGCCAGATGGTAAACGGGAACAATCTCGATGATTTTTTGTTGCGCCTTCTGTTGAACCAGAAAATGGGGAACAAGGTCATTGAGCTGGAAGACCAATTGTTCATTGCGGCCAGAATCCTAAAAACCGAACACGATAGTATGGAATCCGAACAAATGTACTTTGTGGTATCCAAGGATTTTGTGTGGTGCATACAGGAAAAATGGGGAGATCATTTTGATTGGATCAGGCAACGTATATTCGAAAACAAGGGCATTATCCGTAAAAAACGAGCAGATTATCTTTTGTTTTTTATCCTGGAAACCTTGATAGCGAACTATAAGGAAAAGTATGAAGAGACCGTACTGATGGAAAATGCGTTGGAAGCCATCGTAAAACAGGAACCAACACCGGAATTTATGTTTGAGGTAGAACAAAAAAAAGCTATTATTCAAGATTTTAAAAAAGCGTCTCACGGCCTTAGGGACATAATTATTAAACTGGAGAGGGTAGAAGTAAAAGGATTTCAGACCAAATATTTTAGTGAACTTCGAGAACAGATCAGTGGGCTGATCATGGACATCGATTCGGATATAATGGAACTGGAGAGCCAGATAAATCTTTTTTTTAGTATGCAGGGCCACCGTTTGAACGAAGTAATGAAAACCTTGACCATTTTCTCTGTGGTTTTTATTCCACTCACATTTTTGGCGGGCATTTATGGGATGAATTTTGATAACATGCCAGAACTTCGGCTTGCCAATGGGTACTATATTTTGTTGGGGGTTATGCTGATCGTTGTATTGGTCACCATCATAATTTTTAAACGAAAAAAATGGTTTTAGCCCTCTAAAACCGATGTTCTGTTACATATTTTTCTTTTTTGATAGGGTATATGGATTTTTTATTCAATGATAAACATCATATTTCCGCAAGGAGTGTCAAACTAGTTTTGCTTCATCAATTTAAATAACACACGATGAAAAAAAGAATACTAGCAGCTGTGATCGCTTTAATGGGATTGGGCAATTTGGCAATTGCACAGGACGCCCCTGTGGATGATAGCAGTAAATGGCAGTTTAGATTAAGAGGTATTGTGGTAACTCCCGATGAGAGCGCGGATATAGAGGCCATAGGCGGAGATGTGGATATTTCGACCGCTGTTGTACCAGAATTTGACATAAGTTACTTTTTTGATGATAATTGGTCCTTGGAATTGATTTTGGCAACGGCCAAGCACGATGTGGAAGCCATTGGGACCGCCGCAGGAGATATTGATCTGGGGCATGTTTGGTTGTTGCCACCAACATTGACCGCGCAGTACCATTTTACAGGAGGCAATTTTGTTCCGTATTTGGGTGCTGGTCCAAATTTGACCTTGTTCTATGGTGTTGATGAAGGACCCGTTGCAGATGATGTGGATTACGATACAGCAGTTGGCTTTGCCCTACAAGGAGGTTTCGATTTTATGCTCAACGATAAATGGTTCTTGAACTTCGATGTTAAAAAACTGTTCTTGAACACTACGGCAACCGTAAATGCGACCACTGCTTTGGGTGCCACGGTAGAGGCCGATGTGGATATAAACCCATGGATTTTTGGAGTGGGCGTAGGTATAAAACTTTAATATTCGATTGTTTTTTTAGGTAATCTAAGTTTTGAAGGCAGTTTGGACAGTCCAGGCTGCTTTCTTTTTGGGAGAAAAAAGAGCTGCAACATGCAGCTCTTTTATTATTTTTTAGCCTCGGAAGACTTCTATTTTTGCTCCAACAATACCGATGCATTGATGGCAACCTCCTCCCAAGTTTTACTTACACCATCCGGGCCAGTGTGCAAAATTTCGCATGCTTCGTGCAAAGAGGCCAGGGCATTAAGGGCATCCCATTGCTTTAGGTCCATTACTCCGGAAAAATTCACCTGGTTATCGTCCATAATTTCGTATTCCATGGGCAAATCGGTAGTAACTCCGTTCATGCTAAGTTTAACCGAGCAACTTTTATCTTCGGAAAACATAAAGGTTCCGGTAATAGTTTGGGTCTCTGCCATTTTTTCAAAAAAGAATTCTATGATTTTTGGGTCTCGAACTTCCGTTGGGTCATTGGTAAAAAGACTGCTTACCGGGATGGAAAACTCAAGTCCGTTCAAGGTTTCCATTGGTGTTTCGCCAGCTGAATACTTTAATTCTACCTCTTTGAATGTTCCTCCAACAGGAACTTTGTCGGTAGTTTTGTAAGCGGTGAAATTTACACTGGTTGAATCCTGCACAATACTGTAGGCCGATGCCATTTCTTCAGTTTGCTCTTCGGTTTTTTCCTCTTTTTTGTTTTGCTTACAGCTAAATGCGGTAATAAAAAGAATGCTCAATGCTGCAATCTGTATTTTTTTCATTTTGGAAGTTTTAATTTTCTACTAAGTTATGGATTATTAAAAGGGCTGTCAATAAAAAAGCTGCCCATTGGACAGCTTTTTGTTTTTTGACATTTTATAGAACTTACTGGATGATGCCTGTACAAGCAATTCTGGCACCTGCGGCACCTGATGGTTGAGAGGTAAGGTCATCAGCACCTTGGTGCACTATAACAGCCTTTCCCAAAATATTTTTAGTATCGTCATCACAGCCAATACACCATTCATTTGTAGAAAACTCCATTGTGGCTGTACCGTCAGCGTTGGCTGTAAAATTACCGATATCTCCTTTGTGGTACCCCTCGTCGGAACCCCATTCTCCATGTGGTTGAAAAGTTGGGTTCCAGTGTCCTCCGGTGGATTTGCCGTCAGGCGAGGAGCAATCTGCCTTTTCGTGCAAGTGTATGGCATGTTCACCTTCATTTAATCCAGTAAAGGTGGCCCTCATAATTACCTCATTACTGTTTTCTGTAAAAACAACTTCGCCATTTACATTGCTATCACTCTTGGGTTCCATGGTAAAGGTGATTACTTCGGGATCTAGGGTTTCAACTACCTGATCAATGGTCTCTTCTACCTCCACTGATGTTTCTGTGGCCTCTTTTTTTGCTTGTTTACAGCTAAAAGCAGCTATAAATACTAATGTTAAGACAGTTATTTGTACTTTTTTCATTAAAACAATCGTTTTTTAGGTTAGCCTTTAATTTAGGCATTAAAAGTACTGTTGTCAAACATTTAGCAATCGAATTTTTATGGCTTCTTTTTTTTGAACAGACCTCTAAGATCTGGGTTGTAAAAAACGGCAAACTGTAAGCGATCATAAACGGCATTTTGGAACTGGTTTCTTAAATACCCTATTTGGATGCTACTGTTTTCCGTAACATTTACCCCTAGCGCTCCATATAATCGATTTTGCCCAAAGAGATCGTCCTTCAGATTGATAAATAGTTCATCATAAAAATTCAGAAAGAAGGTATTGGTCAGTGGCAATGTCATCTGAATGCGATATCGCGCCCGATGTTGGGTTTCGGTATAGTCGCCAAAATCCAAAAAGCGCTGCTCTAATCGGTACCGGTGTTCGAACAAGAACTCCCAAACTTTGTTTTTAAGAATAAATTGCTCAAAGGTTCGATGTTCCTTGGAGTTGATCTCCCCTTCAAATTCGAAAAAGGAGTTGTCCGTATCAATAAAAGCATAACCTGCGGTTGCAATGGCATTGGGGTCAATGTGATAATTAAGTCCTGTTCTAAGCAACATTTGATTAAAGTTACTGGTGGTTTCATAAAATCTGAACTGTGCTTCGGAATGGATGCTTAAGCGTTCGGAGACTTTATTGGTGCCAAAGTACATGAACCAAGAACCGGTTTCGTCCTCGCCAGGTTGTTGCGCGTTTACATATCCCGATATAAGTATAAAAAATAGGGCTGCTAATTTTCTGATCATTTATTCTTTGTTTAGTTACTTTATTCAAAATACCATTGTCGAATCCTTTTTAAATGAGTTCAATAGCGAACCCAGATTTTGTCTAAGCCTGACAACGGTATTTTGAAAAGATCAATTTTTAATTAAGGTTAAAGTTTTTGGTTTCTTTAAAAGGGGAAAGGTCCAATGATTCAATGGATGATCTATAAGATTTCCATGGGTCATTAAAGAACGTATTGGTCTTGTCCAATGCTGTTTTTAGTTCTTGTTCTGCGAACTCTATCAACCTTTTTTCGGTCGAAGTAATTCCGGTTTTTCTTGTGCCCACATAATAGGAGGCATTTCCAATTCTCGACATTACGGTTGGCTCGGGATTCCGAACAATACCTTGGCGTTTGTCGTCCTTTCCTAAATACAGGGCGACGATGGAATCTATTTGCTTAACTATTTCTTCGGAAGCTTTGATCTGTTCTTTGAACTTATCCTTGTCTAATTCCTTTAGCTCTTTTTTGAACGAATTGGCCAAATCTTTGCTTTCTACCAACTGTTTTACTGCGTCCGCTGCGGTTTGGGAAAAACCTTCAAGTTTTTTTCCTGTTTCATAAACTTCGTTTACGGAAGCCATATTAACGTCCAATCTAGGATCGGTCTTAACGGTTATCGAGGTCGAATCGGTGGCATCGCCATAGATAACTTTTACTTTGTATGTGCCGGGCTTTACATCGACCCCTCCACGCTCTCGGGTATTTTTTCTGATGGTTCTAGAGGGTCTGTCCGGTCCCTTTTCGTCCAAATTCCAGTAAACCCTGTGGAAACCAGCTTTTTCCGGTGTTTTGTATTTAAGGGTACGGATAAGTCGGTCTCCGTCATAAAATTCGAAGAAAATGGAGTCTTTGGTCTTTTGACCTTTGCCCTCCTCTTTTTTATCTTCCTCATCGGTGTCCTCGTCTTTTTTATCCTTCTGTTTGGCCATTTTACTTCCCTCTTTCAAATAATAGGTGATCATGGCGCCCGACCTTCGGTTTTCTGCATTATAGAGGGCATCGGCTCCAAAACGGCTCCCTGTTGGCTGTTGGTAAGCGGCCAAATAGGCATCGGGGCTTTCGAACAGTTCTATTTCTTTTTGAAGAATTGTGGTATTTCCTGCAATTTCCCTTAAAGGCCGAATATCGTCCAAGACCCATGCGGCCCTACCAAAGGTTCCGATGACCAAATCTTGTTCTCTTGGGTGTATGGCCAAATCTTTGGTGGAAACGGTTGGGAAACCTTTGTTCCATTTTTTCCAGCTGTTTCCGGCATTCAATGAGATGTAAAGCCCATCATCTGTTCCAAGAAACATCAGGTTTGGATTTTTTGGGTCTTCGATTATGGACAAAGCATAGCTTTCCACATCTTTTTCGTCGACTATGCGCGTCCACGTTTTACCATAATCCGTGGTTCTATAGGCATAAGGCGTATAGTTGAATCTTCTATAATCGTTGGCCACTAATAGTGCCTCTCCTTTATTGTTGTGCGATGCCTTTATCTGCGGAATCCAACTTCCTGTGGGCAGCCCCTTGATATTTTTGGTTACCTCTGTCCAAGTTTCGCCTCCGTTTAGTGTGTAATGTACACGTCCATCGTCCGTACCCACCCATAACATGTTATGTTCCACAGGAGATGGTTCTATCACAAGAATGGTACAATGATTTTCCGCACCAGTAGCATCCATGGTCAGCCCACCACTTTCACTTTGTTTTTGTTTTTCTTTGTCATTAGTGGTCAGATCGGGCGAAATTACTTCCCAGGTCAACCCCTTATCCGTGGATTTGTGAACAAACTGACTTCCAAAGTAAACGGTACCGTTATCAAAAGGGTCTTGACCAATGGCTGCGTTCCAATTAAATCGGAGCATGGTATCGGCATCCGGTGGGGTAGGGCGAACAATGTAGCTGTTGCCCGTTTTCCAGTCGTAACGCCTTACATTGCCTTGTTGGCTCATGGCATAACCGAACTGGCTGTTGTCCTTGTCCGGAACTACATCAAATCCATCGCCAAAAGCAATTTCTTGCCAGTAGCTGTTTCTTATGCCCTGGGATTTCCAAACATAGGCAGGTCCTCTCCAAGAACCGTTGTCCTGCATTCCTCCGTATACATTGTAGGGGTATTCGTTGTCCGTGCTAATATGATAGAATTGTGCAACGGGTAAATTACCAATAAATCGCCAAGATTCGCCTCCATTTTTTGTGATATTCAATCCGCCATCGTTGCCATCCAACATGAATTGGCCATTTTCTGGGTGGATCCACCAGGCATGGTGATCGGGGTGTATTCCATTGTTTGCGCCATAGGCGGGCATTAACTGTTTAAAATTTTTGCCTCCATCTTCCGAAACGTTCACATAAGTAAAAACCGAATATACCCTGTTTTCGTTTTGAGGGTCTACATAAATTTCTGAATAATAGAAAGGACGGTTACCGATATCGCTCTTATCGTTGATCTTGGCCCATGTAAAACCTCCATCCGTAGATTTGTACAATGCATTTTTTTTGGCCTCTACCAAAGCATAGACAATATTGGGCTTGTTTCTGGCGATGGCTACACCTATTCTTCCCAAATTTCCTTTGGGCAATCCATCTTCCGAAGTTATTTTTTTCCAAGTTTCACCACCATCGTGTGTAATATGGAGCCCACTTCCTTCGCCTCCGGAGTTAAAGAACCAAGGTTCTCTTTTGTGCTCCCACATGGCTGCTATAATCTTATTTGGATTGGTGGGGTCCATTACCATATCTGCTACCCCGGTCTTGTTGTTAACGAACAAAATCTTGTTCCAAGTTTTTCCGCCATCCGTTGTTTTAAAAACGCCGCGTTCCGGATGTTCGCCCCAAGGTGAGCCAATGGCGCCCACATAAACGACATTGGGATCGGTGGGATCTATAATTACTCGATGTATATGTCTTGTTTTTTCCAATCCCATCGATTTCCACGATTTTCCACCATCAAGGGATTTATAAATGCCATATCCGCCATTTAAGCTGTTACGTGGGTTACCTTCTCCGGTACCCACCCAGATTACGGATGGATTGGATTGTTGTATGGCAACTGCGCCTATGGAGGCGGTTACCTGGTCATCAAAAATGGGTTCCCATTTGATTCCCCCAGAAGTGGATTTCCACAATCCCCCGGAGGCGGTTCCTACGTACATCACTTCTGGATTGTCGTGGACCACATCAATCGCTGTTACACGTCCGCTCATTCCTGCTGGACCAATATTTCTTGGTTTCATGTCCTGAACTAGGTCCATGTTAAATTCTTGTGCCGTAAGACCTACGGTAAGTAGAAATGCAAAAAATGCAATAAACTTTTTCATTGGTGTTGTCTGATGTTTTGAGTTTAGTTAAGACCATATTGCAACCGCTCCTAAACTTGGAAGGTTATTTTTTGGTCGCCTAAAGATACCAAAAACCCTCCCCGGATTTCTTAAAGGGATGTTAACAGAATTTTTGTTCCACCTACTTTTAAAAGGTGCCCGTTGCTTGAAATGATTTTTGGGTTTCTCCTGTTTTTTGCTGACTTTTAACAAAATCAATTTTTTTGAAAGAAGCAAAACCAAGTTGGTTCTATTTAATATTGTTGATACTTTCGGGGGAAGCCATTTTTATCCTTCCCTTTGTTTTGCCGCGGGTATTTAGGCCTACGGTATTGGATGTTTTGGGGTTAGACAATGTGCAACTGGGCCTTTGTTTTTCGGTATATGGCTTGGTCGCCATGGTTTCGTATATTTTTGGAGGTCCATTGGCCGATAAGTATCAACCTCGAAAGTTAATAGCCATTGCTTTATGGATGACAGCGGCTGGAGGATTCCTATATGCCCAATACCCATCTTTTTGGTTATTGCAGATGCTATATGGTTGGTGGGGATTCACTACAATTTTTTTGTTTTGGGCGCCTATGATCAAGGCTGCTAGAATTTGGGGCGGGCGTAACGCTCAAGGTAAGGCATTTGGGTTCTTGGACGGGGGACGGGGTCTCACTGGAGCTTTCTTCAGTTTATTGGGGGTGCTCATTTTTTCGTTTTTTTTGACAGAATCACCGGATACGGCAGGTCTTCAGGATAGAAGAGAGGCATTTACCTATGTAATTTATACCTCTTCGGTAATTATAATTTTAGTTGGTGTCCTTGTCTGGTTTTTTATGAAATCCGATGCGATCGATGAAAAGGCGGTTTTGGATCGTATTTCTTGGAATCATATGAAACAAGTTTTAAAACTTCATTCGGTTTGGCTGTTGATGATCATTATCCTGTGTGGATATGTAGCATATAAAATCACGGATATTATCTCACAATATGCCGAGGAAGTCATGTTGTACAATCAAGTCGATGCCGCAAAAGTGGGAACTTTGTTACAATTTTTAAGGCCAACAACAGGTATTATTTTTGGCTTGATCGCAGATAGGCTAAAGATCACATGGCTTTTGGTTACAAGTTTTGGTCTAACGCTGATTGGGGGATTGATTTTCGCAAGTGGCATTATTGCACCGACCACAACAGTTTTGTTCTTTATGTCCGTAGTGGTAATTGCAGCTGGAGTTTATGCCACTCGTGCATTATATTTTGGTGTAATGCATGTTGGTAAAATTCCCTTGACCTTGACGGGCACGGCAGTAGGGCTCATTTCTTTGGTAGGTTATACCCCGGATGTATTTGCAGGTCCGGCCTATGGGATACTATTGGATGCCCACCCCGGAGAGGAACTGGGGCATCAAAATGTTTTTTGGATGCTAAGTGCATTTGCTTTTGTCGGAGGAGTGGCCGCCTTTATCTACCGAAAAAAATATGGAAGGTAATCTCGTCAGTTTCTATACTTTATGTTTTGTTCCGATAGCGATATGATTTCCTTTACTCTTTTTTGGCGGGTTTCATCACGTTTGGCTTGTTTTAGCCAATACAGATATCCTTTTTTTTGACTTTTGGTGAAATTTTTAAAATTCTCAAAAGCAGTTTGGTTCTTATCAAAAGCCTTTTGCAGTATGTCTGGAATTACACCATTTTCCACATCGTTCAGCGCTGTCCATGAGCCGTTCGCTTTGGCAATATCGATGGTGGCCAATCCACTTTGGTGCATTAACCCATCGCACTTTAACTCCTCAATATAAGCCTTGTTCAGTGTACTCCAAGTGCTATTAGGTTTTCTGGGGCTAAAGTATTGTTTGCGCTTACCGTTCCCTAGACTTTTTACGGTACTATCGATCCAACCAAAACAGAGGGCCACTTTAACGGCTTCTTCCCATCGCATACTTTCTTTATTATGGTCAACAGAATAAAATATCAAGTGAATACCGGTGTATTCTTTATGGTTCTCGTGCAGCCATTCCCGCCACTCAACATCGTTTTTAAAATAGAATTCGGGATACTTGCTCAAATCAAATTTTATTGGTCTTTATATAAAAGTTTTTGTCAATGATCACTTCGTTGCCATCCAGTTGCTCGGATTTCCATTCTTTAGAAGGGAACAGCCATGTTTCCGATCCGTTCACAAAAGCTTTTACAGGCATATCAAAATCATCCACGATATCCACATATCGGTAGGTAATGGAGCCGTTTTCAATTTTATATTCCAACTCGGGAATCATGGTTGTTCTCAGGTATTGATTAAAAAAAGCGGATAAGTCTTTCTCGGTTTTTTTGCTCAGATAATTCTCTATTTGGGCCGTTGTAACCGTCTTATGATAAAATTCTTTATTGATTCCGCGTAATATTTGGCGCCATTTTGCATCATCCTCTACCAATTGGCGCAGGGTGTGCAAAATATTGGCCCCTTTATAGTACATATCACCCGAACCTTCCTTGTTCACATCGTATGGTCCAATAATGGGGCGATCGTTTTGGATATTGGCCCGTGTTCCGATCACATATTCTGCAGAAGCCTTTTTGCCAAAATGATAGTCGAGGTAAAGATTTTCCGAGTACGCTGTAAACCCTTCGTGAATCCACATATCTGCAATATCCTTGTAGGTAATGTTGTTGGCAAACCACTCATGTCCTGCCTCGTGTATAATTATAAAATCGAAAAGCAGGCCCCAACCAGTGCCGGACAAGTCTCGCCCCAAATACCCATTTTGATATTTGTTGCCGTAGGTCACGGAGCTTTGGTGCTCCATGCCCAGATAGGGGACTTCCACCAACTTAAATCCATCCTCGTAAAAAGGGTAGGGGCCAAACCAGTGTTCAAAGGCTCGGAGCATCATCGGAGTTTGAACAAACTGTTTTTTTGCTTTTTCCAAATTTTCGGGCAATACATAATAATCCAATTGCAGCGTACCATTTTCTCCTTCGTAGGTTTCATCAAAATGGGTATAGTTGCCGATGTTTACGTTGACCCCATAATTGTTGATGGGATTTTTAACCGCCCAATGGTATGTTTTAAAATCGCCATCTTCCGAAACATCTTCCAATTGACCATTGGACACATCCACAAGATGTTTGGGTACGGTAACACTAATGCGCATGCTGTCCACCTCATCGTACATATGATCTTTATTGGGCCACCAAACGCTTGCACCCAGACCTTGGCAGGATGTTGCTACGAACGGATTGCCATTTTCATCTTGTTTCCAAGAAAAACCACCATCCCAAGGTGCCCGGACTGCTTCTCGTGGTCGCCCTGAATATTTGATCTTAATCTCGTTGAACTCTCCCGGCACCTGTTTTTTCTTTAGTTTGATGAAGTGGGCATTGCCCTCGGTGGTATATTTCAGGTTTTTGCCATCTTGCAAGACCGATTCGATTTGCAATGGTTCTTGAAGGTCGATTTGAAGGGTTTCGGCAGGCTTTAAAACTTTGTACCGCACAATATTGTACCCAGAAATATATTTTTTGGATGGTTCTACCTTGATGTTGAGATCGTAGTAGTTCAAATCCCACCACTCCCTTTCCGGGGTGATGCTTCCTCTTAGTGTATCTTGCCTTGTAAATTCCTGTGCCGATAAAATGCCCGACACTAAAAGGAAAACGATTAAATAGATTTGTTTCATGATCATTACTGAATGATATTAATGGCTAGTGTTTGGTTGTAAAAGACCAAGTGATTCAAAAATAAGGCTTACCTAAAAACTTTATTGGGAAAAACCACAGGACTTTCGTGTCCATCTGCACCAATAGCGGCCACACCAAAAAAATAATTGTCTATTACTATGCCTTCCAAGGTATGCTCGTCTACATCGCCAACATACCTGTAATTGTCCCAGGTGGGGGATGTTGTATCCCTCCAATAGATTTTATAGCCTTTGGCTCCATCGACCTTACTCCATCTAAGTTTGGCACTGGGTTCTACAATGCCACCGATTTCAACAGTTTTGGGCGATGGCGGTGCCCAAGCAATGGAGGCTAGGTTTATGGCATTTACGGCTGTGAGTTTTTTGGCATATTCAAAATCTACATGCTCCAATACGTCACCGTAGGCGATGCCATTTTCCGTTCTGATATCTTGGTGCTGTTGTGTATAATTTTCATGGGCCTCCATTATGCGAATTCCGGCAAAACCTGCGTCGTTGAAAGGTCTGTGGTGCCCTCCACGACCAAAGCGATCTAAACGATAGATCAACATAGGATTCATTTCTGGCATATAGGTTTTAGTGGTTTTGTACACATACCTGGCCAGTTGGCGCGAGATTCCATCTACCTCCCCGCCATAGAATCGGCGAGCCCTTCGTTCTTGTTCCGTTTCGGTAGGGGGCACGGGTTCCGAGAATATCCTAAAGTCCCTATTGCTCACCACTCCATCTACTCCGGTAATGTTACCGATCATATCATTGTTCAAAATTCCTACAATATCCCATCCGCTTTCTTTGGCATGGGCTGCAAGACCTTTTCCTCCATATAGTCCCTGCTCCTCTCCAGAAAGGCCCACATAAATAATACTGCTTTCGAACGTGTACTTGGACAGTACCCTTGAGGCTTCGATGGTGCCCGCCATTCCACTGGCATTGTCGTTTGCCCCAGGAGAGGTGGATGTGTAATTGTTAGGGTCGCTCACTCGTGAATCGATATCACCGCTCATGATAATGAACCGGTTGGGATATTTAGTGCCTCTTTGGATGGCTACAACGTTAACAATTTCAACATCTTTTACGATTCGTGCATTATCGCCTTTCTTTACAAAGTTTTTTTGATAAAATACCTCTAAGCAATTACCGCAGTTCGAAGAAATTTTATCGAACTCCGATTTTATCCATCTCCTGGCAGCACCAATTCCTGTGGTCCGGGAAACGGTATCGCTCAGGGTATGCCTTGTTCCAAAGTTTACCAAAGTGGTAACATCGCTCTTTATGCGATCTGCGGAAACGGAATTTATAATGTCATAAAGTCTAGTGTCGGTTTGTGCATAACTTATGCATGCAAAAAGGAGCAGCGTTGCAAGTAGTTTAGTTTTCATATTACAGGGAGTTGTTTTTCTTTTGAAAGTACATGGCGTGAAAATAACAAATAGGTCCTAAAAGCGTATATAGTATTCCGGGGAGACCGTAATATAATCCAATATGAAACTTGGCAATGATAATGGAAACGAAGGCGACAAAAACAAAAATTCCAAAATGCCGTGCATAAAACAAATGTAATTTATTGCCTGTCCCATTCTTCTTGTATACTCTTAGGTACATTAGGGAAAAACACGTAAAAATCAACAAAAACCCAAGGCTGTACAATTGAAATAGCGAAGAAAAATCGTCTTTGTTGATTTGTAGCGTCCCCGTCCATGAATTGATCAATGATTTGAGCGGAAATATAAAGTAAAGAATCAAAAATAGGAGAACCGTATTTAGGCCAATGATCATATTGTCCATGTAATCTGATCTTCGGAAAAAATTATAATGAACGGACCAGAGCCCTGCCAGTGCAAAAAAGCTTACCGAAAAGCTCAAAAAGACTATCCAATCTACCTGTAAAATGGAATTTTCCGCTTGCGTTCCCACAGAAACTACCAAAAGGGTCGCAGCAAAAGCAAATACCGCATCGCTAAAGGCTTCAATTCTACTAATGTTGTGTGGTAGTTTCATGTATTTATTATTGGATAAAGGTTACTTTGCTAATTTCGCCATTTTCTACTTCATAAATAGCAATGGCCTCTAGTATCCTTCCATTTATGGTTGCCATTTCTTCGTCTATCACCTTGTTTCCGATCACGATCCTGTTTTTTATACTGGCATGTAGGTCAGGGGTGTTTTCAAAGAGAGCACTGTATTGTTGTTCCAGATTCGCCCTGCCTTTTAGGTTTAATGTATTGGGGTAGCTGTATATCTCTATCTGGGGTGCATAGGTGGTGGCAAATGCCTCGATATCCCTTTTATTGTAGGCGTCCAGTTGTTCTTGTACGATACTTTCGGCATCGGTAAGAGGACCATCGGGGAATATAAAGGTCATGGATTGGATTTTACCATTCGCCACTTGGTAGATAGCGACTTGGTGCCCGTCCCTGCCGTCCACTTTGGTAATTTCCTCATCTATAATGGTGTTGCCCAACACTATGCGATTTACAACTTTAACGTTAGATGTTTTTACGTTCTCGAAAAACCTTTGGTAGTTCTCGCGCATTTTTGATTTTCCTTGGTACATAGGCTCATCCGGAAATTGTAGAACACGCACATTTTCGGAAAAGCAAGAGACAAAATCGTCTAAGTTCCTATTGTTAAAAGCTTCTACCTGTTTTTGGATTATTTTGGCAGGCGACCCTTCGGCAACAAAGGCCAATCTCTTAGCTTTAGGGCTTATGGCGATTCTACTAATATTGTTGATTTCTTCTTGATTGAATTCCATGATGGTTTCCCATTCCGCGCCTTCGTCCAAATCGAGACGTAGCAATTCTTTGTTGAATCCCGTAATTATGGTTTGGGTGCCCAACCAAGCTATATCCTCCTGATTTTGGTAAGTGTCGATTATCTTTTTTATTTCGCCAGTAGTAGGGTTTAAGGATAAAATTTCCCACTTCTCGCCCTTTTTTCCAACAAAACTGACCAGATCTGATTCGGGGATGTTGTGCAAAGAGCGCCCAACATTTTTATGGACGATTCGGTGTGTGCCTGTTTCAACATCCACGATCACAAGATCCATACGATTATCTGTTAAAACCGTAGCGATCAGGGTAGATGGGTCGTACCATACATGATAACCAATTTTTAAGTCTGTTATAGGTGTGGATTCCTGTGTCTGTAAATTATAAGCATACAGGCGTTGTAAGCCATCCACATCCAGTCGTATGGCGGAAAATGCATTCTTTCCGGGAATACGTAGCGGAGAATATTCACTGCCTGCCTTTGTATAGGTCAACCACTTTGATGTGCTTCCTTCTTTAACATTGAATTGAAGAACATCGGTCTGGTCCTCCCGGGTTGATGCAAAAAGGATGGAATCGTCGTTCCAAAACGAAGGTTGATTGTCGTAACCATTGTTGTTCGAAATGTTTTTTGGGTTGGTCAACAGGGGTTTGCCCTCTTTTATTTCTAGATCAAAAAGATATACCTCTGTCTCCACTTGGGACCATCCTATGGTAACGGAGAACAACAAGAAAATGCTCAATAAAACTCGTGTCATGGCTTTGTAAAACGTTTCAATAATTGCCTTACCCTTGTGGTATTTTCCACATGGTATTTGGCATGTGTTTTTTTAAGACCGACTTTGACCGTAATTGCGGTCTCCGGCAGTTCTTGGAACATAAATTCGTCCGTCCAATCATCACCAATGGCAAAAACAAAGTCATAATCGTCTTCGGTTAACATACGAGTGGCGGCCCTTCCTTTGTTCACATTACTGTTTTTTATTTCCATTACCTTGTTCCCGTTGAGCACGCTAATATCGTCGTTGCCGATCAAACTTCGAAGAACGGTATTGAGTTCCGTGGCCCTCTTATCCCCGAAATCCGGGTCGGTATTGCGGTAATGCCAAGCTAAGGAATAGTTTTTTTCCTCAATAAACGAGCCAGGTGTCCGATCTACAAAAGATTCGAGCACGGGTCTTATTTTGCCCATCCATTCTCCTTTGACCTGTTCCAACATCTTAAACTCGTCCCCGTTTTTGGAAATCCATACACCATGCTCTACTATCATATTATATTTTTTGGGCAAGAACCATCGGCCAAAGGTCTGTTTGTCCCTCCCGCTTATTAAAAAAACAGTAGTGTTTTCTTGGTTGTGCAAGGCATCTAAAAGTTGGTACAATTCTTCATCTGGAGATGCCTTTTGTGGGTCTTTGTGGAAACCTGCCAAGGTCCCGTCATAATCCAAGAACAATAATCGTTTCTTGGATTTTTCATATTCATTTTGAATGGAGGACAATATGCCGGACGACATCTTTTCGGAAATAAAAGCTTTGCCCAGATCTCTGTTCTCTTGCAATGCACTCATAAATTCATTGGCCCAAACCTCTACATTGTAGCGTTCCAATCTTTTCTGAAGAAAGGTATTACGGGATATTTGCTCTTCCAAAGGCATGTTAAAGGCTTGCTTAAGTGTATCTGCTTGTTGTTCAAAGTTATTCGGATTTATCAACAGAGCTTCGTTCATTTCGTAGGCCGAACCGGCCATCTCGCTTAGAATCAGTACCCCAGACTTATCTGTTCGGGTAGCAATATATTCTTTGGCCACCAAATTCATCCCATCTCTAAGGGGTGTCAGCCATGCAATGTCGCTGGATGTATATAGGTCGATCAGGCTTTCAAAGGGAAGGGAACGATAGAAGTACCAAATAGGTGTCCAGTTCACCGTGGAAAGTTCACCATTTATTCTTCCTACCAGTTCGTCCACCTCTTTTTTTAATAATTGATATTGTGGAACGTTGGAGCGGGAGGGAACGGCAAGTATGATCAATCGGACTTTTTCCTTGTATTCTGGATACTTTTGAAGAAAGTACTCGAATGCGTTGATTCGCTTTGCTATCCCTTTACTATAATCGAGTCGATCTATGGATAGGATCAATTTGGTATCCGGGGCCGATGCTTTGTGGTTGTCCAAACGAACTTGTAGATCACTTCGGTTTTCTTTACTTTTTGAATCATGGTTAACAGCGGCATCCCTAAACTTTTTGTAGTCGATTCCCATGGGGAAAGAATCCACTTTTATGACCCTATTGTCCAGATAGATCTCGTTGAAGCTTACATCCAGACCGATCAATCTGCGAACGGAGCTCAAAAAATGCCTTTCGTAATCGTACGTGTGGAAACCGATAAGGTCCGAGCCCAACAATCCTTCCAGGATTTCTTCACGCCAAGGCAGGGTCCTGAAAATTTCGAAAGAAGGAAAAGGAATGTGCAGAAAGAAACCAATGGTCGTATCCGGTCTTTTTTCGCGGACCATTTGGGGAACCAACATCAATTGGTAATCGTGGACCCAAATAGTATCGTCTTCACTTGAGTTTTCTATAATGGCATCGGCAAACTTTTGGTTTACGGCCTTGTAGGTTTCCCAATAGGTTAATTCAAACTCGGAATATTCCAAAAAATAGTGGAACAAGGGCCAAATGGTACGGTTACTGAATCCATAGTAGAAACCATCCACTTCCTTTGCATTTAGTTTTACCTTGGCACACCCATTATCCTGCAATGCTTTGTCTATTTCATCCTCGAGCCCATCGGGAATATCCTCGTCCGTGAGCCCGGACCAACCGATCCACAGACTTTCGCCACCACTGTGCACAGATTTCATTCCAGTGGCCAAACCTCCAACACTTGGTACTGCATTGAGCGATCCATTGCTAATTTGTAATTGAACGGGTAGCCGATTTGAGATTATGATAGTTTTGCCCATAAAAGGATGATTTTTGAGGTGTTTTAATTTTTTGTTTCTTTAAAAATCGGGAAATTAGATCGCAAAACCAATTCATAAGAACCCTTTTGAGACTTTTTGACCTATGGACAACTTGAATTACGGAATTATTGGAAATTGTAGGAGTGCGGCATTGATTTCCAAAGAAGGCTCCATTGACTGGTGCTGTTTGCCGCAATTTGATTCAGCTTCGGTGTTTGCGAAGCTACTGGATGAAAAAAAGGGTGGGAGTTTTGAGATATTAACGGGCGATAATTATAAAATTGATCAACAGTACCACAAGAACACCGCAATATTGGTAACGCGGTATGCCGATGGCGAAAATGTATTTGAGGTACACGATTTTATGCCCCGTCACCATAAGATGAACGGGAAATACATGGCCCCTCCGGAAATAGTCCGGTACATAAAGTATGTGTCCGGAAGTCCCAAGGTTCAATTTAAGTACAATCCAAAATTGGAATATGCTGTAGGCGAGACCGAACTTTATATTAAAGAAGATTTTATTGCCAGTCTAACCCATGAGAGTAAATACGACACATTGTTCCTCTATACTTCTTTTAACAAGAAACATATATTGGAACAAAAAGAAACCACGCTTAAGGAAGATGGGTATTTTTTGATTTGTTACCATGAGAAAATATTAAAACCTACCACCCAAAAGATTGCTTTGGAACTGGAACGGACCAAAGTTTACTGGTTGGATTGGGTGGATAAGACCCCTACTTACAAGAAATTTAAGGATCAGATAATTCGAAGTGCCATCACTTTAAAAATGTTGACCTACGACAAAACAGGAGCAGTGTTGGCGGCAGCCACTACGTCGCTTCCCGAGACCATAGGGGAGGTTCGTAATTGGGATTACCGATTTTGTTGGATTCGCGATGCTTCAATGGCGATCAAGGTTGTATCCGAATTGGGACATAAAAATTCCGCCAAAAGATTTTTACAATTCATAATCGATCTAATGCCGGATAAGGATGAGAAGCTCCAGATCATGTATGGTATCAACAAAGAAAAAAAGCTGACCGAAATATCCTTGGACCATTTGGATGGTTATAAAGGATCCAAACCGGTAAGGGTGGGTAATGCAGCTTATATGCAAAAACAGAACGATATCTATGGGATTCTGATGGATGTGATTTACGAGCAGCTTCGAAATTTTAGCAATGATTTGGAAAATGGCGAGGAGTTATGGAACATTACCAAAGGTATTGTTTGGATTGTCGGCAAACACTGGCAGGAGCCGGACAAGGGTATTTGGGAGTTTAGGGGAGAGGATAGGCATTTTACCTTTTCCAAGGTGCTCTGCTGGGTAGCTATAGATAGGGCTATAAAGGTTGCCAAAATGTTTGGTAAAACCCGAAAATTGGAACGTTGGACCGCCCTTGAACAAGAAATTAAGGAAGATATCCATAAAAATGCCTGGAACAATGACATTAATGCTTTTGTACAATCTTACGGTTCAAGACATTTGGATGCCTCCGTTCTGTTGATGGAACCTTATGGGTTTATCCATGCAAGGGACCCAAAATATGTGAGCACGGTTAAGGCCATAGAAGATGGTCTTAGCAATGATGGTCTGTTGTATCGTTATAAGAACGAAGATGATTTTGGACTTCCTTCATCATCCTTTACCATTTGCACCTTTTGGTTTATCAATGCATTGTTCAAGATAGGCGAGGAAGAAAAGGCTCTCGAGTATTTTGAACGACTTTTGGGCTATAGCAACCATTTAGGATTGTTTAGTGAGGATATCGATTTTAAGACCAAGAGGTTGTTGGGCAATTTTCCACAGGCCTACTCGCACTTGGCACTTATTGAATGTGCCATCAATTTTTCCAATAAGCAAAAAGATGAGCGGATATTGGAATCCATAGGGTAATAAAAAACGCCCCGATCGGGGCGTTTTCAAATTGTGGGTTCATAGATCCCGGCAATTATTTGAATTAGTCAAAGGTATACCCATTGTCCGCGGCAACTTTGTCGGCAATCTGAGTCCTTAAATTGACCACGTTGGGTTGGTTCGTGTACTTGGTAAAGCGTTTTAGCCCCATAAGCATCATACGTTGCTCATCTCCTTCGGCAAAAGAAACTATAGCCTCTTTGCCTTTTTGTTGAATAATGTCCACCGCTCTGTACAAATAGAGTTTGGACATTGCTATTTGTGCTTTTTGGGAATCTTCGCCAAAGCGTTTTGCGTTTTTCTCTGTTCTTAAAATTGCGGATTCGGCCATATATACCTGAATCAAAATATCGGAAGCTGCCATCAACAACATTTGATGTTTTTCCAAATCCGGTCCAAATTTTTGAACGGCGCTACCGGCAATCATCAAGAACACTTTTTTTAATCGAGCCACTAGATCTTTTTCTTCTGAAAAAAGTTCTGAAAAATCAGGTGTATCGAAAGATGGAATACCCATAAGCTCTTCACCAACAGCAGTTGCTGGGCCCAACAGGTCCACATGGCCTTTCATGGCCTTTTTAACCAACATTCCAACGGAGAGCATTCGGTTGATTTCGTTGGTACCTTCATAAATTCTGGCAATACGCGCGTCTCTCCACGCGGATTCCATTGGGGTATCGGCGCTAAAGCCCATTCCCCCGAATATTTGGATACCCTCATCCGTGGTGTGCTGAACATGCTCGGAAACAGCTACTTTCAGAATAGAGCACTCGATGGCATATTCTTCAACACCTTTAAGTTCTGCTTCTTGGTGTGAGTTGCCACTGGCTTCGCGAATGGCAATTCTGTCTTCAATATTTTTTGCAGCCCGGTAGCAAGCGGCCTCGTCCACGTAGGCATTGGTAGCCATGTCGGCAATTTTAGCTTTGATAGCTCCAAAATTGATGATGGGTGTTTTGAATTGAATGCGCTCATTGGCGTATTTGGTTGCTTCTCCGATTACTCTTCGTTGTGCTTCCAAACATGCCGCGGCCAATTTAATTCTACCTACGTTCAAAGCATTCATGGCAATCTTGAATCCATTGCCTCTTTCGGACAGCATATTTTCGACCGGAACCTTGGTCTCGTTGAAAAATACTTGGCGGGTAGAGGAGGAGTGGATACCCAACTTCTTTTCTTCATCACCTAAACTGATACCGTTTTCAGGGTCGTTCTCAACAATGAACCCGGTAATGTTCTTGTCATTCTCGATACGAGCGAATACAATGAACAGATTACAGAACCCTGCATTGGAAATCCACATTTTCTGTCCTGAAATGCTGTAATATTTACCGTCTTCGGATAACACGGCCTTGGTTTTGCCGGAATTGGCGTCGGAACCTGCTCCTGGCTCGGTTAAGCAATAGGCCCCAAACCACTCTCCCGTGGCCAATTTGGGAACGTATTTTTGTTTTTGCTCTTCGGTCCCGTACAAGGTGATGGGCATGGTACCGATACCAGTATGTGCGCCGAAAGCTGTACTAAAGGATCCCGTGGCACCGGAAATGTAGTCGCAGACCAACATAGTGGATACAAAACCCATTCCCATACCACCATAGGCTTCAGGAACCGCTATGCTCAAAAGTCCAAGTTCCCCCGCTTTTTTCATACACTCCTCGGTATAGGCATAGTCTTTTTGCTCGAACCGCTCCCAATGTGCCCAAAGTTCGCGATCTACAAACTCCTTGGAGCTTTCGCGCATCATTTTTTGTTCTTCGTTCAGGTCCTCAAGGGTGAACACGTCCTCACATTTGGTCTCCTTGACCAAGAATTGACCTCCTCTCAGTATGTCTTTTTCTTTAGTATCGCTCATGATTTTTTGTTGTTTAGTATTTTTAATTAAGAAATTCGAATATACCTGCAGCACCTTGTCCGGTACCTACGCACATGGTCACCATACCATATTTACCTTTCATGTCCCGCTTTCTCATTTCATCAAAAAGCTGTACCGATAGTTTGGCACCTGTACATCCAAGTGGGTGACCCAGGGCAATGGCCCCTCCATTAACATTAACGATATCTTGGTTGAGTCCCAACTCACGGATTACGGCCAAAGATTGTGAAGCAAATGCCTCGTTCAGTTCGATAAGTTCAATGTCATTTTGTTTTAAGCCTGCCTGCTTCAAAGCTTTTGGAATGGCTTTTACCGGACCAATACCCATAATTCTTGGTTCAACACCTGCTGCAGCATAGTTTACCAATCTGGCTATGGGTTCCAAATTGAGCTCTTTGACCATATCCTCGCTCATTACCATTACAAAGGCTGCACCATCGCTCATCTGCGAGGAATTCCCGGCAGTAACGCTTCCATTTGCAGCAAAAACAGGTCTTAATTTGTTCAAAGTAGGAATGTTGGTACCTTTTCTTGGTCCTTCATCCTTGTTTACAGTGTATGTTTTGGTTTCCTTTTTTCCAGCTTCGTTCACAAAGGTATGTTCCACTTCAATGGGCACGATTTGATCTTGAAAACGATTTTCTGCTTGCGCCTTCAATGCTTTCATATGGGAGTTGTATGCAAATTCATCTTGATCCTCTCTGGAAACCTTGAATTGTTGGGCAACGGCTTCTGCCGTAAGTCCCATTCCCCAATAATAGTCTTCGTGGCCTTCTTTCGCCGTGGCGTAATCGGGTGTTGGTTTGTAACCTCCCATAGGGATGTAGCTCATACTTTCAGCCCCTCCGGCTATGATGCAATCCGCCATTCCCGATTGGATTTTGGCCGTAGCAATACCAATGGTTTCCAAACCTGAAGCGCAATAGCGATTCACGGTAACACCGGGAACGTCTTCAATGTTGAGTCCCATTAATGAGATGAGTCTTCCCATGTTCAATCCCTGTTCGGCTTCGGGCATGGCATTCCCGACAATAACGTCGTCGATGCGTTTTTTGTCCAATTGGGGAAGCTCCGTCATCATATGCTCTATGGTCTCTGCGGCCAGTTCATCTGGTCGTTTAAACCTGAACAGACCTTTTGGGGCTTTGCCCACGGCTGTTCTATATCCTTTTACTATATATGCTGTTTTCATTTTTACTTTTGATTTTTAGGTTCAAGAAACAAGAGTCAGGATTTTGTGCCTTGGCCCTTTTGTCTTGATTCCTGTGTCTAGTTTCTCAATGGTTTTCCGGTTTTCAACATGTGTTGGATACGTTCCAGCGTTTTTCTTTCAGTACAAAGCGATAGAAATGCTTCTCGTTCCAAATCCAAAAGATATTGTTCGGTCACCATTGTCGCTTCAGAAAGGTCGCCACCGGCCATAACGTAGGCCAATTTATCGGCAATCTTTTTGTCGTGCTCAGAAATATAATGTCCGGCTTCCATGGAATCGGTTCCTACCAAGAACATACCCAAAGCTTGTTTGCCCAGAACTTTTACATCTTTACGTTTTACAGGTTTGGTGTAGCCTGCATCTGCCATAATTTTGGCGTGTGCTTTGGCAGTTGCTATTTGTCGGTCTTTGTTTACGACGACTACGTCCTTTCCTTTTTGTAGGATGCCCAAATCAAAGGCTTCGTAAGCCGAAGTGGATACTTTGGCCATACCAATGGTCAAGAAATACTCTTGTAGCACGTTGAGTTCTACGTCATTTTTCCTGAAAGTATCGGAAGCGCGGAGTGCCATTTCTTTAGATCCACCACCGCCAGGGATCACACCTACGCCAAATTCGACCAAACCAATGTAGGTTTCGGCAGCGGCCACAACTTTATCTGCATGCATTGAAAGCTCACAGCCACCACCCAAAGCCATTCCGTGCGGTGCCGCTACGGTTGGAATGGATGAGTATCGCATGCGCATCATGGTATCTTGGAAGTATTTTATGGCCATGTTCAACTCATCGTATTCTTGTTCCACTGCCATCATAAAGATCATACCGATATTGGCCCCTACGGAGAAATTGGCAGCTTGGTTCCCTATGACCAACCCTGCAAAATCCTTTTCGGCAAGGTCAACGGCTTTGTTCAAGCCAGAGAGCACATCACCTCCAATGGTGTTCATTTTGGATTGGAACTCGCAGTTCAGGATTCCGTCACCTAAATCTTCGATGACAACTCCACTGTTTTTAAAAACCTCCTTGGTTTTTCGGATGTTGTCCAGAATAATGAATGCATCTTGACCTGGAACTTTTTCCATTGTCTTTTTGCTGATATCATAATAGTAGGTTGCCCCATCTTTTACGGTGTAGAATGAATCCACACCTGCGGATTTCATGTCGGCAATCCATGAAGCGGGCTCCAAACCTTCGGCTTTGATGAATTCCAATCCCTTTTCAAGGCCAACGGCATCCCAAATTTGAAACGGACCATGTTCCCAGCCGAAACCGGCCTTCATGGCATCATCTATTTTGTATAGCTCATCCGAAATTTCAGGAATACGATGGGTTACATAAGCAAAAAGGGCTCCAAAACTCTTTCTGTAAAACTCTCCGGCCTTATCTTTACCGCCTACCAATACGGGAAAACGCTCTATGACTTTATCAATGGTCTTGGTTAGCTCTAAAGTTGCAAATTTTGCACTTTTTTTAGAACGATAATCCATGGTGTCCAAATCCAACGTGAGGATTTCGCTTTTACCATTATCGCCTTTTACTTTTTTATAGAATCCTTGACCTGTTTTGCTTCCCAACCATTTGTTGTCCATCATGGTTTTGATGAAATCGGGCAGCTGGAACAGTTCGTGACGCTCATCGTCCTTACAGTTCTCACTGATTCCGTTGGCCACATGTACCAAAGTATCCAAACCAACCACATCCACCGTGCGGAAAGTGGCGGATTTTGGACGACCGATTACGGGGCCTGTCAATTTATCCACTTCTTCCACTGTCATGCCCATTTCTTTTACAGCATGAAACAGACTTTGAATGCTGAAGATTCCGATTCGGTTCCCGATAAATGCGGGAGTATCTTTAGCCACCACGGAGGTTTTGCCCAAGAATTGTTCACCGTATCCGTTCAAGAAATCCAAAACCTCTTTTGAAGTTTTAGGTCCAGGAATGATTTCGAAAAGTTTTAGATATCGAGCAGGGTTAAAGAAATGTGTTCCGCAGAAGTGTTTCTGGAAATCCTCGCTTCTTCCTTCGCTCATAAATTTAATAGGGATACCGGAAGTGTTTGAGGTAATCAAGGTTCCCGGTGTGCGGTGTTTGTCCAGATTCTCGAACACTTGTTTTTTAATGTCCAATCGTTCAACGACCACTTCAATGATCCAATCCACATCCGCCACTTTGGAAATATCGTCTTCCAAGTTTCCTGTGGTAATACGATCTGCGAATTTTTGATGGTAAATAGGAGAGGGTTTGGATTTTAAGGCAGCGGTCAAAGAATCGTTTACCAAACGATTACGAACCACCTTGTCTTCCAATGTAAGTCCCTTGGCTTTTTCCTTGTCGTTCAGTTCGCGAGGAACTATGTCCAACAATAGTACCTCGACCCCAATGTTAGCAAAGTGACATGCTATGCCACTGCCCATTATACCGGAACCGATTACGGCAATTTTGTTTATATGCCTTTTCATGTGCGAGTTTGAAATTTAATTATTAGTTGTTTTTGAATATATTTTTTTGTCGGTAATAAGCTTGTTTATTGTGCTCATGGTCTTAAAAAAAACGTCTAGATCTTCTTCTGGTACATGCTCTTTGACAACCTCGTTGAACCTGAGAACTACCTCTTTGGATTCCTCCCGTTTTTCTAGGCCCAAGGGGGTTAAAAAAATTAGGACTCCGCGCCCATCCTTTGGGTTTCGTTTTCTTAAAATGTATCCTTTTTGCTCAATATTCTTTAAGATTCTTGACAAACTTGTAGCTTCCATTCCCATTTTAGGGCCTAATGTGGTACTTGGAGTACCCCCTTTTGGATCCATGCTCAAAAGGGTAAACCCGATGGCCATGGTAAGATCATAGTTTTTAGCTTCCTCATTGTACATTTTGCTTACCGCCTGCCAGGTAGCCCTAAGGGCGTGATCAATGGTCAAATCTTTCATAGAACTGGTTTGGTGTTCTCAAATATATAAAAATTTATTATGCATGCATAATAAATTTAGGTTAAGTGTACCTTAATAAATTAGAGTTGAAGTAAATAGAGGGTAATTGTAAGCTAGTTACAATTTTTTTGCTTGGAACTAGTGTTTTTTTTGACTTTATATTCCTATTGCCAACTATATGGAGCACTTTTAAAACCAAACAATCTCAGCTTTTGCCGAAGTATAAACCGTGAATTAGGTTTTTATATTATTATGATATAAAGTACGGTCTGCTCATCTAACATCCAATCTTTATACAATATTTGGGTGTTGATTGTCCAACTTATTGAAAAAATTAGATTCTGAACCTAGTTCAGGATGACGGTTTTCCGATATACTCAGAACGCCAGACCGATTATTGATCATTGCTAATTGAACATTGTAGTTTGATCAATGCCCATAAATATCATTATAAAGTGCTAGATATTTTTCTTTAACAATTTTGCGCTTCAATTTTAGGGTAGGGGTCAAGTGTCCTTCATCGATGCTCCAAACATCAGAAGTAAGCCTAAACTGTTTTACTTTTTCCCATTTGGCAAACTCCTCATTGGCCAAATCCACTTCTTCCTGCATTCTTGCTATGACCTTTTCGTTTTTCACCAATTCTTCATTTGAGTTTAGCACTATATCGTGCCTTTTGGCCCATTCGTGCATAAACTCAAAATTAGGTTGAATTATGGCCGCCGGCATTTTTTCGCCTTCTCCAACAACCATTATCTGTTCAATAAAGCGGGATTGCTTAAATCGATTTTCCAGGATTTGTGGAGCCACATATTTGCCGCCCGACGTTTTGAACATTTCTTTCTTACGATCGGTAATGCGCAAAAAGCCATCGGCATCCACTTCACCGATATCGCCAGTATGGAAATAATCGTCGGTCATAACCTGTGCGGTTTTTTCAGGATCTTTGTAGTAGCCCAACATTACATTGGGACCTTTGCAAAGGATTTCACCATCTTCGGCTATTTTCACTTCCACACCATTTATAATTTTTCCAACGGTGCCAATCTTCCAACCTTTGTTACGTTGATCGTTCACGGCAATCACAGGAGAAGTTTCCGTAAGTCCGTAACCTTCCATTACGGGCATTTGAGCTGCTCCAAAAACGCGTGCCAATCTAGGTTGTAAAGCGGCACTGCCCGATACCATCACGGATAAATTTCCACCAAGACCTTCTTTCCACTTACTAAAAATCAATTTACGGGCGAGCCCAAGTCTTTTCTCGTACCACCAACCGTTGGCACCATAGGGCTCAAACTTGAGTCCAATTTCCACCGCCCAAAAAAACAGTTTCTTTTTTATGCCTGTTAGATTGGCTCCTTTTGCTATTATCGCATCGTAAACCTTCTCAAGCAGACGTGGCACCACTGTCATTACATCGGGTTTTACCTCTTTTATGTTGTCACTGATCTTATCCAGTCCTTCTGCAAAATGAATTTCTATACCACAATATTGGTACAGATAAAGAATCATCCTTTCAAAAATGTGACAAACCGGTAAAAAACTGAGAGCAACACCTCCTGTCTCAAAAGGTACTCTGGCCTCACTGGAAATAACGTTGGACACAATATTATCGTGAGAAAGCATTACGCCCTTTGGTCTTCCTGTTGTGCCCGAGGTATATATAAGGGACGCCAGGTCTTTGGGTTTTACCTTGGCTTTTAATTCTTCTACGTTTTCTTGATTGGAAGGATCGGCGCCCTTTTCCAGGACTTCCTTCCAGTTTTTGCAATTTTTAAGCTCGTCAAACGAATAGACTTCTTCGATCTTTTTGATTTTTGAACTTATGGCAAGCACTTTTTCCAAAACATCTTCACACGAAACAAAGCAATATTTGGCTTCTGAATGGTTAAGGATGTATTCGTAGTCGTCTTCGGAAATGGTGGGGTAGATCGGTACGGTTTGCGCCCCGATTTGAAGTACGCCAATATCCATTATGTTCCACTCTGTTCGGTTGGTCGTGGATATAATGGCGATTTTATCATTCGGCTTTACGCCCATCCGTAATAAAGCCCTGCTCACCGCATTGGCCTTGTCGATGTATTCCTTGGTGGACGTTGCTATCCATTTACCGTCACTTTTGGTGACCAATGATTTTTCTAAGGGATATTTTTCAAGTTGATAGTATGGGAAATCAAATAATCGGGTAACAGTTTGCATAGTAAGTTTTATGTAAAGCGATTGCAAATTAGCAAATCAGACCTTAACAATGAAACAGATTTAACAATTACCTAATGTGTTTTTTGAAAAATCCCCAATTATCAACCTATATCAGCAATAAAAAATATTACTTCCTCAAGTTGTCCAACCATTCTTTTGCGTTCACAAAAGCCTGAAGCCAGGGGGACACCTTGTCGTTTCTATCTTTTGGATAGTGGGCCCAGTTCCATGGGAACGTTGAACGTTCAATATGGGGCATGGTCACCAAGTGCCTACCTGTTTTGTCACAAAGCATTGCCGTATTGTAATCACTTCCGTTTGGATTGGCAGGATAAGTCTCATATCCGTATTTGGCCACAATATGGTATTGATCTTCGGTATGTGGAAGGCTAAATTTACCTTCTCCATGGCTGATCCATACACCAAGAGTTGTGCCGGCCATATTGGACAGCATAACCGAGTTGTTTTTTTCGATTTTCACCGAAGTAAAGTTGCTCTCGTGCTTATGGGAGTCATTGTAGGTCATTCTACCGTGCGTTTCGTGTTCTGGATTAATAAGATCTAGCTCCATGAACAACTGGCAACCATTACAAATACCAACAGAGAGGGTATCTGGCCTGGCAAAGAAATCTTTTAAGGCTTTATTGGCTTTTTCGTTGTATTTGAAAGCACCTGCCCAACCTTTGGCACTTCCCAACACATCGGAGTTGGAGAATCCGCCAACGGCACCAATAAATTGAATGTCCTCCAGTGTTTCCCTGCCCGAGATCAAGTCTGTCATATGCACATCCTTTACATCGAACCCGGCCAAGTACATCGCATTTGCCATTTCACGTTCGGAATTGCTTCCTTTCTCCCGAAGAATGGCGGCTTTGGGTCTGCTACTGAACTTTGGTTCCTGAGCGGAGTCGAAGGAAGTCGCAGCCGTTGGAAGTTTTCCATCAAAATTTTCAGGAAAAACATATTGCAACGGTTGTTTTTTGTAATTATCAAAACGGTCTTTGGCAAGACCATTCGCAGTCTGCTTATTGTCCAACAAATAGGATGTCTTGAACCAAGTGTCACGCAGCGAAGCAATGTTCAAACCTATTTCGATACCATTGTTTTTGATTTCCAAGGTACTTTCTGGAACAGGGGTACCAATTTTAGTGAAATTTACACCGGAATCGGATAAAACTTTCTCCACTGTTTCATCTTTGGCTTGGAATACCACCCCGATATTTTCTGAGAACAACAGTTTGATGCTGTCTTCCTCCCCAATACCGGAAAGATCTAATTTGGCCCCTAGGTTATTGTCGGCAAAGCAAAGTTCCAGCAAGGTAGTTATCAATCCTCCTGAAGCCACATCGTGACCGGCTAAAATCTGGCCATTTTTGATGAGCTCTTGCAAAGTGTTGAAAGTGGTCTTAAAATATTCAGCATCCATAACAGATGGAGCTTGGTCACCAATGCCGTTTAAAACCTGCGCAAAGGAAGAACCACCTAATTTATGGCTGTCCTTGGATAAATTGATGTAGTAAATATCGCCACCGTTTTTCTGCAAAACAGGCTCCACAACTTGATCAATGTTGTTGCAATTGGCAGCAGCAGAGATGATTACCGTTCCTGGGGAAAGTACTTCACCATCCTTATATTTTTGTTTCATGGAAAGTGAATCCTTTCCGGTGGGCACATTTATTCCTAGATCGATCGCGAATTCCGACAAAGATTCCACTGCACTGTATAAACGGGCATCTTCACCTTCATTTCTACAGGGCCACATCCAGTTTGCGGAGAGCGATACGGATTTCAATCCATTCTTTAACGGTGCCCAGACAATATTGGTCAACGATTCCGCTACACTGTTTCTGCTTCCTGCAACGGGGTCTATCAATGCCGATATGGGGGAATGGCCTATACTGGTTGCAATTCCTTCCTTTCCTTTAAAGTCTAGGGCCATAACCCCACAGTTGTTCAGTGGCAATTGCAATGGTCCGGCGCATTGTTGCTTTGCAACACGACCTCCCACACAACGATCAACCTTGTTTGTTAACCAGTCCTTGCTGGCTACCGCCTCCAATTGGAGTACTTGTTCCAAATAATCGTGGAAATGCTCCAGCGAATAGGATAGTGCAGAATATTTTTGTTGTACCGATTTATCGGCCATTATGGTTTTTGGAGAGCTCCCGAACATATCGGACAATTCCAAATTCATTGGTGTCTCTCCTGTTTGTCCGGATGTAAATTTAAAGGTGTGGTCGCCCGTTACCTCACCAACGTTGTACATAGGGGAGCGTTCACGTGCAGAAACCCGGTTCAATAAGTCCAAATCTTTTTCCCCGATCACCAAGCCCATACGCTCTTGGGATTCGTTTCCGATCAATTCTTTTTTGGAAAGTGTAGGGTCGCCAACCGGTAATTTATCGGTATCTATGGTTCCTCCTGTTTCTTCCACCAATTCCGATAAACAGTTGAGGTGTCCACCAGCTCCGTGGTCGTGAATGGAAACAATGGGGTTATCGTGACTTTCGAACAATCCGCGAACGGCATTCGAAGCTCTTTTTTGCATTTCAGGGTTGGAACGTTGTACGGCGTTTAATTCAATAGCCGAACTGAACTCGCCCGTGTCCGCACTGGATACGGCAGCTCCACCCATCCCGATTCTGTAATTATCACCACCTAGAACAACTATTCTGTCTCCCTTCTTGGGTGTGTCTTTTAAGGCTTGTTCTGTTTTTCCGTAACCAATACCCCCTGCCATCATTATCACTTTGTCGAAGCCCAATTTACGGACCTCTTCTTGGTGTTCGAATGTTAAAACAGAACCGGCGATCAAAGGTTGACCAAATTTATTTCCAAAGTCGGATGCACCGTTGGATGCCTTGATCAAGATATCCATTGGAGTTTGGTACAGCCAGTTCCTTTCTTGCATACCTTTTTCCCAAGGACGATTTTCTTCCAATCGGGAATAGGATGTCATGTAAACAGCGGTTCCAGCCAAGGGCAACGATCCTTTTCCACCAGCTAAACGATCACGAATCTCACCGCCGGACCCTGTAGCGGCACCATTAAAAGGCTCCACGGTGGTCGGGAAATTGTGGGTCTCCGCTTTAAGCGATAATACGGAATCGAATTCTTTTTCTTCGTAAAAATCGGGTTTGTCGGCACTTTTTGGTGCAAACTGAATTGCTTTTGGCCCTTTTATAAAAGCAACATTGTCTTTGTATGCGGAAACAATATCGTTTGGATGTGCTTCCGAAGTCTTTTTGATCAGTTTAAATAGGGAAGAAGGCTTTTCTTCTCCGTCAATCACAAAGGTGCCGTTAAAAATTTTGTGTCTGCAATGCTCGGAATTCACTTGGCTGAACCCAAAGACTTCGGAATCCGTCAACTTGCGACCCAATTTCTTGGCCAGACCTTTCAAATAGGCCACCTCTTCATCACTTAGGGCCAATCCTTCTTTTTCGTTGTACGTTGAAATATCATCGATTTCCATAATGGGTTCTGGAACAATATCGATAGTGAAAATATCTTGTCCCAAAGCGGTGTATTTTTGGGAAAGCATAGGGTCAAAATCGGTAAAATCCTCGGCAATGGCATGGAATTCCTCTATTCTGATGATTCCTGGGATGCCCATGTTTTGGGTGATTTCGGTCGCATTGGTACTCCAAGGTGTAACCATGGCGGCACGTGGCCCAACAAAAAAGGCGTCGAGAGACGCCGCTTCAATCTTAGGTTGGTCGCCAAACAACCAAGTTAATTTGTCAATATCTTCCTGAGCGATTTCCTGAGCGGTTTGGACGGCAAAAACCTTGGTCGCCTTGTCCCCAAAAAAATGGATCATACAGTCTATGCGTTGAACGGTTTAAGAAAGTGCAAAAATACGATTTTGTGCCAGAATTCATCCTACGGTATAAGTGTTTTGTTAACGATGTATTGTTGATAGTATTTTCGTCAATTGAAAAAGGCCATCCATCAATTCAACCCATTTTACGCAAAGCATTCGTATATATTTGTTTTTGATGTGAAATGTAACTATGAAAAAATTGATGATTAAAAGCGCAATTCTAATTAGCCTAATATTAATGTCCGTGAAAATTTATTCCCAGAAATGTAAAACGGATATAGACCCATTTACAAATGATGAAATTACATACTTTGACTATAGCTATAGGACTGTCTATTTTGAAGTAAAAAATGATACAATTTTATTTGATGTTGTATTCAACTATTGGGGAGAAAGAGAACATATATTTAAAGAAGGAACAGGATTGTCAATTAAACTTGAAACTGGGACTAAAATAGATTTAAAAACAATTATAGAGTCTAAGCCAAAAATTGAAAGTTCGATTTCTACCAGTGGTTTTTACATGGGTTTAGGTAGTGGAATGACCTCAACAAGCTCTCAAAATTCTACCGCTTATTCATTTGTTTTCAAACTCACAGAACCCGAATTAAAAAAGCTAGCTGAATCCAAAATAGAGATCATTAGAATCCCAGACACGGATGAAGAGAAATATATTGATTTAAAAGCTAAAGGTCGAACACGAAAAAAGATAAAAGCGATTAAAAAAGGAGCAACCTGTTTAATTCAAAAAATATAAAAATATTTTATTATAAATTTTTCATTGAAAAATAACAGCGCAGATTTTCCTCATCAGTCTATATTAAAATTACAAAGTAAACAGCTCCAGAAGACCTTCAGAAAAACCTTTAATCAGAAAGAGTTAAAGTTGTTTTTCCTATCTTAGAAGAATATAGCTAACTCAAAACCAACCTTATGAAAACGACCAACCTCTTGTGCGGGATACTTCTTTTCGCGGGCATAATTACTGCAACAGCACAAAAAAAATATTCCAAAAGCCAGATTAAAAAGTTAAAAGAAGAAGTAGAAACTCTTGTGGAGGCCAATAGAAAGCAGACACAGGTTATGGTGGATAAAATTTTCAGTTTTGCAGAATTGGGCTTTCAAGAAGAGGAGAGTTCCAAATATCTTACCGGTATTTTAGAGGAAAATGGATTTACCATAGAGCATTCCATTTCCAATATTCCAACGGCATGGTTTGCCACATGGAGCAATGGCGATGGTCCGGTTATTGCCTTGGGGAGCGATGTTGATTGTATTCCCAAAGCCTCACAATATCCTGGTGTCGCGTACCACAAACCTATAGTGGAAGGCGCTCCTGGGCATGGAGAAGGACATAATGCGGGCATTCCTTTGAACATTACCTCGGCATTGGCCGTTAAGGAAGTAATGGAGAAAGAGGGCATTGGCGGTACCTTGATTCTTTGGCCGGGTATTGCAGAAGAATTGGTCGCAGCAAAAGCATGGTACGTCCGCGATGGTCTTTTTGATGATATAGATATGTGCATTTTTACCCATGTAAGCAGTAATCTGAGTGTTTCTTGGGGACCAACAAGAGGAACAGGGCTCATTTCCGTGGAATATATGTTTGAAGGCGAAGCAGCTCATTCGGCCGGGGCGCCTTGGCGAGGAAGAAGTGCTCTCGACGCTGCAGAACTTATGAACGTAGGGTGGAATTACAAAAGAGAGCACCTGCATCCATTAAAACGTTCACATTCCATTTTTACCGATTCCGGGGACCAACCCAATGTAGTGCCTTCCAAAGCCGCTATTTGGTTTTATTTTAGGGATGTTACCTACGAAGGGATTATGGAAATGTATGCCGAAGCCAACGATATTGCGAAAGGTGCGGCTTTGATGACGGGTACTAAAATGACCTCACGTGTATTGGGAACTGCCTGGCCAAGACACTTTAATAAGATTATTGCGGAGACGATGTACGAAAATATAAAGCAAGTTGGTCTCCCAACATGGTCAGAGGCCGACCAAAAACTGGCAAAAGCGGTGCAAGCTGAAATACAATCCAAGACCACGACCGGATTACCTACCGAATTGTCAAAAATAGGACTTCCGGTATTGGAACCGGTAAGTGGAGGTTCTGACGATATCGGGGATATTTCATGGAAAATACCCACGGTAACCATGCGTTTTCCTTCAAATATTCCCGGTTTGCCGGGGCATCATTGGGCAAATGCCATAACTATGGCGACACCGATTGCCCACAAGGGTGTAACGGCCGGAGCCAAGGCCGAGGCCCTGACGGTCATGGATTTTTTATTGAAGCCGGAACTTTTGGAGCAGGCTTGGGATTATTTTAACAACGAACAGACCAAGGAAACCAAATATCGGCCTATGATTGCTGCGGATGATATGCCGCCCACGTATTTGAACAAGGATAAGCAGGATATGTTCCGATCTGCATTGAAGGAATTTTACTATAATGAGACCAAATACGATACCTATTTGGAGCAATTGGGTGTTGATTACCCCACGGTCAAGCAATAAGTTGTTGCTTCAAGATAAATCGGGATCCTGAGAATCATTTGGATTTTCAGGATTTCTTTTTTAACAAGGCCATATAAAAACCATCGAACCCTGTTTCCGAGGCAAAAACATTTCGTTCCCGAACAAATTCAAAATCTTTCCCGTTCTCCGAATCTAAAAAGTTCTTGACCTGATCCGAGTTTTCTTGGGGCAGAATGGAACAGGTGGCATAGACCATTTGACCTCCCTTTTTTACCATTTTGCTATAGTTCTGCAGAATATCTTGCTGAACCCCCATAATGCGGTCCACGAATTCGGGTTCCAATTTCCATTTTGAATCAGGATTACGTTTGATTACTCCCAATCCAGAGCAAGGTGCATCAAGCAACACTCGGTCGGCACTGTTGTGCAATTTTTTTATGACTTTAGTGGAGTCTATAACCCTGGTTTCCACATTGTGTACACCGTTGCGACGGGCTCTCTTCTTCAGCTTTTTCAATTTACTTTCATAAATGTCCAAGGCGATCAATTGCCCTTTGTTCTGCATTTGCGAAGCCAAGTGAAGCGTTTTTCCTCCGGCACCCGCACAAGCATCGATTACACGCTGACCGGGCTCTACCTCCAAAAATGGGGCAACCAATTGGGAAGAGGCGTCCTGTACCTCGAACAATCCATCTTTAAATGCTTCGGTAACAAAAACATTTTTCCGTTCCACAAGTTTCAATGCATCTGGATAGCCATCTATAAACTCGGTAGCTATATCTTCTTTAGTCAAAAAAGCCTTCAGTTGAGGTTTTGGTACTTTAAGGGTATTTGTTCTTAGAATCACCTCTGCTTGTTGGTTCTGAGCGGCTATCTCTTTGGTCCAAAGTTCGGAACCCAACGATTTTTCACCCAGTTCGTCCATCCAATCAGGAATTGATTCCCTGAATTTGCGAATTTTGGACAATTCATCGAACCTGCCTTTAATGCGACGTTCCGGAGTACCTTCCAGTTGTTTCCAATCAGGGATCCGGATACCTCTCAGCACGCACCAAACCCCGAACAAACGAAATAAATGTGGTTTGCTGTACGGTTCGTGTACCTCGGCAATTTCCGAGTATAGGCGTTTCCATCGAACTATATCATACGTGGTCTCGGCAATAAATCCGCGATCGCGGGCACCCCAACGTTTGTCATAACGCAATACTTTTTCGATTACCTTATCGGCATATTCCCCTTCGTTAAAAATCATGTGTAGGGCATCAATTACGGTAAATACCAAGTTTCTGTGTAAACGCATCTTGTAGAATAAGGTTGCAAAGGTATGATTTCTCCTTACTTTTGAAGAAAATAAATACAATGAGATACATATGCTCCCTGATAATGGCTCTAGTTTTATTTTCTTGTGCAGAAGAACATAAAAAGCTACCCTTTACATCCGTTGAAATAACTCCAGTTTTTAATGATTCCGTTAGCATTCGTGCTATTACATTTTTGGATGGCAGAACACTGGCCTTTGCGGGAAGCAATGGTGTTTATGGTACGGTGGACGTAAATTCGTTGCAAGTTCGCAGTAATGTGCAGACCTACGATTCGTTGACCCCTAGTTTTAGGGCGGTAGGCAGTACCTCCGAGGATTTTTTTATGCTTTCTATTGAAAGTCCCGCTTTGTTGTACAAAACCGGGGATAAAGGAAAAATGGAAGTGGTTTACAAAGAGGAAGGTGAAGGCGTTTTTTATGATAGCCTTACTTTTTGGAACAACATGGAAGGGATTGCGGTTGGAGATACTGTGGACGGTTGCCTTTCCGTAATCATTACAAGGGACGGGGGGAACAGTTGGACCAAAGTACCTTGTTCGGATTTGCCCGAAGGAGTAGAGGGCGAGGGGGCATTTGCGGCGAGCAATAGTAACATTGCCGTAAAAGGAGATAAAGCTTGGGTCGGTACCACCGAAGGACGGGTCTACTTTTCCGATGACAAGGGCATGACCTGGGAAGTACAGAAAACCCCAATAATAGCGGACGAACCGACCCAGGGTATCTATTCCATGGATTTTTTTAATGAAAATATTGGGTTTGCCATAGGTGGAGACTATACACAGCCCAAATCCAATAAGGCCAATAAGGTCAAAACCATTGATGGTGGCAAGACATGGCAATTGGTTGCTGATGGTCACGAGCCCGGCTATAAGAGTTGTGTGCAGTTTGTGCCCAATTCCAATGGGGAAGCCTTGGTTGCAGCCGGATTTACGGGAATTTCCTATTCCTCCGATGGGGGCGAGAGCTGGAAGGAATTGAGTGAAGAGCCTTTTTTTACTCTTCGGTTTTTAAATGATTCCACAGCTTTTGCAGCCGGGAACACGAGAATTGCCAAGTTGTTGTTCCGTTAGAGGTGCAATATTTTTGAGCATTTGTTGTATCCTTAATTTCTAATGGTCGAAAAGAGATGGTTTTCGACGTATTTGTGCTTGAAGTTGTGTTGTTCTTGCTACATTTAATCTGAATGTAATTCAGGGCCAAATCAAAAAGTCAAGAAGTAAATATCTTTTTTTATGGTTCATGATTCAGGTTTTATTTTTAATCTTTTTTTAAGGAGAAGTGTTTCCCCATATTATACTGTTCCCCTTTATAACAAAATAACTGGAACCAATTACGATTTGCCTATATTTAGATCATTGTCAATTGATCAGAGCAAATTTTTAATTGAAAAGGATATCCCCGATTATCTAGATGCCAAAGGCGTTAATTCACTCAAGGGTTTTAATGTGAAGCGAATTAGGCAGTATAAAGGTTTTGCTTGTAATTTAATGGGCTGTACTGACGTTGCCGATTATTTGAAACAGAATTTGGGCAAGTCCACAATCAAAAATATTAAAGCGAGAAAACGACAGCTTGAAAATAGGTTCAATACAACATATAGATTTTTTATCGGTGAGATAGATCAAGACCACTATGATTTTCTATTTGATAAGTTTTATCAAATGCTCAAGGCCAGGTTTGAAGAAAAGAAAACTTTTAATCGGTATTTATTGGAATGGAAGTACTATCATCACCTTATTTATCCAATGATCTTGAACAGGGAAGCTTTACTTTTTGTAATTTACGTGAATAATGAGCCCATTTCAATTTCATTGGAATTTTGTTTAGGTGATATATGTTTTGGTTATATCCATGGTTATGATCCAGACTATCATCGATATCAATTGGGAGATATTCGGATGGTAAAATTAATAGAATGGATGCTTGACCATAATTTCAATTGGTTCGATACTTTGATGGGAGAAACCACGTTCAAGGCCAAATGGTCGAACCATATCTATAATTATCATTACGATGTTTTCTATAAGAAAAATTCGGTCTCTGCTCGGGTAAAATTGAACTATCTAAAATTTAAGCTCCGATTAAAACAGTGGTTACGGGAAAAGGGTATTCTTGGGAAATGGTTCAATATGGATAAATTCTTATATAAGAAAAGGGCCAAAAAACTCAGGAACCATAACTGGAAAAGTACCAATCTCCAGTATCCATTGAACACTTAAAGCCCTAAATGACTTATAATGCTCTTGGCGACCAAACTTCTGCCGTTATTGTTCCAGTGCATATCGTAAATCAGGGTAGTTGGCTTTTTTGTCCGTTCAAACTCACTCCCAAAATCGATTATATCAATGTCAGCTTTGGTACAGTATTCCAGAAATATTTGTGAAGTCTGTCTTTTGTCGAGAAGTATGCTGGTTTTTTCTTTATTGAAGGGGTATGCTTTCAATAATTCTTCAAAATTGGCAAGATATAGGCTGTCCTGGGTAGTTTTTTGATCGTTGGTTGATGCTTTTTTGGCATCTTGTTTTTCTAAAAAAAGATTTTTTACAGGGTCCAAAAACCCGATTTGGGAGGCATAATAGAGCAATTTTATATTGTCCCGTATTTTAAATGGGATAGAGTTCAATTGTTTTATCCGAGCAGTGTTGGGTCGATAGGTAGCCCTTGCAAGATCCATTGGGTATTTCATATAGATCACAATATGGTCTATTTTGTCAAAGTCTTCTTCGTAGGCTTGTAAAAGATGTAGTTGGTCGGCCAGATCCCATCCGGCATATCCATATTCATAAACCTCTAGATCCTTGGTCCTGTTTTCAATTTTTTTGCCAATGGAGTTGTAATAGTTTTGGTGAAAACCTTGGATGTAGGAATCTCCTATTATGGCCAATTCTTTTTTTGAGTAGCTTGGTGTAAACTCACGGTAAGAGTTGAATCCTTGATTGTTGATGTGGTATTCCGAGAAGTTTTGCCTCCTGTTTCCGGTCACACTAAACCCTTTATGGTTGGGAATTCTTTTCTCGACACCCATTTTGTCTATATATCTCGGTGAATCCTCTGGATACAGGTGAAAAACTCTGACCAACAGCTCCAATGATACAAGGATCAGGATAAGATATAGCGCTATTTTTAAAAAGAATTTTATCATATCAGAACTGAAAATATATAAATGAACGATCCACACCATCGTCATAGAACAATAATATACAGAAGATTACCAAGGTATAGGCAATAAACCTTACTATGGGCGATTTAAACTTAAAAGGATTTCTTTCGTTCCTCCGCATCCTAAACTCATAAAGAACAAATATGCCGAGTAGCAGAAAATAATCTATCATTCGGTACCCCATGGGATGATGATAGGGCTCCCAATTAAATTCGGTAAACAGTCTTTTAATAAATATAAATGAGTCGGTCAAAGATTCCGATCTAAAGAAAATACGGGAAAACGTTACAATTGCGAACGTTGTAAAAAGCTGGGTTATTTCTTTAATTGATGGAAAGAATGAGTTCTCGGCCACTACATTGTTCTTATAAATGGTATTTTTTCCCATTAAAAATACCGGAATATAGGCCAACGCGTGGAATCCCCCCCAAAAAATGAATGTCCAATTGGCCCCGTGCCAAAAACCGCTCACCAAGAATATGATACAAATGTTACGTACGGATTTAAACTTGCTTACCCGCGAACCGCCCAAGGGTATGTACAGATAATGTCGGAACCAAGTGGAAAGTGAAATATGCCAACGTTGCCAATATTCTGCTACATTTCTTGAAAAGTTGGGAAACTTAAAGTTGGACATAAGCTCGATGCCAAAAAGTTTTGCGGTACCTATGGCCATATCGGAATACCCCGAGAAATCGCCATATACTTGAAAGCTGAAAAGCGAAACCCCGAGTACTAGGGTAGACGCGGGCATTGTACCGTAGTTGGCAAAAATATCGTCCACGATTGGCGCAATACCATCGGCAATGACCATCTTTTTAAATAGACCCCAAAGTATGAGTTTGAGTCCATCCACAGCCTGTTCATAGTTAAATGAACGCTTGTTGGTAATTTGCCCCAGTAAATTTGAGGCCCGTTCAATAGGACCTGCCACCAGTTGAGGGAAAAACGCAACGAAGGTAGCAAAATCGATAAAGTTACGGGTCGGTTTTATTCGTTTAAAGTAAATGTCCAACGAATAGGACATGGTTTGGAAGGTGTAGAAAGAAATACCTACCGGCAATATAATGTTCAACGTCCAAGTACTTTGTATCGGGTAACCAAAAAGTTGGACCATATCTACAAAAGCATCCACAAAGAAGTTATAATATTTAAAAAAACCCAGTAAGGAAATATTGAATAAAATACTTGTCCAAAGGAATAGTTTCCCCTTTTTGTCCAGTGTCTGTTTTTTGTAAATGACCAACCCAACAAAATAATCCACTATTGTACTTGCCAGTATCAAAAAAAGGAAGCGCCAATCCCAAAGTCCATAAAATAGATAGCTGGCCGCAAGGATCAACCCGTTCTGAATCTTTAGGATATTGAACCTGGCAACTACCCAGTATAGAATGAATACTAGGGGTAAAAAAATTAGATATTCCACCGAGTTAAAAAGCATATTCTTTATCTAATTTTGGTAACTGGGAAAAAGTATGGTCTTGGCAGTATTTTTTCCTATAAAAATATATTGATTTTGTTTTTTTGTATGTTTAAAGCAGTTTACATCGCTAAAACTTTCATTATATAGATATAAAAAATCGAAAAGGACTTTTTTTATTTCCGAATCATGATCATCAATCTCAATAAGGTCCATGCTGTCTTCAAGTTTGTAATCTTCAAAAGGTGGATTGTTCGGTTTTATACCTGTATTGTGCACTATTCGATCTCTTTTTTTTACTGTAAAGAGAACTTTATTGGCAACCTTATCCATACCCTGATTCCTTAAATATTGTTTGAGCTTAAAGAAGGCAGTTAAAAAGAAGGCTTTTGTTCGAGAAACAATCGACCGAGGATTGTAAAGGACATGGTATTCAAAATCATATTTTTTTGTGGACCATCTCGCCTTGTAATCGAAATAGCCTTTCGAAAAATCCAAGGTTCTGTAATTGTTCGCAATCCCCCACTCAATTAAATACATGATATTAATAGATCCCAGATGAAATTTGGAATAATCGATATCAAAAACAGTTATCGCGTCGAAAATAATGTGTTTGGAAAAATAGACCAACGTAATGGCTATGGGGGTCCCTTGGGCTTCAATAACAAAAAGACCTGCTCTGTTTTCTTTGATCAAGGGACGGGCAACATTTTTATAAAATTCCCATTCTTGTTTATCCAAGTTGTTGTTGTGTTCCCCTTTATCGGCAAATCTTTTTTCCAGTAGTTGCTTAAATTGCCCGAAAATTTCGAGATATCGTTTCTCAGAAACATCGCCCTTGTACATTTTGTATTGAATATCAAAACATTGGTCTAACCTCCTTTTATATTTGTTTAGTTTGTACCTACTGGATTTTTTGAACCTTTTGCGTAGATAGTCCCCAAGGTCATCAAACGCTTCTAATTCAATTAAAAAACCAGGGTACTGCTTTATTTTTTTTACTTGAAGTGTTTTATGGGGGATATGTTCCGGACATTTAAAAAATGTGGGCACATCGTAGATCAACAAGGTATTATTTTTGATATTAATGTCATCGGTAAGGGAATAGAGCATACCTTTTGTATGGGTTTTTCCGGAATTGACATAAATACCAAAACCATTTTTGTAAAATTCTGCACCTGCAAGGTTCTCAAACTGAAGTCTCGATTCTGATTTTCCAAAACTTTTGAACCATATATCCCTAAAAGTATTTGTGGTAAAAGGATTATCGATCATCTTGAAAGACAGTTTATTTCGGATATTTCAATGTCTTCAGAACCCATATGTTGCCTATATAATGGAAAGAAGCATGAACTTTTATCGATTGGCTTTTCCAATCCTTCTTTTTCTTTTAGCAATTTGTCGTATTTGGGTTGATCTACAATATATTGCCACGATGTAAATTCCCGATGATCTTTGGAGAATCCCGACTTGAAATAGAAGAGCGAATCTTTGACCTGGCCGCCCAGTCCCCCTCCTAGGTTGAGGTTTTCGTAGCCCTCTTCAGTTCCTTTTTCCCGTGCATGGTCTATTAAAAGTTTTATTGGATTTAGATGAAAGAATTTGGCCTTTACTCCAGATAGGTGATATTGGATGGTCTTGCCTTTTTTTGTAAAAATTGCACCGCCGGCGAATTCCCCTGTTTCTTTATGTACTGCAGCGATAAGTTCTGCATTGATCTGTCCACTGGCCAAAAGTTCGTAGAAGTATTTTTTGCCAAAAAAGTAGCTGGGTTTGGCATTTACCCGCTTCATATTTTCGCAGTAAGTTGCGATAAATGGGTCCAAATATTTTTCACATGCGCCATCTATTACTTCATACTCCTTATGTTCTTTGTTTATGTAAGTTCTTAATCTGCACTTGTAATCGTGTTTTTGATCATCAGAGCTTCTGGTCAGATCAATATTTACAACCTTCCCATGCGAAACAATTTCACCAATATTCTTGAGGATAAGGTGTTGATTTTCGATGTATGGGTGCAATCTGGAAAATACGGATATGATCTGATTGTCCTTTAAGAAGGTGTCCAATTCAGATTTAAAATTGCTATTGTCAAAATCCGGGTCAATATGTTTCCCCAAAGGTCCTACGTAACCATAAACCGATGTAGCATCTTTAAGTTGGGTTCCCTCAATGTCCCTAATGAGCAATGGAAGTAAGATATGTGAGTTGCCTTTTGAATATTTTAGCAGTACAGGTCTTTCACCGTCCTTTTTCGTGATTTGATGGTAATCAAACGTATGATAAAAATCGGATTGTTGACATTGATCAATTATCTCTGTCCATTTATTTCGATTCTCAATAGCAAGCATATTTATGGTGTTTGTATATAATACCTTATAAATTTACTGTGGGTTGTAGCTGCCTATTTATGATAAAAATCAGGTTATCGGCTCACTTGGACGTATGGTATGTAAAAATCGATGAAATCCATATAATATCTTTATTCAATAAAAAAAGCGGCGAATCAATCGCCGCTCATCAACCAAAAAAAAACAAAAACCAAATACGGTTAAACGTTTACCACAATGTAATTGCGCCCTCTTTTTTTATACCAAACGCCCCGGTATTGGTAAAATCGACGTCCATTTCTATATACTACTTTACTGCCCCGGGGCAATGTCCTTACTTTGACTCCGGCGGGTACGGCCGTAACGATATACTTTTTTCCTTGAGCTCTGTACCAAACTCCATCAGCGTAGTAATAATTGGTCTTTTTGTGCACAATTGTCCTTGGGTTGGATATGTGGGTGACCACTGTACCATGTTTAGGGTAGACCTTTACGACTGTTGTTTGTGCTTTACAGGAGGTGAGTGCGCCTGCTATTACTGCTATCATTAAAAATGTCTTCAAACTTTTCATATTATCGTATTTTAATGGTTTTCTGTACATAAGACACGAGATTTACAAAAAGGTTTAATCAAAAAAGAGGAGCCTTATCGGGACCCCTCTTTACTTTCTTGTTCTTAAATGAAGTTATCCGCCACCTCCCTTACGTTTACGGAATTGGTGTATCATTTGCTTTTTAAAGTCCTCTTCTGCCTTAAGCAAAAGAAGAACCTTTTGGGCAGGAATTATTTTTCGCATTTTTAACAAAAAACTTTCTTCGGCCTTTAGTTTTTCTTGTTGCAGCGCCATGATATTGTCCAACAATGTTTCGGACTCACTGTTTGTGAGATTTTGTGCATTGGAAATATTCGAGAACAGTTCAAACCGTTCTTTTTTACGAATGCGTTCCAATGTCTCTTCGTGCTCATTGTACACCGGCCAAAATTGTTGTGCCTCTTCACTTGTTAAATCAATACGTTCAGTAATAAAGGCAACTTTCAAGGTCTTTACACGTTCCCAAATTGGTCCTTGGGCATGCATGGCCATGGTAACCAATAGTAAGGTGCTAAATATGAGTGTTCTTTTATTCATAGTCAAGGTCATCTAAATATAAATGTTCAATTTCGTCTACGTTTTCGTCCAAATAATCCAAAATGGCATCATCTTCCAGAACTTCGTTAAAAATATTGTTCAGTTCAATATCCTTTAAAGGGATAATTTCCGCAATTTCGTAGGTGGTCATCTCAAGATCGGTATTCTCCAGATAAGCTTCAATATCCGAGCTTGCCAGATCATCAAAAGAGATCGGTTCTGCCGAGGAACTCTGGTTTAGACTAAAAATCAGCACAAAAATGGCAGCAACCGCGGCAACGGTATAATAGAGTTTTTTGTTTGCTATTAATGGGATTACCTTGGTTTCTTTTGTATTGAGTTCTGATGCTACCGAGGAACTTATTTCATCAAAATAGCCTTCTGGAACGCTAAAGCCATCATGTTTGGGAATCAAGGATTCGGTGTGGCCCGCTTCTTCCTTTTTGATTTTATCCATCAAACGACTATTAAAGTCCTCAAAATACCCTTTGGGTGTATTGAAACTATTTTTTTTGTCTTTTTTCATTGCTCTTGTTTGACTTTCAAAATGGTCAAAGGTTTAATTGTCTCTAAGATACGTTTCAATTTTTTTAACGGCCAAGTGATAGCTTGCTTTTAAAGCGCCTTCCGAAGTTTCCAGCACCTCGGAAATCTCACTGTATTTCATTTCCTGATAATACTTCATGGTAAACACCAATTTTTGCTTGTCTGGAAGGGTAGCCAATGCTTTTTGCAGCTTTAACTGGATCTCACTGCCCTCAAAATAAACGTCTGCCTGAAGATTATCTACCATTCGGTCCTTTAACTCTTGATCGCTTATCCCTATTTTTTTGGACTTTTGTTTTAAAAAGGTCAGCGATTCGTTGGTAGCTATTCTGTACATCCAAGAGTATAATTTACTTTCACCTTTAAAGTTATCAATGTTTTTATAGACTTTTATAAAAGTGTTCTGGAGTACGTCATCTGCGTCGTCGTGATTAAGCACAATTCTCCGAATATGCCAATACAGACGTTCTTTGTAGGTATTTACCAATACCTCAAAGGCCTGCGCTCGACTTTCTTCCTGCTTAAGCTCTTGTACTAGGGTTTCCTCAGCGATCAATGTTCTTGTTGTTTGATGCTAGGACTAAGGTAAGGGGAAAAGGTTTAATTGTTCAATAAATAATTTTAAGAACCAATTAGTAACTAGGAATTTGGCTGAAGGTGCAGAGTCGGTTAAAAGAGGAAATGTGTGGAAGCCAGTGTCATTTTGAAGGAAGGTGATAAATCTTTTGTTTAGCAGTTAGCAGTTAGCAGTTAGCAGTTAGCAGTTAGCAGTTGGCAGTTGGCAGTTGGCAGTTGGCAGTTAGCAGTTGGCAGTTAGCAGATGGCAGTTAGCAGATGGCTGCCTGCGGTCCAGAATCCAGCCCTTGTTTCAATGTAGCCGTAGTTAACGAGCGAATGTGAACAATCCTTTTGCCTCAGAATTTGGTATATAGCCACTAAAGGTCTAGTTAATTTAAAAATTTAGATGATCCACTCCCGTGTTCGCCTTCCTACTAGGAAAACGATTGCATTTCTACCAGTTTCTTGTAGTTTTTGGCAGATTTCATCAATTCCTCGTGTGTTCCTTGTTCTACAATTTCACCTTTGCTCATCACTACGATCATATCCGCATTTTGTATTGTAGAGAGTCGATGTGCAATTACTACCGAGGTGCGGTTCTGCATCATTTTTTCCAATGCATCCTGCACCAAACGTTCACTTTCGGTATCCAATGCCGAAGTGGCCTCGTCCAAGATCATTATGGGTGGATTTTTAAGGACGGCTCTTGCAATGGATAGCCGTTGTTTTTGTCCACCGCTCAATTTGTTGCCGCTATCACCGATATTGGTCTCGTAACCTTGGGGCAGCTCCATTATGAAATCGTGTGCGTTCGCAACTTTGGCCGCTTCCATAATTTCATCCATGTTGGCATTTTCTTTACCAAGTGCTATATTGTTCTTTACCGAATCATTAAACAATATGGAATCTTGTGTAACCAAGCCCATAAGTCCACGGAGCGATTTTTTTGTTATGTTCTTTATATTGGTGCCATCTATCAAAATCTCACCTTGGTTTACGTCATAAAAGCGGGTCACCAAATTGGCCACTGTGCTTTTTCCACTTCCAGATTGACCCACCAAGGCCACGGTTTTGCCCTTGTCCACCTTTAGGTTAAATGCTGAAAGCACATAATCATCTTCATATTTAAAGGCAACATTCCTTAGCTCGATTCCCGTATTAAAATCGGATTTATTTTCGGCACCCTCTATATTTTTGATGGGGTTTTCCGATTCCAATATTTCCAGAACACGTTCTGCTGCGGAATTTCCTTTTTTAACACCGTAAGATGCTTTACTGATGGCTTTGGCCGGGGTTAAAATATTGAATGCCAATCCCATATAGGATATAAACGATGCGGCGTCCAGAGAGCCTTCCAAAAGAACCATTCGCCCTCCGTACCATAGCAATACACCAAAAACAACGATCCCAAGAAATTCGCTAGTGGGTGATGATAGGTTTTGCCGATTTAACAGTGAATTGGAGAATTTGAAAAAACGCGAGGTAGAATTCTGAAATATTTTAAAGAATCTGGATTCGGCATTGAACGCTTTAATTACCCGAAGCCCTCCCAAAGTCTCCTCGACAATGGAAAGAAATTCACCTTGCTCTTTTTGTACCTTGTCCGATTTCTTCTTCAAGGATTTACCTATCCGGGATATGATCATTCCGGCTATGGGAATAAAAATGAAAACAAAAATGGTAAGCTTGGCACTTATCAAGAACATTACAATGATGGTAAAAAGTATGGTAAGCGGCTCCCTTACGATCAATTCCAAAATAGATAGAAAGGAGTGTTGGATCTCCAATACATCCGATGTGATCCTTGCGATAACATCCCCTTTCTTCTTTTCTGAAAAATAGGAGATGGGCAGATCTACTATCTTTTGGTACATTTTGTTTCGTATGTCCTTAAGTACCCCATTTCTCAAAAATGTGATAAAATACATGGCCAGATAATTGAAGATGTTCTTAAAAAAGAACAAAAAGAGGATCAAGCCAATGGCCAAGAACAGTCCTTTCATGGGGTCGTCCCCCGAGTGAAGGGTTACCTGATAGTTCATATAACCTTCAAAATACTCCTTTAATTTACCGATACCTTGAAAGGTCGGTGGCTCGCTTACACGTTTGGTCTTGTCGAAAAGGACATTGAGCATTGGTATCAGCGCGGCGTAGGACAACGCACTGAACAATGCATAAAGGATATTGAAAAATATATTTAGAAAACCGTATTTGCGATATGGCTTCGCAAATCGGAGAATCTTTTTAAAGTAGTTCATTCACTTATAAATTCAGCTCGGATAGGATACCTTCCAATTTGGTTTCCAACTGCGAATTTACGGATTTATAATCGGCTGCATTCTCCAATTTTGAATTTGTACTGATGTAGAACTTTACTTTTGGTTCCGTACCACTTGGTCTTGCTGCAATCCGGGTGCCATCTTCGGTTTCATAGATCAATACGTTGGACTTTGGCAAATGTAGGGTGAACTCGTCCCCGGTCTGCACATTTTTAACGACCGATGTATTATAATCCTCGATGTACAGTAATTTTGAGCCTTGCACCGTATCCACTGGGTTTTCCTTGAAATCTTTCAGCATTTGTTTAATTTCCTCTGCTCCGCTCATTCCTTTTTTGGTAATGGATATTAATTTTTCCTTGTAGAAGCCAAACTGAACGTAGGCATCGATCAATTCTTTAAAGAAAGAGCTACCATTGGCTTTGGCATCGGCGGCAATTTCACAGGCCAAAAGGGTAGAGGTGACGGCATCTTTATCGCGTACAAAATCACCAACCATAAACCCAAAGCTTTCCTCACCTCCACCAATAAATGTAGAGTTAGGAAAATCCTTGATCATTTTACCGATCCATTTAAACCCTGTGAGCGCAGTTTTGTATTCAACCCCATAAGCTTTGGCCATTTGTTGCATCATTGGGGTGGAAACTATTGTGGAAGCAATAAATTCGTTGCCTTTAAACCCTTTTTTCTTGTATTGATCCAATAGGAATTTGGTCATCAGCACCATAGTCTGATTCCCGTTCAATAATTCCATTTTCCCATCCAAGTTTCTTACGGCAATACCTAAACGGTCGCTATCCGGGTCGGTTCCGACCACCATATCCGCACCGATTTCCTCAGCTTTGGCAATGGCGATGGACAAAGCTTCCGGCTCTTCCGGGTTGGGCGACTCAACGGTAGGGAAATCCCCGTCAGGTTTTGCTTGTTCCTCTATAATGGTAACATTGTTGTATCCGGCACGCTTCAATACTTCCGGAATGGCCGTGATCGATGTTCCGTGCAAGGAAGTAAAGACGATGTTAAAGTCATCTTTTCCTTTTGCTCCAAAATTTCCGTTTTTAACGGATGCTTCAAAAAAGGCTTCGTCCACATCTTCATCTATCATGCTTATCAAACTGTCGTCTTTTACAAATTTGATATCCTCAAAAGAAAGTGCATTGATCTCGGCTATGATCTCCCCATCCTGTGGTGGTACGATCTGCCCACCATCTGCCCAATAAACTTTGTAACCATTGTATTCCGGTGGGTTATGGGAGGCCGTTAGTACAATTCCGGCGTGGCACCCCAAATATTTGACCGCAAAGGATAATTCTGGAGTTGTTCGCAGATCTGAAAATAGGTGAACTCGAATACCGTTGGCCGAAAATACCTCTGCCACGGTCTTTGCCAAGGATTTGGAATTATGCCTGCAATCGTATGCGATCACTACTTGAATATCGTTATCGGTATAGCACTTTTTTAAATAATTGCTGAGTCCCTGGGTGTTTTTGCCCAAGGTGTATTTGTTTATTCGATTGGTTCCAACGCCCATTACACCGCGCATTCCACCGGTTCCGAACTCTAAATCCTTATAAAAGCGCTCTTTGAGCTCTTCTGGATTTTTTTCCATAAGGTGTTTGATCTCTTTTTTTGTGTCGTTGTCAAAAAAATCGGTCAACCAAGTCTGTGCTGTCTTTGTAATGGAATCCATAGTGTTTAGAATTATTTGCTTCTTTAAAAATACAAAGTTTATAAGGTTTGAAAATGGCTTAAAGGTTAATTTTATCGGAGATATTGTAACGGGTGTCATTTTTTCGTGACCTCACCATAATTTCTCCGATAAAACCGGCCAAAAAAAGTTGTGTTCCAATGATCATCGCTGTTAAAGCAATGTAAAACTGCGGTCTTTGGGTAATTAAACGTCCGGTCGGGTTCAAGAATAGTTTATCGATTCCCAAATACAGGGAAAAACCAAACCCGACAAAGAACATGAGCACCCCCAAGGCTCCAAAAAGATGCATGGGCCTTCGACCAAACTTTGATACGAACCAAATGGTGATCAAATCCAAAAAACCATTAATAAAGCGTTCTGCCCCAAATTTGGTGGAACCATATTTTCTGGCTTGATGCTGTACCACTTTTTCGGTAATGTCAGAGAAGCCCGCATTTTTGGCCAATACAGGAATGTAGCGGTGCATTTCCCCAGAGACTTCGATGGTCTTTACCACATTTTGGTTAAAGGCCTTGAGGCCACAGTTGAAATCGTGCAGTTTTACACCGGAGGTTTTCCGGGCGGCCCAATTAAAGAGTTTGGAGGGTATGTTTTTGGTGATAACCGAATCGTACCGTTTCTTTTTCCAGCCCGATACCACATGGCGCCCTTCTTGGGCGATCATTCGGTACATATCCGGAATTTCTTCTGGGTTGTCCTGTAGGTCGGCGTCCATAGTTATCACTACATCGCCTGCGGTGGCTTTGAACCCGGCGTGCAGTGCCTGCGATTTGCCAAAATTCTTAAGGAAACGTATCCCTTTTACATTTTTGTTTTGCTCGGACAGTTCGGAAATAGTTTTCCAAGAACCATCGGTACTGCCATCATCAATAAAGATGATTTCATAAGAAAAATGATTGGATTGCATCACTTGCACAATCCAATCATGAAGTTCTATTAGCGATTCTTGCTCGTTAAGTAAAGGAATTACAATGGAAATCTGCATTGTTCGATTCTGGAATTCCCTCCAAAAGTAGCATTTTTTGTTTTAGTATTCCGCTTTGGACTTTTTCAAGATCAATCCGGTAATGAGACCGATAATCAATCCGATCACACAGTTGATGATCAACCCAACGGGATATTGTATCCAAGCAAAGCTTTTTTGCATTTCCACACCTTGCTCCCATTGTTCCTCGGTCATGTTCGGGTTTTGGGCCATGGCCTTGGGCTTTGCAATTTCCATGGCCTTGTCCATAAAGTCGGGTTCAATAAAATTTGTTAGAACATATTGATATGCAAGGGACAATATGGTGCCTACCAGGGCCACTCCAACAGCAACCTTTAAAGCTTCTGAAATGGCCAGGTATCCGCCGTTGGCCTTTTTAAAGGAGTTTACGGCAATAAATATAGCAGCTGCCATGAGTACAATGGAGATTACCATTACCGCGGTGCTCATCTCGTAATGCATTTTTTGGGTGTAGAGCATTATGCCGAACACCACAAAAATAGCACCTAACAAAAGCCCATAGTTAAGTGCAAATTTTCCCGTTTTAACTTGTTGTTCTTCCATTTTTTTAAAATTTGTTTTGATTATAGTTGGTTAGTGCAATATTGCCTAAATTTGTTACATATAAATTTACTTTTATTTTTTTAGTGATTTTAAGTTGGCAATATCAAAGAAATCATTAAATTTGCACCCTGAAAATTCTGAGATTAAGCATTTAAGACGATGAGAAAAGATATACACCCAGAAAACTATAGATTGGTTGCTTTTAAAGACATGTCCAACGAGGATGTTTTTATTACAAAGTCCACTGCTGAAGCGAAAGAAACCATCACTGTGGATGGTGTTGAATATCCTTTGGTAAAATTGGAAATTTCAAGAACTTCGCACCCGTACTACACTGGTAAGACTAAATTGGTAGATACCGCTGGTAGAATCGATAAGTTCAAGAACAAGTACAAAAAATTCAAGAAAGAAGAGAAGAAGGCCGAGTAGGTCGAACTTTTCAACGAAATATATGGACGCTCTCGATGGTTTTCGAGGGCGTTTTTTATTTTTACAGTATTCAAAGCTGAGCAATGAACTATATCCTTTCTGACGGTAACCACCGCGAAGACCTGTTCCCCTTTACCTTAACGCGTCCCGTAGCTGGAATCCGTATAGGTATTTTGACCATAGCTGAAAAATGGGAAAAATGGTTAAAGGCCCCAGTTAGTTTTCGAACCGAAGATTACCTGTCCGAAAAGTTTCCTTTAAGGACCAATGATCAAAATATAGTGATCAATGGGAGTTATCTTCCGAACAGTTCCTTGGTGCAGGCTGTTCAAAAACTTAAAATGGGGGAGGTGCTTATGGATAACGATGGGTATATTGCCTATGTAACCGATAGGCCCGAAATGCAATTTGAGGCTTCCAGTTATATCGCTGTACCGTTTACTGGTAGTGTTTTGGCCATTCGGAAAACATGGGATATCTTTTCCAATAATGCGGTTGTCCTCCAATCTGATTTCGATTTGGTTACCAAAGGCAGAAAAAGTGAGCCCATACCCGATACCAACCAAGTTAAAAATCCTGAAAATATATTTATAGAGGAAGGCGCTGTAGTGGATTTCTGTATTTTGAACGCTTCCACCGGCCCCATATATATTGGCAAAAACGCTTTAATGATGGAAGGTTGTACCGTTCGTGGAGGATTGGCACTCTGCGATAACGCCATCTTAAAAATGGGAGCAAAAATTTATGGTGCCGTAACCGCGGGGCCAGGAAGTAAATTAGGTGGGGAAGTGAACAATGCCGTGTTGTTCGCCAACTCCAACAAAGGACACGATGGCTTTTTGGGCAATTCGGTATTGGGGGAGTGGTGCAATATTGGGGCGGATACCAACACCTCCAATCTAAAGAACAACTACGCACCTGTACGCCTGTGGAACTACAAAATAGAAGGCTTTGAAAAAACAGGGCTTCAGTTTTGTGGCTTAATGATGGGCGACCATTCCAAATGTGGTATCAATGTAATGTTCAATACCGGAACTGTGGTAGGCGTAAGCGCCAATATTTTCGGGAGTGGTTTTCCTAGAAACTTTATCCCAAGTTTTAGTTGGGGAGGTGCATCGGGCTACACCACTTTTAGGACCAATAAGGCATTTGAGGTGGCCGAGGCCATGATGAAACGTCGCAATATGGACTTCAACGGGACCGAGGCCAAAATTTTGGAACATGTCTTTGAGTTGACCCAAAAATGGCGGAATTTTTAATCCTTATTCCAACTTTCCCGTTAGTCCCCAACCATTGGCTCTATCGATTACCACACAGTGCAGGGTGTTAAACCCCTTTTTAAGTTTAAGCGGAATTTTGTTGGCAGTTAGGCCTAAATGCCCTTGAAACTGATTGTTTTTTGACCTGAAGGCATTATTGCCATAAAAAATGGCTTCCCCATTTAAATACACAATGATTTTATCGCTAAAATCAAACGAGAATAAGCGGGTCTGGGCGTTATCCACCGCTATGGTTGCCGATGCTACTGTATAAGCTTCTTGGTTGCGTTCAAAGTTGCCCGATGTAGGCTTTGCCAAATATCTGGAAATGGGCAATATGCCAGATTGCTCAGTGTAAACAGTGGTGGTCTTCGCATTTTCAAAATCTTCGAAGCGTATTTCGCCTTCTATGTAAGGTTGGGCCTCGGTTATGTCCCATTCGCCTATAATACCTTTCTCGGGAGTTAGTATAGGATATGGCTCTTTAACCATGGCCTCACCGGTTTTGGTAATTTTTAAGTTGGCGAACCTATTTCCGAACAGGGCAAAAAGACCAATTTCCCCAGTTAAATTGCCCGATCTTAATCGATCTATCCGCATCACCTCTTCACCATTGATAAACAAGGTGGCGCCTAAATCTTCGACCTCTATCCGGAACAGATTCCAACCTTCGGTCTTAAAGGTGACATTCGCTTGAAATTCAGGGTACAACTGCCAGTTGCTCTCGTTGTTGTAGGTAGGGGTGTATTGTACCGCATCCACTTGCCTCGATTTGTGCATGCGCATGTACACCTCTTCAAAATTTCCTTCTGATTTACGGAAGACTACGCCCGCAAAGCTACGTTTTTGGTTGGCGTATACTTCCATTTCCATAGCGCCGTTGGAAAATTCGAATCCTTTGGCAAAAGCAGTGCCGTTGACTATAATGGTCTCTTTACCATCAAAATTTTCAAAATTTACCGAGCTGCCTTGGGCCGGAGTCCAATAATCGGGTTGTAAAGGGATATTTTGTGTAGTTTGGGCATTTATCGGTCGCATAAAGAGTAACGCGCCAATTATCAATGGGATACGTGAAAGTTTCATTGTATATCTGTTTTTTTGATTGATGATCAACACCTATGTTGTCGGAGGTAACCGGTGTTCCTAACGCTTTAAAATTAAAAAAAAGCAGGGTTGGTATAGGGCTCTTTAAACAACAGCACCGTTATTTTTAACAGGCTGATAGATTGACCACAAGTTACATGGATGTCCTAAATAGTCTAAAATTGAATTTAGCTTGGTGAATAGGATGGTGTTAGGGGATATATACCTGTTGGTGAGGGTTCAAATTAAAATGTTAAGGTCATGATTATTGTTTCTTTCTGCCGGCGGACCTAGCCATGCTGTTCAAGATAGCTTTAATAAGATAGGATGGTTTAAAATTTAGGTATCAAATACCTACTCCTCCAATTGTAAAAAACGTACTGCGTTTTCGTAGAAAATTTTTCTTTTATCGTTTTCGGTCAAGAAATCGTAACTGTTCAATTGGTCGATACTTTTTTTAATGGCATGTGGCCACACCATTTGGTCCGAGCCGTACATAACCCTATCGATAAGGCCATATTTTTTGGCTTTACGTAAAAATTGTTCTGCATAGTCCTTTGGTTGTTCATCCACCCATAATATCACTCCCAAATCCGAATATAGTTGAGAATATTGTAGCATTAGACGAAGAGCGTTTTCATAAAACACCTCTCCGGCATGCATCAAATAGATACGTAGATTTGGGTGTTTGGCCAGAACATCTTCCAAGGTAAGAGGGTCTCCCAATTTTAATCTAAAGTTGGGACAGCATCGGGTCGTAATATCGGAAGGACCGCCACCCGTATGCACTGCAACGGGAATATCGTAGCGCTCACAAATGTCCAAATAGGGTTCAAACTCGGGGTCGGATAGGGTGTAACCATCATAAACAGCGCCTATTTCCCCAAAGACTTTGAGTTTGCCAGAGGTTATCAATGCTTTGAAGGCCACAGTGTCTTTTGGCGGAGAGTTGGTGTAGTAGCCAGGAATCAAAATGCCTTCATCATCCAAGGTGTTGGCTCCCCCAATAGTGCTTACAACAGCTTTTGTAATGTTGTTTTCTTTTAAGGCCTTAATTAGCTCAGTTTTGAAGGTTTCATAATCTTTGGGCGAGAAAACACCATCACGGGCCGGGGCCACGAAATATGTCTGTGGGGTATAATCGTGTAGGTGCATATCAATAATAGGCGGTCCATAGTTTTGAGCGAAAGCAAAGAGTGGCAGCAGTAGTGCCATTACCATTTTTCTCATTTTGTGCATAATTTAGGTATAGCTATGAGGCAATGTGTTTCAATGCCCATGTATGCGGGGGAAGTATTTACAAGTAACAAAAAAATAATGGAATTTGTATCCATTCAGGTGGTTAGTTTAAAATTTTGGGACCTGCTGCAGAAAAAAGCCAGTGAGATTGTCCCACTGGCCTTGAAACTTATAAATAATTAGTTTATTCCGAAATCTGGGGCTTTTCGGTAAACGGGGTTATTCCAAAGGCGGGATATACCTCGGAGGGGTAGTAAATGGTTCCTCCGCGAGATACCATGGCGATACTTTTTACGGCCTTGATATTTTCCACAGGGTTTCCGGGCACTAGGAAGAAATCGGCCAATTTACCAACTTCTATGCTTCCCAAACTTTCATGCCCTAGGTATTGTGCCATATCATAGCTGGCAAGTTTAAGTACTTCGGCGGGAGTATAGCCCAATTGCTCAGTATAGAGCTCTAGTTCGCGATGTAAGTTAAATGCACCGCCCAAATCGGTTCCAGGAACAATGAGTATTCCTTTATCTTTCATTAATTTTAGTGTTTCCACAATTTTATCGTAGGCATCCCGGTAGGCCTTATCCTCTTGATCGTCGGCAATTTGAGCCAGGGCTACTTTTAGGCTTCGCTGTTCATTGGGCGGCATGTGGTCCACGTAATCCAAGGCGCCAGGCGTAACTTCTCCGTTGCGTGAGAGCATTAAGCGTTCATGAATGGACAATGTGGGGTCCATTGCTGTTTGGTTGGCCACGAACAGGTCCAAGGTTTCCTGTACTTTATCGCTGTTCAAATCCAATTGGGGAAAGCGTTTCATGGCGGTGAGTCGCAATAGGGTCCGGGTGTCTTCTTCGGGTTCCAGTACCCATCCAAGCATGGTTTGGTTAATGTGCGTCATCTCGTCGTAGCCTGCTCTTAGCATATCGTTGGCATTGGAAAATGCAGGAACATGTCCTGTAACGAACAAGCCTTGATCGTGTGCTTTTTCTACAATGGCAGGCGCCCATTCGCCGTTCATACTATTGTACAGTTTTATACCATAAAAGCCAAGGCTGTCGTAACTGTCCACTGCGGCCAAGGCTTCCTCTTTTGTTTCCACCAAAATACCGTTATTGCTACTGTATGGACTTTTTCCTTCGATGAATCCGAGTCGGGTTATCCGTGGACCTGCCAATTCACCAGAATTGATTTTATCGATAAGGTTGCTAAGTACTTCGGTGTTGTTGCCCATATCTCTGAAAGAGGTAACTCCGGCCAAAACATTCAATAAGGCACCATTGTCCCCCGTGTGGGCGTGCATTTCATATAATCCAGGAACTAGGGTTCCACCGTTTCCTTGGATAAGAACTTCGTTGTCGCCAGTCGCATCTGCAGCTTCTATGGCCGTGATTTTTTCATCTTCCACCACAACGGATACAGGGTCGGTCAAAGACAATGTTTTAGGATCAAAAACCTTAACATTGGCAATGCGTACCTTTTTAGTGTAGTTGTGGGCAAATTCTTTTTGTAGCTTTTCGTAGCGTTCTGCAGAATAGTTTTCGGCAAGTTCCCTTAAACTTTTTTCTTCGGCTTCGTATCCATCCCTGATTACAATATATCGTGGTGAGATAGCGGCGAAGAATTTGTTGTTTTCGTCCACAATAAAGTAAGATGGATTCATTTCGGCACCGGATAGGGCATAGGTGGTCAAGGCCAATTCACCGTCCCCTGATGCATTCGGTACATTTACCTCTTCCATTTTGGTCAAAGTAAGATTACCGGCAGGAAGCACGGGTAAGGTGTTATTGGGTGCATCCATCAATAATCGAGCAGCCAAGACTGCGGTGTACGGGCTGCCAAATTGGTTTACATAAAGCTTTGGGACATCCAAAACAGTATTGCCCGAACCGGTGGCATCGGTCCATGAAGCACCATCGCCCTCCATGGAGAATTTTTCGTTCACTGCATTTCCAAATGTGGTGTTACCTGTTACTTCCCAGCTAACCGGGAAGCCTTTGGAGTCGAGGACAAGGGTCTCTTTTATTGTTGGTCCACGGCCATTGTTCTTATAGTCGTAATCTATATTAATGGTATCTCCAATGGTATTCACTTTTAGGTACCCTACTTTGGTATCGCTTATGATCACGGAATAATTTTCTTCTCCTTGATGATCTGCCAAGGACGAGTTGGTTTCGGTTTTACAAGAATAGGAGGTCAATACGATCAATCCTATTAGAAGTAATCTGATTTTCATTGAGTTGATTTTAGTTTATGGTTCAAGTTAACTAATTTTATGCTTTTTTCTATTTTTTGGTAGGCAGTAAACAGTTGACAGCGGGCATTTTACAGTTGGGTTATCAACAATGCGATCATTTTCGATAACTCACAACAAATCGTTATCTTTGCGCCCCCTAAAAGTAAGGCAGGCAAATGAGCAAAAAGGTCGCATTTTACACATTGGGTTGTAAACTCAATTTCTCCGAAACTTCTACAATTGCCAGAGGTTTTGAAAAGGAGGATTTTCAGCGTGTGGACTTTTCGGATGAAGCAGATGTATACGTAATCAATACCTGTTCGGTAACGGAAAATGCGGATAAACGCTTTAAAACTATTGTAAAACAGGCCCAAAAGTCGAATCCCGATGCTTTTGTAGCGGCTGTGGGCTGTTACGCCCAGTTGAAACCAGAAGAATTGGCCGAGGTGGATGGTGTTGATTTGGTACTGGGTGCAACGGAAAAGTTCAAGATCACGGACTATTTGAACGACCTTACCAAGAACGATAAGGGCGAAGTGCACTCTTGTGAAATCGAAGATGCCGATTTTTATGTGGGGAGTTACGCCATTGGCGACCGCACACGTGCCTTTTTAAAGGTGCAGGACGGCTGCGATTACAAATGTACCTATTGTACTATTCCCTTGGCACGCGGTATTTCGCGCAGCGATACATTGAGCAATGTATTGAACAACGCCAAAAAAATAGCCTCGCAGGATATTAAGGAGATCGTACTTACCGGGGTAAATATTGGCGACTACGGGAAAGGTGAGTTTGGCAATAAAAAGCATGAGCATACCTTTTTGGATTTGGTAAAAGCGTTGGATACCATCAATGGCATCCATAGATTGCGCATATCTTCCATAGAACCAAACTTGTTAAAGAACGAGACTATCGATTTTGTTGCACAGAGCAACTCCTTCGTTCCCCATTTTCATGTGCCTTTGCAGAGTGGGAGCGACGATATTTTAAAGAAGATGCGACGTCGATATTTGTCCAATTTGTATGTGGATAGGGTGAAACGCATCAAATCTGCTATGCCCCACGCCTGTATTGGTGTAGATGTGATCGTTGGGTTCCCTGGGGAAACGGACGAACACTTTTTGGAAACCTATCACTTTTTGAACAATTTGGATATTTCTTACCTGCATGTATTTACCTATTCTGAAAGGGACAATACAGTAGCGGCCGAAATGGAAGATGTGGTGCCCAAAAAGGTACGCAACAAACGTAGTAAAATGTTAAGGGGACTGTCTGCCAAAAAAAGAAGGGCTTTTTACGAGAGCCAATTGGGTACTGTACGGACCGTACTGTTCGAAGGGGAGAACAAGAAAGGCTATATTCATGGCTTTACCGAAAACTACATCAAGGTAAAGGCTCCTTGGGACCCTGCTTTGGTGAACACCTTGCACCAAGTAGAGTTAGAAGATATCGACGCGGATGGACTGGTTCGCTTCAAGTTTGTTTCCAGTGGGATTGTGGCATAAAAAAACCTCCTGAAAAAGGAGGCTTGGATGTTTTTGATCATTGATCAAATCAGATTCGGATACCTACGGGCAACATTTCCTTGTACTGCCTGTTTTTTCTTAAGAAACCTGCAATTTGCGGACTTGTAGGTACAACTCTTAGATTTTTCTCTTGGATTTCGTTCAATACAGCTTTAATAAAATCCTCTTTAAAGCCTTCTTTTGTAATTTCTTCCGGAATAACCAGTTTGGTCAAAAATACTTTACGCTCTTGTGAAGAGTACTCAATTTTGGCTAAATGCCCATTGACGGTAGTTTCAAATTGGCGTAGGAAACTATTGTCAGTGATTTCCAATGTTGTCATATAGAACTTGTTTTTTTAATGACTCGCAGAAATACCTTAAGGTATCTCTAATTCCCCCATCATATAAATAATGTATCGGTTAGGTGGGGTCGGCTGCAAAAGGGCTACAAAAGTAGTGAAAATATTGCTAATTTCCTAGTCCTTATCGATATTTGGTGTACTATGACCGATAACAAAATCCATGTCTACCTAATGCCAGGAATGGCTGCCAATTCTTCGATTTTTGAGGGGATCAAGCTTCCGGAAGACCAATTTACTTGCCATACCTTGGAGTGGTTCGTGCCCGAAAAAGGAATGGATTTGGAAGCATATGCCAAACAAATGTGCAAAAAAATAAACGAACCCAACCCAGTTTTGTTGGGGGTTTCATTTGGTGGTATGTTGGTACAAGAGATGGCCAAGATCATGCCCGTACGAAAGCTGATCGTGGTATCGTCGGTAAAAAGTAAGCACGAGCTACCTAAAAGAATGATTTTTGCCAAGTACACCAAAGTCCACAAACTGCTACCAACGGGTTTGGTGAACAATGTGGAATTGTTGGCCAAATATGCCTTTGGCGAAACGGTGACCAAGCGATTGCACTTGTACGAAAAGTATCTGTCCGTTCGCGACAAATATTATATTGATTGGTCCATTGATCAAATTGTGAACTGGAAACAGGAAACTCCGCTAAAAAATACGGTTCATATTCAAGGGGAGAAAGATGCAGTTTTTCCACCATCCCATATAAAGGACTGCATTTTGGTAAAAAATGGCACACATACCATGATCATTCACCGTGCTCGTTGGTTCAATGAGCACCTCTCCACAATTATTTTGGAATAATTTCGTCTATATAATAGTATCTTTACATTGATAATAAATTAGGGAAGACATGAAACAAGTAAAAAACATATTGGCCTTTATTGGATTAATGGCCGTAGTGAGCACGTTGATTTTTGCCGTGCAGTCGAATGAAGTGGATGATAAACCAGAATTGCAAGAAGTTGAAACAACGGAATCGGACAAAAATGTTGCGGATACATATCAAATAAGCGCCATTGAAATCCCTGAGGACCTGAATTTTGCCGGAGAAGCGGTTCCACAGGAAGATCCAGAGATCATGGAGCGCGTGGACCGGGAGTTTTTGGTGAACACCTATTGGCAATCCAATGCCCTTTTATTGATGAAAAGGGCCAACAAATACTTTCCAATCATTGAACCCATTCTTAAAAAGAACGGAATCCCGGATGATTTTAAATATTTGGCCGTGGCCGAAAGTGGTTTGCAAAATGTAGTTTCCCCAGCAGGAGCTACCGGTTTTTGGCAGATAATGCGCGCCACGGGCAAGGAGTACGGTCTGGAGGTCAATTCCAATGTGGATGAACGCTATCATGTGGAAAAAGCGACTCAGGTCGCTTGCGACTATTTAAACAAATGGAAAAATCGTTTTGGTAGCTGGACCCTTACCGCAGCCGCGTACAATGCCGGACCTGCCGGGGTTCAAAAATATATGGATATTCAACAAGTGGACGATTATTACGATCTATTGTTGGGGCAGGAGACAGGCCGCTATGTGTTCCGCATTTTGGCCATTAAGGAAATTCTATCCCATCCAGAGAAATATGGTTTTCAGTTAGATCAGGACGATATGTACGAAAAGGTGCCCACTTTTACGGTTGAAATTGATACTGCGGTATCCAATTGGGCCGATTTTGCCGAGCTTTACGAAATCAACTATAAGGTGTTGAAACGCCACAACCCATGGTTGCGCGAAGCACACTTGAACAATTCCTCCCGTAAAAAATACACTATCGAAATCCCGAACAAAGGGTATTACCGAGTGGGAAGTACTGGGAAGTAGAGTGTTCTTCTTTTAATATTTAAATAGAAAGTAGGGAGAAGGAAAATATCTTTCCACCTTTGGCAGTAATTCCGGGGAGATGTATCCCCAATCGGAATAACAAGCATCCATGGCTTCTTGGGTTAAAATTTGTAAGTGAACATGGCAAAACCAACCGCCACTATCACTTTCTTGTCCTATGTGTGCGAAATTTTGGCCAGCCTTGATTTTTTCACCAACATTGACCAAGTGCGGCGTTTTCAAGTGTCCGTACAGCGAATAAAAAACGACACCATTAATATCATGCTTTAGGATGATGTATCCTCCATAATTGCCAACTACGGTTTCTTTGCCAGTTTCATACACCTCGGCATCCAAAGGTGAGTACATAGGGGTGTCGTAAGGGACAACAATATCCAGTCCAAGGTGATAATACCGTTTTTCTTCAATAATGTTAGGGTAGGCCCGTAGGAGTGTTTTTCGTTCTTCCAAATACCGGCCAATGCCCCATTGGCGGTTAGAAGCCTCCAGCTCATCAAAAATCATGGTATTGAACTGTTCAAAATCAAACAGGGTGTACTCCAGGGTTTTGGGATTGTTGGATGAAAAATCAAAGATGTAAGGTGCTCCCTTTAAATAGTCACCAAATAAAGGATGGATGTTGACACCATTAAGATTGAGAGGGTAGTACATAGCCGAAAAATAAATCAAAAAAAAGTATTATCAACTATTAGACTGGGCCATTATACCGATCATCATAATGATTTGAAGCGATTAATCTCTTAAAGTATTGGAGTAAAATCGAGTGATGAAGTTAGATTTTCTTCATCTGCTGTTGCATCATCTTAATCTGGTCGGTAAGCATGTTGTTCTTGTCCAACTTCTTGGCTTCGTTCAACAATTGGGTGGCCTCACGCTTTCTGCGCTTTTGCATAGCAATGCCCGCCAAGCTCAATTTGGCCATGGCCACATCGTAATCCATGGTTAAACCAAATTTCAGGGCCTTTTTAAAGTACTTTTCAGCCTGGGTCAGGTTCTTTTGTGAATAGATGATACCGTGCAAGTAGTTGTAGTAACCCACTTGTTTTTTGATCAAAGCAGATTCTGGGTTCTTTATTTTATCAAGCCAAGCTTGTACTCCTTCTAAATCCTGCTTTCTCATTTTAAGGAAAGCCAAAAGGATAAACTCATTTCTGAAATAAAGAAAGATGAAAACAAGGGAGAGCAAGATCAATGCAATTCCGTTGCCAATGTTGCCTTCCACAAATTGGTAAACGGCATAAGCAATGATAAGAACGGCAATAACGAGCTTGATATTTTTATTGAACATATTGTCTAGTGATTTTTACCTTAAGTTAAGCGCTGGCAAAAGTACTAAAAAGTTAATTAAATATTTTAAGTTTGGGCTTGCCAAAGTAAAAAGTCTTTGTATATTTGCGCCCAGAATTTTTTAGGGAAGTTTAATTTCCCATCAACAAAATCCATAAAACAGTTCGGAAATGAAAAGAACGTATCAACCATCCAAAAGGAAGAGAAGAAACAAGCATGGTTTTAGGGAGCGCATGGCGACTGCCAATGGTAGAAAAGTTCTTGCGAGAAGAAGAGCCAAAGGAAGAAAAAGACTAACTGTTTCCTCTGAGCCAAGACATAAAAAATAATGATAGTATTTATTATTTAAATTAAAGGTGTTACTTTTCTAGGTAACACCTTTTTTTTGACATATAAGCAGATAACCGAGAAACCCCTATAGAAAATGCCTAAAAGAAAAGATTTAAATTCCATTCTGATTATTGGTTCTGGTCCGATCATTATCGGTCAGGCATGTGAGTTCGATTATTCCGGTTCCCAAGCACTTCGCTCCCTACGGGAAGACGGTATCGAAACCATTTTGATAAACAGTAACCCCGCCACAATTATGACGGACCCTGCCATGGCAGACCATGTTTATCTTAAACCTTTGACCACCAAGTCCATAATAGAGATACTTGAAAACCACCCGAATATTGATGCGGTTTTACCAACAATGGGTGGGCAAACGGCACTGAACCTTTGTATTGAGGCCGATGAAAAAGGCATTTGGGAAGATTTTGGAGTAGAGATCATAGGGGTGGATATAGACGCCATCAATATTACCGAGGATCGTGAGAAGTTTAGGGAACTGATGCTTAAAATTGGTGTTGGTATGCCACCGCAAGCTTCCGCTACCTCTTTCCTTAAAGGAAAGGAAATAGCACAGGAATTCGGTTTTCCATTGGTAATCCGTGCTTCTTTTACCTTGGGTGGAGCAGGGGCAGGTATTGTTTACGAGCCAGAACACTTTGACGATATGTTGAGCCATGGATTGGAAGTTTCGCCAATTCATGAGGTAATGATCGATAAAGCTTTGATGGGCTGGAAGGAGTATGAGTTGGAGCTGCTACGTGACAAAAATGATAACGTAGTCATCATCTGTACCATCGAGAATATGGACCCGATGGGTATCCACACAGGAGATTCCATTACGGTTGCTCCTGCAATGACATTATCCGACAAAACATTCCAAAGAATGAGGGATATGGCCATCCATATGATGCGCAGTATAGGGGACTTCGCAGGTGGATGTAACGTACAGTTTGCCGTAAGCCCGGATGAAAAAGAAGATATTATAGCAATTGAGATCAACCCAAGGGTTTCCCGATCATCTGCGTTGGCTTCTAAAGCCACAGGGTATCCGATTGCGAAAATCGCTGCTAAATTAGCGATAGGGTATACCTTGGATGAGTTGGATAACCAAATTACGAAATCCACATCAGCTTTGTTTGAGCCGACCTTGGACTACGTGATTGTGAAAATACCACGTTGGAACTTTGATAAATTTGAAGGTTCGGATAGAACTTTAGGGCTTCAGATGAAGTCTGTAGGGGAAGTAATGGGTATCGGACGCTCTTTCCAAGAAGCATTGCACAAGGCTACACAATCCTTAGAGATTAAAAGAAATGGATTGGGTGCCGATGGCAAGGGATACAAAGATTACGAAACCATTATTGAAAAACTGCGCGTACCAAGTTGGGACAGGGTTTTTGTGATCTATGATGCCATTCAGCTTGGTATCCCATTAAAGCGCATCCACGAAATCACCAAGATAGATATGTGGTTCCTTAAACAGTACGAGGAATTGCACTACTTGGAGCAGGAAATATCTAAATATACCATAGAAAGCTTACCAAAGGCACTATTGTTGGAGGCAAAACAAAAAGGTTTCGCTGACAGACAGATTGCCCATATGTTGGATTGCTGGGAAAGCGAAGTGCACAGCAAGCGTATGGATATGAACATTAACCGTGTTTATAAGTTGGTTGATACCTGTGCTGCCGAGTTCAAAGCGGTGACTCCATACTACTATTCCACTTTTGAGGAAGAAATAGAGACACCAACAGGTGAGCGTTACGTTGCCAACGATAGTGTGGTAACGGATAAGAAAAAAGTAGTGGTTCTAGGTTCCGGTCCAAACCGAATTGGGCAGGGAATTGAGTTCGATTACTGCTGTGTGCACGGTGTATTGGCTGCTGCTGAGTGTGGTTATGAGACCATTATGATCAACTGTAATCCAGAAACGGTTTCCACGGATTTTGATACTGCGGACAAGCTTTATTTTGAGCCTGTATTCTGGGAGCATATTTACGATATCATCCTTCATGAAAAACCAGAAGGTGTAATTGTTCAGTTGGGAGGCCAGACAGCATTAAAGTTGGCAGAGAAATTGGACAAATATGGAATCAATATCATAGGAACCAGTTTCCAATCACTTGATTTGGCAGAGGATAGGGGAAGTTTCTCCACATTGCTAAAAGATAACGATATTCCTTACCCAAAATTTGGAGTCGCCGAAACAGCGGACGAAGCTTTGGATTTGGCCGAGGAATTGAAATTCCCATTATTGGTAAGGCCTTCTTATGTATTGGGTGGCCAAGGAATGAAAATTGTGATCAATAAAGAGGAACTGGAAGCCCATGTGGTGGATTTGTTGCGCAAGATACCGAACAACAAGCTGCTGTTGGATCATTACTTGGATGGCGCTATCGAGGCAGAGGCAGATGCCATTTGCGACGGTGAGGATGTGTACATTATTGGGATTATGGAGCATATTGAACCTTGTGGAATCCATTCAGGTGATTCCAATGCAACATTGCCACCCTTTAATTTAGGCGAGTTTGTGATGCAACAAATAAAAGATCATACCAAAAAAATTGCGTTGGCACTTAATACCGTTGGTTTGATCAATATTCAGTTTGCTGTAAAGGATGATACGGTTTATATTATTGAAGCGAACCCTAGGGCGTCGCGTACAGTACCATTTATTGCCAAGGCATACAAAGAGCCTTATGTGAATTATGCCACTAAAGTAATGTTGGGAGATAAAAAGGTGAAGGACTTCAACTTTAATCCACAATTGGAAGGCTATGCCATTAAGCAACCCGTTTTCTCTTTTAATAAGTTCCCTAACGTAAATAAAAATCTGGGTCCCGAGATGAAAAGTACAGGAGAGAGTATTTTGTTCATCGACAGTTTAAAAGATGATGAGTTCTATAACCTATATTCCAGAAGGAAAATGTATTTGAGCAAGTAATTCATTACTGATGGAGAATAAAAAAGGGCCGCAGATAGCGGCCCTTTTTATGCTTTACGATGTGTTATTTTACTCCTGTTTTACTGACTCCAACTTTGCTAATCTTTCCTGTAGCAATAAGAGTACTTTATTCTGATCGGATAGCTTTTGGTTAATTTCTTTTAAGCTTTCTATTTCTTTTTGCTGCTGAATGGAATGTAGGGTGAGCTCTTCGATTTTTTGCAACAAAGTTGCGTCCATTTCCCCAAGATCTATACCATTGTTTTTTATCTCTTCGGCACTTGGAACATTGGGTAGATGTCCATTCTTATTGATAAATGCTTCAACTTCTTTTAAACTTAAAAGCGTGTAATTTTTTTCAAACACAAAATCCGGCCAATTTCCCTCAAGTTCCACTTTAACAGATTCGGCGACCATGCTTCCCGCTACGGCAAACATATATCCTTGTGTGTTGGAGGTTCCGATTCCCACATTTCCGGTTGCATAGGAAATGTCATTGCCGGATGTGGTCCATGGTGAAGAGCCAGAAGACAAAGGTGACCCATTTACCAAAAAGTTGGTGGCATTGATCGTACCTGCCACATCCAAAGCATATCCTGAAGCAGCAGTTCCAATGCCAATATTTCCAGATGTATATGAGAGGTCGTTGCCAGAAACAGTCCATGGAGAAGAAACCAATGTGGTTCCGTTCAATACGATTTCTGTGGCGTTCAAGGTAGCAACATCCACATCTCCCGTGGTAAATGAAATATCACCGCCGGTGGTTGTCCAAGGTGATTCGTTGTTTTCAAGCGGGGTTCCGTTCAATAGGATTTCCGTGGCGTTCAAGGTAGCAACGTCCACATCTCCCGTGGTAAATGAAATATCACTGCCGGTGGTTGTCCAAGGTGAACTGGAATTTTCCAAAGGAGTACCGTTGACCAAAATATTGGTCGCGTTAAGTGTACCTGCAATATCCAATTCATAATTAGGGGTATTGGTGCCTATACCTACATTTCCACTTGAATAAAATATATTATTTCCGTTCAGGTTCCATGGAGAGCTTTGCATAGGGCTTCCGCCAACCAATAGGTTGGTTACGTTTATTTCCGTGGCATTTAACGAGCCGTTAATATCCATGGCATAATTCGTGTCGGGGGTTAATGTCCCAATTCCAACAGTGCCGGACGCAGGGAAAGAGTTTTGCCCGTATGCAATTGCACCAAGCAATAGAGCGAATACGGTGTAAAGTGGGGTTAACTTTTTCATGTTTTATTGTGTTAGTACAAAGTGGTATTGACGTTGTAATGTATTTTATTCGTATTCCCTTAGTTCAAAGGAGAGGTTATCAAAATTGTCCGCAAAAACGTTTATTCCGTTTTGGAGCTCCAATCTTATTTCCGTAGTACTTTCCAAAGTTCCCCTAACACTTGTATGGGTGGTTGGGGTGCTGAAAAAGATAACGGTTTTACTAATGTCGATAGGGCTATCGAGCGTTCCTGTATAAATGCCCTGAGCCTCCCGTGTCCAAGTAATGGTGATGTTGATGTTGTTTTCCAGGACTTGTTCGGTAGGGTCATTGGTGCCCGATTGGCTTATAAGGGAAGCATAACTTTGATAAGAAAAATCACTGGCGTCGCCATTGCAAAGGTATTCGGAGGTGGTCACCTCATCATTGTCCAAAGTGCCATTTGAATTACTATCCAAACCAACATCCAATCTATATCCTCCATTGGAGCAATTTTCTCCGGGTAGTTCGATTTCGGTATTAATAAGACTGTTGAGTCCTGTTGATGATTCAGTGTTACAAACATATTGGGAAGAGGTAACCTCGCTCGCCTCCAGTGTTCCATTACTATTGATGTCCAAACCAAAATCCAGTCGAATGCCTCCATTTGCACAATTAGTACCGGGGTCTTCAGTTGCTGTATTGACCAAGCTATTTAATCCATTTTCTCCGTCCAGGCCATCAATTCCGTCTCTACCGTCCAAGCCATTGGTGCCGTCTTCCGAACTACAGGCAATAATGGTTATAAAAATGATGAAATAAGATGTAAGCTTTAGTAGCAGGTTTTTTTTCATGGGGTTGAAATATATTATATAAGGATGTCAAAAGTAAAAAAAAGGTGGTCGGATATTCCTGAGAACGGATAGAAAGTATGAAAAATCAGATGAAATGCACGGAGTACAGGCTCAGAATCAGTGAATAAGTTTAAACGATTCGGCAATCGTTTTAAAGGTCTTTTTGTGCTCTTGTTTTTTGCTATTTAAAGTCCACGCCATTATCATGTAAACATGATCGTTTCCTTCTACAAATGTTATAAAATATGAGATTTCGTTGTCCACATTTCTCAATGTAGCGTCAACTTCTTGGTATATTGAATTCAAGTTGTTGATTTTAAATGGTTTTGGGTTGGTCTTACTGTTTACTTTTGTGGTTCTGGAAAGGATTTGTAGCCTGGCCTGTCTGTAGTTTTCCAAAAGGGATAGGTTTTTATCGAATTGTCCTAAATCCTCATAAACTTGCTTAAATCCAGATTTGGGTTCATCAATGATCAAAAGGTAAGCTTCGTTGAGTAGACTTTGGTATTGCAATGAAGCTTCTTCGTTCAGACCTGTAGTGGTTGTCATAAATCTAGGTATGTCAACACTGTAATTCCCTTTAACGGTCACGGTATGGAAGACATCCATGTCTAAAGATGAACCTCTTTTCTTTTGTTTGGAGTCCAAACAAGATGCTAGTGCAAGTACAATCGGAATTAAAACAATAGGTGCATTTTTCATATAGAGCGCGTTGTTTATATTCAATGGAAATGAAAATATAAATAAAATATCAGATGCGAACCTTGAACTATCAATTTTGACGAATTATACAGTGCCCTTAATATTCATAGAATTGAAGCGTTTGTAAGGCATTAAAAGCCCAAATTTCCATTTTTTGCTATCTTGGTTTTATGTTTGACCATGAATTGCTAACCTATCTGGAAGGGTACCTTACCGAAGAACGTAAACAGCGTTTTTGTGATGTATTGCAAAAAAGGACCCGACACATTACCGTAGCGGTTGAAGATGTTTATCAGTTGCACAATACTAGTGCTATTTTACGAAGTTGCGATGTTTTTGGGATCCAGGATCTACATGTGGTGGAAGATCGTTTTGGAAAACGGATGGACAAAAATATTGCCATGGGCGCCGAACAATGGGTGGATGTGTACCGGTATCAAACCACAACGGATTGTATCTCAAAACTGAAGAATGAAGGGTATCAGATTGTAGCAACCACTCCACATGACGATTCATCACTACTGCATGATTTTTTTCCGCAAAAAAAATCGGCCATTTTTTTTGGAACAGAAAGAGAGGGGTTGTCCAAAGAGGTTATGCAACGGGCGGATGGGTTTTTAAAAATACCCATGGTCGGATTTTCAGAAAGCCTAAATGTTTCTGTTTCCGCCGCTATAATTATTCAAGAACTGGCGCAAAAAGTACGCAGTTCCAATCTTGATTGGCAATTGACCCGAATGGAAGTTCTCGATAAGCGATTGGACTGGACCAAAAAATCCATCAAAGATGTTGAGGGAATCATTAAAAGATACCGGATCACGTAAAATAATTTTGTACTTTTAATTGTAAATCAATCAATTACAGTTATGTTGCTATTATATATCCTCCTCGCTTTGGTGCTTTTGATCGGTATTCTTGCCATGATCGCACCTAAAAATTACGATGTTTCCCGATCCATAGAAATTCACAGGCCCAAGGCTGTTGTTTTTGAGTATTTAAAATTCTTGAAAAATCAAGATGAATGGTCTCCATGGGGCAAAAGAGACCCCAACATGCAAAAAGAGTTTACTGGTACGGATGGGGAAGTAGGGGCAACCAGTTATTGGAAAGGAAACAAAGAAGTAGGGGAAGGGGAGCAGGAGATTATCAAAATAGTCGATGGGGAACGTATAGAAAGTGAACTCAGGTTCTTAAAGCCATTTAAATCCACTTCGGATGCATACATTACCACCAAAGAAATAGAGGCTGATATCACCAAGGTGGTCTGGGGATTCTCAGGAAAGAACAAATTCCCGATGAGCATTATGATGTTGTTCATGAATATGGACAAAGCTGTGGGAAAGGATTTTGAAGAAGGATTGGCAAGCCTTAAAGAGATTTTGGAAAATCAATAGCATATGGAAAATAATTTGGTGGGCTGGTTCGAAATACCGGTAACGGATATGGATCGGGCGAAAAAATTTTATGATACTGTCTTTAAGATCGAGATACAATTACAGGACCTTGGCGGAACCAAAATGGGCTGGTTTCCGTGGACCGAGGGTAAACAGGGATCTTCCGGGTCGCTCATTCAAAATAAAGATTGGTACACACCTAGCGAAACCCATGGTGTGCTTATTTACTTTTCCAGTGCAGATGTAAACAACGAACTGGGCCGTATCGAGGATGCCGGGGGCAAAATATTACAGAACAAAACACAGATAAGCCCGGACATTGGTTATATGGCCTTGTTTAGCGATACCGAGGGCAACCGATTGGCCCTTCACTCCAGACAATAGATTTTATTCTACAAGTTCGAGCAGTGCAATGTCAAAATCGTTGTCCAAAACTACTTTTCCATTGGTTACAATTACTTCGGTTTCGGAGTAAGTGTCGAACAATTTGGTGCCATCGCCAAAGAAACCTTTTACGGAAAGTGACTTTTTTCCTTTGGGCAGATCCAATCCTACTGCCACTTTATCCTTGTAATCCCCATTTATGTAGGTTCTGGAAAATACATAAGGGGATTTTGACAATCGGTTGTGTTTGCCGGCACCTACAGCAGGGTGATTATTTCTGAACCTGCCCAATTTTTGCCAGTGTTCATGTATTTTCTGTGTCTCGGGAATACTGTCCAAATCCTCCCAATTCATAAACGAGCGAAGGGTGGCGTCTCCTTGTGTGCCTTCAATGGTAAGGCTTCTTGCTGTTTCGTCCCCATAATACACCTGGGATGCCCCTGGGGTCAATAAAAGTACATTGGCGGATCGGTAAGGCTTGGTTCGGTCCTTGTCGTAAGGGGCGCCATCGTCATGCGATGTTAAATAATTAAGTACACTTTTGCCCTTAAGTTTGGTGTTGAGCAATTTGTTGTACTTTTTAAAAATGGTCTCGTAGTTGTTGTCCGCATCATTTTTTAGCTCAAAATTGATGAGGCTTTTAAACCCGTGATCAAAAAAGTCTACCTTTTTATTTCCAAAATCGAACTCGCGACCTCCGGAGACTCCGTAATTGTATACTTCCCCGACCATGTAAAATGGATTGTCGTCCAAGATTTGATCTTGGTGTTTTTTCTTCCATGTTTCAAAAGCATAGGAAGCCTCGGTATACAGATCGGTCCAGGCATTTTCGTTTACGTGTTTTACCGTGTCCACTCTAAAACCATCAATTCCTAGGTCGTTGATGTAGTCCGTAAGCCATTTGATAATATAATAACGGGGCGCACGGGGATATCCGGTTCGCTCAAAAAATAATTGAAGTTCATCAAGCTCTTTGCTCAGCCTGCCTTCTTTTTTCCATTTGGCCAAAAGCGCGTCGGGCAATTCCACAGCGGTATCGGACTCTGTTAATATATCCGGTAAGTTTTCCACCAAGGTGCATGCGGTGGTGTTCTCGTATGTTGTAAACTTACAGTTAGGTCCGGTTCTCACCCAATCGTCCGGCCAAACAGGATCCTTTTCGGTTACAGGTCCGGTATGGTTCAGAACTACATCCAAAAGAATGCGGATTCCATGTTTGTGGGCGGTCTTTACTAAATTTTCCAGATCTTTTTTAGTGCCAAAATTAGGGTCTACTGAAGTCCAGTCCTTGGCCCAATAGCCGTGATAACCATACGTATTTCCCGTTCCTTCGTCGGTTGCTCCATGAATTTGTTCCACAACCGGGGTAAACCAGATGGCATTTATGCCCAAATCGGTAAAGTAACCTTCTTCTATTTTTTGGGTAATTCCTATGATATCACCTCCCTCAAAGCCTCGTAGCACTCCAGTCTCTTCGGTTCTATCAAAATTTACATCGTTATTGGGATTTCCGTTGTTGAAACGGTCGGTGAGCAAAAAGTACACGTTGGCACCTTCCCATACAAAAGGAGCTTCTTTCTTGGTTGTTTCCTGTACAATTGTTGGCGGGGTTTGCTGCTTTTTTTGAGTCTTTTTGCAGCCAGTAAATAGGGATAGTATAGACAAAACAACAAGCAATTTTTTCATGAACCGGAATTTTGTTTAAAGCTAGAAATTCTAAACGTAAAGATAAAAATTATTTATCGTGGTATAGTTGTTTCCAGATTATTGGTTTAAGCGCTTGATTAGTTCCTGTTTAGGACTTTGTATTCCTCGTAGCAGCTGGAAATTGCGTCCAAAATTTGAAGGTCGTTTGCTGTTTTTATAAAGGATTTTGAATAATTGCAATTATTAAGGATGTCCTCGATATCGACTTTTTCCAATTGAAGAAGTTCGGTTAGTGTTTCTCTATCGAATTTTGAAGCCAGCAGGTCCCGAATGTTGTCATCTTCTTTAATTTGGCGGAGCTTTCGCATTTGCCGCGGTTTTTTACCAAACAGATTTCTGAGCAGGTCTGCGGGATTTAAAATAGCACCCAACACCTTGGTAACTGCACTAGGGCTTTTGCTTCCTGCCTCGTAGCTGGTGTTTAGTCCAGAAATACTGTATTGGTATGCATTGTTGATCGGCAGATTTTTTACGTCAATTTCCAAATAGCCTGTTAGTTGGTACGGGGTTACAATAACCTCTTCAAGGGCGTAGGCAAGCTCTGTCAACGCAATCTCGGTATTCCCAAAACGGATCATATCGTTGGTCACCCTTACTTTTTGGGTCTTAAAGCCCAAGTAGGAAAAATACAAAGTATCGTTCACTGCAGCAGGAATTGTAAACTTACCTTCAGGATTGGTAATGGTACCCTTGACCTGATTAAGGTTGACCACGTGCACACTTTCCAGAGGAAACTCGGTCTGGGCATTGATCACCGTTGCGGAAAACTCCTTTACTACTTGGTTTTCATCATCTTCAATTTGAGAAACACCAAGTAGTGGGATTAGGGACAATAGTATAAGTAGTAATCTTCTCATGCAATCTTTGTAGCTATAAAAGTACTAAACAAAGAAAAATAAATAGCAGAGACGTGCCATTTAATATAGAATTAACTAATAAAAGCCCTGTTTTTTCTTGCCTACTTTTTTGCCGTACCCTCCTTTTTTTCCTCCTTTGTAGGACTTGTTGCCTCCTCTTCGGCCACTGCCGCCGCCTTTTCGATTGCGACGTTTTTTACCTCCTTTTCCGCCGCCACCACCTGGGTTTTTGGAAACTTCAACATTTATAAAACGTCCTTCCAGTTTAAAGTCTGTAAAGGTTTGAAGAATAAACTCGGTAAGTTGTGCATCGGTGTTGAAAAAGGAGAAAGAATCCTTGGTATCCACATTATAGACGTCTTCTTTTTCCAAGTTCAAGGTATCTCTTAGGAAGTCTTTCAAGCTCATCCAATCATAACCATCGCGTTCACCAACATTGATAAAGTATCGTACGGATCCTTCGGATGGAATATCCCCGGACGCCCCACCTTTCTCCCTTCCGGAATCCTGGGTGTTTAGATCTTTGGTCTTACTGTAATAGTTGTAGAATTGGGTAAACTCTACCGAGAATATTTTTTTGATGAGTTCTTCGCGATCTATCCCTTCCAAAACATCGTTGATGGCGGGCAAATAACTGTCAATTTCTTGATTGACCTTGGTTTCTTTGATCTTATTGGCCAAATGGTATAATTGTATCTCACAGATTTCAATACCATCGGGAATTTTTTTGGAGATAAAATCCTGTTGTATTTTTTTCTCTATCGCCTTGATCTTTCTCAACTCCGAGCGGGTCACAATTACCATGGAGATTCCGGATTTGCCGGCACGTCCCGTTCGACCACTACGGTGGGTGTAGGTCTCTATTTCATCGGGTAACTGGTAGTTGATAACGTGGGTTACATCGTCAACATCAATTCCACGCGCGGCAACATCGGTAGCTACCAACATCTGTACTTGTTTTTTTCGGAACGAGTTCATGACCAGATCCCGTTGGTTCTGGCTCAAATCACCATGTAGTGCTCCGGCATTGTACCCGTCTTCGATCAATTTTTCCGCAACACGTTGTGTATCCCTTTTGGTTCTACAGAAAACTACGGAGAAGATACCTGGGTTGGCATCGGCCAAACGTTTTAGGGCTGCATAACGATCACGGCCTCCAACAACATAATATTCGTGCTGTACTGTGGAAGCTCCGGCATTTTTGGAACCAACTGTAATTTCCACAGGTTTGTACATGAACTTTTTGGCAATGGTTGCCACTTCTTTTGGCATGGTTGCCGAAAAGAGCCATGTTAGCTTTTCTTGCGGGGTGTTGGATAAAATGTCCTTAATATCTTCATAGAAGCCCATATTCAGCATTTCATCGGCTTCATCCAGAACACAATAATCAATTTTGGAAATGTCCACCATATTTCGGCCGATCATGTCCTTCATACGGCCAGGGGTAGCTACAACGATCTGTGCACCTCTTTTTATCTGTCGGGCCTGTTCGGTAATGCTTGCGCCACCGTAAATGGCCACCACATTGAGTCCTTTTATGTATTTGGAGTATAGTTTTAATTCGTTCGTTATCTGCAAGCAGAGCTCACGTGTAGGTGAGAGGATCAATCCTTGTGTGGTCCTGCTGTCCGATTGGATCTTCTGGATCATAGGAAATCCAAATGCAGCAGTTTTTCCAGTTCCTGTTTGGGCCAGGGCAACCAAATCGGTTTCCTGCTCCAATAAAATTGGGATTGATTTTTCTTGTACTTCGGAGGGGGATTCAAATCCAAGGTCGGAAATAGCATCCAATAGGGGTTTGTCCAACCCCAAGGCTTCAAATTTTGTCATAGCGGTGTAATACCTTTAATCGCAAATATGTTTGTGTTGTATAGAGCGATTATAGTATTTCCCGTTCAAGCCCATCACAACACCTTGCCCATACCGGCGGCGTTAATAAAGCGGCAAAGGTACACTTATTTTGATTGCTACAACCTAAGTGGCGTTCTTTTTTAAGAATTCCACCAATTTTCGAATGGCCCTACCACGGTGACTAATGGAGTTTTTTACATTGGAAGGCAGTTCGCCAAAGGTTTTATCGAATCCATTTGGTTTAAAGATGGGGTCGTAGCCAAACCCTCCTTTTCCTTGTTCTTTATCCGTTATGACGCCTTCGACCGTTCCTTCAAAAGCGTGGACTTCTCCATTTAGATTAAGATGTACTGCGGTCTTAAAATGTGCTTTCCGATTATTTTTTCCGTTCAACTCGTTTAACAATTTCTGCATATTGTCCGAGGCATCTTTTTGTTCCCCCGCATATCTGGCCGAGTATACTCCAGGAGCTCCATTTAATGCATCCACAAGTAAGCCGGTATCATCCGAGAAACAGTTCAAACCATAGGTTTGGGTAATGTGATCTGCCTTAATTTTGGCGTTTTCTTCCAATGTATCCCCTGTCTCGGGAATCTCGTCAAAACAATCAATATCTTTTAATGACAGTAGTTGGATATTTTTTGGAAGCAATTGCTGAACTTCTTTCAGCTTATGGTCGTTATGTGTGGCAAAAACTAGTTTCAAATCAAAAGGTCTCTATTTTGAGATTCAAAAGTAGTAATTTCGGATTTTAAGTTATTTGTATGAAATTAAAAGTACCGCCAGCTTTGGTGATGTTGATTTTTGGAGGGACAATGTTCCTTCTGGATAGGTTTTTGCCAGTAGGTGAGTTTGATTTTTTTGGCAGGAACCAACTGGCTTGGATACTTTTTGTCTTAGGAGTAATAGTAGGATTATTGGCCGTGTTGCAATTTTGGACGGGAAAAACAAGTTTGGATCCCATGCACCCTCAAAAAACCAGCAGGTTGATGACCAAAGGGGTTTACAATGTTAGCAGGAACCCTATGTATTTGGGGCTTTTGCTACTACTATTGGCTCTAGGCCTTTGGCTGGGCAATGCTTTTAATACCCTTGTGGCGGCTGGTTTTGTGTCCTATATGAACCATTTTCAAATACAACCGGAAGAAGATATGCTCCAACAAAAGTTTGGTAAGGAGTACCGTTTCTACTGTAAATTAACCCGGCGATGGTTCTGATTAGGATACAGCCACTTTTTGACCTTTAGGGTACTGAGAGCTGGACTTTGATTTGCACATAACTGCAGAATGATGGTTTTTGGGTAGCATTTAAAACAAATCGTAATGGATTTTTGATTTATCCGTAAAAGTGTAAGGTTTTTGATAACTTCCAATTACAAGGATGGAATTAATGTTTAATTTTATGCCTTAATTTTTTTGAAGCGAATCATGGTAGAGACAGGGCGCAAATATGTGTTCGATTTTGATAGTACCCTCACAAGGGTTGAGGCGTTGGATGTTTTGGCGGAAATGACACTGCAAGGAAATCCAAAGAGAGATGAAATAGTGTCGGAAATCCAAAAAATCACCAATTTGGGGATCGATGGCGACATATCTTTTACGGAATCGTTGGAACGCAGAATCCGATTGCTGGATGCGAACAAAAAAGATCTGGAAGATTTGGTGACCGAACTGCGTCAGAAAATTTCCAAATCCATAGAAGCCAACAAGCAGTTTTTTTATGAATATTCCGAAGATATTTATGTAATCTCCTGCGGGTTCAAGGAATTTATAGACCCAATTGTTAAAGAATACAACATTCCATCCGAAAGAGTGTTTGCAAACACCTTTACTTTTGATGAAGCTGGCAATATAACAGGTTTCGACGAAACCAACGTGCTTGCCACCCACAACGGAAAAATAGAATGTTTAAAAAACTTGGATTTAGATGGCGAGGTCCAGGTGATCGGCGACGGCTATAGCGATTATGTAATGCGCGAGGCCGGGATAGCCCATAAATTTTTCGCCTATACCGAAAATGTGCATCGAGAAAAGGCTGCCAATAATGCCGACCACGTAGCACCTAACCTAGATGAATTTTTATTTGTGAACGATTTGCCAAGAAACTTATCATACCCCAAGAACAGAATTAAGATCCTTTTATTGGAAAATGTCCACCCGGCTGCATTCGAAAACCTATCGGAAGAAGGATTTTCAGTGGAACTGATCAAGACCAGTTTATCCGAAGAAGACCTCATCGAGCGAATCAAAGGGGTGCATGTACTAGGAATTAGGTCCAAGACACAGGTTACCCAAAAAGTGTTGGATGCCGCCGATAAGTTATTGGTGGTCGGAGCTTTTTGTATCGGAACCACCCAAATCGATTTGGAATACAGCAAAAAGAAAGGCGTAGTGGTCTTCAATGCACCGTACAGCAATACCCGTTCCGTAGTGGAACTGGCCATTGGACAGACCATTATGCTCATGCGGAGCATTTTTCCCAGAAGTACGGAAATCCATAATGGCGAGTGGAACAAAACCGCAGCCGGTTCGCAAGAAGTACGTGGAAAAAATTTAGGTATAGTTGGTTACGGGAATATAGGAAAACAAATGTCCGTTTTGGCAGAAGCCATGGGGATGAAGGTGTATTACTATGATGTTAACGATCAGCTGGCATTGGGTAACGCAGTAAAATGTGACACCTTGGAGAGTTTGCTCAATGTTTCGGATGTTGTTACCCTGCATGTAGATGATAACAAGGCCAATAAAAATTTTATAGGTAAGCGTGAAATCGACCAAATGAAAGATGGAGCCAAACTTATTAATCTTTCCAGAGGGTTCGTAGTGGATATAGAAGCTTTGGCCGATGCACTGGAAAGTGGAAAATTGGGCGGAGCGGCGATAGATGTTTACCCATCCGAGCCACGTAGTAATGGAAGCTTTAAAACACCATTGCAAGGATTGTCCAACGTAATCCTAACCCCTCATATTGGTGGTAGCACCGAAGAAGCACAACGAGATATTGCCGATTTTGTGCCCAACAAAATAATGGATTACATAAATTCTGGAAATACCGTAGATGCGGTTAACTTCCCGAATATTAGGTTGCCTAAACAAAATGGAGTCCATCGATTTTTACATATACACCGGAATGTTCCCGGAATAATGGCCAAGATAAACGAAGTGTTGGCACAATATGGACTCAATATTTCTGGACAATATCTGTCTACAGATAGCGAAGTTGGTTACGTGATCACCGATTTGGACAAAGAATATAATAAGGAAGTGATCAAGGCGCTCAAGAAAATCGAGAACACCATTAAGTTTAGGGTTTTATATTAATTATTGGTGGTGATAGGGTTCGTTCCTGAGAATGGTGAACCCCCGATAAATTTGTTCAACTACGAACAATCGCACCATTTGATGGGAAAACGTCATTTTGGATAAACTGATTTTTCCGGCGCTTTTGGAATAAACGGCATCGCTGAAACCATAAGGTCCACCAATGGCCAACACAAGATTTTTAATGCCACTGTTCATCTTTTTCTGCAAGAACTGGGCAAAATCAACAGAGGTGTATTGTTTTCCTTTTTCATCAAGAAGGATCAAGGTGTCCGTAGGTTGCAATTGACCAAGGATAAGTTCGCCCTCTTTTTCTTTTTGCTGGGGTTCCGAAAGATTTTTTCTGTTTTTTATATCTGGAATAATATTCATTTGAAACTTGATATAATGCTTCAACCGTTTTTCGTATATGGCTATAAGTTCTTCAAGTTCAGACTTATCGGTTTTTCCTATGGCGATCAAAGTAATCTGCATGCCCAAAAATAGATTTTTCTCAGAAGAAATTGAAGTTTACAATGAAAGTCATCCATTTCTGGATTCATTTTTTTAAGCGAAAAGTATCAACTCTGAACCCGAAACTAGAAACCCGTACCCCAAAACCCCATCCGTCAGATCATAAGGGGCGTTCGTCAGATCGTGCCCAAAAACTGGCAGAAATTGCCGAGATTGGGACAGTTTACCAAAATCCTACCCAAAAATGAACAACAAGACCTACTTTTTGGCCCTTTTGAGCCTTATCCTGTTCTGGAGCTGTGGCAAGGACGATGCACCGCCACCGCCGCAGAACAATGCGCCCAGCATCGCGGCGCAGACCTTTACAGTGCCCGAAAACATTTCTGATGCCCAACTTATCGGTACCGTAAAGGCCACGGATGAAGACAAGGATGATGAACTCACCTTTTCCATAACACAGAACGACAATGGTCTTTTTAAGATTACCAAAGCAGGAGGTCTGAGCCTGGCAACGGGCAAATCCCTAAACTACGAAGCCAAGTCCAAACACATCATTACCGTAGAGGTGACCGATGGCACCGATGAGGCCAATAATGAAGTTACTATAGAGGTGACTCAGGTGGAGCCGGAGAACCTTTCTCCGTCCGCAGAGCCGCAGGCCTTTTCTGTCTTAGAGGATGTATCCGATACTCATATTATAGGTACTGTGGTGGCCACCGACCCAGAAGGTGATACTCTTACCTTTAGTATTGTAGAAGATACAGCTGAACTTTTTGAGATTACCGAAACGGGTGAACTTTCTCTCTTGGAAGGCAGGGCTTTGGATTTTGAAATCAAAGAAGGACATACAATTAAGGTTCAGGTTAGCGACGGAAATATATCAGCAGAGTTTACGGTTACAATTTTGGTCATTGATAATGGTGTACTTACTGATGACCCTGCATCTTTTATTACTAAATGGCAAGTAGATGAAGGTCAGAAGATTACTGTCGGAACCAATCCTGACTACGAATATGATTACACTATTGACTGGGGAGATGGTACAGTAGAAGAACTCACGGAACAGAATCCTTCCCACACCTACCAAGATGAGGGAATTTATTCAGTAGCTATTAAAGGTGTTTTCCCTGCTATTCAGATGTGGTCCTCGGACCATATCAGCCGAAAGTCACTTGTAGATGTGGCACAATGGGGTACAGGTAAATGGCAATCCATGTACAGATCTTTTTCTAATTGCCAGGACTTGTTGACTTTTTCGGCCGAGGATACCCCAGACCTCTCAGAGGTCACAGATATGCAAGAAATGTTTGCATTTAGTCAAAACTTTAATGGGGCCATTGGTTCTTGGAATACGAGCAATGTCACCAACATGCATAAATTGTTTTTCAATGCAACCAGCTTTAATCAAGATTTGAATGATTGGGACACCAGTAAAGTAACCAATATGTCCTTTATGTTTTATATTGCAGAAGGGTTCAACGGTGCTATTGGAAGTTGGGATACGGGCAATGTGCAAGATATGGAACTTATGTTTTTGAGCGCCTTTACCTTTAACCAAGATATATCAGGGTGGAATACTGGTAACGTAACAAATATGAGAGGCATGTTCACCAATGCCTCTAGTTTTAACCAAGATATTGGGAGTTGGAACACAGGAAAAGTTGAATCCATGGAGGAAATGTTTCGCGGGGCGACCGTTTTCAACAGGGATATAGGAAGCTGGAATACTAGTAAAGTGGTAAATATGAGATCAATGTTCATGAATGCGGCAGCTTTCAATCAAGATATTGGGGGATGGGATACAGGAATGGTCACCGACATGACCTATATGTTTTTAGGTGCAACAAACTTCAATCAGAATATTTCTCAATGGAATATTGGTAATGTAACCAGTATTGGCGGTATGTTCGTTGGTGCCTCAAGTTTTAACCAGGATATCGGTGGGTGGAACACATCTAATGTCACAAATATGATAGACGTGTTCAGTGGAGCAACCGCTTTCAATCAAAATATAGGTGGTTGGGTAACTGATAATGTTATCCATATGAATCAAATGTTTAAAAATGCAATCGCCTTTGACCAAGATATTAGTGGTTGGAACACTGCTAATGTTACAAAAATGACGGAGATGTTCAAAGGTGCAGCCACTTTCAATCAGGATATTGGGGGATGGAATACAGGTAATGTTACCGATATGCGGGAAATGTTTGGAGAAACAATAACCTTTGACCAAGATTTGGGTAGTTGGGATATAGGTAGTATTGTTTACATGACGGATATGTTCGATTATTCTGGTATGTCCTACACCAATGCCAATGCCACCTTGGTGGGTTGGGCCAATTTTGTACAGCAAAACGATAACCAAGGCCCCTATACTATTAACTTGGGAATGCAAGACGTTGTTCTTTGTGGACAAGACGCGGATTATGCCCTTGGCGTTCTTATGAACGATTTTTCTTGGAACATCACAGGGTTTGATATGCAGTTTAATCTTTGTCCATAAACATTCAAATTTTTGATTTTAGGACCACTGGAAAAATAGTTTTATTTTTCGGTGGTTTTTTATTTTGTGTGGATGATTTTTTCTAGCTGGTATTCCAGCAATCCCCAACTATGTTGTTGAGTATAAGTTTATAAAGATGTTAGTGGTTTCAGTCTTGTAAAAATCTATTGGACATCCCACATATCTCAGCAAGGAATTTTATCTACCAACAGCAATGTTTTTACTATTTTCGTGAAAACCCCAAGTGGATGATTTCCGAAGTACAATTTCAAAAAGAACTAGATCTGATCATTGCCAATGCCGTTAGGGAAGATGTTGGCGATGGCGACCACAGTTCCTTGGCCTGTATTCCCTCAACTGCAAAAGGAAAGGCAAAACTTTTGGTCAAGGATGAGGGCATTATTGCCGGAGTGGCCTTTGCCAAACAGGTCTTTCACTACGTGGACCCTGATTTAAAAACGGAAATTTTGCTGGAGGACGGCACCCCCGTTAAATACGGAGATGTCGTTTTTTATGTGGAAGGAAAATCGCAAAGCATTCTAAAGGCCGAACGCTTGGTGCTCAATGCCATGCAGCGTATGAGCGCCATTGCCACAAAAACAAAAGGATATGTAAGTATTTTGGAAAGTACGGGCACCAAAATTCTGGACACACGAAAAACTACCCCGGGGATTAGGGCCCTAGAAAAATGGGCGGTAAAGATAGGAGGGGGAGAAAACCATCGGTTTGCCCTCTACGATATGATCATGCTCAAGGACAACCACATCGATTTTTCTGGAGGTATTACAAATGCCATTCAAAAAACAAGGGATTACCTTAAAGAAACAGGAAAGGACCTTAAAATTATCGTGGAGGCCAGAAATTTAGAGGAGGTGGACGAGATATTAAAATCCGAAGGGGTCTACAGAATACTCTTGGATAATTTTGATTACGATCAAACCCGCGAAGCGGTCAAAAGAATAGGAAATAAATGCCTTACGGAATCTTCCGGAGGTATAACAATGGAAACCCTGAGAAAATATGCCGAATGCGGTGTAAATTATATTTCTTCGGGAGCCTTGACCCATTCCGTACACAACATGGACCTAAGTTTAAAAGCCATTTAAATGTCTGCAGCCATAGAAGAGCAGTTGGAGAAGATACCCGTGGTCAATTGGATTGTACAGGTATTGAAAAAGATTAAGCTCAAAGCTTTTGAGGGCCTCTCCTTCTATGATTTGATCGAAATGTATTTGATGGGAATTGTCAAAGGAGCACTTTCTTCAAGGGCGAGTTCCATCGCTTTCAGTATTTTTTTGGCATTGTTTCCCCTGCTCATTTTTTTGGTGACCATGGTTCCTTTCATCATTCCATACGTAAGTGTGGGCAACGAGAATTTCGACGCCCAGTTTTTGGACTTTTTGGAGTCTTTTCTCCCATCGGCAACGAGCGATTATTTCGGAGAAATCTATCAACAGATAAAGGATCAAAAGCAGGGCGGATTACTTTCCTCGGCATTTATTTTGTCTATTTTTTTAATGGCCAATGGCGTAAATGCGATATTTGGGGGTTTCGAAAACTCTTACCATGTGGAATTGACACGGAATTTTTTCCGTCAGTATGCCTATGCACTTATGGTAGGTTTAATTCTGTCCATTTTATTGATCGTGGGAGCGGTGGCATTTGTGTATTTTGAATTTTATATTGTAGAGTACACCAGTGAATATTTAGGCAAAACGTTGGGTTACGATGTGGAAAAAGGAGATACCATCGGAATACAGGTAGCCAAAGTGTTGTTTTTTCTAAGCCTTTCCTATTTTACAACGGCCATACTGTACTATTTTGGGACTGCAGAAGGCAGGCAAGCCCGATTTTTTTCCGCAGGTGCGTTAATGACCACCCTATTATTTTTATTGACGTCCTATCTGTTCGGAATTTATGTTGAAAAATTTGCTCGTTACAACGAACTCTATGGTGCTTTGGGTGGATTATTGATATTAATGGTGTTTATTTGGTTAAATTCCAATATCTTATTATTGGGCTTTGAACTGAACGCAACCCTCAACTCATTAAAAAAAAGACATGAAAAACAGAAGGACATACAATAAATGGATCGGTTTGGTGTGTTTTCTCTGCTGCCAGATAACCCTATCGCAAACAGTTTTTGGTAAATGGAAAACTATCGATGATCGAAATGGGGTAAACAAGGCAATCATCGAAATTTACGAGGAAGATGGGTTGATGCACGCCAAAGTGGTAAAAATATTGGAAGAGGGCAAAAAAGATGCAAGGTGCACAAAATGTGAAGGAGAAAGAAAGGACAAGCCCGTTCTTGGAATGAAGATCATGGAGGATTTTGAAAAGAACAGCAAGGGCATATATAAAGGGGATACCCTTTTCGACCCTGAAAAAGCTATGACTTTTAAAGCTAAGGTCTGGTTGGACGAGGAGAACAAAAATAGGCTAAAAGTACGTGGATATTTAGCCTTTTTGTACCGTACACAAACATGGCACAGGGTAATCGAGGAATAATTTATGGAATATTTTTTAGAGGTAGTTTTACCAATTCCTTTGGAAAAGCTTTTCACCTATAAAATATCGGAAGCAGAAGCCGATTTTATTCAAGTGGGAATGCGAGTTGCCGTACCTTTTGGCAAGACCAAGATATACACCGCATTGGCCTACAAAGTGCATACCCATGCTCCAGAAGCCTACGAACCCAAAGAGATTTATCAAATTCTGGACGAACGGCCCGTAGTGGACAAAGTGCAGTTGAAGCATTGGGAATGGGTGGCCAATTATTATATGTGCACGTTGGGCGAAGTTGTTCGGAGCGCCCTGCCCAGTGCCTTTTTGTTGGAAAGCGAAACCCTAATTTTGCCCAACAAAAATGTAAAGGTAGACGAATTGCAACTCACCGATGACGAGTTTTTGATCTACGAAGCACTTCAACATCAAACCGCATTGAAAATCTCCGAGGTCAGCGATATCCTGGATAAAAAAAATGTGTTGAAAATAGTCAATGCCTTGGTGTACAAAGGTATTGTGCTTCAAAAAGAAGAACTGTACGAACAATACAGACCTAAATTGGTACGCTATGTTAAGCTCGCTGAGCAATTTGAAGGCGAAGAACAACTATCCGAACTGCTGAACGATCTAACCAGGGCTCCCATGCAGAGCCAAGTGGTTCTTTCTTTATTTCAATTAAGGGCCAAAAGCGCCAAACCCATACCTATTTCGGAACTGGAAAAGGAGAGCGGGGGTTCCCGTTCGGTAATCAAAGCCTTGATCGATAAAAATATTCTGGAAGAATACCATATCCGAAAAGATCGGGTGGAGTTCGATGGGCGATCGGGTGATGTTGGAGCTATTGAATTGAACGAGCATCAACATCGGGCCCTAGACGATATACAGCATGGGTTCGACGTAGAAAAACCCGTATTGTTGCATGGGGTAACTTCTTCAGGAAAAACAGAGGTGTATGTAAAACTCATCAAAAAATGTCTGGATGAAGGAAAGCAAGCGCTGTATTTGCTTCCTGAAATTGCTCTGACCTCCCAATTGATCAACCGATTACAGCAATATTTTGGCCATCAAGTATCCGTATATCATTCAAAATATAGCATTCACGAAAGGGTGGAGGTATGGAACAATGTATTGAAAGATGCAGAAAAAGCTCGAATCGTAATTGGAGCACGTTCTTCACTTTTTTTGCCCTTTACCAATTTGGGATTGGTGGTCGTGGACGAGGAGCACGAGAATTCTTTTAAGCAATTCGACCCGGCACCAAGATATCAAGCCAGGGATGCGGCCGTTGTGCTCGCGGCATTGCATAGTGCAAATATTGTTCTAGGTTCTGCCACTCCGAGTATAGAGAGCATGTACAATGCTAAGACAGCAAAATATGGGTATGCATCCATGGCACATAGATTTGGCGATGTTTTAATGCCCGATATCAATTTGGTGGATATTAAGGAGGCTACCAGAAAACGCCGAATGAAAGGTCATTTTTCGGAAACGCTTATAAAGGCCATCGAGGAAGCGTTGGAAGAGGGGGAACAGATTATTCTTTTTCAAAACCGAAGGGGGTTTGCCCCGGTGGTGGAATGCACTACTTGTGGACACGTGGCCCAATGTCCCAATTGCGATGTAAGTTTAACGTACCACCAACACAGAAATCAATTGCGCTGCCATTATTGTGGGTATCATATGGCATTGCAACAAGCATGTTTGGCATGCGGTAGCCCTACATTGGACAATAAGGGCTTTGGCACAGAACAAATACAACAGGAGTTGGGACAGTTGTTTCCAGATGTTAAGGTTGGCCGTATGGATTTGGATACCACTCGTGGCAAATATGCTTATGAAAAAATTATTTCATCTTTTGAAAACCAAGAGATGGATATTCTAGTGGGCACCCAAATGGTCACAAAAGGACTCGATTTTAGAAATGTGAGCTTAGTGGGTATCATGAATGCGGATTCCATGCTCAATTTCCCCGATTATCGTGCCCACGAGCGAAGCTATCAAATGCTAACACAGGTAGCAGGTAGGGCAGGGCGTACCAAAAAGCGTGGTAAAGTACTGATTCAGACGTACAACCCTTATCATCAAATATTGCAGCAGGTAACTACGAATAATTATGATAAAATGTTCCAAGAACAGTTTTACGAGAGGGAACAGTTTAAGTATCCGCCCTTGGTGAGGCTCATAAAAATAACCTTGAAGGATAAGGACTTTAATAAACTGAACGAGGCCGCGGATTGGATGGCAGGCTCTTTGCGCAATGTGCTGGGGTCAAACATACTTGGGCCGGAATATCCGCCAGTGTCGCGAATTCGGAGAGACTACCTTAAAAACATCTTGGTTAAAATACCTAGAAATCAACCATTGGCCCAAACAAAAAATAGCATTAAAAGAATTGAAAAATCTTTTAATGCTATTTCCAAGTATAAAAGTGTTCGATTGGTCTACAATGTGGACCACATATAAGTAATTATACGTTGGCTAGCGCTTCGGCCAGTTCGGTTTTCTTGTTTCTACTCAATGGAATCTGTCTGCCCCCTACTTCAACATTTTTACTGTTGAATTTTTCAATCTTCTCCAGATTCACAATATAAGATTTATGGATACGTAGAAATTTTTCGGCCGGCAATTGCTTTTCGAAAGATTTCATTGTGGAAAGAATCACAATATTGGCTTCATCTGTCACCAATTTAATGTAATCACCCAACGCTTCTATCCATTTGATATCGTTTAGGATAACCTTACGCTTTTTAAGGTTGCTCTTTACAAAGATGTGCTCTTCATCTTCGTCCACCCTGTTCATTTGCTCGTATTTGGCAACGGCTCTTTTTACGGAAGCTTCAAAACGGGCCAAAGTTATGGGTTTGTGAAGGTAATCGGTTACGTCGTAGTCAAATGCTTTAAGTGCATAATCAGGTTTTCCAGTGATCAGAATTACCTGTGGAGGGTTCTCTAGGGCCTCTAAAAGGTCAAAACCACTTATGATCGGCATCTCAACATCTAAGAAGATAAGATCGATATCGTGGTTTTTTAAACCATTTTTGGCTTCAATGGCGTTGCTGTACTCGGCAACCAAGGCCAAATGTGGATGATTGTTGACCAATTTTGCCACGGCCATGCGCTGCATGGAGGAATCGTCTACAATTATACTTTTTAATTTCATGAATGGGGTGATTTGTAGGGTTTTAAATCATCGGCAAAGTACACAAAAAAGACGTTTAGGAGCAACAAAAGATGTAAACATGGTCTATTTTGTTGTGTAAATTACCATATGTGTTATTTAGGTTTACTAGGTTTAACAGTGTTGATAACTCTTGTACTTAAACGAAGTTTTTTTGGTTTTCTTGCAAGAGGAAAGAATTATTCTTAATTTTGCGCTCCTTTAAAAATATAGTATAATGAACCATTACGAAACTGTTTTCATTTTGAATCCCGTTCTGTCTGAAACGCAGATAGAGGAAACAGTCAAGAAATTCGAGGATTTCTTGATTAAGAATGGTGCCAAAATGGTCTCCAAAGAAGATTGGGGACTTAAAAAATTGGCCTATCCCATTCAGCACAAAAAAAGTGGATTTTACCACTTGTTCGAATTCCAAGCACCTGGCGAAGCCATTGGACCTTACGAATTGGAATTTAGAAGAGATGAGCGCGTTATGCGTTTTTTGACCGTTAAATTGGACAAGCACGCTATTGCTTGGGCGGAAAAAAGAAGAACTAAATTAAAAGCAAAGGCATAAGGGTATGGCATCTATAGAGCAACAAGCAAAATCAAAAAAAGACGGGGAAATCAGATATTTGACCCCGCTTAATATTGAGACCAGCAAGCAAAAAAAGTATTGTAGGTTCAAAAAATCGGGTATTAAGTACATAGACTATAAAGACCCGGATTTTTTGATGAAATTGGTAAACGAGCAAGGTAAATTGCTTCCAAGAAGACTTACAGGTACTTCATTGAAATACCAAAGAAAAGTGGCACAGGCCGTAAAACGTGCCCGTCACCTAGCGTTAATGCCGTATGTTGGCGATATGTTGAAATAAAAAACACCAGAGAATGGAACTTATTCTAAAAGAAGATGTACAGGATTTGGGATTTAAGGATGATATCGTTACCGTAAAGAACGGTTACGGCAGAAACTACCTTATCCCTCAAGGTTTGGCCGATTTGGCTACACCTTCTGCCAAAAAAGTTTTGGCAGAAAACCTAAAACAAAGAGCTCACAAGGAGAAAAAGGTAATAGATGAAGCAACCAAGGTTGCCAATGCGTTGAAGCAATTGGAAATCAAAATTGCTGCAAAAGTTGGTGCAGGCGACAAATTGTTCGGATCTGTAACCAACATAGACCTAGCCGCTGCCTTGGATAAAGAAGGGCACCAAATTGACAAAAAATTCATCAATATTAAAGGTGGAGCTGTCAAAAGAGTTGGTCCTTACGAAGCCATTATCAGATTGCACAGGGAAGTTATCGTAGAATTCCCTTTTGAAGTGGTTGCGGAAGCAAAATAAACTTCAGATAATAATACTATTAAAGCCCTCCTATTTTGGAGGGCTTTTTTATTTTGATCAATGTATCCCAATAATGGCCTGTTTGATATTTTAAGGTCAACATAGCGGATAGAGCAGCATTGTCGTACATTCAATGGTTAAAAAGTAGGATTTTAATGTTTAAATTTTCGTTAATAAATCATAAAGAGTTATGGCCGGCCAGTACTTTTTTTATCTATGTTTGTAATCGAACAAACTAATAACTAACTCGTTATGAATAAAATTCAACTCTTTGGACTGCTTTTTTTATTGGTATCCACTTCTGCTTTTTCACAGGTTACCACATCCAATATTCGAGGAACAGTTTCGGATGATCAGGGTGTGCCCTTATTGGGTGCAAATGTGGTGGCCGTGCACACACCGACCGGCACACGTTATGGTGCCATAACCAACGAGGAAGGACGCTTTAACCTCCTTAATTTAAGAGTAGGAGGACCTTATGAGGTTTCCATTTCTTATGTTGGATTTAAAGCAGAGTCGCAAAATGATGTTTTTTTATCGCTCGGTAAAACATTCAACCTTAATGTCAATTTGGCTTCCGATAGCCAACAATTGGAAGAAGTGGTGGTGGTATCGGATAGAGGAGGTACCTTTGGTAGTGACCGCACAGGTGCAGAAACCAGTGTAGGACGAAGGGAGCTGACCCGTTTGCCTACAATTTCAAGGTCGACAAACGATTTTACCCGATTGGAGCCCACTGCCAGTGCCGGTTCGTTTGGAGGAAGAAATGATCAATTCAATAACTTTTCACTGGATGGGGCCATATTTAATAACCCCTTTGGACTGGATGCTGCGCAACCGGGAGGGCAAACGGACGCCAATCCGATTTCCATCGATGCCATAGACCAAATCCAAGTAAGCATTGCTCCGTATGATGTTACCCAATCCGGATTTACGGGAGCTTCCGTAAATGCCGTCACCAAAAGTGGTACAAATGAGTTCTATGGAACCGTTTATGGTTTCTACCGTAACGAGGACCTTACCGGAGGTAAAGTAAAGGGCGATGATGTGTTCAAGGCAGACCTAAGCCAGTCTCAATACGGAATCAGCATAGGTGGCCCCATTGTAAAAAACAAGTTATTCTTCTTTGCCAACTTTGAAAAAGACGATAGGACGGATTTGGGAAGTGCGGGTTTTGTACCAAACAGAGGTACAGGAGGAATAAATGAATCTCGAGTGTTGGCCTCGGATTTTGAATTGGTTTCCAATATTTTAAGCCAGGTAACCATTGGAGACGGGCAGTTCTACGATCCAGGAAGTTTTGAAGGGTTTAATTTTGATCAAGAATCGACCAAAGGCATATTCAAGTTGGATTGGAACATAAACGAAAACAATAGATTGGCAATTATCTACAACTTCTTGAACGCCTCCAAAGAAAAGCCCGCACACCCGACCGCTTTGGGGTTCAGAGGGCCAAATCTAACCACACTGCAATTTGAAAATGCTGGTTATGAAATCAATAATAAAATTCGTTCGGTTCAACTGGAGTTAAATTCTACATTATCCGATCAAGCAATCAATAAATTACAGGTGGGATACACCCATTTTGATGATTTCCGAAATCCAAAATCCACACCGGCACCAACCATTACACTATTGGATGAAAATGGGAGTTCTAACTATATCATTGCAGGTCATGAACCTTTTTCCATTAATAACCGTTTGGATCAAAAGGTGTTTCAGCTTACCAACAACCTCAACTTTTTTGAAGGAGATCATACCTTTACAATCGGATTTTCCTTTGAACGGTTCGAGTTCGATAACTCATTTAATTTAGGCGCCTATGGTGCTCAAGGTGTCTTTTTTCCAACGGGTTCCATAGCAGATTTTAGAGATCCGTCCAACGAAGCCGATCTCGTAGCTTTCTATCAAGATGCATTTAATGCAGCCATAGCAGCGAACAATTCTTTGGAAGCAAATGGCGAGGGAAACCTTGGAGGATGGGCCCTGGCAGAAACCAATGTGGGGCAATTGGCTTTTTATTTGCAGGATGAATGGAATGCCACGGAGAATTTTAAATTGACTTATGGAGTGCGTTTTGATCGTCCTCTTTATTTCGATTCTTCTAGAAAAGCTCAGGATGTGATCAATGTTGCCCCTGCCTATGTTCCCGATATTCCCTATGTTAACCCTAATAATGGGGAGACCGTATTTTTTGACTCCACTAAAATGCCCACTGATCAGTGGTTGGTATCGCCTCGCCTAGGATTTAATTGGGATGTAAATGGGGACAATACCCTTCAGTTAAGAGGAGGAACAGGTGTGTTTACAGGACGTTTCCCTTTTGTTTGGTTGGGCAATCAAATAGCAAATCCAAATGTTTTCTTTTATCAAGTAGTAGACCCGGATTTTAAATGGCCGCAAGTATGGAGAACTAGCTTGGGTGCAGATTATAGATTCGATAATGGATTGATTCTTACTGCCGACCTTTCATATTCCAAAGATGTAAACGGCCCGCACGTACAAAACTGGGGCTTGACCGAACCATCTGAAACATTGCAAGGAGTGGATACAAGGCCAGTTTACGCCGACAGTGATTTGATCAACAATGCTTATGTATTCTCCAATTCCGATAAAGGTAGAATTTGGAACGCAGTCCTCAAGGCACAGAAAACTTTTGATAATGGCTTGTACACGAGTTTGGCCTATAGTTACCTAAATTCAAAGGATGTTAATTCCATTGAAGCGGAAATAACAGGAGATGCTTTTGTGGCCAATGCAATTTCCGGTAATGCCAATGATGATGTATTGTCCTACTCGAGGTATGGCGATACCCATAGGTTTGTGGGAGTTATTTCAAAGGCTTTTAAAACAGGGACCACCATTTCCGCGTTTTATGAGTACGCGCAAGGAGGAAGGTTCAACTATATTTATGGAGGAGATATCAACAACGATGGTTCGGCCATAAACGATCTTCTATATATACCCACTGCATCGGAAATTGGCCAAATGAACTTTGCCAGTGCCGATCAGGCCCAAGCCTTTGAACAATTTATTCAACAAGATGATTATTTAAGCGATAATCGAGGGGAATATGCCGAAAGATATGGAGCGTTGGCTCCTTGGAGAGGTAGATGGGACATGAAAATTCTCCAAGATATTAAGATTACCGACAAAAATACCATTCAATTAAGTGTTGATGTTCTTAATATTGGAAACTTGATCAGCTCTGACTGGGGAATTGTTGAAATTCCGCAAAATCAACAGGTTTTGGGAGTTACTGTTGACGAGAACAATGTTCCGACATATACTTTTGATACGAACTTTACTGATACCTTTAGCTCGGATACAAGCTTGTTGTCCAGATGGCAGGCTCAATTTGGAGTTCGCTATATATTTAACTAACTATTGCAGAAATACAGTGTAAAGGCTGCGCTATTGCGTAGCCTTTTTTATTTTTGCAGCATGAAATATAAAAGACTTTCTAAGGAACAACTGGAAGAACTGCACCCGGAATTTATCAACTTTTTGGCAACACAATCCATAACCGCAGATGAGTGGAAGACCATAAAAGAAGAAAAACCCGATGTGGCCGAAGAAGAGATTGATGTTTTCAGCGATTTAATATGGGAAGGTGTTCTGAACAAGGTGGAGTATTTGGAGAACATTTCCGAAAGGCACATGCATTTATTTCACTTGACGGATAAGGAAATGAAGTTATTTTCTGTGAAGATTCTTAATCCCGAAATCGACCTTCGGACCGAGGTAGGTTTTGGTTGGTTCAAAAGAAATTACCAATCCGACTTTGTGGAATACCTGTCAGCGTCCAAAGCCTATGGCGAGGATAAGAATGTCGATAAGTTCGAATTGATCAAGCAAGGTGCGGTAATCACTAAAGGAGAACTGTACCAATGGTTCGAGCAGATCATGGAACACTGATGGAAATTTAGAACCAAGAAATCAAGTTATCGAACCAGTGGTTACCCTGAAAGAGTTAAGCAATCGGGGAATCTTTTGTCCTTTTGGCTTTCCACCATTCTATCATCAAACGTATATTTGCACGAGAATTTAATACCACATGGCAAAAAAACCATCCATCCCAAAGGGAACCAGAGATTTTTCACCGGCAGAAGTGGCCAAGCGCAACTATATTATCCATACCATTAAAAAGCATTTTGAGACTTATGGTTTTCAACCGATAGAGACCCCATCTTTTGAGAATTATGATACTTTGATGGGTAAATATGGGGATGAAGGAGACCGTTTGATATTTAAAATCTTGAATTCTGGGGATTTTATCTCCAAAGTGGATGATGTTACCTACAGCTCCAAGAATTCAGCAACCTTGACGCCGAAAATCTCGGAAAAAGCACTCCGCTACGATCTTACGGTGCCGTTTGCCCGGTATGTGGTAATGCACCAGAACGAGATAGATTTCCCTTTCAAGCGTTATCAAATCCAGCCTGTGTGGCGTGCGGACCGACCACAAAAAGGGCGTTTTCGTGAGTTTTACCAGTGCGATGCCGATGTGGTTGGGGCCAATTCCCTGCTTCAGGAAGTAGAGTTTGTTCAACTTTACGATGCCGTTTTTACGGATTTGGGATTAGAAGGAGCTACCATCAAAATAAACAACAGAAAAATTTTATCCGGAATCGCAGAGATCATTGGGGCCAAACATTTGTTGGTCGACTTTACGGTGGCATTGGATAAATTGGACAAAATAGGCGAGGAGAAGGTAAAGGCGGAGATGTTGCAGAAAGGCATTTCCGAAGCTGCTATTGCCAAAGCACAGCCCTTGTTCGATATGTCGGGGACCGCAGCCGAGCAATTGGAAAAGCTAAAAGCCATTCTTGCTGATTCCGAAATTGGCATGCTCGGTGTGTCAGAACTGGAAGAAATTATTGCAACGATGGACCAGCTGGGATTGCAATCGGCCAAGCTTAAGTTGGACGTAACCCTTGCCCGTGGTCTCAATTATTATACAGGCGCCATTTTCGAAGTTGCAGCGCCGGAAGGGGTAAAAATGGGTTCCATTGGCGGTGGCGGCCGTTACGATGACCTTACCGGTATTTTTGGACTAAAAGATGTGAGCGGCGTTGGTATTTCTTTCGGATTGGACCGTATTTATTTGGTTATGGAGGAGTTGGGCTTGTTTCCGGACAGTCTGGACACATCTTTGGATGTACTGTGCCTCAACTTTGGTAAAAAAGAAGCGCAAGCTGCTCTAAAATTGGTGGCGGATCTACGTAGAAATGGTGTACGAGCGGATTTGTACCCTACGGATACCAAAGTACAGAAACAATTTAAATACGCAGATAAAAGAGGAGTGCCATATGTAATTCTTTTGGGTGAAGAAGAATTGAACACGAATGCTTTTGTGGTTAAAGAAATGAAGAGCGGCGGGCATAAAGCTTATGCTATTGATGCTGTGGCGAAGTTTGCCAAGGATATTATAAACTAGACTCTTTTTTTTATTTCTTGTACAATGGTTTTGTAATAGGTAGGTCCGTGTGGGACATATTTACCCACGGAGGCCAGTCCCCAAGTTTCTTCGGCAAACTTGAACAGGGGTATCAGGGCCAAATTTTCTACTTCGTTTTTTTGTTTAACAAGTTGGTCCAGTGGTGATTTGAGTTGGCACAAGTAAATGTGATGCAGCTCGGCATCGATAAAATCCTCGGAAATTTTATGTACAGCTTTAAAAGTTCCCAGGGATTTCAGGTCAGTTTCGTTTATGGTCAGGCCTATTTCTTCCCTAACTTCCCTTATGGCCGCAGCAACAACATTCTCGCCAGCGGAAACATGCCCTGCGACCGAAACATCCCAAAGTAAAGGATGGGTGGCCTTGTTTTTCCCCCGTTGCTGTATCAAAATACGACCATCTATAGTGTATAACCAAACATGGACGGTAGGATGCAAAAGCCCTTTTTGATGGGCTTCCGATTTTAAACAGGATTTCCCCGTCGGTTTTCCATGTTCGTCCAAAATGTCGATGCGCTCATCCATATTACCTAAAGATAAAAAAAAGTCACCCCGAAAATGTTTCAGGGTGACAGAATTTTATTAGCTGAAAATATGGATGGGGTTCAGTTAATCAAAATAACTAAAAGTTTCCCCATCTTTTATATTCAACAATGTTTCGTAGATCAAGCGGATTACGTTTTCCACATCGTCCTTATGTACCGTTTCCACTGTAGTGTGCATATAGCGCAACGGAAGTGAGATCAAGGCAGAGGCAACACCGCCATTGCTGTAGGCAAAGGCATCGGTATCCGTACCCGTAAAGCGGGAAGAGGCATTTCGCTGGAAGGGTATTTTATGGGCTTCTGCAGTTTCCAAAATACGCTCACGAAGTTTATTCTGTACCGCTGGAGCATACGAAACCACCGGACCGTCGCCAATCTTTGTTTCTCCTTCCGTCTTTTTATTGATCATTGGGGTAGTGGTGTCGTGGCAAACATCTGTAACGATCGCAACATTGGGTTTTATGGTCTGTGTAATCATTTCTGCACCACGTAGTCCAATTTCCTCTTGTACCGAATTGGTAATGTACAATCCAAAAGGAAGTTCTTTTTTGTTCTCTTTGAGCAAACGGGCCACTTCGGCAATCATAAATCCGCCCATACGGTTGTCCAAGGCCCTACAAACAAACTTGTCCTTGTTCAATATATGGAATTGGTCCGGGTAGGTGATCACGCAACCAACATGAACGCCCATTTTTTCCACTTCCTCCTTGTTCTTGGCACCTATATCGATAAAAATGTTGTCCAATTTTGGAGGCTCCTCCTTGGCTTTGTTCCTGGTGTGGATGGCAGGCCATCCAAAAACACCTTTTACAATACCATTTTTGGTGTGGATGTTCACCCATTTCGATGGTGCTATTTGGTGGTCGCTTCCTCCATTTCGGATAACGTAGAGCAAACCTTCCTCAGTAATATAATTAACGTACCAAGAAATTTCATCAGAGTGTCCTTCTATAACCACTCTATATTTGGCATCTGGATTGATTACCCCAACGGCAGTGCCGTAAGTGTCCGTAATAAACTCGTCCACATAAGGTTTTAAGTAATCCATCCAGATTTTTTGACCTTCCCATTCGTATCCGGTGGGAGAGGCGTTGTTTAAATATTTTTCTAGAAATTCGAGGGATTTTTCGTTGATGATATTCTTCTTTGCCATGAATATGATTTAGTCTACAAAAATAAGAATATTCACTTTTATTTAATAACCATATCATACCTTTATCCTTACTTTTGGCAAGACTATTGAGTAAAAAATCTTATGCTGCGTAACTGCTTACTTTTTGTTTTTATGGCAATTACGGCTCTTGGGTTTGCTCAGGAGCCTGCAAAGGATTCCCTTATGGTACCGTTGGATTCCACGGTAAATGATGCTTTTGATGACTACTATGTCCGATTTGAAGGGGACTCTATTTTAATGAGTTCAATTGCCTTGGACGAAGTTTATATTTTTGGTAAACTGGAATTCGCCGACCAAAAGGATAAACTCAGATATTACATTCTTCGAAGAAAAACCTTAAAAGTGTATCCATACGCTAAATTGGCCGCTGAACGATTGGTGGAGTTGAACGATAGCCTACAGCACATCAAAAAACGGAAACACCAAAGACGTTATACCCGAAAGGTCCAAAAATATATAGAAGGGGAATTTTCCGAAGAATTAAAAAAGTTGACCCGGACCGAAGGTCAAATTCTAGTAAAGTTGATACACCGTCAAACCGGGACAACAGCCTTTGATTTGGTTAAAGAACTGCGTAACGGTTGGCGGGCCTTTTGGTACAATACCACAGCAAGTTTGTTCAAAATCAGTTTAAAGGAAGAGTTTAGGCCAGAAATTGTCCACGAGGATTATTTAATCGAGGATATTTTGCAAAGGGCTTTTGCTGCCAGTCGATTGGAGCGACAAAAATCAGTTTTGGATTACGATTATGCCCAATTGACCAATAAATGGAAAAACACACCACCAAGTGCAGAGAATTAATCTTTGGGCTTTTTTCCAAATATGGCTTCCATTACAATGCCTACCGATCTAAATCCCAAATAAATGGCCAAAATGGCAAAGAGGGCACCTAAAATTAAAACGGGCCAGTAGAATGGATGTCCTTCATTCTTAAAGGCCTGATAAATTAAAACAGGTCCCATGAACATGGCCAGTACTGTGTAACCAAACGATTTTATTCCTTTTACCAGAAGTTCCTTGTTCGTATGCCTCATGGGACCAAAGTAGGAATATTAGCTTATATTTAAAGGATATCAAACCAATAAATTAAGCATGGAGCTACTAATTCTCGGAGTTGTCGTCCTTTTTATCATTATTGCCACCGTAAAATTTAAAATGCACCCAATTTTCTCTTTGACCATTGCTGCGGTGGCCTCTGGTTTTTTGTTGGGGATCGCACCTCAAGAAATAATGTCGACCATGGCGGAAGGTTTCGGGAAAACACTTTCGGGCATAGGTTTGGTGATCGCTTTTGGAACCGTAATAGGGATTTATTTGGAAAAAACCGGAAGTACCCAGATTTTGGCCAATAGTATTTTAAAAGTAATCGGGCTTAAAAGGTCTCCTTTGGCCATTAATTTGGCGGGATTCGTAATATCCATTCCTGTTTATTGTGATTCGGGGTACATAATACTTTCATCTTTGAACAGGGCCATAAGTAAAAAAACCGGTATCCCTGCTTTGGTATTTGCCATTGCGTTGGCGACCGGATTGTATTCGGCGCACGTATTTGTGCCGCCAACACCGGGACCGTTGGCCGCTGCCGCCATTTTAGATGCTGATTTAGGTACAGTTTTAATTCTAGGGCTTTTGGTTGCGGTCCCTGTTTCTATCTCTGGTTACGTTTGGGCGCGGTTTATAGGAAAAACTTTGAACGAGGAGGAGCATAAGGAGCAAGTGGTGGAAAAAAGCGAGCTTGGCGCTACTATAAAACCATATAGAGCTTTCCTGCCTTTATTGGTGCCTATTGTTTTGATCGCTATGAATTCAATTGTGAACTACCCAACAAGACCGTTGGGGGAAGGGTGGGTGTTTTTTACTTTTGATTTTATAGGGAGTCCCGTAATTGCATTGTTGGTCGGGGTAATTTTTGCCTTTGCGCTGGGCAGTAAATTTTCGTCAGAACAAAAAAAAGATTGGGTTCCCGAAGCGTTTAGGCAAGCAGGGTCCATAGTGCTGATTACCGGGGCCGGAGGTGCATTTGGAGCCATTTTAAGGACTATGGACATTGCTTCTATCATAAATTTGGAGTCCAGTAGCGGTATTGGTGGTCTGCTGATAGCTTTTGTGATTGCAGCGGTTCTCAAAACAGCCCAGGGCTCGTCCACTGTTGCCATAATTACCACATCCGCAATTATAGCACCTTTATTGGAAACCTTTGGTTTGATTGCCATAACGGAAAAAGCACTCGCAGTTTTGGCCATAGGCGCTGGGGCCATGACAGTTTCGCACATAAACGACAGCTATTTTTGGGTGGTTTCTCAATTTTCCAATATGAACGTAAAAACAGCCCTGAGAGGTCATACTTTGGGTACACTCATCCAAGGTGTAATCGGTATTTTAATGATTTTGATCCTCTATGTGCTGCTCTAAAATGCTATTGTACAATAAGGCTCGAAGTATATTCCTGTGCCACGGCAAAGAAACCCAGCGCATAGTCGTTGGGCCGTTCCACATTATCCAAAATAGTAATATTGTCCAGTCCGGTAATATCGAACACATTGCCGCGAACGGTTGCCACCGGAGTTTGAAAAAACCCACCATCGTTCTGGGTCTGCTCAAGAACCAAATCCATGTAGTTGTAGAATTCCTCTGTAGAGCCTAGAATACTTACGGTTACCTCGTCGCCGGCAGAAATTTCATCATCGTAGAAATAGGAGAATTCAAATTGTTGACCTTGGAAGAATTCATCTTCGATCACCAAAAACTCATTGTACATAAAATCGAACACATAGTAATTGTCCTTAGTACCATCATCGGTGAATGTTACCTTTATTTCGGTTTCATCTTCATCTATAAATGTGTCCATACCCTGTTCCAAATTGTCTATGGGCACCGTATGTGCATATTCCGTCTGCGCAAAGTACTTCCTGTCCTTGTGTGTAAGCTGTAGGATAAACACAACACCTGGCTCTGCCGAGGCAGTCCTAATTCGCTGATCTGTTGTGAAATTTGGGTCTGGAACATATACTCCTGTACCCGGGGCTTCCTCGGTCAGGTTGCAAAAAGATAGCGTTTCAAACAATCCTTCGTCTGTTAGAACCCCATAGCTTATCACTGCATTTTCCACTTGCGTGGGTTGGTTCTCATCAAAAAACTGACTGGTTTCGCGCATGGTGATCCTTACGTCCACAAATTCTTCACTTTTGTCAACACGTAAAAGTCCATCAACTACCAGTCGTGCTTCCACTTCGGGTAGATCCACATCGATGGGGTCTTCGCAAGCGCCAATAATTAAAGTGATAAAAATGTATGTTATAATCCTTTTCATATCACTAGAATTTAAAATTATAGGTTACGGACGGAACTATGCCAAAAATAGCGGTACGAACGGCTTCGTTACGCCCAGTATCCTCATTTTCCCTAAAATTGATGGATGCCGCATTTTTACGGCTGTAGGCATTATAAATACTAAATACCCATTCGGATTGTATTTTCTTGCGGCTGTTTCGTTTGGGTGTTAGGGTGGCGGAAATATCCAATCGATGATAATCCGGTAACCGTTCTTTATTGCGCAAACCGTAATAGGGGACATTTACACCTTCAAACTCGAACTGACCAATGGGATAGTTGGTAGGTTGCCCTGTTTGATAAACAAAATTGGCATTGATATTCCATTTTTCGTTTAGGTCAAAGCTTCCGTAAACGGAAAGGTCGTGGGTTTTGTCATACGGAGTATTGTACCAATCCCCAAAATTGATTCCGGTCTCCAGATTGGAACGTCCAGAATCGAACCCTAGTTCCCTGCCAGGGGTTCTTTGTTCCGATTTGGAGAGTGTATAGGCCAGCCAACCCTTGAACCGTCCTTCATTTTTTCGGAACAGGACCTCCAATCCGTATGCCCTTGCCTCTCCGTTCAGTATTACCCTTTCTATAGCCTTGTTCGCAATAAGGTTGGCTCCATCTATATAATCTATCCTGTTTTGGATGTCCTTATAAAAGGCCTCGGTCTCCAAACTGTATTCACCATTTTTTATATTTCTAAAATATCCCACGGCGTATTGATCTAGCAATTGCGGCTTTACAAAAGGGCCACTTGGTGTCCAAACATCCAAGGGCGTAGGGGAGTTGGTATTGGATAATAAGTGCAGATACTGGGCCAATCGGGTGTAACTTGCTTTAATGGAGTTTTTTTCCTTGAACGAATAAGACATGGAAATTCTAGGCTCCAGATTAAAAAAGGTCTTGAGGGTTTCTCCTCGCCCAGGACTAATCGTATCTATTGCCTCCCCTTCACGGTAAGTAAGGGTAAAAGGGTCAAATTCAACTGGGTTGTTGTTCTCGTATACGTAAAATTCATCTTGTCCAAAACGATTGAATTGGCTGGCCCTTAACCCATATTGTATACTTAGGTTGTTTGTTATTTTTTGCTCTACGTCGATATATGCAGCATTTTCATTTGCATATTTTTTGGTCAACTGTTCTTCCAGAATGCCCGAGTCGGGACTGTTGGGTACAATTTTTCCGGGATTGAACACATAGTAAATACCATTCACACCATAATTTAATTGAAACTTGTCGTTCAAGTAGTGTTTGAGGTCATATTTAATGTTAAAGTTACGAATGCCCGAATCCCATTCAAACCCCACAAAATCAAGTTCTAAGCCATAATAATAATCGGAATAGATCAAAGAAAGATTGGAGAACAGTTTGTCGGAGAACAAATGGTTCCAGCGTAAATTTCCGACGGCATTCCCATAGACATTAACAAATCGCTCGTTTACATTAAAAAGGTCGCGGCCAAAGTACCCGGATAGGAATATGTTGTTGTTTTCGTTTATTCTGTGATTGATTTTTGCGTTCAGATCATAAAAGTATGCCTTGCTGTTGATGTCGAACAAGGGCAAGAACAAATGGGCGTACGAAGCTCTACCTCCAATTAAAAAGGCTGCTCTATCTTTTTGGATGGGCCCTTCCACGAGCAATCGACTGGCTACCGCACCGATACCTCCGTTTACTTTTAAATCTTTACTATTGCCCTCTTTCTGAAAAATATCGAGTACGGATGAGACCCTACCACCATACCTAGCGGGAATTCCTCCTTTAAAAAGCTTGACATCCTTAATGGCATCCGGATTAAAAACGGAGAAGAACCCGAAAAGGTGGGAAGAGTTAAAAACGGTCGCCTCATCCAATAAAATCAGATTTTGGTCGGCGGCCCCACCGCGAACATTAAATCCGGAAGAGGCTTCACCGGCATTTGTGACCCCGGGCAACAACACCAAGGATTTTATAACATCTGCCTCGCCAAGTACCACGGGCACTTGCTTTATGGTCTTTGCGGCCAAAGTGGTCACGCTCATTTGTGGTTTACGGATATCCAGTCGTTCCACATCTTCCGTGACCACAACTTCCTCTAATTCTTCGGCTTTTTCAAAAAGATTAAAGTCCTGCTTTCGATTTTGGTCGAGATTTATAATCTCTATTACTTCTTGAAAACCGAGATAACTAACGATTACCTGGTACTGCCCTTTGGGCAGGGTGATGGAATAAAAACCATATTCGTTTGTGGTCGTACCGGTTTTGAGCTCGGAAATGGCCACGGTTACTCCGATCAGGGTCTCGTTACTGGTAGCTTCGGAAATTGTACCGCTCAGTGTGTAGCGCTGTTGGGCCTGGAGCACAAAAAAATGCCCAAACAGGGCGAGCAATAGTGCAAGTAAATGTCTGGGCATTCGATTGGTTTTTTTAAAAGTACACATTTCCACAAAAGAAGAAAAATGAAAATGGTGAACTCGGGTTTTTTAACATATCCCACCACAAAAATAAAAGGGTGACCTTGATCAGATCACCCTTTTGTATGTTTATATGTTGTTTTTATTGCCCAATGGAGTTCAAAATCCTGTTGAATGTATCACTAGGTCGCATTGCTTTGGATGCCAATTCCGGATTTGGCAGGTAATACCCTCCAATATCCACGGGTGATCCTTGAGCATCTATCAATTCTTTTGCAATGGTACTTTCATTGGAAGATAGGTCCTTGTACGCTTTCGAGAAAATTTCTTTAAGCTCTGTATCATCATTTTGTTGGGACAATTGCCCGGCCCAATATAGCGATAGGTAAAAATGGCTACCGCGCGTGTCCAGTTCGTTAACTTTTCTGGATGGTGATTTGTCCTGGTTCAAGAACTCTTCCGTTGCCTTGTCGAGAGCCTCGGCAAGAACTTGGGCTTTTTTGTTGTTGTTCTTTTCCCCAAAAAACTCCAAGGAAACGGCCAAGGCCAAAAATTCGCCAAGGGAGTCCCATCTTAAGTGTCCTTCTTCCAAGAACTGTTCTACGTGTTTAGGGGCTGAGCCACCTGCTCCTGTTTCGAACAGTCCTCCACCATTCATCAATGGAACAATGGAGAGCATTTTGGCGCTGGTTCCTACCTCTAAAATTGGAAACAGGTCAGTCAAGTAATCCCTCAATACGTTACCTGATACGGAAATGGTGTCTTTTCCATCCTTCATGCGTTTTAAGGTAAACTTAGTAGCCTCGATAGGGGAAAGGATTCGGATATCCAGACCATCGGTATTGTGATCCTTTAGATATAGATTTACTTTTTTAATGAGTTCGGCATCGTGTGCTCTGTTTTCATCCAGCCAGAATACCGCAGGGGTGTCGGTGGCCCTTGCACGAGAAACGGCCAATTTGACCCAATCCTGAACGGGTGCATCTTTAACTTGGCACATTCTCCAGATATCACCTTTTTCCACGGCATGTTCTATTAATGTATCGCCAGCGGCATTGATCACTTTTACCGTACCTGCTTTCTCTATTTCGAAAGTTTTATCGTGTGATCCGTACTCTTCGGCCTTTTGTGCCATTAACCCAACATTGGGCACCGTACCCATAGTGGTCGGGTCGAATGCACCGTGCTCTTTACAAAAGTCGATGGTTGCTTGGTAAATACCGGAATAGCTGCTATCTGGAATTATAGCTTTTGTATCCTGAAGTTCTCCATTTTTGTCCCACATTTTACCGGAGTTTCTGATCATTGCAGGCATGGAGGCATCAATGATTACATCGCTCGGTACATGTAGATTGGTGATTCCCTTGTCGGAATTTACCATGGCCAGGTCAGGACCGTTATCGATACTGTCCTTGATTGCTTTTTCAATTTCTTTATGCTGCGCTTCGGGCAACTCTCCGATTTTATCCAACAGGGATTCTAGACCGTTGTTCGGGTTTATCCCTAATTTATCGAAGGTCTCCCCATAATTTTTGAACAGTTCCGCGAAATATACTTCCAAGGCATGGCCAAATATAATCGGGTCGGAAACCTTCATCATTGTTGCCTTAAAGTGCAAGGATAGTAATATATTGTTGGCTCTGGCATCGGCGATTTCCTTTGTCAAGAATTCTACCAATGCTTTTTTGCTCATTACCGTGGCATCGATCACCTCGCCCTGTAACAGTGATAGGTTATTTTTTAGAACAGTGGTTTCTCCGTCGTTGCCTACCAACTCAATTCGAATATTGTCCGCATGGGTTAGGGTCAATGATTTTTCATTGGATTTAAAATCACCATGGGACATCGTGGCCACATGGGTCTTGGAATCGGAAGTCCATTCGCCCATGCTATGTGGATGTGCTTTTGCGTAGTTTTTAACCGCTTTTGGGGCGCGTCTGTCCGAGTTCCCTTCGCGGAGTACCGGGTTTACTGCGCTACCTTTTACTTTATCGTATTTTGCTTTGATTACCTTTTCTTCGTCGGTCTTTGGTTCGTCCGGGTAATCGGGAAGTTTGTATCCCTTTGCTTGTAGTTCCTCAATGGCCTCTTTTAACTGAGGGATGGAGGCGCTGATATTCGGAAGCTTAATGATATTGGCTTCTGGTGTTTTTGCGAGTTCGCCAAGGATTGCCAGGTCGTCCGTAACTTTTTGGTCGTCGGTCAATAGTTCGGGGAACACAGCGGCAATTCTACCGGCCAAGGAGATGTCCTTGGTCTCTACTGCGATATTGGCGGTCTCGGTAAATGATTTAACAATGGGCAAGAATGATAATGTTGCTAAGGCGGGAGCCTCATCTGTTTTTGTGTAATATAGTTTTGCCATTTATCTGAATTTGTTTGAGCGGTTGCAAATATACGATTTATGGACGTTGAAGTACGAATGGAAAAGAGTAAAAAGTAGGTTCTTTTGTTGTGAATTTATTAAAAACAAAAGCCATATCCTCTTTTTTAAGAAGGATATGGCTTTCAGATAGGACTAAAAATTTGTTCTGTTGCCAAAACTGTCGTAATCTGTTAGATTACATTTTTTAAGTCCCTTCGACGTTTACTCTGCCATGCTTCTAATTTTTCAATTAACTACATGCTGCAAAGTAATACTATAGCATTCCTAAATTTTATCAAAATGAAAAATTGCTCTTTCATTCGCACATAAAATTTACTTTTTCCGTTGAAGAATTGCCTAAGCTTTCCTCCAATCGAAAATCCTTTTGTGATCAGTAGTGTTACCAATTAAAAGGGAATACATAGTTTTAAAGAACGTCAACTTTAAATAGATATCATTGTGATGGTATCCCAATCATATCTTTGTCTAAAGTAGAGGGAAAATTTGTATCGAGCAACTTTTTAAACGATTAAAAATCAACACGATATGAACCGTGGTTATTAACAATTGTTCATAAAAAAAGCACCTGTTACAGGTGCTTTTTCATGTTGTACGGAATATGGATTATCCCTTGATCTCTTTAATACGGGCCTTTTTACCGGTAAGACCTCTAAAGTAGAAGATTCTTGATCTACGTACTTTACCTTTTTTGTTTACTTCAATTCTTTGCAAAGCAGGCATGTTCACTGGGAAAATTCTTTCCACACCAACAGTACCGGACATTTTACGAATGGTAAAAGTTTCTGTGGCGCCACTTCCTCTTCGTTGGATCACAACACCTTTAAAGAACTGGGTACGTGTTTTTTCACCTTCCTTGATTTCGTAATAAACAGTGATGGTATCACCAGCTGAAAATTTTGGAAATTCTTTTTTTGGAACAAATTCGTCTTCAACAAATTTTACTAAGGATTCCATTTTTGTCTTTTTAATTGTTTTGGACAAGACCAACTTTCACGGATTTCGTCAGAGGTTGATTTTGAGATTGCAAAAGTAATGCAATATTTAGAAATAGCAAGTGGTTTTTTGCTTTTTGAACCTGTTATTGATTTTTGGGATGTTTCTTCACCTGCTTTAGGGAGAACCAGAACAAACCGATCGCAAAGAGAATGTAGGGGAGGGGTGTCAACAAACTACCCAACGCATTGGCTTTGATAACCGATTCGGGTCCTGCTTGGGCCGAGAATGTGGTAAGGAGAAGAGTGCCGAGGGAAAATACAATGGAAAGCACACTGCCCAAAAGCATAAGTGTAGTGCCAAGGTTTCTTTGCTTGGTAAAAAGAATGCCGCTCGCCAACACAATAATTAGTTTTCCCAATATTTGGAGAGCACCTCCGGCCATAAAATATGCATCGTAATTTTCCATAGTATCTTATTCCAAAAGGTCAGGTCTTCTTTCGCGGGTGCGCTGCAATGCTTGTTCTTCCCGCCATTTTTCAATCTTTGGAAAGTTACCGCTCAGCAATATCTTTGGAACCTCCATGCCCTTGTATTCTGCAGGTCTGGTATAGACCGGGGGAGCCAATAAGTTATCCTGAAAAGTATCGGTTAGCGCCGAAGTTTCATCGTTAAGTACACCGGGCAGCAGTCTAATCACCGCATCGCACAAAATGGCAGCGCCCAATTCACCTCCGGAGAGCACGTAGTCGCCCACCGAGATTTCCTTTGTTACAAACAAATCCCTTACCCGTTGGTCCACTCCTTTATAATGTCCGCAGAGTATGATCAAGTTTTTTTTAAGGGATATCTGGTTGGCCATTCCCTGGTTCAAGGTTTGGCCATCCGGTGTCATATAAATGATCTCGTCGTACTCTCTTTCGGATTTTAGTTTTGAGATGCATTTGTCGATAGGCTCGATCATCATCACCATGCCTGCACCACCACCAAATTGGTAATCGTCCACTTGCTTATAATTGCCCGTGGTATAATCCCTTAAATTATGCATGTGTACTTCTACCAGTCCTTTTTCGATGGCCCTTTTTAAAATAGATGCTTCGAAAGGACTTTTTAAAAGCTCTGGAAGAACTGTGATAATGTCTATCCGCATGGACTTTTGTATGAATGTTTATTCCTGCCAAAAGTAATGAAAGCTATCCTAACGGGCATAAAAAAGAAAGGCTCCCATTTTAGGGAGCCTTATGGTTTACTTTTTTTGCTTATTGAGCTCATCCTGTAGTTGCCGGCTAATTTTCTGTTCACGTTCCAGTGCCCGACGCCTATGGTTTTGGTACTCTTCTTCCAAATCGGCCAGTGCGGATTTGGCTTGCTGCGTAAGGAAATTACTATTTCTGAATCGATAAATGAAAAAGAGCAATAGCAGTAAAAGACCAAAAATAATGGCCCATAAAATAAAATTATAGGTGCCTTTGCTAATCAGTGCCCCAAAAAAGGAGATACTGTCCTTTTCTTCGGTAACGTTGTTCAGCTTGTTTGTGGTATCCTGTAATTTCTCGTTTAGATCTTCGATTTCGGACTTGTTCGCATCTATAGTGGCGGACAGGTCCTTTATGGTTTTATTGGCCGTATCAATGGAGTCAAAAATATTGTTTTTGGTTTCGTATAGCTCGGATAGCTTGATTACTTCATAGCGGATCCCATTGGCCCGATAATTTCCAGACTTTCTTTCCAGTTCTTCAAACTGCCCTCTCAGGGTGTTGTCGGCTTCTTGGACAGGAGGTTCTTCTTCCTGCGCATGGACCAAAAATGATGGAATAAGTAAAAATAGGCTGAATAAAATGCGTAATTGCTTCATGTTCAATAATGTTCTCGTATTAAATTTTAGATTAAGGGCGGGACGAAATTACGCCAATATACCTAATTATGAAAAAGAAAACCGGTTCTTTGAACAATTCGTCATCCACTAATAGTAGGTATAACGCCTAACTTTTGCGATATATTTTGCCAATCGTATTACTTGATGGGAATACCCGTACTCATTGTCATACCAAATATATAGAACCACATTTTTACCATCTGCCGAAACAATTGTGGCATTACTGTCATAAATGGATGGAGCAGTGGTGCCAATTATATCCGAAGATACGAGTTCGTTGCTCAGGGCGTATTTTATTTGCTCTACCAAGTCTCCTTCCAAAGCATATTTTTTTATGATGGTGTCTATACCCTCCTTGGAAGTCTTGTTTTTTACTTCCAAGTTTAGAATGGCCAATGATCCATTGGGTACGGGAACTCTAATGGCGTTGGACGTTAGCTTGCCTTGTAAGGAGGGCAATGCCTTGGCCACGGCAGAGCCGGCACCGGTTTCCGTAATCACCATGTTTAGGGCGGCGGCACGGCCACGACGGTATTTTTTGTGCATATTGTCCACCAGATTTTGGTCGTTGGTATAGGCATGTATGGTTTCCAGATGTCCCTTCTTAATGCCCAAAGAGTCCTCCACCACTTTTAAAATTGGGGTAATGGCGTTGGTCGTACAAGACGCTGCGGAATAAATCTTGGTTTTGTCCGGATTAAAATCCTTATGGTTTACGCCATGAACAATATTAGGTACTTCCTTACCAGGAGCGGTCAGCAATACTTTGCTCGCCCCTTTGGATTTTAAATGCCTGGAAAGGGCAACATTGTCCCTAAAGGCCCCTGTGTTGTCGATGATCAGGGCGTTGGTAATGCCATATTTGGTATAATCTATATCTTCCGGCTGATTGGCACTGATGATCCTTACCGTTGTGCCATTGATCACCAAGGCTTGCTTTTCCTCGTCAATGTCCACCGTTCCGGTAAATGGCCCGTGAACGGAATCCGTTTTTAAAAGTGCAGCTCTTTTTTCCAAGATTTCCTTGTTCAATTCTCCACGAACCACAATGGCACGCAAGCGCAGCTGACTGCCACGTCCTGTTTTGGCCATAAGTTCCCTGGCCACTAGGCGTCCAATGCGGCCGAATCCATAGAGTACAACATCTTTAGGTTTTATGGCCTTGGCAGATTCCGCATCCTTTAGTTTATCTATCACAAAAGCCTTTACATTCAAATGGGCGTTTTGGTTATTGTTGTATTCGTACGTTAGTTTTCCAATATCCAATTTGGCTGGAGGCAGATTGAGGTCGTTGATTGCCCTAAGAATTTCTACTGAATCAAAGATCGACATCGGCTTTTGGACAAATTCACCGGCATACTCGTGCAGGTTGATGATGTCGCTCACATTTTTATCGATTATCTGATTTTTAAAGAGTACGACTTCTATGGCCTTGTCGTACCATAAATCGCTAATGATTTTAATAAATTCCGTGGTTGCCTTTCTTCTATCCGCTTGGAACGCAAGCTCTTTTTCGTACGAATTGTTGTTGCTCATGGATGATGGTTACAGTTGTGTAGTTTAATTTTCGGCAAAATTAGATATTTCAAACGTTTTCGTAAAACTTATTTGACATAAAAAAAGCGTCTTTTTAAAGACGCTTTAAAAGTGTGACCCTCAGTTTACTGAAGTATCATGTGTTCTTTTTCTCCATTTGCATTGATCATGGTAAAACTGGTTCTACCGTATCTGGATATCTGACCAAATTTTTCTTTGGCATCTTCTATGTTGCTGATAGGCTCACCATCCAGTTCAATGATTATTTTATTGGTAAGGTCGTATCGGGCATAACCTTGTGGGACATCGATTATTTTTACGCCTTTGGATACGCCAAATTTCTTTTTATCCTCTTTTGTCAAGTTCATCACCTTGAACGAAGTTGCGGGAAGGATAACACTGTTCTGTTTTTTTAGGGTAACATTTTTTACAAGACTTTCGCCGTCGCGCTCTAACGTTACCCTAACTACATCACCGGGTCTTTTTGCGGAGAGGTACCCCGTAAGTTCCGAGAATTTTTGAATATCTATATTGTCCACTTTTTTAATAATGTCGCCTTCCTGCAAACCTGCATCGTCAGCACCGGATTCTTCTTCGACCCCGGCAACATATACTCCTTCCAATTGATCCAGTCCCATTTCGATTGCGGCCTTGGACTTGGTATTTGCCGCCGATATGCCCAAAAGTCCTTTCTGCACATTGCCAAACTCCATTATATCTTCCACTACTTTTTTGGCGATATTGCTCGGTACTGCAAAGGCATATCCAACATAAGAACCTGTTTGAGAGGTAATAGCAGTATTGATTCCGATCAGGTCCCCGTTGGTGTTTACTAACGCACCACCACTGTTTCCAGGATTTACGGCAGCATCGGTCTGGATAAAGGATTGTGTTCTGGTAGGCGATAAAGACCGGGCTTTTGCACTAACAATACCCGCTGTTACGGTTGAGGTAAGGTTAAACGGGTTGCCTACTGCCAGCACCCATTCCCCGATTTTGGTATGGTCGGAATCACCAAAGGCCAAATAAGGAAGCGCATCGTCCGTATCAATTTTTATAAGGGCGATATCCGAATCTGCATCGGTCCCGATTACTTCAGCTTCATAGGTTTTGTTATTGTTCAAGGTAACTTCCAATTGACTGGAATTGGCAATTACGTGATTGTTGGTCACTATATAACCGTCCGGGGAAATAATTACCCCCGACCCCGTTCCCACCTGTGGGGTTTGCTGACGTTCGTAGCCGTAAAAGAATTCCGCAATACTGGAAGGGCCTCTACTAATGGTCATGTTTTTAACGTGTACCACGGAATGCACCGTTTTTTCGGCAGCCAAGGTAAAGTCGACCTCATTGATTCCGGCACCTCTTGCCGAAGTATCTAGATTGCTAGTGGACAAAAATGGAGTCTCTTGTTCAGAAGTGACCCATTTATAGCTTTCCTTCTCAAAAAATAATTTGTAGGCTCCCAGGGTAATTGCTCCTGCAAATACGGAAACCAAGAGTAAACTCGCTATTTTCTTCATAATTCAATAATTATTTAACATTTAGCTTTGTCAAAATTAAAATAATTCAATTTTTGATCAAGTTGGTTTAACGCTGTTTTAACTACAAAAAAAACCTTAAAGAATCCCCTATATTTGTTCCTTTGTAGATAATCATGGAACTGCACTTTTTTAAATACCAAGGAACGGGAAACGATTTTGTAATTATCGATAATCGTCAACATATTTTCCCCAAAAACGATACCAAGCTGATTTCAAAACTCTGTGATAGAAGATTTGGCATAGGTGGAGATGGCTTGATGCTGCTTGAGAATGACAATATGTCGGATTTTAAAATGGTTTATTTTAATGCCGACGGCAAAGAGGGCAGTATGTGTGGCAATGGAGGGCGTTGTTTGGTAGCTTTTGCACATTATCTGGGCATATTTAAAAAAGAGACCACGTTCAACGCAGTGGATGGACTACATTACGCAACTATAAGTGGAAACCAGGTGAAGCTAAAAATGATCGATGTGGACAAAATCCATCAAAAGCCCAACCACAGCTTTTTGGATACGGGTTCCCCGCACCATGTACAGCTTGTTGACGAACTGGAAAAATTTGATGTGCCCAAAGAGGGAAAGAAACTTAGATATGGTATTTATGGCGAGTCGGGGAGCAATATCAATTTTGTGGAACAAAAAGCGGAAGATGCTTTTCGGGTAAGAACCTATGAACGTGGCGTAGAAGACGAAACATATTCCTGTGGAACCGGGGTCACTGCAGCGGCCCTAACCATGTTCGAGCTAGGTAAGACTGCCGCTAAACAAATACATATTGAGACCATTGGAGGTGATCTTACCATTTATTTTGAAAAGCATAACGGTAAATACACCAACATTTTTTTAGAAGGACCTGCCAAACAGGTATTTAAAGGAACCATTGCATGCTCAATATAAAAGGAGAACATATTTATTTGCGCGCGCTAGAGCCTACCGATTTGGATTTTCTGTACAAATTGGAAAACGATACATCGGTCTGGGAGGTGAGCGGTACCTTAAAACCGTATTCCAAGAAAGTGCTTCAATCCTATCTGGACAATGCCCACAGGGATATTTACGATGTTAAACAGCTGAGGCTTTGCATTGGCGATCAAAATGATCCATGTATCGGATTGATAGATCTTTTTGATTTTGACCCCAAAAATCGGAGGGCGGGAATCGGAATCCTTATTGCCGAACCTAGTTATAGAAACAGGGGTGTAGGAGCGGAGGCATTATCACTATTGTGCGATTATGCATTTTCCGTTTTGGATATGCATCAATTATATGCCAATATTTTGGAAGATAATCTCGCTAGTATCCACTTGTTCAAAAAGTTGGGATTCAAGGAAATAGGCATCAAAAAAGAATGGATACGGACCCATAAAGGGTTCAAAAACGAAATAATGTTTCAAAAGATCAACACCAATGAATCTTAAAAAAGTACTTTGGGCCACGGCCATACTTGGACTGATAATTTGTGGCTTTATCGCATATCGGATTTATAGCGCCATTTTTAGCCCCAATACACAGTTCAATAATAGCGAAGCATATGTTTACATTGCTTCGGATGCTTCGTTTTCCGATGTTGCCACCTCCGTTGAGCCTTTATTGAAAGATATGTCTTCTTTTGAGGCTGTTGCCAAACGCAAGGGATATATCAATAACATAAAAGCAGGAAAATATGCACTCAAAAAAGGGATGAACAATAACGACATCATCAATACCTTGCGCAGTGCCAATATACCTGTGCAGGTTTCCTTTAATAATCAAGAATCGTTGGCTTTGTTGGCGGGACGGGTCGCTGAGCAAATAGAGGCAGATAGCTTATCGTTGTTACAAACATTCAATGATCCCGGTTTTCTGCAAGAGCAAGGGTTTGATGAAGATACCAAGTTGGCCATGTATATTCCCAATACCTACGAATTTTTCTGGAATACAAATGCAGAGGGTTTTAGGGACAGGATGAAAAAAGAATATGACCGCTTTTGGACAGATACCCGACTACAAAAGGCCAAAAGTTTGGGCCTTACGCCAAACGAGGTTACTTCTTTGGCCGCCATTGTACAAAAAGAAACAGCAAAGGTGGATGAGCGACCTCGTGTTGCCGGGGTTTACCTCAACAGAATCAAAAGAGGGATGTTGCTCCAGGCCGATCCTACCGTAATCTATGCCATTAAAAAGGAGACCGGTAATTATGATACAATTATAAAAAGAGTACTCTTTCGTGATCTGGAAATGGATTCTCCATACAATACCTATAAATATGCAGGTGTTCCACCGGGACCGATTACCATGCCGGACATTACCTCGATAGATGCCGTTTTGAATCCAGAAAAGCACGATTATCTCTATTTTGTGGCAGACGTTTCCAACTTTGGGTACCACATGTTTGCCAAAACTTTGGCGCAGCACAACCGAAATAAAGTGCAGTACACCCGTTGGTTAAATCAACAAAAGGTACTTAGATAGGGCGCTTTACCGTTGATATTCATCACTTTAACGGATTTTAAGCCTCATTTAAGAAATCTTTATGAGCTTTAGGGTACCCGTTAAAATATCTCCCCCTATATTTGCCGGCCAAATTGATTTTTGATACGTATATGTATCGAGATCACAAAAGAGAACATTATGAAAAGATGGATTGGTTTTATACTGCATCTTGCCATGATCGTAGTTTTGACAAGTTTTGGTACCTATACCGTAATGAAAAAGGAAACTGTTGAAATTCCTGATTCACTTAAGGTTATGGCCAATTCGGAGATTTTTGCGCCACAAAGCTCCATTGCACTTTTAGAAGAGGATGAGGTAACACCTCCTTTTTTGGGCAAAGCCTTTAATGGCTTTAAGGAAGCGCTCGCTTTCAAAGAATCCCAGGGTAAATATCATAGAGTAAACACATTGGGTTATTTAGGTAAGTACCAATTTGGTAGTAGTACCTTAAATTTGATGGGCGTTTACGATATGGATGATTTTCTGTCGAACCCAGAACTTCAAGAAAAGGCTTTTGAGGCCAACATTGCCCGTAACAAATGGATTTTGCGAAGAGATATCAAACGTTTCAAAGGCAAAACGATCGGTGGCATTCAAGTTACCGAATCCGGAATATTGGCTGCGGCACATTTGGCCGGAGCCGGTAACGTAAAAAAATATCTGCGATCTTATGGGCAAAACGATGTAACCGATGCGTACGGAAGTAGCATCTCCTACTATATGAAGAAATTTGCAGGCTATGATATTTCCAATATCAAGCAACAAAAAAATGCCAAGGTTTAATTGAAACTGCGCATTGAAACAAAAAGCCCCGAATTATCGGGGCTTTTTTTATGCTTGTAAAATATAAATGGTAGGTCTTTTGTCTAGATCTAAATCGATTTCCCCCCATTCGTGTACGGTTTTGGTGGCGATAAACTCCGTAGGCAACGTAATATCGCAGGCAATGCACAACCGTGTTGATTTTTGAAGTGTTTTTATCAGCTCCTTGAGCATTTTATTGTTGCGGTAGGGAGTCTCCATAAAAATTTGGGATTGGCCTTTGTCCCTGGAAAGTCGCTCCAAACTTTTCAAAATTTTCTTTCGTTCTGCATTGTCTATGGGCAAATAGCCGTTAAAGGCAAAGTTTTGCCCGTTCATGCCACTGCTCATCATGGCCATTAGAATGGAGGAGGGGCCTACCAATGGAACTACTTGTATTCTTTTTTCGTGTGCCACACGCACTACATCTGCACCTGGGTCGGCAATACCCGGACAACCAGCCTCGGAAAGAACACCAATATCGAACCCATGTATACAGGGATCTAAAAAGGATGGTATTTCTTCAGGGTTGGTGTACTTGTTGAGTAACTGCAACTTAAGTTCGGGTTGTGGCTTGTTAGGACTGACTCGTTTAATGAACCTACGGGCAGTTTTTTCATTTTCAACAATGTAGTGGTCTATCCTTTCTATGGTGCCTTTTACCGAAATGGGCAAAACTTCCAAGGGAGCATTGTCTCCAAGTGTGGTTGGGATCAAATAGATTTTGCCAACTACCAAACCGGGTTTTTCATCTTCCATGGGTTTAATTTAGCTTTTTCGCAATTGCCTCACAAGCGGTATCGATCATTTGGTACACATTTTCAAAACCATCGTCCCCGCCGTAGTAGGGGTCGGGTACTTCGATAAGTCCCAATTCCACTTCGGTCAAAAGTAGTTTTACCTTAGCAGCTTCTTTTTGGTCGCTTGCCAAACTGGCCACATCGGAAAAATTGCTGCGGTCCATTACGTAAATGTGGTCGAACTCCAAAAAATCCTTTTTGGAGAACTTTCTGCATTTTTGGTCTTGTATGTTTAGGCCATATTTTTGGGCAACGGCAATAGAACGCTTATCGGGCGGATTGCCCACGTGGTAACCGGCTGTTCCTGCAGAATCGACCAGTACCTTATCGGGATCAACTTTGGATTGCAGTATGCCTTCGGCCAAAGGTGATCTGCAAATATTGCCAAGGCAGACCATCAATACTTTGGTTTTCATAAGGAAAAAGTGAAGTTGGGTTTAGGTGAACTTTTTGTTCAGATCCTCAATATATTTTCTGAATTGCTTGTCCGTTTCCGCTAAGTTATCCACTGTTTTACAGGCGTGGAGTACCGTTGCATGGTCACGTTTTCCGATTTGTGACCCAATACTTGCCAAGGATGCCTTAGTAAACTTTTTCGCAAAGAACATGGCCAACTGTCTCGCCTGTACAATATGTCGCTTTCTTGTTTTGGACTGTAGGGTGGCCACATCCATTTCGAAATAATCCGAAACCACTTTTTGAATGTAATCGATGGATACTTCGCGCTTTGTGTTCTTTACAAATTTGTCCACTACCTGTTGGGCCAATTCCAGAGTTACCTCCCGCTTATTGAAAGAAGATTGGGCTATCAACGAAATAATGGCCCCTTCCAGTTCGCGAATGTTGGTCTTAATGTTTTTGGCCACGTGGTCTATGATCTCTTCCGGCATTTCAACGCCATCGCGGTAGAGTTTATTTTTTAAGATGGAAACCCGTGTTTCGTAATCTGGACTTTGCAATTCTGCAGACAATCCCCATTTAAAACGGGAGAGCAAGCGTTGTTCAATGTCCTGCATATCCACAGGAGCTTTGTCCGAAGTCAATATCACCTGCTTGCCATTTTGGTGCAAATGGTTGAAAATGTGGAAAAATACATCCTGTGTTCCAGATTTACCGGATAGAAATTGTACATCATCTATAATAAGTACATCTATTAATTGGTAAAAGTGGATAAAGTCGTTTCGAGTGTTCTTTTTTACCGATTCGATATATTGTTGCGTGAATTTTTCCGCAGAAATATAAAGAACGGTCTTTTCCGGGTACTTATCCTTTATTTCCACACCAATGGCGTGGGCCAAATGTGTTTTCCCCAATCCCACTCCCCCAAAAACCAACAATGGGTTGAAGGAAGTTCCCCCGGGTTTGTTGGCCACGGCCATACCCGCCGAACGGGCCAAACGGTTGGAATCTCCTTCCAGGAAATTATCGAAATTGTAGTTGGGGTTTAATTGGGATTCAATTTTAATGTTCCGAATTCCTGGAATCACAAATGGATTTTTTAGCTCGGGACTTTTGGAGGTGATCGGCACATCCAATTCTTGGGGTCCAACAGCGGTACGGTTGGAACTTGGGATTTGCTCCGTAAAGGGTTCCTTGTTACCGTATTTGTTTTCCATTTTTATCACATAGATCAGCTTTGCATTGTTGCCCAACTCTCTGGTCATGGCAACTTTTAAAAGCTTAACATAGTGTTCTTCGAGCCATTCGTAGAAAAACTTACTGGGAACCTGAATGCTCAAAGCCTTATCTGTTAATTTAATAGGCTTTATAGGCTCAAACCAAGTTTTGAATGCCTGCGGTTGGATGTTATCTTGGATAAAAGCCAAACAGTTGTTCCATACGGAATTAGCAGTAGCACTCAT